>DASZTN010000051.1:0-65562 GCA_035547995.1 Bradyrhizobium sp. | reverse complement strand
CTTGCGCAAGCGTCAGGAGATTCCGTCGGGCCATAACCCGGCCGATTACGTCACCACCCGCATCATGGCGAAATCCTACGATGGCGCCGAGGTGCCGGTGTCGATCCTGCATCGCAAGAATTTCAAGCGCGACGGCAAGGCGCCGCTGCTGCTCTATGGCTATGGCTCCTACGGCATGGCGATGCCGGCGTCGTTTTCCTCCAACCGGCTGTCGCTGGTCGATCGCGGCTTCGTCTATTCGATCGCGCATATCCGCGGCGGTTCGGACAAGGGCTGGGGCTGGTATCTCGACGGCAAGCGCAAGAAGAAAACCAACAGCTTCGACGATTTCGCGGCCTGCGCCCGCGCCCTGATCGCCGCCCAATACACCAGCGCGAAGCGGATCGTCGGCCATGGCGGCAGCGCCGGCGGCATGCTGATGGGCGCGGTCGCCAACCGCGCCGGCGAAATGTTCGCAGGCATCGTCGCCGAGGTGCCGTTCGTCGACGTGCTCAACACCATGCTCGACGACAAGCTGCCGCTGACGCCGCCGGAATGGCCGGAATGGGGCAACCCGATCGAAAGCGCCGACGATTTCAAGACCATCCTGTCCTATTCGCCTTACGACAACGTCGCGGCGAAGGACTACCCGGCGATCCTGGCGATGGGAGGCTTGACCGACCCGCGCGTCACCTATTGGGAGCCGGCGAAGTGGATCGCACGGCTGCGCGCCACCATGACCGGCGGCGGCCCGGTGCTGCTGCGGACCAATATGGGCGCCGGCCACGGCGGCGCCTCCGGCCGCTTCAATCGGCTCGACGAGGTCGCCATCGCCTATGCCTTTGCGCTGTGGGCGGTCGGGATGGCGGATAGAGCCGAAGCGTAGGCTGGGATTCAATCCTCCTGACGGGGAGCAGTCCTCATCTCCCTACGGATTGAACGTCTTGCCTCGGAGGTCGTGGCCACCCCCACCCCGACCTTCGTTAGAGCGTTTTCGAGCGAAGTGGCCGCCGGTTCGCGCGAAGAAACCGCGTCAAAACAAAAACCTGGAGCCCGGTTCTGATTCCATCAGAACCGGAAAAGCTCTAGTGACCCGCACCAGTGAGACAGGCACAAAGGTAAGAGAAGCCATGCCGAGCTACACCAAGAAGGATTTCCCGGTCGAGAATGTCAGGCGCTTTCTCGAGCCGGGACCGATCGTCCTGGTCAGTTCGGCCTACAAGGACGAGACCAACATCATGACCATGGGCTGGCACATGATGATGGAATTCTCACCCTCGCTGGTCGGCTGCCTGATCTCGTCAGCCAATTACAGCTTCGACCTGGTCCGGAGCAGCCGGCAATGCGTGATCAATGTTCCAACCGTCGACATCGCCACCACCGTGGTCAAGATCGGTAACTGCTCCGGGCGAGATAGCGACAAATTCGCCGAGTTCGGCTTGACCGCAAAGCCCGGCAGACAGGTTCGCGCGCCGCTGATCGACGAATGCTATGCCAATTTCGAGTGCAGGCTGGTCGATACCAGCTGGATCAAGAAATATAATGTGTTCGTGTTCGAAGTGGTGGAGGCGCATGTCGCGACCTCGCCGAAATATCCGAAGACGATCCATTATCGCGGCGACGGCGAGTTCATGATCTCGGGCGCCGAGACGCGGAAATATCGCAGGCTGTTCCGGCCAGGGATGCTGTGAGGGAACAACCTAAGCCCACCTCGAGATTCCGTGCTTCGCGCTTTGCGCGCCTCGGAATGACGCCTGGTTCAATAAATCGACGGCTCGCTGACCGGCGCGCCGAAATCGGTCTCCAGGAAATCGAAATCACAGCCTTCATTGGCCTGCTTGATATGGCGGGTGAACATCCAGCCATAGCCGCGCTCATAGCGGGCTTGCGGCTTTTCCCAGGCAAGACGGCGCTTTTCCATCTCGGCCTCGGAGATTTCGAGGTGGATGCTGCGCGCGGCGACGTCGAGCGTGATCAGATCGCCGTTCCGCACCAGCGCCAGCGGTCCGCCGATGTAGGATTCCGGCGAGACGTGCAGGATGCAGGCGCCGTAGCTGGTACCGCTCATCCGCGCATCCGACAGCCGCACCATGTCGCGCACGCCCTGCTTCACCAGCTTGGTCGGGATCGGCAGCATGCCCCATTCCGGCATGCCGGGCCCACCCTGCGGCCCGGCATTGCGCAGGATCAGCACGTGATCGGCCGTCACGTCGAGATCGGGATCGTCGATCGCCTTTTTCATCGATGGGTAGTCGTCGAACACCAGCGCCGGCCCGGTGTGCCTGAGGAAGCGCGGATCGCAGGCACTCGGCTTGATGACGCAGCCATCGGGCGCCAGATTGCCCTTCAGCACTGCGAGCGCGCCTTCCTTGTAGATCGGATTGGCAACGGTGCGGATCACGTCGTCATTGTAGACTTCGGCGTCTGCGATGTTCTCGCCGAGCGTCCTGCCGGTCACGGTGAGACAATCGAGATGCAGGTGTTCCTTGATGCAGCCCATCAGCGCCGGCAAGCCGCCGGCATAGAAGAAATCCTCCATCAGATATTCGTCGCCGGAGGGGCGGACATTGGCGATGACCGGCACCTTGCGGCTGGCTTTCTCGAAATCGTCCAGCCCGATGTCCTGACCGGCGCGGCGCGCCTGCGCGATCAGGTGGATGATCGCATTGGTCGAGCAGCCCATCGCCATCGCCACCGTGATCGCGTTCTCGAACGCTTTCCGGGTCTGGATCTTCTTCGGCGTCAGGTCTTCCCAGACCATCTCGACGATCCGCCGGCCGCATTCGGAAGCCATGCGGATGTGACCGGCGTCGGCGGCCGGAATCGACGACGCGCCGGGAAGCGTCATGCCGATCGCCTCGGCGATCGCGGTCATGGTCGAGGCGGTGCCCATGGTCATGCAGGTGCCGTAGCTGCGGGCGATGCCGGCTTCCATGTCGACCCAATCGGCGTCGGAGATTTTGCCCGCGCGCCGCTCATCCCAGTATTTCCAGGCGTCCGATCCGGAGCCGAGCGTCTTGCCCTTCCAGTTGCCGCGCAGCATCGGCCCTGCGGGCAGGTAGATCGCCGGAATATTCATGCTGGTGGCGCCGAGCAGCAGCGCCGGGGTGGTCTTGTCGCAGCCGCCCATCAGCACCACGCCGTCGACCGGATGGCCGCGCAGCAATTCCTCGGCATCCATCGCCAACAGATTGCGATAGAGCATGGTGGTCGGCTTCAGCAGCGACTCCGATAGCGACAGCGCCGGCAGTTCCATCGCGAAGCCGCCGGCCATGAAGATGCCGCGCTTGACGTCATCGACCCGCGACTTGAAATGCATGTGGCAAGGCTGAGCATCCGACCAGGTGTTGAGGATCGCGATCACCGGCCGGTCCTTCCACTCCTCCGGCGCGTAGCCCATCTGCATGGCACGCGAGCGATGGCCGAAGGCGCGCAGATCGTCAGGCGCGAACCATCGCGCGCTGCGAAGCGTTTTTGGATCTTTCTTTGCTGTCATTGCTGCACCTGTTCGAGAAAATAGCCCGGCGTGACCTCCGGACGGATTTTTCCGGATGCGCATTGCGCATGAAAGCGGTGGGATTACAAGTCGGCGCGGTCGATGACCCATGCGCCGGAAAGATCTGGTGCGGAATTTTTGCGGCGCACAAGATCACGCCGCAACGCCTGACCTGCGACGCGACGGTTCGCGCGAGCCGAATGCTCGGTCAGGACGCACGCGGCGCGGTCATCACGATGCGGACGAGGTCCGCGGCGTTACGGGCGCCGAGCTTCTTCATGATATTGGCGCGGTGATCCTCGATGGTCCGCGGGCTGATGCCCAGCGCACGGCCGGCTTCCTTGTTCGATGCGCCGGCGGTGAATTGCTCCAGCACTTCGCGCTCACGTCGGGTCAATGGTTCACGCCCGGGGAAATGAAATGACCCGATCTTCGATGAGGCGTTTTCGGCCCGCCGCCGCGCATAGGCCTCGATCGCTTCCTCGAGCCGGGCGACGAGTTCACTGCCCTTGAACGGCTTCTCGATGAAATCGAGCGCGCCGTTCTTGATCGCGCTGACCGCCATGGCGATATCGCCCTGACCCGAGATGATGAAGATCGGGGCCGGGTAATCCTCGCCGTGCAGTTCCTTCAGAATATCGAGCCCGGATTTACCGGGAATGTGCACGTCGAGCAGGATGCATGCGGGAGTGCGGGTGCGCGCCACCGCCAGCAGTGCGGCGCCGTCGGCGAAGCAGATGACGTGATAGCCGCCCGCCGACAAGACGATCGAGAGGGTTTCGCGAACGGCAGGATCATCGTCGACGACAAAGATCTCGCCGCGGGATGGGAGTTTTTCGGCCATATGCCATCATCCATCAACAATGATGAGGCCCGCCGAACATCTGAAGTGCCCGGTACGAGATACGAGCCCACGCCGTATTAGTACGGGACAGCTTCTTAACACACAAGTAGCGCTGATCGCCCTAACAGGGCAATGAAGAGGAACTCTCATGCAAAATGCAGCCAGCGCTGATGCACAGTCCGACAATCGAAACGAAACCTGCGGTTCGATCGTGGCGAATCTCGCAACCTTGATCGAGCATCTCAATGCCAGCAGCCGGGCGCTCGAACTCGCGATCGCCTCGGAAGCCGCGCATGACGGCCTCGATGGGCCTGAGGATATCGTCGTACTGGATGATGTTACGCCGTGCTATCTGAGCGCAAATGCTGCGCTGAACGCCTGCAATGCGTGGCTTGTGGTGGCGCTGCGCACATTGTTGGACGCTCATCCGACGAAAGTCGAAAGCTGAATTTGGCAGCCATGCGCAACGCAGCAGGCTCGGGCATCTTCACGTGAGGGAATTCGGGAAGGATATTAAAGGCCGGCCACGATCGAGTTGGTCGCCTGCCGGCATCACGCAGCCGCGTCCTGGGCCGAAGGTCCCTTTTTCTTGTTCTTCCCCTGCAGGAACTGGATGTCCATCTCCGCGCCATTGATGCGGATCAGTTCGCAACGACGATAGGCGAGACCCGTCGATGACAGCAGCAGGAAAAATTCCTTCAGGTTCAGGCCCTGGACCGAGCCGTCCACCGTCAGCACCGCATCCGTGTCCGATATCGCATTGAGCAAGCAGTTGCGGCGCCAGGTGCCGTCGATGCCCATGATGCAGACATCATAGCCGCGGCTGAACGTCACCCGCTCCGGTCCTTTATATTGCTCCGTCATGTCACAGACCCGCCATCGCTGCGGCTCTCGGCGCCAGCGCGCCGGCAGCCACCTTGGTCGAAACCGTGTGCGGCACGCTTGGCCGATAAAGGCCGCGCCGCTCCGGATGCGGCCTGAAGGCGTCGCACAACCCGACCACCGTTTCCGCCGCGCCCAGCACCAGAAAGCCATCGGCCTCGGTGGCCTTGGCGAGGCGGTGGAACACGCTGACCTTGGTGTCCTGGTCGAAATAGATCAGCACGTTGCGGCAGAAGATCACGTCAAAGGTTCCGAGCTGGGAAAAATCGTGCAGCAGGTTGAGCTGGCGGTGCTGCACCATCGCCCGCAATTCGGGTTTGACCTGCCAGGTCTCTCCGCTCTGGGTGAAATATTTGACCAGAAAGTGGATCGGCAGGCCGCGCTGAACCTCGAACTGGCTATAGATTCCCGCTTTCGATTTCTCGAGGACCTCCTGCGAGAGGTCGGTCGCAAGGATTTCGATCCGCCAGCCGGCAAGCGCTGCGCCCATCTCCTTCAGGCACATCGCCAGCGAATAGGGCTCCTGGCCGGTCGAACCGGCCGCGCACCAGATCCGGACGCTGCGGCGGCCGGCCCGCGCATGCAGGATCTCCGGCATGATGGCATTGCGAAAATGATCGAATGGCGTCTTGTCGCGGAAGAAGAATGTCTCGTTGGTGGTCATGGCCTCGACCACCTGGCTGGTGATCTCGGCCGAGCCGCCCTTCATTTTCTGGACGAGTTCGGCAATGCCGGGCAGGCCGTACTTCCGCGACAGCGGAAGCAGCCGGCTGTCGAGCAGATATTGCTTGTCCACGGACAGATCGAGGCCGGAATGCTCTTTAAGCACTCTGCGCAGATAATCGTAATCGGGCATGGTCACGAGCGGCCTCGCAAAATCGATAGGGATAATGCCGGATGGAGATCGCCAGCAGCCACCACCGGATGGCCCAGGTTCGCACGCCGGCACAGGTGCGGGTTACGAAGGCGCTTCGCCTGCAGCTTAACCCCTGTCATCGATCCGGCTTTCATGGCGATGCGACCCATACAAGCTCTGAAGTTCACGAGGCCGAAGGCATCAGCGGCAGCAGGCCTACTTCCTGAAACTTGGCCGCGACGATGTCCTTGTTGAACGGCTTCATGATGTATTCATTGGCGCCGGCGCGGAGCGCCCGCGAAATATGGTCGAGATTGTTTTCCGTGGTGCAGAACACCACCTTCGGCTGCTCACCGCCGGGCAGACGGCGGAGATGACCAAGGAATTCGTAGCCGTCCATGACGGGCATATTCCAATCGAGCAGGACCGCGTCGGGCAATTCCTGCTCGCAGGCTTTTAGCGCCTGTTCGCCGTCCTCCGCTTCCACGATCTGGAAGTCCATTTCTTCCAGAATAGCTCGCGCGATCTTTCGGATGACGCTTGAATCGTCGACCACCAGACAAATCTTCATTTCGGCTTTCTTCTCTTTAAAACGGCTGCAGCGATTGAAACTCCGGGTCGTCACGCAATCGACAGGTTCAGAGCGCTTTCGCATATGCTGATGCAGCGGCATCGCCTGACCCAATTCGACCGTTGCAAGTGATAACCGGCCGCCGTCATGCCCACGTTAATTCCGCGGTCCGGGCAAATACGGATGGCCCGGCCGAATACCGGGCCGGCTGGCGCATTGTCGGATTTTAGTCAAAAGCCTGATCGCAATGGCCAACGAGCCGGTTTTGCAGCTGTTTTGACCGGCCGGCCGCAAACGGGGACCCCCAGGCCGATGGCGGCGCGCCGCCAAGGCGACCGCGCGCGGGCGCATCGGGATCACCAGGCCATTTACCAACCTTCGGGGAAGGGTGCGGATTTATGCCGCGCGCACCGTGGCGAGGAAGCCGTCGACCTCGCCGCGCAGCTTCTCGGCCTGTGCCGCCAGCACATCCGCCGCGCTCAGAAGGTTCGAGGCCGCGCCATCGGTATCGCTGACCGCAGAGCTGACGCCGCCGATGTTCTGCGACACCTGATTGGAGGATTGCGCCGCTTCCTGCACATTGCGGGTGATTTCATGGGTCGCCGCGCCCTGCTGCTCCATTGCCGCGGCGATCGCGGTGGAGATTTCATCGACCTCGGCGATGGTTTGCGAGATGCGCTTGATCGCGGTGACGACCTCGGTGGTTTCATCCTGGATAGCGGTGATCTGCGAACGGATATCTTCGGTTGCGCGGGAAGTCTGGGTTGCCAGCGCCTTGACCTCGGAGGCGACCACGGCAAATCCCCGGCCGGCCTCGCCGGCACGCGCCGCCTCGATCGTGGCGTTGAGCGCCAGCAGATTGGTCTGGCTCGCGATCTGATTGATGAAGGCGACGACTTCCTCGATCTTCTGGGCGGCACCGGCCAGCGCCAGAACCTTCTGATTGGTGACTTCGCTCTCCTGGGCGGCGGTCTTCGCCACGTGGGAGGCCTGGGTGACCTGACGGCCAATCTCGGAAATCGACGCCGTCAGCTCTTCGGAAGCCGCCGCTACCGTCTGGATGTTGACGGCGGCCTCTTCAGCACCCGAAGCGACCGCACCGGCCTGCTGCTGCGTTCCGGAAACGCTGGTCGCGATCAGCTTGGCGGTGTCCTGCATGGCGTGCGCGGCCTGCGAGACGGCATCGACCACCCCGCCGACGCGGCCTTCAAAGCCGTCGGCCATGGCATGGAGCGCCTGGCGTTTCTCCCCCTCGGCCTTGTTGGCGAGTTCGGCCTGCTCGGACTGCAGCCGCTGCACCTCGATCGCGTTGTCCTTGAACACTTCGAGCGATTTCGCCATCTGGCCGACTTCATCGGAACGCGAGGCTTCGTCGATCTTCACCGACAGATCGCCGGCGACCACGCTTTCCATCTTTCCCGCCAGCCTGGTCAGCGAGCCCGCGATATTGCGGCTCAGCGCAAAGACGAGGCCGGCCATGGCCAGCAGGATGACGAGGCAGAATCCCGCGAGCCGAAGCAGCGTCGCATGATAGGCGGCGTCGATGTCGTCGATCCAGACGCCGGAGGTGATCAACAGATTCCACGGCCTGAACTTCCGCGCGAAGGTGAGCTTGGGCAGCTGCACGGTCTCGCCAGGCTTGGCGTAGTCGTAGGCGAACATGCCTTCCTCGCCGCTGCCGACCGCCTCGATCAACCCATCCAGGATGTATTTGCCGTTCGGCATCAGCGTCCCGCGGGTGCCGTTCACCTTGGGAGCGCCGGGGTTGACCCACCATTTGCCGTCCAAGGTCCCGATCGCGATGTAGCTGTGGTGGTCGTCGTACCACATCGCCATCGTATCGTCCCTGAAGCGATCGAGCGCCTGGTCGTGGGTCAGCTTGCCGGCCTGGACCTGCTGCTCGAGCTGCTCGGCGAGGCCATAGGAAAGCTCAACAATCCCCCGCAGCTTGGCCACGCGATCGTCGACCATCCTGCTGTGCAGGATCGAGGTCGAGACGGCGACAGCGGCGATCAGGGCGAGCGCGGACAGCGCCAGCACGATCAGCAGCTTGGAGCGGATTTTGATCTTGTTGATGAAATGCATCGGCGGCCTGGCATGAGGAAATGGCTAGGCCGCCAGTTATCGATAGATTTGTCTAAGATACGATTAATCGAACTGTTGGTGCGGCTGCAGCTTTGGCGTGTAGCGGGCAGGCGGTCACCGTTGATGCCGGCCGCCGTTATCCAGAACTCCGCTGCTGCCCCTTTGTCGTGCATCCGCCGTACTTCTACGGATTCTGCTTTTCATAGATGGCTAATCATAAGCGGCGAGAATGGCGTGAACCTGGGAGAAATCCATGTTTACGTTCGAGACGACCGATCAGAAAGAAGTCCGTCGTTTCCGCACCGCGCAGTTCAACGGCAGGACCGCAACCGTCACCCATGACGGATCGACGGTGACGGGCTTCGTGCGCTCGGTGCTGGAGCGCAAATCAAGCGTTCCCGTCAGCTGGAGCATCACGATCATCCCGGCCGAAGCCAAGGCCAGGACCGGCAGCGGACGACCGCTGCGCCGGGTCCGCCCGTTCGCCGAAGATTTTTTCTGAGAGCTCGGCCAAAGCGTTGAGCGAAAGCCGGCCCTGGACCTGGACGGTGGGCGGCTTCCTCGTTCGCATGAAGAGAACGCATCAGGACGAGATCCGAGGCCCGGCTCTGGTCAGTCCGGGACCGAAAAGGCGTCGGGCCCCCTCAGGTGGCGTCCTGAAGCCGCAGCGCCTTGCGGACGAGATCGGCGGTGTTGCGCGCACCGAGCTTGCGCATCGCCTCGGCACGATGGCTTTCGAAGGTGCGCGGGCTGATGCCCATCCGCAGCGCGCCCTGCTTGTTGGAATAACCCTCGCTGATCAGGCTCAGGACTTCGCGCTCGCGTTTCGTGAGCGGCCGCTGGCCTGGCGCTACGGAGAACAGCGCAGCCGTGACAGCAGCGCCGTGGGCGCCGCGGCTGGGCGATGCCTGCACAGGCGACCCCGCGGCAATGCCTTCGTCATCATCTTCGATTTGCTTGACGAGATCGCAGACGCGACCGATCTGCTGAAACGCGTTTTCCACGACCTGCTTCAGGTAATTCTGATCGTCCCTCACGGCCGTGAAGGCATGGCTGTGATTCCTGAGTTCAGCCATATAGATCAGCAGAGCCGTCAGCGACCCGTTGATCTGGCGGATGACGGCGGCCTTGGCCGCGTCGTTCAGCGGCGCACGCACTTGCTGCTGCCCGGTGATCTCCGGGCCGTCCTCAGGCGAGGAGCTGCTTTCGGGTTCGTCGGAGAGATACGAATCATCCCTGCGATTCTCGCGGCGTGACATGAAATTCGTCTAACAGAGCCGCCCCTGTCCGGTGTTAACTTTTTGGCCAGTAAGACTACGGTGCGCACAGCTCTCCGCGGCATCGGATTTCGGCACCTGCCCCGGGTGATGATTTCCCGATCCAAGTCAAGGTTGCATCCAGCGCGCTGTGGACTCTGGGCGGCAAATTGTTTCCGCCGGATGGAACCCGATCGTCGGACGTCCGTTAGAGCCAAAATACAAAAAGCAAAAATACTAAAAGAATGGCCGCCGCCGTCGGGAGGGCGTCATGACCGTCTCCGATCTCAATTCCGTTTCGCTTGACCCATCTGAGCACCAGATCCAGTTGCGCCGGGCCGTTATCGCTTCCACGGTGGGCACTGCGATCGAATGGTATGATTTCTTTCTCTACAGCACCGTCACCGGACTGGTGTTTGCAAAATTGTTCTTCCCGCATTCCGACCCCTGGGTCGGAACGCTCGAAGCTTTTGCCATTTACGCCGTCGGCTTCATCGCCCGCCCGATCGGGGCTGCGATTTTCGGACATTACGGCGACCGGATCGGCCGCAAATCGACCCTGATCGCAACATTGCTCCTGATGGGACTGGCCACCGCCGCCGTGGCGCTGGTGCCGGGCTATAGCAGCATCGGCATCTGGGGTGCGGTGCTGCTGACCGCGCTTCGTTTCATCCAGGGCGTCGGCGTCGGCGGCGAATGGGGCGGTTCGGTGCTGATGTCGATGGAATGGGCACGCAACGACCACTCGCGCGGGCTGGTCGCCTCCTGGCCGCAATTCGGTGTTCCCTGCGGGCTGTTCCTGGCCAATCTGGCGGTGCTCGCCTTCAGCCAGATGTCCGGCGACCAGTTTCTGGCCTGGGGCTGGCGCATTCCGTTCGCGCTGAGCATCATCCTGGTCGGCCTCGGCCTCTATATCCGCCTCGGCATCCTGGAGACTCCGACTTTCACCAGGCTGGTTGCCGAGCAGAAGGTCGAGCGTGCGCCGATGCTGGCGGTGATCAGGGAATATCCGAAGGAGATCCTGCTTTCGGCATTCGCCCGGATGGCCGAACAGGCGCCGTTCTATATCTTCACCGCCTTCGTCTTCTCCTATGGCATCGGCACGCTGCAGGTTTCGCGGGATTTCCTGCTGACGGCGGTGCTGGTCGCTTCGCTGTTCTCCTTCATATCGATCCCGCTGTTCGGCCATATCTCCGATAAGATCGGGCGCAAGAACATGTACATGATCGGCGCGGTGACGACCGGCGTGTTCGGCTTCATCTATTTTGCGATGCTGGATACCAAGTCGGAGCCGATCATTTTCCTGGCGATCGTGCTGTCGCTGATCCCGCATGACATGCTGTACGGCCCGCAGGCGGCGCTGATCGCCGAGAGCTTCACCGGCCGCCTGCGTTACAGCGGCTCCTCGCTCGGCTATCAGCTTGCTTCGGTGATCGCCGGCGGCCCGGCGCCGCTGATCGCGGCATGGCTGTTCGGCATCTATCATTCGCCTTACGCAATCGCGATCTATATTGCGATTTGTGCCGTCATCTCGGTGGTGGCGACGGTATTGATGACCGACTACACCGGCAGGGACATCTCCGGAGAGTATCAAAGACGCTGAATTCGGGCTGGGATCCGGAGAATATTCGCGGGGCGCGGCGGCCGGGATCGCCGCGCCCCGCAAATGTCCTGTCCGTCATCGACGTTCGAACCGTAAATTTCGAAAAGGAAATGAAGATGGGCCGAAACATCGGACTCCTGACTGCGCTGGCGGCGCTGGCCGGAATTTTGACGTTCACCCCCCATGCGCTCACCACTGATGCGCGGGCGCAGACTACGACCCCACCGGCAGCGAATGAAGCACCAACCGCTGACAACGCCATCCTGCTGACGGTATTCTTGAAACATGACCAGTCGCGGCCGCTGAGCGAGCTCAATGCGCAGCTCGAGAGGCAGGGTTTCTACAAGGCGTTTCCGCCGCCGGGCGTCGAGGTGGTGAGCTGGAATATCGTGATGGGCATCGGCCAGGTGGTGACGCTGCGGCTGCCGGCCTCGCGGCTGCGCGAGGTCAACCGCATTTTCGAAACCACCGCCTGGGGCGCCTATCGCACCGAGTTCTATCCGACCTATGACTATAAGGCGATCGGTCTTGCCGATCACGACAAAGCGAAGTAGCTGCAGCGGCAAAGCACAACGTTCCGCTGCACGATCGTGGCAGCAGAACGTCACATCGGCTCTATAGCGACTTCGAGCGGACGCGAGGCGTGGCCCGGCCTCGCCGCCGTGCCGGTGAGCGGAGGCCCGCGATATGGTGCAGCCGTGCCGCCTCTGTGCGTTTTGGGGTTTCGGCCGCGCATTCGATCGCAAGATGTCCCTGCCCGAAATCCGCAAGGTCGGGCTCCGGGCCTTTTTCACCGTTCTCCAGCCAGGCAATCTTGGTGCGCAGATAGCTTGCCAATGCGTCGAGCTCCCTGGCCTTCTGCTCCAGCCGGCTGAGCTGGCCGCTCAATATCTCGATGCTGCGCTCCCGCGTCATTCCGCCGGCGCGATATTCCTGGCCCAACAGCGCGATTTCCTTGAGCGACATGCCGAGCGACTGGGCCAGCCGGATGATGCGGGCGTCGCGAACATGCTCTTCGGTGAAGACCTGATACGGATTGCGGCCGCCCTTGCCGCCGAGTTCCGGCACCAGCAGTCCGCGACGGACATAGAAGCGCACCGTATCGGTACTGAGGCCCGCCGCTCGGGCGAATTCGGAGATCAGCATTTCTTCCACACGGTTGACCATGGACTATACTCCATAGTTATAAGAACTGCTCCCCTGGTTGTGGAGCGAAAAATGAGCAAGACGGCATTGGTGACGGGCGCTTCGGCGGGAATCGGCGAGGCCACGGCCAAACGCCTGCTGGCCGATGGGTATATTGTCTATGCGGCGGCGCGCCGAATGGACCGCATGGCGCCACTGGCCGCCGCCGGCGCGCGACTGATCGCGCTCGATCTGACGGATGATGCATCGATCGTCGCGGCAGTGGAGCGAATCCGCAGCGAGGCTGGCCGGCTCGATGTCCTGATCAACAATGCGGGCTATGGCAGCTATGGCGCCCTTGAAGACGTCCCGCTCGCAGAAGCCAGGCGGCAATTCGAGGTGAACCTGTTTGGCGCTGCGCGTCTGATTCAACTCACCTTGCCGATGATGCGGGCGCAAAAGAGCGGCAAGATCGTCAATGTCAGTTCGATCGGTGGCAAGTTCGGGACTGCATTCGGCGCCTGGTATCACGCCACCAAGCACGCGCTCGAGGGACTGAGCGACAGCTTGCGGATGGAATTGATCCCGTTCGGCATCGACGTCATCGTCATCGAGCCCGGCGCGATCCGTACCGAATGGGGCGACATCGCGCATGACAGCCTCGTCGCCAGATCGGGCGACACCGCCTATGGCCCCTATGTCCGCCGCGCCGAGAAGATCTTCAAGAACTTGACGACATCACGCCTTCCTTCGCCGCCGGAAGTCGTCGCCAACGTCATCGCCAAGGCGATCAAGGCGCGGCGGCCCCGCACGCGCTACCCGGCCGGCGGCGGCGCCCAGATATTCCTGTTGCTGCGGCGCCTGTTGTCCGATCGGATGCTGGACCGGCTGATGTGGCGTATGGCGCAGGGCAACGGCTAGGGGGCTTTTTTCCGGTTCTGATGGAATCAGGACCGGGCTCCAGCTTTTTGTTTTGACGCGTTTTCTTCACGCGAACCGGCATCCACTTCGCTCGAAACGCTCTCTATTGCAGCTCGACGCCGCGCCGTTCGGGGATCAACAGCCACATCGTCGCGAGATCGACGAGGTAAAGCGCGGCAAGAACGGTGATGGCGAATTCGAAGCCGCGGCTGGAGGCCATCAGGCCGACCACGAGCGGACCGAAACCGCCGACCGCCCGGCCAAGATTGAACAGGACGTTCTGCGCCGTCGCACGGGCCGCCGTCGGATAGAGCTCGCTCATCAGCGCGCCATAGCCGCCGATCATGCCGTTGACGAAAAATCCCATCACGATTCCGGCGTAGAACAATTCGGTCGCATCGGACAGGCGGGAATAAAACAGCACCATGGCAGCGGCGCCCGCCATATAAATAAAGAAGGCGGTGCGCCGACCGATGCGGTCGGCAATCTGGCCGAATACGACAAGGCCGAGCGACATGCCGACGATCGTGGCGATCGTCCATTCCGCAGTCTGCGTCAACGCCAGGCCGAAACGGCTGGAAAGATAGTTCGGCAGCCAGATCATGACGCCGTAATAGCCGAAATTCTGCACCGAGCAGAGCACGGCCATGCCGAACGACAGTTTGATCGTCGCGGTGTCCTTCACCAGCAGCCGGAGCGAGGATTGCGGCGCGCGGTTCTTTGCATCGCGCACGAACAACTCCGGCTCATGCAACTTGCGGCGGATCAGATAGGCCATCGCCGCCGGGAAAATGCCGATCAGGAACATGCCGCGCCAGCCGATCGCCGGCAGCAGCAGCGGCGTGATGGCTGCGGCCGCGAGCACGCCGCCCTGCCAGCCCAGTCCGACATAAGAGGAGACGCGCGCACGGTCGGCGGCAGGGCAAGCCTCGGCCACCAGCGCCATGCCGATGCCGAATTCGCCGCCAAGGCCGAGCCCGGCGATGGCGCGATAGACCAGAAGATCCCAATAGCCATGGGCGAGCGCGCACATTCCGGTGAAGGCCGCAAACAGCACGATGGTCCAGACCAGAACCCGCACCCGGCCGAGCCGGTCGGACAGCCAGCCGAAGGTGAAGCCGCCGATCACGGCGCCGAACAATGTCGCCGTCACCAGCGACGCCGCCTGTGCCTGCGAGAGCCCGAGATCGGCCGAGATCGGGCGCATCACGAACCCGAGCAGCAGCAGATCGAAACCATCGGTGGCGTAGCCGATCGCGGAGCCCCAGATCGTGGTCCGGAGCGAGCGCCGCGAATCGATTGCAGTCGCGGCCGTGTCGATTTCAGCTACCGCGGTGACGGGTGCGGGATTCACTCGATGCATCCTTTTGATAAAACCTCGCGACGGAACCAAATCCGCCGGATTGGATGCAACTGCTATTTTCGCGGGGGGCCTATCTCTCCACGTCAAACAGCCGGCCAAATCCAGCGGCAGCGCCGGAAATTCCGCTGGAAGCGAGCAAATGCCATGCCATGCTCGACACGCTGCGCTCGGCGACCAGGGCCTCGAGCATCACCAGGAGATTGAGATCAAGGCTTCGCGGACGCATGCAAATGACTCGCTTGCAGAAAGAGAGATGGCATCGTCCTGGCTTTTACAGTGTTTCGGGGCGAAAAGCTCGCCCGGGACTTCGGGTAGCGGATGCTTTCCTCCTTGCGTGAGCAGGACAGCGAAAGGCGCTGGAAGTGCGGAAAACGGCAAGGCAAGCGGAGCCGTCCGAAATTTCAGCGGCGGCTTGATAACTCCCAATCACTTCCAGGCGATGACGATCGGTCTCGGCTTAAAAGTCTCGCTCAAGCGGTCTATAAAATGCCGATAGCAGCGAAGGCCGCGCCGAAGTTCGATGAACGCTCAGCGCGGGCCGTCGGAGGGACGCAGATGATCCGATTGACCATCAACGGAGCCGCGTACGCCTTCGACGGCGATCCGGACATGCCTTTGCTGTGGTATTTGCGCGACGAAATCGGGCTGACCGGGACCCGGTTCGGCTGCGGTGCCGCGCTGTGCGGCTGCTGCACGGTCCATGTCGACGATGCTGCGACGCGCTCCTGTGGCATCACGGTCGGAGAGCTTGACGGCCGTTCGATCAGGACGATCGAGGGCCTCGGCGCCAAAAGCCTGCATGTGCTGCAGCAGGCCTGGATCGAGCTCGACGTGCCGCAATGCGGCTATTGCCAATCGGGCCAGCTGATGCAGGCGGCGGCGCTGCTTGCCGCCAATTCCAATCCGTCGGACGACGACATTGACGAAGCGATGTCCGGCAACATCTGCCGCTGCGGAACCTATTTGCAGATCAGGGCTGCGATCAAACGCGCCACCGAATTGCAGCGCATCGGGTCGCGGCGCGCGCGGCTCGGCTCGGCCGACGAATGAAAGACGGCCGATGAAAGCGCCGTCCGCGCAGCTCACACGTCGCGGTTTCGCCTTTGGCGCGAGCGCCGCAGCCGGCGGACTGGTGCTGGGCTTGCCGCCGCTGCCCGCAGACGAAGCCGCCACAACGGCGTCCGGCTCATCATCGCCGGAAGTCACGGTATGGGTCGTGATCGACCATGACGACAGCGTCACCATCCGGGTGGCGCGCTCGGAAATGGGCCAGGGAGCATTCACGTCGCTGCCCATGCTGGTCGCAGAAGAACTCGAATGCGACTGGAGCCGGGTGCGGCCCGAATATGTTGCGCCGGCGGACAATTACGCGCATGGCCGGGCCTGGGGCCCGATGGTGACGGCGGGCAGCCGGGGCGTGCGCGATTCCCAGGCCTATCTGCGCAAGGCCGGTGCGCAGGCACGCGCCATGCTGATCGCCGAGGCCGCGGAGCGCTGGGGCGTCCCGGCGGCGGAGTGCGAGGCGCGCAAGAGCGTCGTTCACCATGCCAAGAGCAGCCGTTCGTTGCGTTACGGCGAGATCGCCGATGGCGCCGCCACCCGCGCGATCCCGGCCAATGTCACGCTGAAGCGGCCGGAGAACTGGCGGCTGATCGGGCAATCGACCAGACGCTTCGACAGCCACGACAAGGCGACGGGAAAGCCGATCTATGCCAGCGACGTCCGCCTTCCCGGCATGCTCTATGCCGCAATTGCCGCCTGCCCCGCCCATGGCGGCACGCTGAAATCGTTCGACGCCGGCAAGGTGCTTGGCCAACCCGGCATCAAGCAGGTGGTGCCGGTCGGCAGCAATGCGGTCGCCGTGGTCGCCGATTCCTGGTGGAAAGCCAGGACGGCGCTCGAGAAGCTTCCGGTCAGCTGGGACGAATCCGATGCCGCCGAGCTATCGAGCGACAAGATTCGCGCCAGTTTCAAGGCGGCCTGGGAATCGGACGGGCTGGCGGTCGGCAACAAGGCGGGCGACGTCGATGCCGCGCTGTCCGCCGCAACGACCAGGATCGAGGCGGAATACGAGGCGCCCTATCTCGCGCACGCGACCATGGAGCCGATGACCTGCACGGCGCATGTCACCACCGAGCGGGCCGAGGTGTGGGCGCCGACGCAGGACGGCGAGAACACGCTCAATACGGTCGCGAAAACGCTGGCGATCGACCCATCGAAGGTGGTCGTGAACAAACGCCATCTCGGCGGCGGCTTCGGCCGCAGGGGGCTGTCTCAGGACTGGACAATTCAGGCGGTGCTGATCGCGAAGCAGGCCGGCGTTCCCGTAAAGATGCTGTGGACGCGGCCGGAAGACATCCAGCACGATTACTATCGGCCGTTCTGCGTCGCCAAACAGACCGCGGGCTTCGATGCCGATGGCAATCTGATCGCCTGGAAGGTGCGGCTGGCGGGATCGTCGATCATCAGCGGCTTGATGCGTGCGCGGCTGACCAACGGGCAGGATCTCGAAATGATGAACGGCTTCTCGCCCGCCGACATGTTCTATGCCACGCCCAACATCGATGTCGGCTATGCCATGCGCAACACCGCGATTCCGGTCGGCTTCTGGCGCGGCGTCAATCATTCGCAGAACGGCTTCTTCCGCGAATCCTTCATCGACGAGATGGCGCATCTGTGCGGCGAGGACCCCTACCAGTTTCGCCGCAACCTGCTGGCGGCAAAGGGACGGCGAAGCATCGATGTGCTCGATGAGGCGGCGCAGCGCGCGGATTGGGGCAATCAGCCCAAGGGCATCTATCAGGGCATCGCGGTGGTCGAATGCTACGATACGGTGTGCGCCCATGTGGTCGACATTTCCCTCGACGATGCCGGCGGCCTGAAGCTGCATCGCGTGGTCTGCGCGGTGGACCCCTGCTATGTCGTCAATCCGAGGATCGTATCCGCCCAGATGGAGGGAGCGATCGCCTATGGGCTGTCGGCCGCGCTCACCGGCGAAATCACCTTTGACCGCGGCCGGGCGCAGCAATCCAATTTCCACGATTATCCCGCCTTGCGGATCACGGAGATGCCGAAGGTGGAGACCTATCTGGTTCCGAGCGGCGACAAATACATCAATCGCTGGGGCGGCATCGGCGAACCCGGCCTGCCGCCGCTGGCGCCGGCATTGACCAATGCGATCTTTGCCGCCACCGGGCAGCGCATCCGCTCGCTGCCGCTTGCCCGTCACAAGCTGACACGCGCGTGATGCAGCGGCTGATTTCCGGACCGGCGCTGGCGCTGATGTTGGCGGCTTGGGCCGCAAGCGGCCTCGCCATCTGGCTTTCGGCCAGCCGGGCCAACGAGCGGCGCACTGAGGCCCATGCGAGATCGGCGGCGTTGTTCGTGCAAATGGCGCCCGTGCTGCAGTCGCCGCGCTGCATGAACTGCCACACCTCGACCGAGTTTCCGCGCCAGGGCGACGATCGCCATCGCCACATCATGTCGGTGGTGCGAGGGCCCGCTGACCATGGCGTCCCGGCACTGCAATGCCAGGCCTGTCACCATGACAAGAATTCGGCCGCTACCGGCGTCCCCGGCGCACCGGATTGGCATCTCGCGCCGCTCAGCATGGCCTGGGAAGGCCTCTCGGTGGGACAGCTGTGCCGCCTCATTCTCGACCCGCACAAGGGCGGCATCAGCCCGGACCAGTTCGTTCCACACCTTCAGACCGATCTGGTGCAATGGGCGTGGTCGCCCGGCAATGATCTCGACGGACATCCAAGAATGCCGCCGCCGATCGCACGCGACAGGTTCATCGCGCTGGCGCAGCAATGGGTCGGCAGCGGCGCCTCGTGCCCGCAGTGAGCCTATGGCGCATTCGGGCCATGCGTGGAGGTTTTAGGGGGGAGGTCTTGGGCTGACTGATTGAGCGGCTTGCACCGGCAAACTGCCGCAGGGGCGGCACGGCCCGCCAATATCGTAGATGGCGATCCCGGGAAGACTCGAACTTCCGACCTACGGTTTAGGAAACCGCCGCTCTATCCGGCTGAGCTACGGGACCGCAGAACCCGCGTACTCGGACACGGGCGCTTGAGGTCTCCATAGCAGAACGGGCGCGACATCGCCAGCCTCTGCCGGCCGGTCCTCAGGGGCGCCTTTGCCTCGAACTCCATGCAGTTGTTCGCAGCCCGGATGACCTACCAATTTGCGGCACCGCCTGAGGGACAGCAACACTCTTTGCCGACAGCTACAACGTGGCCAAAATGTTCATGCCGAACATCACCGTAGCGACGAAGACAATGACCACGGCCATGGCGGGTTCCGGCAAGGGTGCCCTGCAGGAAGGAACGAGCCGCCAAAACATCCATCTCGTGACACTGATCAGGATACAAGCGATCGTGCTGTAAACGAGGTATGTAACGGGGGTCTGCCAATTCCAACCCGGAATCCGCACCCCTTCCCGGCTGTGCCAAAAGAAAAAGTCGCCAAGGATGTCTGCGGTTAGATTCATATACAAGCCCACGAACAGGGACAGCGCAAATACGGCATAAGTGCCTGTCGTTCCGAGCATCAGGGCGATCATCCACATTCTCGTCAGGGTCTGCTTGGCCACGCCAGAGTCGCCCAGGGTCGCTAGGTTGGCAAGAACAAAGCTGATGACGAAGAGGGCGGCGAACGAAGCCATCGTTATCGCGACGACCGACAGCAGATCGCCCGGTGCAACGCCTCCCGCGACATGCGTGAATACATAGTACTGGAGCGGCACCAGCAGCCAGATCAGACGCGCGGAAACCCGCTCCGAGTACACGTCTCCCACTGCCCAACTGGCGGGAAATCTACTCCAGGGAAATGAATCTTCCGTATGACTCCGATCCGTGGCAATCGAGATCATTGCAGCCATTGAATAATCCGCCCGTTGGCTTTGCTCTCGGCTGTGACTTGTCTTCCCCTGAACCGCTTGATCCAAACCTTGGTTTGATACGGCCCCCAGTTTATCTTTTCATTTAGATAACCAGTACGTGTCGGCCTTGGCAGGTCGAATCCAAAACAAGGAAATCTTGGATCATCTCGGTAAATAAATTCGGAAGAAAGGCTCGCGTAAGCGTTCGCGGAGGCTCGCGCCGAGCCGATTGCAAGAGCCTGGGCTACTTCTTTGGGCAGTCTTCGGACGTTTTCAAAGCCGTAGATATTTTTTTGATCCGCAAATGCCGTACGGTCGTCAGTCGAGATGCACCGCCTGCCGCCGGGCGGGTCCTGAATCTGAAAATGAAAATAGCGGGTCAACAGTCCCACCG
This sequence comes from Bradyrhizobium sp., assembly GCA_035547995.1. Classification (GTDB taxonomy): domain Bacteria; phylum Pseudomonadota; class Alphaproteobacteria; order Rhizobiales; family Xanthobacteraceae; genus Bradyrhizobium. The sequence goes on along the minus strand of DASZTN010000051.1, from coordinate 45,305 downwards.
GGCGTCCCTCATGGTGATCAATATAGTCGTTGATCGGCACAAAGGGGCCCATTGGAAATGAGCTCGCCGGGAAGGCTGCGAGCGGTTCATTCGGGGAACAACGCGTGGTCGTTGTCGGGCGCGACAGGAAAGCAAGATCCGCGCTGTCCAGATTCGCCGCCAATGTTTGCATCCGAACATGCCATACGACTTCTTCACTGGGAGGGGTAGGCGATCCGACGAAGAAAAATCTTCCGGACTCGTCGAATCGGTTTTGCGCTCCGACCTTTCTGAAACAGAAGCCCGATGGATCACAGTTGACTCCCTCGGAAGCGGCGATACCTGCCGGATATGCGAGATATAGGCCGGTGCCTTGCGCGGTCAGTCGCTCGCAGACAGCCCCGTCGTCAAAGGCGACGGAAGTTCCGCACATTTGAAGAACTAAACATGCCGAAAAGAAAAAACGTTTCATCGGTGCCTCCATCTGTCCCGGCAGGCAAACGTCGGATAATTATTTCATACGAGTCTGATGCTCCTGAACCGCCTGTATGAAGCTGGCGATATCGGCATATTCCCAATCGGGATATCCATCGATCGTCTCCATTATGTATTCGCCCAGGGCACGGTACGCCTCAAACTGCGATTCTCCGAACATCTGGTCAGTGGTCGGCTCATGCGGAAACTTGGGATTGGCTTCGGCGTAGCCGCGCACGGAGGCAGGCTCGGTTGCCCTGTAACTTGGCTTGACATACAGCAGATGACCGATAGGCGCGTCCCTCTCCGGGTAGATGATTTTAGCGATCGCCACGTAACTTCCAGGGGCGGGCGGCGTCTTGCGGGGAGGGATATTAAGTATATCGAAGTCAATGCGGATGTTTAAGTCTATGGAAATCTTCCGCACGGCGTTTCCCAGGTCCTCGAAAGTAATGTCTGGATCGCATCCAGCGTCGCTTAGAACGATGAATCTACATCGCCTCTGCACCATTTCGTAAAGACCCAGATTTTCGAAATGACCTCCATCCGAAAGATAGACGTATCTTCGGCTTTCGGTCGTAAGCCCCAGGGCCTCCTGGATCAGAGGCAGCGCCGAAAATCGGGGCCCCGACTCCCTGTAAACGGCAGCCCCCGACGGCCCGGGATTGCCGAGCCAAGCACCCAGCCTGACGTTGAAAAACGTCATCAGAACGCTCAATGCGGAAGACGAATGATATCCCATATTTGGACTTACCGCCGCCCCGGAGATCGTCATGGCTGTGCCGAGGCTGAGTCCCTCAGCGTATTCGCTGGTACGGCGATAACATCCGCTCCAGTCATTCAGTGCATACGCACCGACGGAGCGCGGAGTACAAGTTAGCGAAAGCGCCTTTCGCTCCTGCCATGCGAGGTTTTCTGATTTGAGGACGTTGAGAGCACAGTTGATCACGAGAAGCTGTGGTGGAATTGTTTGCTGCATCCTGTGATTGGGCCACAACTCGCAGAGGTCGAAGTTATCATGCTCATCGAACTGCGATAGCGGATTTTGTCTTCGATCCCTGGGGTTACGCGATGCGCCGAGGAACGCCCGCACGAGCCGGTTGCAATATACGCCGTGCAATGAGAAGCGGTTGGTTGCGATGGTGCGCGAAGCCAAAACGCACAATGCTGCGCTTCCGGCCAATATGGCCGCGAGAAAGCCGATCAACCTCGTATTGAGTTCGCCTGGCTCAAGCGGGAATATTCCGTCGAAGATCGGAGAATGCTGCCTTATAATGTTTGCGGTGGTCGTGTAGGTAAAGGTTTGACCAATCAGCGCTGCGTTTACGGCTGCGGACAAGAACCCAACTGCGATGAAAATGAAGAGCGGCGTCGCCACCGCGAGCACAATGCCGGCCGACCAATTTTTCCAGGTGTTGTATCGTTCACGTATGGTAGCGGCGGTGGCGGAGGCCTTACTCAGCCATGCAACGATGACCCCGGCAACCCCTCCCGTTGTGCCCAAGGACAGCAGTTGTTTGCCGAAGCCAGATTCCCGGTAGAGATCGAATACGACGTACGAGCCGCCGAAAACGCACAGGGTCAGCAGCAGCCAGCCGACAGCGGTACGTGCGTGATAACCTACCGCGGTAGCCAGCCATTCGCGCTCGCCGTCACTCCAGTTCGAATAGCTGCTAAGTCCAAGGTGAATCGCCTCTCCTATAAATACTGCACCCGCCACGACGATCGGTCCCGTACATATCACGATCAATATGGCCAGGTCGAACCACCAGAACAGTCGCGCCACGAAGTAGAATGCCGAGCCCATGATAGAACCGGCGACGGCGCCCGCAAAAGTAAAACTGACTAAATTCCGAATCGCGCCCCATGCTGTCGTTCGTACCGTGGCACGGGTCGATATGTCCTCTTTGGATGGAGCCGGAGACATAAAGAACGCGATTATCCAAGCAACGAAGTGAATCGCCGCCACCATTGCCGATGGATATATCAGCAGCGGCAGAAAACCTGGTAGCGGCGGGCGCAACGCGTCGCTTGCCGGAAGGCCGTCGCTCTTGGCGATCGCGAAGTCGCCCGGAGAGCCGGGATCATACACCGCCGCATCGTAGCTTTCGGCCGGCAATTGATTTAGAAGTTCGAGATACTGCGCCGCGGCGACGCTTAGCAGCATGGAGCCGGCAAACAGAGTCCACTTGACCCAGTAATGAAACTCCGAAGCTGTGCTTCGATAGTTTTCCCATCCCGGACGCTGGCGAAGCGATTCGAGCGTGGCCATTCCGCCGACACTTACCGCCAGCATCAGAAGCAACGTCGCCAGTACGGGCGAGGCCGGCAGCGTCCAGGCCAAAACGGCATACAGCTTTACTGCAACGATAAGACTCAGGACCAGCGGAATGATAATGAGCCAATTGAGGAAAAGGTTTCGCAGATACAGCGCGACGATGGCGAGCGAGTCAGCCGTAAACGGCCCACGATCGGGCGTCAGATAGCTGGTGTAGCGACGGAGATATTTCAGTGGTGAACCGTCTACGACTCTAAATTTGCTAAGCAGATCGTCGCAGACGGCGTCATAGCCACGCCTTTGCACCCAAGCGGTTAAAAAGCTGCCAAGATAGCCGCCGCCGGACACGGTGGAGAGATAATCGAAACGCTTAAGCAAGCCGCGTTTCGCCAGTCCTTGCACAATACCCAGTGCAAAAGCTGCGCTTCTGATCCCTCCTCCAGATAGGCAAAGAGCGGAAATATCCCCTAATCTGTGGGCCTGCGCGTAATATCGCTCCAATTTAGTTATCGAGTCTCCACAGCGGTGTCTCAATTCCTTTATCGGCCGATCCTCACGAGGATCGGCCAGCCTGCCGCGAGCGGAATCGGCTAAGATCCTTCGACGAAAGCGAACCGCACGCAACTCGTCCAAGAGGACGTCACCTGCATCAGCCATGAAGTTTTCGCGTGCTGACGTGACACCTCGGACGATCTTCATGAAACCGTCGACCAGAAACTCAAGGCGCAATCGCATGAACTTCAATCGTGCGGCCATCATTGCTAGCCCTTCGGCGAGGCGATTATTTGCCTAGCGGCGCGGTAAAAAATGACGCGTTCAGAGACGGATGCCTTTCGGCCCGCATCAGGAAAACAGTCCACGGACGTACTCGAAACGCAGTACGATGGCGCGTTTGCATGATCAGCATCCGCACCACCAAGGCCATTGGTTCCGTCGGTTGCCAGGAACTCATTTCGTACCGTCAGGAAACGCACGCCGTCGCAAGCCCAAATACAGAATCCGCCATGATGCATCCGCCGGCGCAGGATGCGAAGGGGGCGCCGTATCCTGAATTTTCCTGTTTCGTCTTCTTTAGTCAGTGGTTTGATCCAAGCGTGACGGCTCACTAAAAGCACGCTTTGGCATAGCCCCACATCAGCACGTCAATGAAATCTACTTCTAATAAGCGAACGCCTAGGTCAATTGATCTATCAACATATCACGTAATCAGCGCACAGTGCGCCCGGAAAGAAACGCTATCACAGGTTGCCTAACAGTCAAGCGGCAGGCTATGGCTTTTTGTCCCGCGCTCAGTCGACCAAACGATGCGTTATCCTTCAAATCCGATCAGTTGCAATGTACGATAACACACCCTTTCGATTGGCAGGAAACCATGAAGCGCTTGGTCGTTTGCTGTGACGGCACCTGGAATGACGCCGATACTCAAAGCACCGACACCAACGTGGCGCTGCTGGCGAGATCGATCCACGCCACGCAAAAGACCGGCGGCGTCATGCAGGTCGTGCTTTATCTTCGCGGCGTCGGCACGTCCGGCCTTCAGACCGAGGTGTTGATCGAGGGGGCGATCGGCCTTGGCCTCGACGAAAACATCCGCTCCGCCTACATGTTCATCGCGCAGAACTATGTCCCCGGCGACGAGATATTCCTGTTCGGATTTTCGCGCGGCGCCTACACCGCGCGCAGCCTGGCCGGATTCATCGGGGCCTGCGGCATTCTCAAGCGGCAGCGATTGGGTGATCTGGCGAAAGCCTGGCAATATTATCGCAAGGGGCCGCTGCCGCATTCGCCGCAGGATTTCGTCAGGCTCAACCAGTCGGATTCCCATCTCGACGCCACGATAAAATTTCTCGGCGTGTGGGATACGGTCGGGGCGCTCGGGGTGCCCGGCCAGATCCTGGCCGGCCTGAACCATGAGCTCTATGGCTTCCACGATACCGGGCCATGCGCGGTGGTGAAACACGGATGTCATGCGCTGGCGATCGACGAGCACCGCGACGAGTTCGTGCCGACGCTCTGGACCGGAAAAGCTCCTGACGGCGTCAAGATCGAGCAGGTCTGGTTTGCCGGCGCCCACGCCGATGTCGGCGGCGGCTATGTCACGCGCCGGCTCGCCGATATTCCGCTGGTCTGGATGGCAAGAAAGGCCGAGGCGGAAGGGCTGGCGCTGGATTGGAACTGCCTGCCGAACCCGGACCAGCTCGATCCGAAGGCTGCCAGTCACAATTCTTCGTCGGGCTTCTTCCTCAAGGACCGGCTGCGGCCGACCTACCGCGAGATCTGCGAGACGCCGTGCCGCGTTTCGTTCTACGAACGCCTCTACGCGCCGATCGATGCCAACGGAAAGCCGCTGCCAACGATCAACCAGAAAATCCATCGCAGCCTATTGGCGCGTTTTGCGGCGCCGGCGTCGGTCTGCTCGGTCGATTCCGACGGCACCTGCGAGGATACCGTCTATCTGCCGCTCAACCTTACGCCCTTCTTCGACAAGGACGGCCGCGCGAAGGCGGATGTCGCGATTGCGGACTGATCGCTCGATTGCCTCACCTTTTCCGGCCAAAGCCGATTCCGCCTCGAAAAAGCGCGTTAGTACACGGCCGGAACATACATCTGAGGCGGGATCTGATCGCGATGATAGGCGGGATCGCGGATGCGATCCGGCAATACGACCTGTTGATGCGGAATGTCCTGATAGGGAATCTGGGTCAGCAGATGTGAGATGCAGTTGAGGCGCGCCCGCTTCTTGTCGACAGCCTCGACCACCCACCACGGCGCCTCCTCAGTATGCGTCCGCTGCAGCATCACTTCCTTGGCCTTGGTGTATTGCTCCCAGCGCGCCCGTGACTGCACGTCCATCGGGCTCAGCTTCCACTGCTTGAGCGGATCGCGAATCCGCATCAGGAAGCGGAACTGCTGCTCCTCGTCGGTGATCGAAAACCAGTATTTGATCAGGACGATGCCCGAGCGCACCAGCATCCGCTCGAAATCCGGCACCGAGCGGAAGAATTCCTCATATTGTTCGTCGGTGCAGAAACCCATCACCTTCTCGACGCCGGCGCGGTTGTACCAGGAGCGATCGAACAGCACCATCTCGCCGCCGGCCGGCAGATGCGCGACATAGCGCTGGAAATACCATTGCGTGCGTTCGCGCTCGTTCGGCGCCGGCAGCGCGGCAATGCGACAGACGCGCGGATTGAGCCGCTGGGTGATGCGCTTGATCACGCCGCCCTTGCCGGCGGAGTCACGGCCCTCGAAGATCACCGCGACCTTGAGCTTGTTGTGCTGGACCCAGTCCTGCAGCTTGACCAGCTCGCCCTGCAGGCGGAACAATTCCTTGAAATAAACATCACGATCCAGCATCTCGCGCTTTTCGTGGCTATCCTCGAGTCCGTCCAGCTCTTCCAGCCGCGTCTCCTCCAGTTCCATTTCGAGCTCTTCGTCGAGACTGTCGCGCATGTCATCCTCGATGCGTGCTCGCAGGGCTTCGTCGCTGGTGATGTCGGACGGATTCATCGTCAGGATTCCTCCAATTGCCATTCGATCCTGTTCACCGCACCATTTCCACGGCCAGTGACGGCGGTGTGACAAAATCCGGTCCCGGCGTAGCGTCTTCCCGGAATCCGATCGCAATGCCTGCCGGGAACCAACCAGAGACATGAGCCATGCCGCTCGGCTTCGAACGCCACCGGATGATGCCGGCGCACGCCTTTTGTTCCGAGGAAGCCGGCGCTATCCGGTCTTGCTGGTTGCCCGGCGCTTCGGCGCCCTGGTTACAACCAGCGCGTCATGGTGAAGATCAACAGCCCGACCAGACCGCCGACCACGGTGCCGTTGATGCGGATATATTGCAGGTCGCGTCCGACCTGCAGTTCGATCCGCCGGACCAGCGTGTCGGCGTCCCAGTTCTCGACCACCTGACGGATGAAGCTTGCGATCTCGGTCCGGCGCGGCGCGATGGTCCGCACCGCCGCGACCCTCAGCCATCTGTTGACGCTGTTGCGCAGCTCTTCATCGCCCGAAAGCCGTTCGCCAAGCGCAAGCAACCCGCGCTCGACCGCACTGGAAAGCTGACGCATGGTGGATTCGGACTCGAGCTTGTCCTCGATCCCGACCCAGACCTCGTTGATCTGCTGCAGCACCACAGGGCTGCTCAGCATGCCGGCCTTGAGCTCCTCGCCGCGGGCATACATGTCCGGGCTTTCAGCCAGGTCCTTGATCAGCTTTTCGACCGCATTGGCGAGATCGATGCGCCAGGGATGATTCGGCTGGCGCATTTCCTCGAGCAATTGCGTCAGTCCGCTGATGATGCGGTCGGCGATGATGGCATCGACCCATCGCGGCACGAAGCGCGACGATTTCTGCGACACCTTGAGCTTGATCGTGTCGCGGTTTTTCGTCAGCGCCATGCTCACGCGCGTGATGCCCTGCTCGATCAGCGCCTGGGTCTCGCCGCGCGCCCAGAACAGCGACAGCACTTTCGAAGCAAGCGGCGATGCCGGCACCGCCTCGATGCCGTACCGCACCGCGCGCGTCAGGAACGCATTGACGTCCTCGCGCGGCAGCGACCGCAACAGCTGCGGCAATGTCGCCGCGATGCGCTGCCCGGCGCTCGCGGCATGGGCCGGATCGGAAAGCCAGCGCGCGATCCAGCCGCTGATGTCGACCTCCCTGATCCGCGTCGCCAGCACCTTCGGCGACAGGAAGTTGCTGGCCGTGAAACGGCCCATCGCAATGCCGATGCGTTCCTTGCTGTTCGGCACGATCGCGGTGTGCGGGATCGGCAGGCCGAACGGATGGCGGAACAAGGCGACCACCGCGAACCAGTCGGCACAGGCGCCGATCATGGCGGCTTCGGCGAACGCCCGCAGATAGGCCACCCATGGCCACTTATTGCCGGCCAGCGATGTCGCAACGAAGATCACGAACATCAGCACCAGCAATGCGGTGGCAAGAAAGCGCATCCGGCGCAGGTCACGCAGCCGGTCGTCCGGGCTCGCCAATGAACTATCCGGCAAGGATGGTCGCCTCACATCGCATCGGAAGCGGCTCGACTAGCGTAGTGGTTCAGAAGTTCTCTTCACTTTTGCCGCGCGAGATTCGCTGCAAATGATCCATGAAGATGACATTGACCGTGGCTCCGCCGACGGCACCGGGAATCGGCGCCGCGCCGACCGCCACCATATCAGAAACCGCGAGGCCAAAGCGCGGCACAATCTCGCTCAGGTGACCGGTGATGGTGATAACGGCACCGAGGCATCGATTGCCTTCGGCGACACCCCCTCCCGCGATTGACCGGCACGCCGGCGCCAACGGCGAGTCCGGCCCCGCCTTGGCCGGGTGTTCCCGCCGGGGCGAGGGAAAAATTTCCTGCCGCCGAAGCAGAAAAAAATGTCGGGTTCCGGGTGACAAATCAGCTGATAATGGCGACAATCTGGAAACATCGTGTTGGCGACGTTTCAACGTCGCCGCGGCGCGCTTGGGGAAAATCGCTTGTGATTACATTGCGTTGGTCTGTCCCGCCGATTGCATTGGTGGCCGGTTGCGTGCTGCTGCAACCAGCGCGTGTCGATGCGGGATGGTGGTATCACACGCCCAAGGACTACGAGGAGTGCGCGGATCTGGCCGAGAAGGCCGCGACGAAAGAGGACAAGACCGCAGCGCTGGCTCAATGCAATGCGAAGTTTGCCGGCCGCCGCAAGCCGGGCGGCGGCTATACCTATTACGACTTCATGCAGAATCGCAGCTTCGACATTGCCGGCCCCAACCCGACGCCGGAAGAACAGAAATATATCGACCAGCAATATACGCTGTTTCTTGATCGGCAGCGGCGCGACAGCATCGTTGCCGCGATCGCTGCGAAGCAGGAGCAGCAGGAACGACAGCAATTGCAGCAGGCCGCCTTCAAGGGCGAAACCGAAAAGATCCCGCTGCCGCTGGAGGCGCCGAACAAGAAAGCCCTGGCCAAGGCGCGGATTGCCAGAGCGCAATATTGCGCACGGCATTCGTTCTCCTGCCAATGGCCACGGCTTTCTAAAAGCATCAACGGTCTGAAGAAGATCCTGTTCGGCTCTTCCATCAGCAAGGAGAAGCGTAGCTGATTATCCAGCTAAAGCCCGCTTCGCTCGGATAGGGCGGAGATTATTCGTTAGAGCATGATCCAGGGAGGTGGAAGCCGGCCTTCTGAAAAGATCATGCCCGAACAAAGAGATGAGATCGTGATCCGATTCCATCCAGCTGAATCACGATCTAGCGGGCCCGATGATGATGCCGACGCCTGAGATGGTGCCGCGACGTCCGTGGTGAGGCCGGCGTCACCGGTCCCCGCACCGCAGATCCGGCGGCGCGCTGTTCCTGTAATCGCGCGTCATATCCGGGCGATGGCGTCACCGTGGGCGGCGCAGCGCGTGTCGGCTCCGCCGCGATCAGGGAGATCAACGTGGCTGCCGCAACCAGTGCGTAGACTCGCTTCATTGCTTTTCCTTTCGCAAAAACATTCCGCAACGTCTCAGGGCCGGATGTGATCCGGCATCCCGCGAACTCCTGTCCCCCACCTCGAATTCCATCAATTAAGCCACGATTTTGATAACAGACTTTGTGCGATCGCAGCGATAGTGCCGGCGTCGTCGGCGCTTGTAACCGTCATGTCACGCCGTTATGTTTTCTGCGCGGGGCAGACGCAAGGCAGGAGAACGCCATGGGTTTACTCGACGTGTTGAACGGCATGCAGAACGGCCCACGTGGTCCGAGCGATCCGAATGCCCAGCCCGGCAGCGGCGGCATGTCGCCGATGACCATGGCGATCCTCGGTCTGCTGGCCTGGAAAGCCATCAGGCATTTCACCGCCAACCAGCCCGGTGCTGCGCCCCAACCGGCGCCCGCGCCTTCCGGCGGTGCAGCAACCGGTGGTGGACCTGGCAGCGGCGGGCTCGGTAGTGGTGGGCCTGGTGGTGGCGGGCTTGGCAACGTGCTGTCCGGCGGATTGGGTGGTCTGCTCGCCGGAGGGGCGGCCGGCAGCGTGCTGAGCGGCGGGCTCGGCGACCTCCTCAACCAGCTGCAGCGAAGCGGCCATGGCGAGGCCGCCAATTCGTGGGTTGGCAGCGGCCAGAACAAGCCGGTTTCGCCAGGCGATCTCGCCAATGCGCTGGGCGCCGACCAGATCGATCATCTGTCATCGCAAACCGGAATGTCGCGCGACGAATTGCTGAACGGCCTCAGCCAGTATCTGCCGCAGGTGATCGACCACCTGACGCCGAACGGTCGGCTGCCGACCGAGGACGAAGTTTCGGACCGGCTCTGACGCGCAAGGCATCTGCCTTCTAGTCTTCAATCCGGAAAGGGATGACAGTTATGGGCGGCATTATCTGGATCATCATCGTCGGCTTTGTTGCGGGCATCATCGCCCGCTTCCTTTCGCCGGGGCCGAACAATCCCAGCGGCTTCATCCTTACCACCATCCTCGGCATCGCCGGCGCGTTTCTCGCAACCTGGATCGGACAGGCCATCGGCCATTACGGTCCCGAGCAAGGCGCCGGCTTCATCACCGCGACCATCGGCGCGATCGTGGTGCTGTTCATCTGGAATCGGCTGGTGGCGAGCGGCATCATCCGCTCGTAGCGTTTCGCGCGAGCGGTATCCACGATTTGTCATTCCGGGGCGCGGGTGAACGGGCGAACCCGGAAATGACGGCGTTAAAATTTCAGCTAATCAGATGTGCGCCGGCATCGACGCGCACTACCTCGCCGGTCATATTGCCGGATTGCGGCGAGGCCAGGAAATAGACCAGATTGGCGACGTCCTGCGCCGTCGAGGCGCGCTTGAGCGGCACTTTCGCGATCACGGCGTCGCGTACCTTCGCGGCCCCTTCAACGCCGCGGCCCTTGGTGAACCAGGGCGTGTCGATATAACCCGGGCAGACTGCGTTGACGCGGATCAGCGGCGCCAGCGCCCGCGCCAATGAACAGGTGATGGTGTTGAGCGCGCCCTTGCTCGCGGCGTAGGCCACCGACGAGCCGATGCCGCTGATGCCGGCAACCGACGAGACATTGACAACCGAAGCGGAGCGGCCGCTTTCCCTGGCCGCGGCCTCGAGCAGCGGCCGCGTGGCGCGGACCATCTGGAACGGACCGATGGTATTGACGCCGAACAGCCGCTGGAAATCCTCCGCCGACAGGCCATCGAGATCGCCATGCGGCACGTGCTTGGTAACGCCGGCATTGTTGATCAGGATATCGAGACGCCCCCAGGATTCCGCCGCGGCAGCGATCTTGCGGCAATCCGCATCGCGCGAGACATCACCCTGCACCACCACGACATCGCCGCCGGCACTGCGGCAGAGATCGGCAGTCTCCTCGGCTTCCTTCTGGCTCGAGGAATAATTGATCACGATGCGCGCGCCGTCCCTGGCCAGCATCGCCGCCGTCGCAGCCCCGAGTCCGGATGCAGAACCGGTGATAATCGCGCACAAACCATCCTTCGACATCCGTCATTCCTCACATCTGATCTTAAAACGGCCCACTGCTGAGGCGTGCGGGCGGTCTAGCATATCGCGCGCTTGCCGTGGCCGGAAATCCGTCAAAGTTCGCTCTGCGGAATTAATCCAGCTACGACCAGGACTTATGTCACCTTCGCAGGCAGCCCTGCCGACATCAGTGCTTGTCACATCAGCGGCTTTTCCCCATCATGCCGCTCAAGAAAAGGCGCTCTCCGAGGCGGAGGGTGCTGCTCGAAGACGAGGAACGCTGTGGCGGAGAGTGAGAACATTGTCGCCGAGACCGCGGAAAGGATTTTCGCCGATCTCGCGGACACCCAGACCATCAATCACGACAAGCAAGGCGCCTGGAAAGCGCCGTTATGGCAAGCCCTGACCGAAGCCGGCCTGCCGCTATCCTGGGTGCCGGAAGATTGCGGCGGCGCCGGCGCCAGCCTTGCCGAAGGTTTCAGCGTGCTGAGCGCTGCCGGCCGCTTTGCCATCGCCGTGCCGCTCGCCGAGACCATGCTTGCCGGCTGGCTGCTGGCGCAAGCGAAAATCGCCTCGCCCGAGGGCGCGATGACCGTGGCGCCGGCAAGTCCGAAGGACCGCATCACGGCGAATGCCGACGGTACCCTGTCGGGCCGCGCCCGCGGCGTACCCTTTGCCAAGGAAGCGAAGCATATCGCGGTGCTGACGAACGGGGCCAATGGCGCTGCGATCGCGCTGGTCGACGCTGCTGCGGTCCGCATCGAGCCCGGCATCGGGGTCGGCGGCGACCACAGCGATACCGTGAGTTTCGACAAGGTCCAGCCGGTCGCGATCAGGCCGGCACCGAAGGGCTTCGACCAGACCAGCCTGATGCTGATGGGCGGCGTGGGGCGCAGCCTGCAGATCGCTGGCGCCCTGGAATCGATCCTCGACATCAGCGTGCGCTACTCGAACGAGCGCGTTGCGTTCGAGAAGAAGATCTCCAAATTCCAGGCGGTTCAGCACAATCTGGCGCGGCTTGCCGGCGAATCCGCTGCGGCGCTGGCGGCAGCCACTTCGGCCGCCGACGCGGTCGCCAATGCGACCACCTTCAACGACGAAATCTTCCTCGAAGCAGTCGCGGCGAAAATCCGCTGCGCGGAAGCCGCCGAAAAAGGCAGCGCCATCGCCCATCAGGTCCACGGCGCGATTGGATTCACCATCGAGCACGTCCTGCACCGCTATACGCTGCGTGCACTCGCCTGGCGCGACGATTTCGGCTCGGAGAGCTATTGGGCCGTCGAACTCGGCAACCTCGTCGCCGCACGTGGCGCCGATGAATTGTGGCCGCTGGTCGCATCTCGCTGATATCTTAAAGATCGGGATTCCAGACATGACTGCAGCCCTTCGTTTCGATCCGATCCGTTTGCCGCCCGAGTGCGAAAAGCTGCGCAAGGAAGTGCGCGCCTTCCTCGCCGAGGAGATCGCCGCCGGCACGTTCGATCCGCACCAACCCAACCGCGAAGACAGCGACGCACCGGAGTTTTCCCGCCGGGTCGGCGCCCGCGGCTGGCTCGGCATGACCTGGCCGAAGAAATATGGCGGCCATGAGCGCTCTTTCCTCGAGCGCTATGTGGTGACCGAGGAGATGCGCGTCGCCAACGCGCCGACGCGGCGCTTTTTCGTCGCCGACCGGCAGAGCGGCCCGGTGCTGTTGAAATACGCACCGGAGCACATCAAGATGGACATCCTGCCGCGGATCTGCCGCGGCGAGCTGTGCTTTGCCATCGGCATGAGCGAGCCCAATTCCGGCTCCGACCTGTTCGCGGCCAAGACCAAGGCCACCAAGACCGACGGCGGCTATCTGATCAACGGCAGCAAGATCTGGACCTCGTCGGCGCATATTGCCGATTACATGATCGCGATCTTCCGCACCTCGCCACCGACCAAGGAGAACCGACGCCACGGCCTGACCCAGTTCCTGGTCAACATGAAGACGCCGGGCATCAAGGTGAACCCGATCGGCCAGATCACCGGCCAGTTCGAATTCAACGAGGTGGTGTTCACCGACGCCTTCGTTCCCGACGATCACGTGCTCGGCGAGATCGATGGCGCCTGGAAGCAGGCAACCAGCGAGCTCGCCTATGAACGCTCGGGGCCGGAGCGCTTCCTGGAAACCTATTATGTGCTGACCGAACTGGTGCGCGCAGTCGGCTCCAAGCCCGACACCCGCAGCGCCGAAGGCATCGGCCGGCTGGTGGCGCAGCTTCACACCATGCGGCGGATGTCGGTGTCGGTGGCCGGCATGCTGCAGGCCGGCAAGGAGCCGGTGGTGGAGGCCTCCATCGTCAAGGACATCGGCACGGTCTGGGAGCAGCAATTGCCGCACCGGGTGCGCGACCTCGCCGCCTTCGTCGAAGCGGATGCATCGAACCGCGAGACGCTGGAGAACCAGGTGTCATTCGCGATCAAGACTGCGCCAAAGCTCACCATTCAGGGCGGCACCACCGAGGTGCTGCGCGGCATCATCGCGCGCGGGCTCGGCCTGCGCTAATCCAACGAGGACCTTCCATGAGCGACTACAAGGATATCGGCGTCGAGAAGCACGGCCATGTCGGCCTGATCGAAATCCGGCGGCCGCCGCTGAACTTCTTCGACGTGCCGCTGATCAACCAGATCGCGGACGCGCTGGAGGAATTCGATCGCGACATCGAAATCCGGGCCTCGGTGCTTGCAGCACAAGGCAAGGCGTTCTGCGCCGGCGCCAATTTCAACGATCCGGCGCGGCAGGAACAGGAAAAGCGCGAGCAGGAGCGCAAGGGCGATCCGGCCGACAATCTCGGCCCGATCAACCATCTCTACATCCAGGCGGTGCGCATCTTCCGCAACAGGAAGCCGATCGTCGCTGCCGTCCATGGCGCCGCCATCGGCGGCGGGCTCGGCCTTGCGGTTTCGGCGGATTTCCGTGTCACCTGCCCCGAGGCACGCTTCTCGGCCAATTTCACCAAGCTCGGCTTTCATCCGGGCTTCGGCCTGACCCTGACGCTGCCAGAGCTGATCGGCAAGAACAATGCGGAATTGATGTTCTACACCAGCCGCCGCGTCACCGGCGAGGAAGCCTATCGCTGGGGGCTCGCCAATGAATGCGTGCCGCAGGACCAGGTGCGGTCGGCGGCGATGAAGCTGGCGGGCGAGATCGCCGAATGCTCGCCGCTCGGCCTGCTCTCGACCCGCGCCACCATGCGCGCCGGACTTGCCGATCGCGTGCTCGCCGCCACCAATCATGAATTGGAAGAGCAGACCCGGCTGCGCGCGACCGAGGATTTCAAGGAAGGCGTCAAGGCCACCGCGGAACGGCGCGTCGCCAATTTCAAGGGACGATAGGTTCCCCAGGGCGTTAGAGTGCTTCGAGCGAAGTGGGCGCCGGTTCGCGTGAAGAAAGCGCGTCAAAACAAAAACCTAGAGCCCGGTTCTGATTCCATCAGAACCGGGCTCTAGCTGTCGCGATATTGAAATCTGGTCTGCCGTCTACGCCGCAACACGAAACGTAACACCTCCGATCGGAAATGACTGGTCGGAGACGGCATAACCTTTGGCCCGAGCAGCCTCACAGACCCCAGTGGGATTATTGACGCGAAAGCTCAGCCCGCTCATGATTTCTCGCGCACCCTGCACAAAGCTGAAGCGGCAATTGGGCAGGATCAATTCCGGTTCGCCGTCGCCATTGACGGTGACGGGCAGCGCGATGATCCGTCCCCAATGCGCGGCCAGCGCTGCCGGCTCGGGACTTTGCATCTCGACGCCGGTCAAGGCTTGCGTCACGTCGTTGCGGATCGATCGCTGCCACTGGGGACCGGCCGGCGGATACGGCCCCGATATATCGTCACTCCCGGCGGTGTGACTGAACTCGATGAAGGCAGCCCGGCAATCGCGCGGATGCAGCTGGACCGCGTGATAGGGCGGATGATCAATTATGTTGGCGGTGCGCACACCCATGGCTGCGGCATGCCGCGCCCGCTCGTCGGGGTCATCGCAACAAAAGATCGCCATATAGCCGCCACGGCCGCCGGTCCTCTCGATGAAGCGCTCCGCCGCGGTGCCGCCCGTGACCGGCGCGACCACTTCGAGGAAAATCGTGTCGACCGGCAGCAGCGCGTTTTCCAGGCCATATTTCGCGACCTGGGGATCATGGTAACAGACCTCAAGGCCCATGATGGCAGCGAGATCGGAGACGACAGGCTCGAGATGCGGCGCCACCAGGCAGATCTGCCGCAATCTCATATTACGCGTCACGCTCAGTGTCCCCGGTCATTATCAATGACCTGAGAACACCGGCTTGCGCTTCTCGACGAATGCTTTCGCCGCTTCCTTGTGATCGGCGGTCTCGCCGGCGCGGGTGTGATGGATCGCCTCGCCATCGAAACAGGCTTCGAGCGACAAATGCTCGGCATTGTTGATGTTGCGCTTGATATAGCCGAGCGTCACCGACGGTCCCTGCGCCAGCGACGTCGCCAGCTCCTGCGCTGCAGCCTGGACCTCGGCGTCAGGAACCACCTTGGTCACCATGCCCAGCGCCAGCGCTTCCTTTGCGGTCAGCAGCGGCGAAAGCAGATAAAGCTCGCGCGCCTTGGCGCTGCCGAGCAGATGGGTCAGGAAATAGGTGCCGCCGTAATCGCCCGAGAGCCCGACCTTGGCGAACGCCGTGGTGATCTTGCAGGATTCGCTGGCGACGCGGAAATCGCAGGCCAGCGCGATCGAAAGACCGGCGCCGGCAGCGGCGCCATCGAGCTGCGCTACGACAGGCTTCGGCATCTGATGCAGAATTCGCGACACTTCCATGCCGCGGCGCAGATTGGTCATCTTGGCTTCGAACGGCAGCGGCGCCCGTCCCTCCGCCATCGACTTGACGTCGCCGCCGACGCAGAAGGTGCCGCCGGCGCCCCTGAGCAGCACCGCGCGGACCTCATGGTCCTCGGCGGCGCGGCGCGCGGCCTCGACCAGGCCCCTGGTCATATCCGGATTGAGCGCATTGCGCCGGTCGGGCCGGTTCATGGTGATGGTGAGCAGACCCTGGTCGAGATTCTGAAGCACGATGTCGTTCATGTGTTTCGCTTTCTTTGTTGTTATTGGGATTCCGTCATTCCGGGGCGATGCACAGCATCGAACCCGGAATCTCGAGATTCCGGATCTGGTGCTGGTGCACCATCCCGGAATGACGACCTTCGGCCGTCACTTCTTCACCAGCGGACAGCGTGACTGCGAGAGCGGCTGGAAGGCCTGATCGCCCGGCACGGTTGCCAGCAGCTTGTAATCGTCCCAGCGCCCCTTCGACTCCGACGGCTTCTTGACCTCGAACAGGTACATGTCGTGTACCATGCGGCCATCCTCGCGGATCCGGCCGTTCTTGGTGAACATGTCGTTGATCGGCGTCGCCTTCATGATCTTCATGACAGCAGCCGAGTCGGTGGTGCCGGCAGCTTTCACCGCCTGCAGATAATGCAGGACCGACGAATAGACGCCGGCCTGGGCCGAGGTCGGCGGCCGGTGCATGCGCGCCTCGAAGCGCTTGGTGAAGGCGCGAGTGTCGTCATTGAGGTCCCAATAGAAGGCTTCCGCGAGCAGAAGACCCTGCGCGGTGTCGAGGCCGATGCTGTCGATATCGGTGACGAAGGCAAGCAGCGGCGACAATTTCTGGCCGCCCTTCATGATGCCGAATTCGGCCGCCTGCTTGATCGCGTTGATGGTATCGCCGCCGGCATTGGCAAGTCCGATCACCTTGGCCTTCGAGGCCTGTGCCTGCAGCAGATAGGAGGAGAAATCCGAGGTGTTGAGCGGATGGCGGACGCTGCCGAGCACCTTGCCACCGGACTTTAGCACGACATTGCTGGTGTCTTTTTCCAGGTCCGCGCCGAACGCGTAGTCCGCGGTGAGGAAGAACCAGGTGTCGAGACCGGACTTCACCGCGGCAAGACCGGTGACGTTGGCCTGCGCATAGGTGTCGAATACATAATGCACCGTGTAGGGACCGCACGCCTCGTTGGTCAGGCGGATCGAGCCGGGGCCTGAGAACCTGATGATCTTGTTGCGGGCCTTGGCGATTTCGTTGGCGGCGAGCGCGGTCGCCGAAGCCGCGACGTCGTAGATCATCTCGACGCCCTGCTCGTCGAACATCTGCCGGGCGATATTGGCGGCAAGATCGGCCTTGTTGAGATGATCGGCGGCAATGATCTCGATCTTGCGGCCAAGCACCTCGCCGCCGAAATCCTCCGCCGCCATCTTGGCGGCCGTCTCCGCGCCGGGTCCAGTGATGTCGGCATACAGGCCGGACATGTCGAGGATGCCGCCGAGCTTCAGCGGCGGCTTGTCCTGCGCCATCGCAGCCGTCGCCGCGACCGTCAGCATGGCGGCGAAAATTCCGGAAAACACGCGCTTCAATCGAACCTCCCCCGCAAGCGGGCCGCCTTGTTATGCGGCCTCGGAATTCTGTTTGCATGCGATCATGCCGCAAGCGACAGGTAGCGGCAAGCGACGCCATGGCGTTTTCGGCCCGGAGCGGCGACCGGTTCGCGTGACGAAAACGCGTCAAAACGAAATCCTCAAGCCCGGTTCTGAGTCAGCCGGAAGCGGCCAGTATTGAACGCGGGCGGCTCTTGTTTTCCGCTAAGCGGAACGCGCTTGATGTGCGAACATGGTGGCATGTTCTATCCCGCAACGTTCTTCGGATTTCGGCGCGCAATCGCGGCAGTCGCAATGTTCGCCGGCCTCGCATGGCTGTTCGCAAGCGCCGCGCAGGCGGCGGGATGTTCGTTCGAGATCCAGGGCGAGGGGCGTGTCGCCGGCATCGTCGATGCACGCACGCTGCGTCTCGACGATGGACGCGATATCAGCCTTGCCGGCATCGAGCCGGTGATGGACGGCGAAAAGGCGGATCGCACCGCCGCGCTGGTAGCGCTCGTCAAGGACCGTGAGGTGACGTTGCGCGGCGAGGACGACACGCCGGACCGTTACGGCCGCGAACCCGCTTTCGTGTTTCTTGCGGGATCGGATATCCCGGTGCAGGTGGCGCTGGTTTCGCAAGGCGCGGCGTTGGTCGCGGCCGATGTAGCGAACAAGGATTGCGAGGCAATGCTGACGGCGGCAGAGGCCGATGCCCGGCGGGACAAACGCGGGGTCTGGGCCAGCCCGTCGGCCATAAAAAACGCCGAAAGTCCGGGCGATATTTTGACCGGGATCGGGCGTTTCACTGTGGTCGAAGGCAGAGTATTGTCAGTCCGGCAGGCCGGGGCCACGACCTATTTGAATTTCGGGCGGAACTGGAAACGGGATTTTGCCGTGACCATTCCAAAGCGTATCCTACCGGCGTTTGAGGCGGCGGGGATTGCGCTTAAGTCGCTCGAAAATCAACGGATTCGTGTACGAGGCTTTATCGAGACCCGAGGCGGCCCGCGCATCGAAGCGCTTCGGGTGGGACAGGTTGAACTGCTTGGCAGGGACTAGCTGGCTGAGAAAGTGACCACGGTGTCGGACAGGACGGGACGGCGCGAACGCAGCATCAGCCGCCGGCTGTGGGCGGCGGCCGTTTTGCTGTGCACTGCGGTTGCCTTGTCTGGCTGCGGCGAGATGGGGCGCTGGCAGACCGCCTCGCAGCCGCCGGCACCGGCGGTCAAGCCGGTGGCCGCGGCGCGCACGGTGGCGCCGAATGCCGCTTCCGAACGCGAGCATGAGCGCATCCTCGCCGCCTATGGCGGTGCCTATGACGATCCCAAGCTGCAGGCGATGATCACCAGGACCGTTGATCGCCTGGTCGCCGCCTCCGACCGTCCTGACCAGACCTACAAGGTGACGATCCTCAATTCCGGCGCGGTCAACGCCTTCGCATTGCCGACCGGCCAGCTTTACGTGACACGGGGCCTGATCGCGCTCGCCTGCGACACTTCCGAACTGTCGTCGGTGCTCTCGCATGAAATGGCCCATGTGCTGGCGCGGCATGCGGCGATCCGCGAGGAGCAGGCGCGGCAAGCCGCCGTCACCCATGTCGTAACCGATATCGGCAACAACGATCCCGACATGACCGCCCTTGCGCTTGCCAAGAGCAAGCTGACGCTGGCGAGCTTCTCGCGCCAGCAGGAGTTCGAGGCCGACAGCATCGGCGTCGGCATTTCGGCCCGAGCGCATTTCGATCCCTATGGCGCATCGCGTTTTCTGACTGCGATGGAGCGCAATGCCGAGCTCAAGGCCGGCAAGGCGGCCGTCGAAGACCCGCGCGCACAGGACTTCCTGTCATCGCATCCGGCCACGCCCGAGCGCATCAAGAGCGCGGAAGCCAGCGCCAAGCAATTCGCGGCATCCGACCATGGCGAGCGCGAGAGCGACCGCGAGGATTATCTCGCCGCAATCGACAACATCGTCTATGGCGAGGATCCGAGCGAAGGTTTTGTGCGCGGCCACCGCTTCCTGCATCCCAAGCTCGGTTTCACCTTCACCGCGCCCGACAACTTCACGCTGGACAATACCGCGCAGGCCGTGATCGGCGTCCGCGACGGCGGCTCGCAGGCGATGCGCTTCGACGTGGTGCGGATTCCCGACGGCCAGAGTCTCGGCGACTACCTCAATTCCGGCTGGATGGAGAATGTCGACAAGTCCTCGATCGAGAACCTGACCATCAACGGCTTCCCGGCGGCGTCCGCCAGCGCGCATACCGACGACTGGCAGTTCAAGGTCTACGCGCTGCGTTTCGGCGCCGATGTCTACCGCTTCATTTTCGCCGCCAAGCAGAAGACCACCGAGAGCGAGCGCAACGCCCGCGAAACCGTAAACTCGTTCCGCCGGCTGACGCCGGAGGAAATCCAGGCGGCGCGGCCGCTGCGCATCAAGGTCATCACCGTGCAGCCGGGCGATACCGTGGAATCGCTGTCGCATCGCATGAGCGGGGTCGACCGGCCGGAAGAGCGTTTCCGCGTCCTCAACGGACTGGACGATCACGCCCAGGTCAAGGTGCGCGACCGCGTCAAGATCGTGGTGGATTGAACCGCTTTCGAGCGAAAGCCTGTCCCGGACTTGGGATGTCGGTTCGCGCGAAGAAAACCCGTCAAAAGAACGGCTGGAGCCCGGTTCTGATTCCATCAGGACCGAAACGGCTTCCGGAGCGGAAGGCGTCGCGCAACGATAAATCCGTTGCGCGCTACGTTACCGCCCGATGAGCGCTATACGAAAATCATCATACTGTTTTTCAAGCGCCATTTTCACGACCACAATCGTCCAGGCTGCTCCAACAAACAATCCTGCAATGGACGTCACGAGCGCCACATGCTCGCGTGTACTTCCCGCAGCTCCCATGATGAAACCGATGATGAAGCCGACAACCGCTCCAAGAACGAGGCCCCCGAGCGTGCCCCGCCAGGCCAGAAGCCAAAAAATGCGCAAAAGCCTTCCGATCGTAAGTTCAACTTCCTTCACGCAGCCCTCCCACTACCAATGGTAGCAGAACGCCGTGAATTCGCATTGAAGTCAATTGATTTCTGACGCACAACAAAAAAGCCCGGCCATCCGGCCGGGCTTTTTCATCTGAAATTTTCTGCGCGAACTTACGCTGCCTCGTCGGCCACCGCGGCGTCGTCGCCATCATTGTCGTCGACATCATCGACGTCGGCCTCGTCACCCGCCTCGGCTTCGTTCTCGGCCTTGGCACCGCGGCGCGGGCTCTTGGCGAGCTGGCCTTCGATCTCCTTGACCGCCTCGGTCTCGGTGATGTGCTGCACGACAGCGATCTCACGCGACAGACGATCGAGCGCCGCTTCATAGAGCTGGCGTTCGCTGTAGGACTGCTCGGGCTGCGATTCCGAACGATAGAGATCGCGCACCACTTCCGCGATCGCGACGATGTCGCCCGAATTGATCTTGGCTTCATATTCCTGCGCGCGGCGCGACCACATGGTGCGCTTGACGCGGGCGCGGCCCTTCAGCGTCTCCAGCGCCTTCTTCACCAGCGCCGGCTCCGACAGCTTGCGCATGCCGACATTGGCGATCTTGGCGGTCGGCACCCGCAGCGTCATCTTGTCCTTCATGAAATTGATCACGAACAGCTCAAGCTTGGCGCCGGCGATTTCCTGTTCTTCGATCGCCAGGATCTGGCCGACACCATGCGCCGGATAAACCACGAATTCGTTGGTCTTGAAGCCCTGACGCTGGGTCAACACCTTCTTCGGCTCCTCGACGCGCGGCGGCGCAGCCACCGGCTTGGCAGCGACAACCGGCTTCACCGGCGCCTTCGCAACCGGAGCCTTGGTGACGGTCTTCGCAGCGGGGGCCTTCGGAGCAGTCTTGGCGGCAACTTTCGCAGCAGGGGCCTTCGATGCAGTCGCTTTCGCGGCAGTCTTCACATTCTTATTGGGCATTGAGCTTCTTTTGCTTTTCGAGGACTTTGCAGCCGAGGCCTTGGCGGCGGTCCGGGTACTCAGAGAAGCCCGGGCACGGCTTTTGGTTGCGCCACGGCTGGCCGCAGCGACTTTCTTTGCACTCTTGGAAGCACTCTTTTTACGCGTTTTCTGTGACACAGCCTGCGCGCGGTACTGCCACGCCCCTGTTCGATGTTTTTACGGGAACCGCTTACGCCACAGGATACGCATGGCCGGGTTCGGCTTGTATTGTGTGAAATATAACACATTTTCCGCAAAAATCAATGATTTACGGGCCACACTGGGGCAGTGCGGCCTTTTTGGGGCTCATCAACGGGTATTAGGGTTAAGTAACCCGGTGGCGAGGGCCTCTAGGAGCGCTCACCGATTTGTGTGCCGGGAAAGGTTACTAATCAGTCGCCGGTACCGGGTTCTGGGGAAAAATATTTCTCGAACTTGCCTTCCACCCCGTCAAAATCCTTGGCGTCGGCCGGAGCTTCCTTCTTCTGGGTGATGTTCGGCCAGCTCTTGGCATATTCGGCATTTACCCCGAGCCACTTCTCCAGACCCGGCTCGGTGTCCGGCTTGATCGCATCGGCCGGGCATTCGGGCTCACATACTCCGCAATCGATGCATTCGTCCGGGTGAATGACGAGCATGTTCTCGCCTTCGTAAAAACAGTCCACCGGGCAGACTTCGACGCAGTCGGTATATTTGCACTTAATGCAGGCCTCAGTGACGACGTAAGTCATCCAAAACTCCGAAACGATCGATTTTCATCGGGCTTGCTAGCGCATGAAGTTCGCAGCCGCAAGGGAAGCATGGCGTTGGCAGGACTTTCGCTTTCGCCGAACGTTTTCAGGCGGTTCTGCACCAGGCCGGGATCGGCAGAAAGCAAGAAATTTCCGGTGTGCTCATCCTGCCGGCCGCCCCTGCAATTCATCATAGAGGACACGGGCGGCCGCGGCATCACCTCGCCGCTCGGCAAAACCGATCACTTTGAGCACCCGCACGCTGCGATCGAGCCCGATCGTCAGGACGTCGCCGACTTTTACGCCATGGCCCGGCGCCTGCTCGCGAACGCCGTTGATGCGGACGTGGCCGGCTTCGACCAGCGCGGCGGCGCTGGTGCGGGCCTTCACCACCCGCGCATGCCATAACCATTTATCGAGACGCTGGCGCTCCAAATCACCTCATCCGGACAACGAGTTTCGCCCGTGTGGTCCGGAAGTTCTCTTCACCTTTGCCGCGAGACCTTCAAGAGAATTTCCGAACCAAAACCACCCTAGAATCATAGCCTTCCAGCGTCCGTTCGAATCCGAATTTCGCTTCCGTTAGTCGCCGCAGAGATTGCGAACTTCGGATTCGGGACACTGGCCCCGACCAATTATTCCTTCCGGCCGGCCGCGAGCTGCTCTTTGAGCGCCGCCAGTTTCGCAAATGGCGAATTCGGATCGATCGCCCGGTCGCGCTCGCGCGGGCTGGCGCTGGTGGCATATTGCCGAAGCGCCGGCCCGTTCTCGCGCCGGTCGCGGCCCCCCTTATCCCGGCCGCCATGTTCACGGTCGCGGCCGCCCTCGCCTCTGTTGCGGTCGCGCTGGCCTTTGTCTCGCGCCTGGAATTTGTCGCGCCGGCCCTCATTGTCGCGATCCCGGTCGCGGCCCTTGCCTTCGAAACGCTCGCGGCGCGGCCCCCGGTCCTCGCGCGCCTCCTGCGGGGCCGTTGCATCGGTTGCGCCTGCCACAGCCTGTGCGGGCGCATCGCCGCGGTTCTTGCGGAAATCCTGATGACGGCGGCCGCGCCGATGCGGCTCGCGCTTCTCGCCCTCGCCGCCTTCGCCAGCGGCCGCTTGCGCGCCCTCTTGACCGGCGTGATGGCGATGACGATGCCGCTCGTGACCGTGGCGCGGCCGGCGCTCTTCCGAGCGACCGCCAGGGCGCCAGACTTCGACCAGTTCGGGCTCGGCCGGCGCCGCGGGGGCCGCTTCGGCAGGCCCCGCTTCGGTGGAGGCTGAGGCTTCGCTCGCCGCACCGATTTCAGCAGCGGCTTCGCTGGCCTGATCCGGCGATGCCTGAACGGCTTCTGGTTCGGCCGAAGCATGTTCCGCGGAGGCCTCAGGCTCTGGCGCCGCTTCTGCGGCTGAAGCCGGCGCCTCTTCGCCTGCCTCGCGCGCGAACGGGGTGACCTCGGGCAGCAGCGAAGCCGACGAGACCGGCTCGGCCTCGGTTGCCGCGGTCTGTCCGCCAGCAACCGGCTCTTCCGCTGCCGAGCCATCTTCCGCGACAGTTTCTTCGGCCGCAATCGCGGCATCAGGCGCCGCCTCGTCCGCCACCGGAGCGACCGCAGCGTCCTCGCTGACGGCTTCGGTCGGCACTGTGGCCGGCTCGGATGCAGCGGCCTCCACGATCGGCGCTTCCGCGTTCACCGTCTCGGTCACTTCCACCGGCTTCGGCGGCAATGGCGGGCGGCGTTCCATGCGATAGCCGAGCGCGCGCAGGATCGAGGCGAAATCCTCGCCGGCCGACCCGGTGAGCGAGGTCATCGCCTGCGTCACCACGAAGCTGCGGCCGTCGAAGGCGCCGGGCGGCTTCTCGCCCGGCGAGGTCTCGCGCCAGGCCAGCGCCGGGCGGATCAGGTCAGCGAGCCGTTCCAGGATGTCGACGCGCACCGCACGCTCGCCGCATTGCTTGTAGCCGAGCACGCGATAGGCATCGCGCGGCAGCGCCTTGTCGATCGGAAACGAAGTGCGGCCGCTGGAAGCCAGATGCTGGGCGCCTGAGAGCACCGAAAGATCGACATTGCTCTGCATCTCGGCCCACAGCAGCGACGCCAGCGCGCGCGCCGCGGGCTTGAGCAGCGCCGGGAAATAGATGTGATAGGCGCCGAAGCGCACGCCGTATTTGCGCAAGCTGGCGCGCGACGGCTGATCGAGATCCTTCATCTCGCTCTGGATCTTCTGCCGCTCCAGTACGCCGAGCGCCTCCACCAGCTGGAACGCGATGCCGCGCGCGATGCCGGTGACGTCTTCGGCCTTGGACAGTTCGAACAGCGGCCCCAGCAGTTTCTCGATATGCGTCTTCAGCCACAGATCGAGCCGGTGCTGCACCGCTTCGCGCGCCGCGCCGCTCAGGCGCTCGTCGGAGATGATGCGGATGCGCGGATGCAACGCATCGTCGGCCGCCACCAACTTGGCCACGGCATCGCCGGTCCAGCGGATGGTGCCGTCGGAGGCGAGCACGAACTGATCGTCGGGCGCGGCGGCCAGTTTTTCGGCACGCGCATCGATCTCGCCGCCCAAAGCCTTCTGCGCCGCCGCCTGCAACGCCTTGGCGTCGGAACCGGCTTCCGCTGCATCCGGCGCAAAGGTGAATCCGTCGAGCCGGCCGATCACATGGCCTTCAACAATCACTTCGCCGGTCTTGCCGATTTCTGTATTCAAAATGGTGTTCTCCCGCAGGCGCCGCATCAATACACTGGTACGGCGATCAACGAAACGCTCCGTGAGCCGTTCGTGCAGCGCATCGGACAATTTATTTTCAACGTCGCGTGTAATCCCCTGCCAATGCTCGGCATCGGCCAGCCAGTCCGGCCGGTTGGCGACAAAAGTCCAGGTCCGGATCTGCGCGATTCGCCCGGAAAGCGTGTCGATATCGCCATCGGTGCGATCGGCCTGCTCGACCTGGGCCGCGAACCAGGCATCGGGCACCCGGCCGCGCTTGGTCAGGAAGCCATAGATCGTGGTCACAAGTTCGGCATGCGCCGCCGGCGACAGCTTGCGGTAATCAGGAACCTGGCACGCTTCCCACAGCCGCTCCACGGCGGCAGCACCATGCGCGACATCGCGGACCTCGGCATCGCGCGCGACGTGATCGAGCACGCGCTGATCTTCCGCCACCGGCGCGCGGGTCAGCGTTTCATGCGCCGGCGACAGCGCCAGCGAGACCTGGAGCGCGCCGAGCGAGGAAAAATCCAGCCTTGAATTGCGCCACTGCAGCATTTTCACACTCTCGAAAGTGTGGTTCTGCAGCGCATTCACCAGTTCCGGCTCGAACGGCGCGCAGCGCCCGGTGGTGCCGAAGGTGCCGTTGCGGGTGGCACGGCCGGCGCGACCGGCGATCTGCGCGAATTCGGCCGGGATCAGCCGCCGGAATTGATAGCCGTCATATTTACGGTCGGAGGCGAAGGCGACGTGATCGACGTCGAGATTGAGGCCCATGCCGATCGCGTCGGTGGCGACGAGATAATCGACATCGCCGGACTGGAACATCGCGACCTGCGCGTTGCGGGTGCGCGGTGACAGCGAGCCCAGCACCACCGCCGCGCCGCCATGCTGGCGCTTGATCAGCTCGGCGATCGCGTAGACCTCATCGGCCGAGAAGGCGACGATCGCGGTGCGCCGCGGCTGCCGGGTCAGCTTACGATCGCCGGCATATTCGAGCTGCGACAGGCGCGGGCGCGTGACGATCGAGGCGCCCGGCAACAGCCGTTCGATGATCGGGCGCATCGTCGCCGCTCCCAGCAGCAGCGTCTCGTCGCGGCCGCGGCGGTTGAGGATGCGGTCGGTGAAGACATGGCCGCGCTCGAGATCGGCGGCGATCTGGATCTCGTCGACGGCGAGAAAGGAAACGTCGAGATCGCGCGGCATCGCCTCGACGGTGGAGACCCAGTAACGCGCCTTCGGCGGCTTGATCTTCTCCTCGCCCGTAATCAGCGCCACGGCGTCAGTGCCGGCGCGGTCGGCGATCTTGTTGTAGACCTCGCGCGCGAGCAGCCGCAGCGGCAGGCCGATCATCCCGGAGGAATGCGCGAGCATGCGCTCGATCGCCAGATGGGTCTTGCCGGTGTTGGTCGGTCCGAGCACCGCGGTGACGCCGGTGCCGGGAGCACGTTCGTGGGTAAACGCTGCCACGGAAGGAGAAAAAGCCATTACGTTACTCGCGCCCCGGCGCTTCAAGAAGATCAGCGCCGCGGCACCATCCTTTTGTTTTGATACGTTTTCTGCACGCGGCTCGCCGCAGGCCGAAGCTCGAACTGTTTCATTTTGCGACGCCGGCGCGTCTCAGGTTTAAGCTCTGGAACGCCCTGAGAACGAATCGCGCCCGAATCGCTGACTCCACCTCACTCCCGCTTCGTTCACCGCAACATCTCGATCGAACTGACAGGAGTCGCACTAGATCAAGTTTATCCCGGTCCCTCAAGCGACGGTTTTCCGTCCAAATTGCTAATTTTGGCACATGCCCCGAGTCGAATCAGAAGTCGCGAAGAGTCAATCGGATTCTGCGGCTTCGCCATTCGGGGCGCGTCGGAGGCGCGAAGCCGGAATCTCGAAGTCGCGGCGCGAGATTCCGGGTTCGATGCTGCGCATCGCCCCGGAATGACGGCGAGTAAAAACATTCACTGCGTCTTGGCGACGCGCGGCGGCGTCGCCTGGGTGATGAACTGTGTCGCCTCCAGCATTGCGGTGCCGAGCGGCGTCGGCACCACCATCCGGTACGGCACCAGGATGCGCGTGCCGACGAGCGGCACGAAGGTGACCTCCATGTTGCGCTGGGCGGCGAGGTATTTGATCACCGGACGGTCCGGGATGTAGCCCGACACCGGCACGAAATAGACCGCGCAGACCACCGCCGGGCCGTGATAGCCGACGCGCGATTTCACCGTGGTCATCCGCTTGTAGTCGAGATGCAATTCATAGCGCATGCGGCCGTCGAAAAACGCAGCCGAGTTATGACAGGCGTCCGGCGACAGCAATTCGCCATTGCCGGACACGTGCAGCAGCGCGCCGGTCATCGGATCGAACACGCCGTGGCGCTGCGCATCGGTGACCGGGATACGGTCCGGATCGACCGGCGGCTGCGGATCGATCGAGAACTCCTTCACATAGCCGTTCACCAGCGTCATGTGGATGGCTTCGGACTTCTTCCACATATTCGTGGTGCCATTGTAAGCCGTCGGCACCAGCGCACCATTGACGACGCGACCCTGTGAGGCGCTGGTGCCGGAGGCCGCCGAGAACGCCTTCAGCAGTCCCGCGGTGCCGCCGGAGGCGGCGGCCGAGAACTGATCGTCCTGCACCTCGACGGTCCAGCTTCCTGCGCCGACCGGAATGCCGGCGAGCGTGGCCTCGTAGCGCGCATCGACCCTGCCCTGCGCGGCGGCCCTGTGCTGCGGCGCAAGCAAAGCAAGCATGATCGCGCACGCCGCACCCGCTGCCCGCAGCGCGCGAAGGGCGGGGCGGGGTAAATTCATCCTGAACGGGGTCACCAGAGGTCAGTCCTCAACTACGCGCGATAGCGGGTATTTATGCAATAATATCTGGCAGACAACGCGTTTTCCGGGCTATGAACAAAATCCGAAGGCCACAACAGGCGGCAGCCAATTCTGGCGGCGAATACGCCGTTTATGTGATGGGTTAAGCGCCGGGAACCGCTGGCAAAAACCGGCGTGCGCGCCGGCCGGTCCGGCTTTAAAACCTTGACGCGCCGCTCCCTAGACCCTATACGTCCGCGGTTCCCGAGATGGACGTGAATTTATAACCCCTGCGCCGGACCCGACGGGCCGGAACATGATGCGGGGATGGAAGAGGATTTTCTGACGATGTCGCGGCGCTGTGAACTGACGGCCAAGGGCCCGCTGGTGGGCCACAAGGTGAGCCACTCCAACATCAAGACCAAGCGCCGGTTCCTGCCGAACCTGTGCAACATCACCTTTATCTCCGAAGCGCTCGGCCGCAACGTGCGCCTGCGCGTCTCGACCAACGCGATCAAGTCGGTCGACCACAATGGCGGGCTGGACGCCTATCTGCTCAAGGCCAACGCCGCGCATTTGTCGCCGCGCGCGCTCGAGCTGAAGCGCCAGATCGAGAAGAAGCAGGCCGCGGCGCCCGCGGCCAAGGCGAGCTGAGCTTCGCTGGTCTGTCCGCAATCCGAGAATACGAAAAGGCCGGATCGAAAGATCCGGCCTTTTCGTTTGGCAACTGATTGGCCGCGGTGTTTCGGCTCATCTCGATGATGCTGCTGACCGCCGGCATGCCGTCTTGGCCGCTCAGGATCGCGGGAGCGCCCGAGGAGCAAAAGTCAGCACGAATTCGAAGCTCGTCGAATCTGAACGTCGCAGCTCTCGGGTTCTAAGAGCTCGCATGAGACTCCGGCAGCTCAACGCGGCCGCGATGAATCCACGCAGCTTTCCCACTGGTTCGGCGATGCCGCGCCACACTGGCGTTCCCGGCATCGCCAGCGTATAATTTCGGCACACTTGGCGGGTAGCGCGGATGTCTCCCTTCTCACGCAGATCAGGTTTCAAAATCCTGTTGGCGGCGCTTTGCCTTGGCGCACCGGCAGTTCACGCCCAGGTCGCCCTGCCCATGAATTACTGGATTCCGGGCGGCCCGTTCGGTTTCGGCAGCGGCCTCTCCGACGTGCACGGTTTCGACAGCTATACGAGCTTTCCGAGCCTCGACCTGAGCAGCACTGGCGGCGATCGCTTTTCCGCGACCCGGATGGGCGACTGGTTCATCTCCACCCGAAGCGGCACGGCGGGCCTCGGCGTCTCCAGCTTCGGCTTCACCCCGACCGACACGCTCGGCAGCATCGGCACGCTCAACTACCAGAGCACGAATTTCGCTTACAATTTCAAGGATGAGACCGGCGCATCGCCGTTCAAGGTGTTTGGCGGGCTCGACACCGTTCAATACAACACCATGATCGGCAACCCGTTCTCCGCCTTTAATTCTCCGACCAATACCGCGACCGCCTATCGCGCCCATGCAGGCGTCGAATTCCAGGCGGCGCCGAATGTCAGCCTGTCATTCGAGGCTGGCTATACCCAGCAATAGGCGCTGCTTTTTTGCTCCGACGCGTTTTCTTCACACGAGCCGCAACAACGCCGCTCGAACATGCGGCCGTGACGAAATAGTCACACCCGACCGAAATCGAACAGCGATGACACGCCTTACGTGGCGCTGACACGGTTTGGCCTCCATTGCCTGACGGACTTCGCTGCGGGCGGGGCAAGCAGGTGCAAGATGTCTTACATCAGCTTTGCCAGCGCGCCGTGCGCCGAGATTGCCGCACGCCGCGCCAGTTTGAAGTTGTGCCTTGTTTCGGCTGCCAGCATCAGGCATGCCGCGCAGCTTGTTGTCGTCATCGCCGGCGCCGCATCATTGGCGGCCTGCGCGCAATCCTCCGTCGTCAGCAGATCGCAATTCAGCCCGGGCCCGAAAGAGGCCAGGCTCGAACGCTATCATCAAAGCCGGGTCGCGGCTTCCCAGCACGTGCGGGTGGCGAGAAAGCACACGCCATTCAGGACAGCGAAGAAGGATTCGGGCACGACGCCCTCGCGCGGCATCGCTTCCTTCTATACCGAGAGCCAGGAGACCGCGAGCGGCGAAAAATTCGACACGCATGAACTGACCGCCGCCCATCCCTCGCTGCCCTTCGGCACCAGGCTGCGCGTGACCAATGTCGCTACCGGCAAATCCGTCACCGTCCGCGTCAATGATCGCGGCCCCTATGTGCCGGGGCGGATCGTCGATGTCTCCTATTCGGCGGCCGAAGCGCTCGGCATGGTCGACGACGGCACCGCCAAGGTGAAAGTCGACGTCGTGCATTAGCTGGCGTGATCAGTAGGCCGAGCCCATCGCGACCGGGCGGAACGCCTGCAGCAGCGGCTGGTCGAGCTTGCCGCCCATCTGTTCCATCACCGCGAACGCCTTGCTGTGGGTGAACGGCAGCCGGTAGGCGCGGTTCTCGACCAGCGCCGCATAGACGTCGACGATGGTGGTGAGGCGCACGATGTCGCTGATCTGGTCGGCGCGCAGCCCATCGGGATAGCCGGTGCCGTCGAGAAATTCATGGTGGTGCAGCACCACGTCCAGCATTTCGAGCGGGAAACCGCCTTGCGCAGCAAGCGCGTCATAGCCGAGGCGCGGATGCTTGCGGACCACCAGCATTTCCTCATCGGTCAGCTTGCCGGGCTTGTCGAGGATATCAACGGCGATAAAGGCCTTGCCGACATCATGCAGCAGCGCGGCGCGCGCCAGGCGCCGCTGGTCGTCCTCGCGCATGCCGAGATGCTGCGCGAAGGCCACCGCAAAGCCGGTGACGAACAGGCAGTGACGATAGCTCGCATTGTGATGGCAGCCGACGACCGTCAGCCATTCCCGCAGCGATGAATGCTTGATCGCCTTGAGGATCTTGCTTTCGGCCTCGACGATATCGTCAAACCTCAGCGGCATTCCCGCCGGCAGTTTCTGGAAAATCTTGACCATGACCTTGTGCGCGGCGGCGACGCCGACGTTCAGGGTGTGGCCGCGTTCGGTGGTGTCATAGCTGGTGTCATCGGGAAACGCGGCGCGGATGCGCTGCAGGATTCCTTCCGCATTGAAGGGACGCGCGATCGTGTCGGTTGCGCCCAGCGCCCAGGCCTGCATCGAGCCGTGATGCAGCGCATCGGCGAGAACGAACAGGCGCGGCACCGAACGATAGGCATCGGCCCGCAGCTTGTTGCGAACCCGCTGCACGCTCTCGGCCGAGCGCAGATTGATGTCGACCACGATGCCCGAGAAGCGCCCCGCCGGATTGTCGGGAATGTCCGAGGTGGAGATGGTGTCGACATCGCCGACGGACTGCAGAATGCTGACGAGTTCGCTGCTCCGATCGCTCCGATCCGACGCCAGAAGCAGACGGCGTTTGGTCGGAATCTTTTTGGCTAGAGCTGTCATGGATCCTCTTTGACTTGCGGCGCGGACTTGTGGCGCGCGCCGACACTAGAGAATACCGTCGATCGGGTTCCTCCGGGCTTAATAGGCGTGATGAACGGCGATCTACCTCAAACGTTAAAAGTTTAGCGCATGATCGCAAAAGGTGGCGGCCGGCTTTTCGAAAAGATCATGCTCAAACAAATAGATCGGCCTCGCGAAAACCGCGTTGTGGCGATACAACGGCCGCCTCGATACCCCCCAAAAACCAACCAAATGGGTGACACGTGGGACAAGATATCAAGCTCAAGGCTTCGGACGGCTTTCAACTGGGCGGCTATCGCGCCGATCCCACCGGAGCGCCCAAGGGCGCGATCGTGGTGATCCAGGAAATTTTCGGCGTCAACCATCATATCCGCGCGGTGTGCGATCGTCTTGCGGCTGCCGGCTATGTCGCGGTGGCGCCGTCGATCTTCGACCGCATCGAGCCGAACTTCCAGAGCGGCTATTCGCCTGATGAGGTCGCCGTGGCGCGCAAATTCGTCGCCAGTCCGGATTGGGCGGCGATGCTGATGGACACGCAGGCCGCTATCGATTCAGTCAAGGATGTCGGCCCGGTCGGTATCATCGGTTTTTGCCTCGGCGGCAGCGTCGCCTATGCGGCGGCGACCAAGCTGTCGGGACTTTCGGCCGCGGTCGGCTATTACGGCGGCGCGATCGTCCGCTTCGCCGACGACAAGCCGAAGGTGCCGACCCAATTGCATTTCGGCGAAAAGGACAGCGGCATTCCGCTGACCGATGTCGAAACCATCAAGGCCAAACGTCCGGACGTCGAGGTCTTCGTCTATCCGGGAGCACAGCACGGCTTCCATTGCGACGAACGCGCCAGCTACGACAAGGCCAGCGCCGATATCGCCTGGCCGCGCAGCCTCGATTTCTTCGCCAAGCATCTGAAGAAATAGTCGGCGCGACCCTCGCGGTCTTTCATCCTTTTTCTGGTTTCATCCCCACGATGAAACCAGAGCGGCGACGGCCCTGCTCCTGCACGCGCCGCATCGGGCGCGAGGCCATCGCTTCACTTACATAGCATCATCGCTTGCCGGCAGCGGCCGGCCCGAGCTTCAGCGCATCGTCAAGCACGGGCCCGAATATCCTGTCGCCGCCTTCGGCGTCGGCGAGCGCATGGCCTTCGCTGCCGAATGCCGGCAGGACGCGGAAATCGACCTTGTCGCCGCCTGCGCGAAACGCGTCGGCCATTTTCCTGGAAAAGTCCGGCGGGAAATAGCTGTCATTGGCTGCCACCAGCCAGATCACCGGCACATGCGCATCCTCGCCGAACTCGGAAGCCGATTGCGTCAATGTCTGCGGCGAACAGACCTGGTTGGGAACGTCATGGGCGTGGCCGCCGCGCCCCGGCGCAAAGGCGACGATGACGGAAATGGCTTTCGGGTCCTCGCCGGCCAGCGCCAGCGCGCCCCATCCTCCCTCGCCATCGCCGATCACGACCGAGCCGGTCCGCTGCACGAAGGATTGATCGCGCAGATAGTCCAGCGCCGCCTTGAGCGAATCGGCGGTGGCATAGCCGGAGCGGGAATAATCGGCATTGTCGCAGCCGCCCTGCTCCTCGAGATAGGGACCGCCGGTCGCGCCATGGCCGGGCCGCTGCGGCACCAGCACCGCATAGCCGCGTGCGACCAGCCACGCCGCCAGATCGGCATATTCCGGTTGTGGCATTTGCGCCCGGCGTGCGGCGTCCGGCGCCGAGCCATGGGCGATCAGGGCCAGCGGAAACGGCCCGTTACCGGGAGGGCGAAACAGCAGCGCATGCGCCGCGACATCGGGATCGGGCGACGGCACCAGCCATGGCTGGCGGCGATTTGGCTGCCCCTCGGCGCCTTGCGGACCGAACGGGGTCTGCGCGGCGGCCAGGCCGGCGGAGCCGAGCGCCAGCAGAAACAACAATATCCTGATGAACTGCATCATCGTACCTGACTGAAGGCAAGGAAAGCGATTCGCGCGGCTCACCACAGGCTGCGGATCGAGTCCAGTGCACTTTCCCGTGACGATCCTGCGGACCGAACAGCCATGCTCGCCGCATCATGCTACGCTAAGCGGCAAGTGCGTCGGCATCCCACGCGCGCGACTGTCCTTTTTCGATACAGATAGCGTAAAACTGATGCAGAAAATCCACAGCTTAACCGATAATTAAGGATAGACCTTGAAGCGAACGCGGCGACTTGCTTTGATCCGGTCATGAGCACAACCCTGATCGAGGTACGGCCGGCCAAAGCTGCGGATGCAGCCGCGGTGGCGTCCACCCATGACGAAGCCTGGCGTTCAGCCTATCAGGGCATCATTCCTGGTGCCGAGCTGGAAAAGCTGATCAACCGCCGCGGCCCGCATTGGTGGGACAGCGCGATCCGCAAGGGCAGCCGCGTCAGCGTGCTGGTGTTCGGCGACAAGGTCGCGGGCTACGCCAATTACGGCCGCAACCGGGCCCGCAGCCTGCATTTCGAAGGCGAGATCTACGAGCTCTATCTGCGCCCGGAATTCCAGGGCCTCGGTTTCGGCCGCCGCCTGTTCACCGCGGCACGGCGCGACCTGATGCAGAGCGGGCTGCGAAGCATGGTGGTGTGGGCGCTCTCCGACAACGATCCGGCGACGGAGTTTTATCGCGCTCTCGGCGGCCGCATGGTGGCGCGTTCGTCGGAAAAATTCGGACCCAAGTCGCTCGACAAGGTCGCTTTCGCCTGGACCAATTAGCGTTCTGGGCCAATTAGCGTTCTCGGCCATTAAAGCGCTGGACCAATTAAGGTTCTCGGATTAAGCCGGCTTGACCACGCGGCGACGCCGGCGTTGCGTGCGCCATAACCTTATCCAACATCACTTCTTGAGCTCGCGGAGCCGTGTATGCGCATCGACGCCATTTCGATCGGAAAAAATCCACCCCACGACGTCAACGTCGTCATCGAAGTGCCGGTTGGCGGCGAGCCGATCAAATACGAGATGGACAAGCAGGCCGGCACGCTGGTGGTCGACCGCTTTCTCTACACCGCGATGCGCTATCCCGGAAATTACGGCTTCATCCCGCACACGCTGTCGGATGACGGCGATCCCTGCGACGTGCTGGTCGCCAACACCCGCGCGATCGTGCCGGGCGCGGTGATGAGCGTGCGCCCGGTCGGCGTGCTGTTCATGGAGGACGAAGCCGGCGGCGACGAGAAGATCATCGCGGTGCCGACCTCGAAACTGACGCAGCGCTACGACAAGGTGAAGAACTACGACGATCTGCCCGACATCACGCTGCAGCAGATCCAGCACTTCTTCGAGCACTACAAGGATCTCGAAAGCGGCAAATGGGTCAAGGTGCTGCGCTGGGGCGATGCCGCCGAAGCGCAGAAGCTGATCCTGGAAAGCATCGAGCGGGCGAAGAAGAAGTAGGCGTTGAAGGCGCCACGAACGCCACTCCGCTCTCTCCCCCCGTGTCGGGGAGAGTTGGAGAGGGGGTACCCGCGAATTCGGTGCCTGTGGCTCACCCCTCCCCCCTGACCCTCCCCACCAAGGGGAGGGAATGTAAACTCTACACGCCCGGCTTCGGCAGGCCTGCGATCGCGCAGGCTGCGCGCAGCGTGTTCACCAAGAGGCACGCCACCGTCATCTGGCCGACGCCGCCGGGCACCGGGGTGATCGCGCCGGCCACATTCAGCGCCTCCTGAAAGGCGACATCGCCGACCAGGCGGGTCTTGCCGGATTGATCCTGCAGCCGGTTGATGCCGACATCGATCACCGTGGCGCCCGGCTTGATCCAGTCGCCGCGCACCATTTCCGGCCGGCCGACCGCGGCATAGACCAGATCGGCGCGCGCGCAGAGTTGCGCCAGGTCGCGCGAGCGCGAATGCGCGATCGTCACGGTGGCGTTTTCGTTGAGCAGCAACTGCACCAGGGGACGGCCGACCAGATTGGAGCGGCCGATGACGATGGCGTTCATGCCCTCCAGCGACGGATGCACGCTTTTGCTGAGGATGATGCAGCCGAGCGGCGTACATGGCGACAGCGCGGACAGACCGCTGGCGAGCCGGCCGGCATTGATCGGATGCAGCCCGTCGACGTCCTTGGCCGGGTCGATCGCATTGATGATGGTCTCGGCGTGAAGCGATTTCGGCAGCGGCAATTGCACCAGGATGCCATGCACCGCGGGATCGTGGTTGAGCCTGTCGATCAGCGCCAGCAGGTCGCCCTCGCTCACATCCGCCGGCAATTTATGCTCGAACGAGGCCATGCCGGCGGCCTGGGTCTGGGTGTGCTTGCTGCGGACATAGACTTCGCTGGCGGGATCATTGCCCACCAGCACCACCGCAAGGCCGGGAACAAGCCGGTGCTCGCGGCCGACGCGAACGACCTCCGCAGCGACGCGCTCACGAAGCTCCGCGGCAATGGTCTTTCCGTCGATGATCGCAGCCGTCATCCCTGATCCTTCGTTCCTTGCGCGGTCGTCAGCTTGCGCAGGCTCTCGCCGAGCCTTGCCGGATCCCCATCCACCGCGACCTGCTTGAGCCGCGACGTGGCGCCGGACAGCAGCCTCACATGCGCCTTCGGCACGCCGAGCGCTTTTGCCAACAGCTCGGTGACGGCCCGGTTGGCCTCGCCGCCGTCGGCGATGGCGCGGACCCGGACCTTGAGCACCGTGCGGCCATTGGCGAGGGTTTCGATGCCGTCGATGCCGTCACGGCCGCCGCGCGGCGTTACACGCAGCGCAATACTGATGCCCTCAGTCGAATAACGCCAGGGATCCATGCCGAGCATCCATCCGGCGTCACACCTCCGCGATCAGAACACCGCCGGATAGATGTAATAGATGATCACCCGCTGGATGAACATGATGATCAGGATCAGAATGATCGGCGAGATGTCGATGCCGCCGAGATTCGGCATGAATGAGCGGATCGGCGCCAGCAGCGGCTCGGTGATGCGATAGAGGAACTCCGACACTGCCGCGACGAACTGGTTGCGCGTGTTCACGACGTTGAAAGCGATCAGCCAGGACAGGATGGCAGACGCAATCAGCAGCCAGACATAGAGATCGAGGACCATCAGAACGATGTCGAGAACGGCACGCATATGGGGGCTACTCGCGGTTTCAGTCGCGGATTGGACTTTCTGCTAGATATCGGTTCCCCCCCTGGCAAACAAGGAAGTTCCTGTGCCGTGCTTAAGCAAAAGCGGCGATTCGGCGTTCTTGACTTGTCCTCGGGCCGGACTGTAAATGGCGCCGATTGTCGTCCTGCCTCGAACCATCGAGGCGGGTCGCGGAGGGGCCATAGCTCAGCTGGGAGAGCGCATCGTTCGCAATGATGAGGTCGGCGGTTCGATCCCGCCTGGCTCCACCAGCCTCCGCAGACGACATCTTTTCGTTCAGGGAAATTTTTTCGTTCAGGGAAATTCTTTTTTCAGGCGAACCTTGCCGGCAGCGCCGGGCGCGTGATGCGCGGACGCGGATTGCCATGCAAGGACGAGACCTGAACGGAACAGCAAGCAGTAGCCGGCTTGTTCATTCCGCGGCTTGCGCCAGCACCGGCATCGGGACGCGCGCCAGCCAGTCGTCGAGAAAATGCTTCAGCCAGGCACGCTCCGCCACGTCATGCATGGCGCGATCGGCAAAGTGCAGGTGGCGCGGCCGCGCCCCGGGTAGGCTCAGGCGTTCGCAGCCGCGCGTGGTCCAGCGATGCATCATCGCGTAGGTCACGTCGGGATGAAACTGGAAGCCGAAGGCGTGGCGGGAGCGGATCGCCTGCACCGGAAAGTCATCGCCCTCGGCGAGCAATTCGGCACCATAGGGCAGTTCAAATCCCTCGCGGTGCCAGTGATAGACCTGCGCCGGCCACTCCGGGCAGAGCGCCAGCCCCGCCGCGGTCGGCCGGATCGGGTAATAGCCGATCTCGGTGCGGCCCTGCTCATGCGGAGCAACGCGAGCGCCCAATTGCTTGGCGAGCATCTGGGCGCCGAGGCAGATGCCGAGAAACGGCCGCTGCTCGCGCAGCGGCACCGCGATCCAGTCGATCTCCCGCCGCACAAAATCGTCGGGATCGTTCGCGCTCATCGGACCGCCGAAAATCACCGCGCCGGCGTGACCATCCAGCGTCTCCGGCAGTGCGTCACCGAACCGCGGACGCCTGATGTCCAGGGGATGGCCAAGCGCCCGCAGCGCATTGCCGACTCGGCCCGGGGTCGAGGTCTCCTGATGCAGGACGATCAGGACCGGCAGCGCGGGTTCGGCCTGGGCATCCCGGTTCCCGGCGGAGACAGATCGCCTGCCGGGAAAGGGCAACACATTCTGGTCACGGGCCGGGGGAAGCAATGTCATGGCTCTTATTGGCGGCGGTCCAGCCCGAAATCATGCCTAAGCATCGGTTAATTTCAGGTTTTCTTTGGGAGATTTCGAAGCAAATAGCAGGCCAGAACCGGCGATACCGCCTGTATATGGTGATTCGTCGACGAATTGCGTCAGGCGCGCTGGCGGAGCTGGAACCGGCCGACCGCCGCCAGCACAAATCCGCGCGGAAACAACCGCAGCAGGAACGGCATGATCTTGATGCCGATGCCGGGGAATACCGCCCGCTGATTGCTCATCAGCCCGCGATAGCCCTGGCGGGCGACTTCGGCGGCGGAAACGTCGAGGATGCTGGAATCAAGCCCCGGGTTGAATCCGGCCCGCGCCTGGAATTCGGTTTGCACCGGCCCCGGACACAGCACGGTCACCCGGACGCCGCGCGGCGCCAGCTCGTTATGCAGCGCCTCGGTAAAGGACACTACATAGGCCTTGGAGGCATAATAGATCGCCATCCCCGGCCCCGGCAGGAAGCCGGCGATCGAGCCGACATTGAGGATGCCGCCCCGGTGGCGGATCAGGCTGTCGGAAAAGCGCAGCGACAATTCCGTCAACGCACGGATATTGACCGCGATGATGCCAAGCTGCGCGGCGCGATCCAATTCGACCGCCCTGCCGAACAGGCCGAAGCCGGCATTATTGACCACGAACTCGACCTCGACGCCTGCGGCATCAAGCGCTGCTGCAATCCTGTCGCCGGCGTCCAGCTGTTCGAGATCGCAGGCGATCACGATCGGCGCCGGGCGGCCGGCCGCCGCGATCTCGCCGGCCAATTTGGTCAGCCGATCGGCGCGACGCGCAACCAGCGCCACGCGATGGCCATTCGCAGCAAACACCCGCGCCAGCTCGGCGCCAATCCCTGCCGAGGCACCTGTAATCAGCGTCACACGATCGGTCACGATGTTAAAGCTCTTGCTCCGGTTGACGAGGTTCTCGGCGATCGCCGGAACGAGAGCTTACGCTTTAGGCGGGGCGTTCGTCAGCCGCAAGTGACCCGCCGGCATGGCGTGCGAACGGGGATGCAGGCATGGAATTGAACAGCAATAAAATGCGCGCCCGCGGCAGGCCCATCTCTTTGTTTGAGCATGATCTTTCCGGAAAACCGCCCCCCGCTTTTCCGGATCATGCTTTAGCTGCTTGTTTCCGACCGGTTTTCGTCCGCGAACTAAATTTGGGCAGCCTGAAAACGACAGCCGGATTAAAATTCGGTCACGTCGGGTGTTCGCCCCGCGCTTGGCGCTTGGAGCGCTTCCGGTTCTGATTCCATCAGAACCGGAGTCGATTTTCTTGTTTTGACGCGTTTTCTTGACGCGAGCCGGAATCCATCCCGGATCAGGTCCGGGGCAGTCTTTCGCTCGAAACGCTTTAGCCGGTCCGGACGAAGCTGCTGAATTGAAAATTCTGCACCGATTGCCACGGTGTCGCGTGCTGGTGCCGCCGGCTGTCCACCAGCCTGAAACCGGCTCCGAGCAGCATGCCGACGGTCTCGGCGCTGTGCCTCTGCACCGGCAGGCCGCTGCATTTTTCCGGACCATCGGGCGCGAATGTCCCGATGATGGCATGGCCGCCGACCTTCAGCGCCTGTCGCAGGCGCTCGACATAGGCCTGTTGCGCCTCAGTCGCGGTGAGGAAATGGAATGCCGCGCGGTCATGCCAGACGTCGTAGTGCTGCGGAGGCCGCCAGACCGTCACGTCGGCGACGATCCACTTCGCGCGGTCCGCATCACGGCCCAGCCGCTCCCGCGCTGCCGCGAGTGCCGCGGCTGAGAGGTCCAGCACGGTGGCATCGCGGTAGCCCTGAGCCAGCAGGACATCGACCAGCCGCGATGCGCCGCCTCCGATATCGATGATGGCGGACGACGGCGCAGCGCCGGCCAAACCGATCAGCTCCAGCGAAGGCTCCGGACTTTCCTGGAACCAGCTGACCTCGCGCTCGCCCTTGGTGTTGTAGACATTTTCCCAATGAGCCTGCCGGCCCGGATCTTTCGTAGGCTCGGATTTTTCCATGCGCCTGATCCTTGAGCATCAACGAAGTACTTCATCAAAGTAGTCGTCGATACGATAAGACCCTGTCCGCGATGTTATTCCGTCATTGCTGTGCCGGGCTGCGGTAAACGTGTCGCCGCGGCAAGAGTGTCTCTGCGTAGCGAACCTAACTCGTCGCGCCTGCGATATCGGTCGTGTCCCTGGCGGGCGCCGGCTGGCGTTCGGCTACGCGATGCTTGAGATCGATCCGGTCGCGGGATGAGACACCGAGCAGATCGGCCGCGCGCCACACCACATTGTCCTCGAACTCGCTGACCTGGCCATCGGCATAGACCAGTTCCCACATCATCTCGACGATGCGCAGCCGTCCCTCGTCATTCACCGAGCGCATGATGACGCTGGTGAAGTGATAGAGATCGACCGCCTCGCCTTCGACCAGCGTGGCGGAGGCGATCAGGTCATCGGCGCTGCCGGGATCGAGACCGAAATGCGATTCGATCAGGCCGTGCAGCTTGCGCTTCTCGGCAGCCGACGGCTCGCCGTCGAGCGAGATGACGTGAATCAACAGCGCCGTAGCCGCGAGGCGATATCCGGTATCGTCAAAGCTGCGGCCGTGATGCGCGTTGGGAGACACGACGTCGGCAATGAATTGGCGTAGTCCGTCCAGCATCAATCTCTACCGAATGGGGTGAAATCTGTTAGCCGCGCCATGGCGGCGATGACCGATATATGGTTCAGAAAATAAACCCATGCAATCCGTCGACGTTCCGGCGATTACATTACGTTTCGGCAATCTGCCGGCTGAAAACCTTGAATATCCGGCATCCGTCTTACGACCAAAGTAGCTTCCGCGATCTGCCTCAGGGGATCTCGTAGACCACCACCTTGTCGGAGATGCCGCGCAACGCCGCCTGCTTCTGGATCGGCCTGACGGCTTCCCTGTCGAGCAGCGCGGCCACGGCGGGCGCATCGATCACCGGCCCGGTGATGTGGATCGCCTGCGAGGTCGAAAGGCCCTGGACCCGCGCGGCGATATTGACGGTCT
Organism: Bradyrhizobium sp.; assembly: GCA_035547995.1. Lineage (GTDB taxonomy): Bacteria > Pseudomonadota > Alphaproteobacteria > Rhizobiales > Xanthobacteraceae > Bradyrhizobium. Next base: position 4,633 of record DASZTN010000051.1, on the reverse strand, counting down.
GGCCGAAATAATCCTGGCGTTCGTTGAGCATCACCGCAAGGCACGAGCCTTCATGGATGCCGATCTTGACCACCAGATCCCGCCTGCCGCGCTCGGCATTGAGCTTGTCCATCGCCGTGCGCATCTTGAACGCCGCCGCCAGCGCATGCTCGGGCCGGACGAAGGTCGCCATCACGGCATCGCCGATCGTCTTCACCACCGCACCCTTCTCGGAGGCGATGATCTCGATCAGCACGTGAAAATGCGCGCGCACCAGATCGAAAGCGGCGAGGTCCCCGACCCGCTCATAGAGCGCGGTCGAGCCCTTGAGATCGGTGAACAGGAAGGTCAGCGAGGTGATCTTGAGCCGCTGGTCGATGTCGAGATTGTCGGCCTTGTAGAGATCGCGAAAGGTCTGGTTGCTCAGCATCCGCTTCGCGGTGATGAACGGCTTACGCCGGCCGATCAGGTGATGCAGCGCATCGGCCGCGATGAACACCGACGGCAGCACCCGCCGCGTCGCCTGGTTGTCGAGCGACAGTAGCAGCGGACCGGGGCGCAGCGACGTCGTTTCCACCGGCGAGCCCACTTTGTTGTAGACCAGCGACAGATGCTGCAGCTCGTCGGTCGGCTCGCCCTGCACGTCGATGAACCGCGCGGCATGGGTCACCGGCTCGAACACGATGATGAATTGCGGCGGCAATTGCAGGTTGAGCTCGGTCTTCTGGCCCGGCTGCAGCTCGAGCGCCTGCAGCACGACGTCGTTGGACAGCGACTTGACCGATTCCTGGTCGAAATCGACGCCGGAAGACCAGAACACCTGCTTGAAATAATCCCAGATCGGCAGCGTGTTGGGATCATGCGCCGCGATCCGCCGCACCAGCGGGCTGACGGTGAAGGCGACCTCGATCTGCTCGTCGACGGAGGCTTCATAGCCGCAGGCGCACAGGCCGCAATGATAATCATCGCTGCGCAGATGCTTGAGCGTCGAATGCGCATCAAGCACGCCGCCGCAGCCGGGACACAGCACGTTCCAGGTCAGGTCGAACAACCCGAGCCGCGAGGCGTGCAGGAAGCCGGCGATCACCTGCTCCTCGTCAAGCCCGTTGCGGGCCGAGAAATCCAGGAGGTTGACGCGGTTGAGCTCGTGATCCTCGCCCTGCTCGATCAATCCCCCGATCGCATCCACGACCGCCGGGTCGGCGGCGCGCCGCAACGCTGCGATCTGGGCGTCGATATTGCTCATCAGAGAAAACCTGTCAGCGCGGTGAAATGGCAAACATCGGTGAACGGTCGGGCTGCGTCGTCACGATGCCGACCGGCATGATCGGATCCTTGTCGATCAGTTCGACCTTGAAGGCGCCGATCAGCTTGGCCAGCGCCAGCACTGCCTCGGTGATCGCAAAATGCGCGCCGATGCAGATGCGTGGGCCGACGCCGAACGGCAGATAGGCATAGCGGTCCGGCGGCGGCGCCGGCGGCATGAAGCGCGACGGGATGAAGGCGTTCGGCCGGTCCCACAGCTTCTCATGCCGGTGCAGCAGCCACGGCGCGATCAGGATGGCGTCGCGCTTGCGGATCGAAACTCCGGCAACCTCATCCGGCCCGGCGGCGGCGCGCGCGATCAGGAAGGCCGGCGGATAGAGCCGCAGGGTCTCGTCGATCACGGCGCGGGTGAATTTCAGCCGCTCGATCTCGAGCGGGCCGCCGCCCGCGCCCCGCACCTCCCCGGCCAATTGCTCCTGCGTCGCCGGATCGAGCGACAGGAGATAGAGCGACCAGAACAGGGCGGTCGCAGTGGTCTCGTGACCGGCGAGGATCATGGTCGCGACCTGGTCGCCGAGCTGGGCGTCGGTGAAGGCCTGGCCGGTTTCAGGATCGCGCGCCGCCTCCATCAGGTCGAACAGATCGTGCGGCGGCGCGCCTTCTTGTTGCCTGCCGGCGGCGCGGCGCTCCGCCATCAGCATGGCGACGAACCGGGTCCAGCGCCGGCGAAAGAACAGGCGGGAAAAATCTTTCGGGGTCGGCCAGCCCAGCGGCAGCGCCAGATCGAGGAAATGCGGGCGCGCCAGCGTCCGGCTGTATTCCACGACGAAATCGCGCAGCGTCGCGCCGTGGCGATCCATGCCGAGCGAGAACATGGTGCGGCCGGCGATCTCCAGCGTCATCCGCTGCATCGCCTCGCGCAAATCGACCGGCGCAGCGGCCTTGCTGCGGAGCTGCGCGACGGTCTCGTCGATGGAAGCGATCATGTGCGGCACCAGCGTGCCGACCGCCCGCGGCGTGAACGCCGGCGCCAGCGTCCGCCGCTGATATTTCCAGGCCCGGCCCTCGGCGATCAGGAGGCCCTCGCCCAGCATCGGCCGCAGCACCCGGATGCCCGCCGGCGTCCTGGTATAATTCTCGTAATTGTCGACCAGCACATGCCGGATCGCCTCCGGCGTGTTGATGATGAAGCTGTTGCGGCCGAAGAAGCTGCCGCGGACGATGTCTTCCTCATAGGCGCGCTGGGTCCAGGTTCCGATCGCGCTCTTGCGCATCGCCGCCATCCGGCCGAACGCCGTCATGGTTTCCGGCGCACGCGGCGGATGGGGCGGCACCAGCGGCCGCGGCATGGCGGGTGCCTGGGTTCGATCCGCCTGGCGGTCTTCAGCGATGCTCACAAGCCAAACTCCCGGAGGGACGTGGAACAGCTAAGCAACGCCCCCGGAAACCTCAAGATCGGGCAGCCGCGACGAAGCGATCGCCGAGTTTCGCGATTGTTCGTGGCCTAACTGTGCCGCACCCGCGATAGCAGGCCGAGCTCAACGGGATATGACGGCTATCGTTGTGACTCCCGCGGTTCATTCGTCGTTCCGGGGCACGCGCTTCGCGCGTGAACCCGGAATCCATCGAACCGCAAGTGCGAGCCGTGGGATGGATTCCGGGTTCGCCGCGTTGCGGCGCCCCGGAATGACAGGGAGCGAGTCATTCGCCAAAGCGCAACACTGGCGCGAAGCTTTCGGGATCGTACCTTGCCGCCCGCGCAGCCTATTGCCCGTGTTCGACCAGGATCTTGTTGCAGCCCCTGCTGATGCGGGAACGGTGTTCCTTCAGGCAGGCCAGCACGGCCTGGTCGCCGTCATTCATGACCGCGCGGCAATGACGAACCACGTCGCGAGTGCAGGCATCGTGCTCGCGCTCCGTCGTCTGTGCGGAAGCCGGTGGAAAGGCGATGGAAACAACACCAAGAAGGGCGGCGAGCGGGACGAATGAAACAAACCTGACCATCACTTTATTCCTCAAAGCGTCCCCTCGCGGGGATCAAATTCCGGCACCACGACGCTGTCAACGCATTCGAAACCGATCGGCGGCCTGGCGAAAATCATCGCCTCAGCCTGGTTCGCGTTGGGACGGCGTTAACGTCTATTTCTCATTAATGACAGCGACGAGGGAATTGGGTGCGGCGGAAACGTCACCCATTGGCCGATCTTTTAATTCCGGGCCCCTCCCCGGGTTCCAGCAATTTGCGTGGTGGGGAAGAGTAGACATGCGTAGCGCGTTGGGCCTGATGTTGGCGACGTTGGTTTCGGCTGGCCTGATCGTCGCGATATGGTACTGGACTGCCGCGCCTCACATCCGGATCGCTTCGGCGCCGGCGACCGTCGCCGCCGCGCCATCGCCCAAACTGGCGGCAAACGAAGCGGCCAGGGCCGCGACCGAAGCCAATTCGACCGATCTCACCGCCGCGATTGCGGCCAGGCCGGCGACGTCGGCACCCGCCCCTGCCGCCCCGGCGCCGATCATGGCCGCGCAGGCGGAGACGCCCTGCTCCAACCCGGATGCGCTCGGCGTCAGCCGCGTCGTCGAGGTCGACACCACAGGCGGACCCGGCTTCGGCTTCGAGCATTTCAAACAGTTCGACTTCCTGAGCGACAAGGAAGTGGTGCTGACCTTCGACGACGGCCCGTGGCCGGGCAACACCCCGGCGGTGCTGAAGGCGCTGGCCGATCAGTGCACCAAGGCGGTGTTCTTCTCGATCGGCAAGCACGCCTCCTGGCATCCGGAAATTCTCCGCCAGGTGCTCGCCGCCGGCCACACCGTCGGCACCCACACCTGGTCGCATGCCGATCTCAACAGCAAGAAGCTGGGCCCGCAGCAGGTCAAGGACGAGATCGAGATGGGCATGAGCGCCGTAAAACTTGCGCTCGGCACCGCACCGGCGCCGTTCTTCCGCTTCCCCGAGCTGCAGCACAATCCGGAAGCGGTGGCCTATCTCGGCCAGCGCAATGTCGCAATCTTTTCCTGCGATATCGACTCGCAGGATTACAAGAAGGCGAGCACGCCCGAGAAGATCATCGAGAACGTCATGGGCAGGCTCGACAAGCTCGGCAAGGGCATCATCCTGATGCACGATTTCCAGAAGCACACCGCCGAGGCGCTGCCCGAACTGCTGCGCCGCCTCAAGGCCGGCGGCTACAAGGTGGTGCAGATGAAAGCCAGGGCGCCCTTGCAGACGCTGCCCGAATATGACGCGATGGTGCAGAAGGACATCAAGCAGCCGATCGCCAGCGCCCGCCCGGTGAGCAGCGTGGTGCAGACGGTGGCGAGGTAGGGGTGGCGGTTAGCGCAACGACGATGCGCCTGGCTTTCCGTACCCGGTTTACTTGAACTC
>DASZTN010000050.1:0-33575 GCA_035547995.1 Bradyrhizobium sp. | reverse complement strand
CGTAGGGATCAAGAGCAGGGGTGGCAAGCTTGAGACCTTCAACCGCCGAGAGCACGGAGATTGCCGGCGTGATCATCGAATCGCCGATGAACATCGAGGCGCCGACCACGCCGAGCGCGAGCAGCACCCAGCTCCGCCGCCCCATTGCGCGCTGGCTCAGCGCCATCAGCGACAGCGTGCCGCCCTCCCCGTTGTTGTCGGCGCGCAGCAGGAGCAGGACGTATTTGGCGGTGACGACGATGAGAAGCGCCCAGAGGATCAGCGACAGCACCCCGAGCACCATGACGCGCGAAGCCGGCTGGCCCTGCGCCGCGCCGCCGACCGCCTCGCGAAAGGCGTAGAGCGGCGAGGTGCCGATATCGCCGAAGACGACACCGATGCTGCCGAGGGTCAAAGCCCAAAAGCCCGAGGTAACTGTCCCCTCCTGGCCCTCGGTCGATGTGATGCTGGCCGTCATGGCGATGGAAAACGCTTCTTCCCTGGATTCGATCCGGCGCCTTTGGACGCTTCTCGGCGACAGGTCAATCCTAGCAGGCGCCCGGCCGGCTACCGTGACGCCGAGGCCACTTCGAGCGCCGAAACGTCAAAATGTCACCAGGTAAAATCGTAGCGGAATCAGCCTACGGCTTCAAATTCGGCGGCAGCGGCGGATCCTCACGCATCAAGGTGATGGTGACCCGCCGGTTGACCGCAAGCGAGGGATCGTCGGGGAACAGCGGCTGGGTATCCGCCTTGCCGGAGACGGCGAAGATGTGCGAGGGCGGCAGCCCTTCCCGCTCCAGGATCTGGCGCACCGCATTGGCACGATCGGCCGACAGGTCGAATGCGCCGTAGTCGCTGCGGGTCGGCACGAAGCCCGCGGCGGTGTGGCCGGCGATGGAGACACGCAGCGGCGTTGCCTTCAGGGGAATGGCCAGCTTCTCGATCAGCCGACGGGTGCGGTCATAGGGCACCTTGGAGCCGTCGGGGAACATCGAGCGGCCGTCCTGGTCGACGATCTCGAGATTGAGCCCCTGCTTGGTCTCCTCGAACATGATGTGCTTGGACATCTCGGTGAGTTCCGGCATGTCCTGCAGCGCCTGGCGGAGCGAGGCCGCGGCCAGCGCGAAGTCGCGGTCGACCTTGATCTTGGCACCCGAGGTGCGATCGCGGTCCTGCTGGTCCGGCGTCGGCGTGTTCGAGGCGTCTTCCGGCTGGATGTGGTCGGTGTTCTTGAGCTTGGGACGGGTCGGCAGACCGTCGGATTCGATGATGCCGGCGTAGCGCGCCTCGCTCTGGATGCCGAAGGCGTCGCGCATCGAGCCGGCGACGATCTTCAGCTTCTGGGCGTCCTGCGTCGAGAAGGCGACGAGCATGACGAAGAAGCTCATCATCAGGCCCATCAGGTCGGCGAATGTCACGAACCAGCCGTGACCGCCCCCGTGTGCATCGCCGCGCTTCTTCTTGGCCATGGCTTACGTCCGGGCGTGCGGCATCAGGCCGGAACCGGCTCGCCCTCGGCGTGGCGATGCTTCTCCGGCAGATAGGCGAGCAGCATTTCCCGCACCAGGGTCGGGCTCTTGGAGTCGCGAATCATCAGGATGCCGTCGATGATCAGGGTGCGGTTCGTCTCCTCGTCCAGCAGCTTGCCGTGCAGCTTGTCGGCGATCGGCAGACAGAACAGGTTGGCGACCAGCGCGCCGTAGAGCGTGGCGAGCAGCGCGGTCGCCATGAACGGACCGAGCTTGGAGGGGTCGGTCATGTTGGCGAACATCTGCACCATGCCGATCAGGGTGCCGATCATGCCGAAGGCCGGGGCGCAGTCGCCGATGGCGCGGTAGATCTTGCTGCCCTCGTCGAGATGCATCAGGAAATTGTCGCGGTCGCGTTCGAGATTGTCGCGGATGAATTCGAGATCATAGCCGTCGGCGACGTAGCGGATACCTTTGGCCAGGAACGGCTCGTTGGTTTCGACCTTTTCGAGACCGACCGGGCCCTGCTTGCGCGCGATCTCGGCGATGCGGGCCAGTTCGTCGACCAGTTCATGCGCCGACAACCGGCTCATCGTGAAGGCGAATTTGGCGCCGAGCGGCAGGCCGTGGACGAGTGCGCTGAGCGGAAAGCGGATCATGGTGGCGGCAATCGATCCGCCGAAGATGATGATCACGGCATGTTCGCTGAGGAACAAGCTCAGATCGCCGCCGAGCAGCATCATCGTCGCAATGACGATCATGCCGCACACGAGCCCAACGCCCGTCATGATATCCATGAGGAACTCCAACGCGCACGCAAACGTCCGGCCATCCTGGACGGAGGCGCAGTCCACCTCGAACCGCACGATGGGACCCTATGGGGTTCGCAATTAAAGACGCGTTACCGAATTCGGTAGGCATAACAATTGGTAAACAAAAAACTAGAAATGTGTCGCGCCGGCCCCGCCGTCCGGCTGCGCCGAGCCCTGGAAGGACGACGAACAGGCCCGCCGAATGATCAGCTCCGGCTGGAAAGCGGGCTGGCGATATCCTCCAGCGACCGTCCCTCGGCGTCGATCCCGAGTTTCCACTCCGTCACGGCCGCGACAAGAAGCAGCAGCGCCGCGATCGCATAGCCGATGCTGACCATCCAGCTTGAGCCCGACCCGATCAGCCAGCCGAACAGGAGCGGTGACAGGCTGCCGCCGATCGCCGTGCCGAGCGCATAAAAACAGGCGATTGCCAGCGCCCTGGTCTCGAGCGGAAAGATCTCGCTCGCCGTCAGATAGGCCGAGCTTGCCGCGGCGGAAGCGAAAAAGAAGATCAGCAGCCAGGCGGCGGTCTGGGTTATCTCCGACAGGAGGCCGGCGCCGAACAACAGCGCGGTAAGGAGAAGCAAAATCCCGCTGATGGCGAAAGTGCCGCCGATCATCGTCCGCCGCCCGACGGTATCGAACCAGGTGCCGAGCAACAGCGGCCCACAGAAATTGCCGAGCGCAAGCGGCAGCAGGTAAAACCCGACCCGCTGTTCCGGCACGCCATAGAAGTGCGCGAGAATGAGCCCGTAGCTGAAGAATACCGAATTATACAAAAACGATTGCGCGACCATCAGTGTGAGTGCGAGCAGGCTGCGCGCGCGGTGTTCTCCGAACATCGACGCGAAGATCATGCCGAGCCCGAACGACCTTCTTGGATGCACCGTCAGCGTCGTCCTGACCGGTTCGAGCTTTTCGCCGGTCTCGGCGGCAACGATTGCTTCGATGTCGCCAACGGTCTTTTCGGCTTCCTCGCTGCGGCAATGCGTCACCAGCCATCGCGGGCTTTCCGGCACGAAGCGCCTGAGCAGGAGGATCGAGAGTCCGAGCACGCCGCCGATCCCGAATCCCAGTCGCCAGCCGACATTGACCGCGAGCAGGTTCGGATTGAGCAGCAGCGGCGTCACGGCGGCGCCGGCGGCCGCACCCAGCCAGAAACTGCCGTTGACGATCAGGTCGATGCGGCCGCGATATTTTGCAGGGATCAATTCGTCGATGGCGGAATTGACCGCGGAATATTCGCCGCCGATGCCAAGGCCGGTCAGCATCCGGAAACAGGCAAAGCTGAGAAAATTCCAGGCGCAGGCACTCAGGAGAACGCCCGCGAGATAGACCAGCAACGTCGCGTAGAAGATCAGTCGCCGCCCGAGCCGATCGGTTGCCCAGCCCGAAATCAGCGCGCCGAGCACCGCACCGAGGACATAAAAGGACGCCACTGCGCCGAGATTTTCGCTCGATAGGTGCAGCGTCTGCGGGCTCTGCAGCGCCGGCCCGAGCGCGCCGACAATGGTGACCTCAAGCCCGTCCAGGATCCAGGTGACGCCGAGGCCAACGACGATGAGAAGATGGAAGCGGCTCCACGGCAATCGATCAAGCCGCGCCGGAACATCCGTTTTTACCGCCGAGCTATGAAGCGCAGATGTTTCGGCGGCAAGCATCGATGCGAGGCTCCTTGGCGGAGGTAACCTGCGCATGATGAAGAGGTTCCGACGACTCTCGCCTGCTCGAGCCGGTATCGACGCGTTTCTTCACACGAGCCAGTCTCCGTCCCGATCCAAGTCCGGAACAGGCCTTTATTGGAAAAACGCTACCGGCGAAAATTCAATTCGCGGCGGCCGGCGGCCAGGGGCGGTCCGGCCGATAAAACAAGGCGAGCCTCAGGCTTTCGGCGATGCGCGCAGCCTTGCCGCGAAAGACGCCGCTGACGTCTTCGTCGAACAGCTCGTCGCATGTCTCATTGAAAAGTACCAGCCAGCGTTCGAACAGTGAAATTTTCATTCCCGGCAGCACCTGGTGCTTGATCACAGGATTGCCCTTGTAGCGTCCGGTCGTGAGCATCACGGAGGACCAGAAATCGTACATCTTGTTCAAATGTGGTTGCCAGTCGCCGGGAATGGCGCGCAGGAAGATCGGCGCAAGTTCCGGGTCACGTCTGACCTTCGCATAGAAGCCGTCGACCAGCCGGCGAATGCCCTCTTCGGAAACATGATCGATCTTTGCCATGCCGCCGATCGAGACGGTATTCGCCATCATAGAACTCCCATAACATGTATTATTCATACATCTTATAGACTTGCCCTTGAGATAAAGCAATATTTTCGGTACATCTTTTATGACTGCCCCTATCGCCGAGGAAATGCGTGCGCCTGACCGTCCATACCGACTATGCGCTGCGAATGCTGATGTACCTTGCGCTGAAGGAGGATCGGCTGTCGACAATTGCCGAGATTGCAGACAGTTACGGCATTTCGAGGAACCATCTGATGAAGGTCGCCCATGAGCTCGGCATGGCCGGCTATGTTGAAACCGTGCGGGGCCGCGGCGGCGGATTAAGGCTGGCGAAGCCGGTCAAGTCGATCGGGCTTGGTGAACTCGTCCGGTCAACGGAACCGGATATGGCGATCGTATCCTGTTTCGAACCGCTCAATGCCTCCTGCACCATTCGTCCGGGCTGCATCCTGAAACGCGCTTTAAAAAAAGCGGCAGACGCCTTCATCGAAGTGCTCGACGGCTACACTTTGGATGACCTGATTCAGCCGCGCGCCAAGCTGGCGGGTCTGCTGGATATCTCACGAGTTCGCGCAGCGCGATAGTGCCGGCGCCTGATGGCCGGAAAGCTTGCTCAGGGCTCGCGCCCCTGCTCCATCGCAAGCTCAGCCTCCAGGCTGGCGATGTCGCGGTAGATTGACGCGACGGCGAGCACGCGACCTCCGCTCTTGTAGCGCAGGAGGCAGTCCTTTGCCTTGACGTCACCATCGATCGCGATCTCATCCCACGCTTCGGCATGGCCGACATAGTTGATCGGCACGTCGTAGTGCTGGCTCCAGAAGAATGGCACCGCATCGAACGGCTCGCGCTGCCCCAGCATGTTGCGCGCCGCGGTCTGGCCCTGACGCTCGGCCACCACCCAGTGCTCGACCCGGATATTCTTTCGCGAATGCGGATCGGGCCAGCGCGCGATGTCGCCTGCGGCGAAGATGCCGGGAATGCTGGTTTCGAGGAACTCGTTCACGGCGACACCGCGATCAATCGCAAGGCCCGCCTGCTCGGCCAGCGTCAGCCGGGGACGCACGCCGACGCCAACCACGACCAGATCGGCTTCCAGCGTGCTGCCGCTTTTCAGTGTCGCCTGCTTGCCGTTGATGGCCGCCACGGTATCGCCGAGATGAAAGATGACGCCATGCTCTTCGTGCAGGGCGCGCACAAAGTCACCCATTTCGGGACCGAGCACGCGCTCCATCGGGCGCGGCTCCGGTGCGACGACGTGAACCTCGATTTTGCGCGCGCGGAGTGAAGCGGCAGCTTCCAGTCCGATGAAGCTTGCCCCGATCACAACCGCCCGCTTCGCGCCTTTCGCGGACGCGATGATCGCCTGACAATCGGCCACCGACCGCAACAGGTGGACATGCCGCTGGTCGGCTCCCGGGATCGGCAGCCGCACCGGCTCGGCGCCGGTCGCCAGCAGCAGGCGATCATAGAGCACAGACTTTCCGTCGGAGAGCGCGACCTGCCGCGCTTTCGTGTCGATCCCGGCGACCTCGGTGTTGAGGCGAAGATCGATACCGGCCTTACGATAGAACTCGTCCGGCCGCAGCGGCAGCCAGTCCTCCGGTGCGGTGCCGGCAAGATAATCCTTCGACAGGTTCGGACGATCGACGGGAGCGGCGCCGTCGCTGCTCAGCATGACGATGTCGCCGTCGAACTTTTCCCGCCTCAGCATTTCCGCTGCGGCAAATCCGGCTGCACCGCCGCCGACAATCACGATGCGGCCGGGCGCCGCCACCGGCCCCTTGACGACGGGCTGCGGCTGCTCCCGCTTCTCGCGCACGAAAATGCGATCTCCCTGCTGCTCGACCTTCCAGACTGCGAGCGGAGTGAGCGCGGGCGCGCGGGCCGCTTCGCCGGTTCGCACGTCGAAGCAGGCATGGTGCCAGGGACAGCGGACGCTGTGCCCGACGACGAGGCCCTCGGCGAGCGGGCCATGGTAGTGGCTGCATTGGGCATCGATGGCGAATATCCCGGACCCGGTGCGCACCAGCACGACGTCCTGGTCCCCAACATAGCCGAGCAAGGTCTTGCCGGTGAAATCGTCTGCCGTGACGCCCTGGGCCAGATCGGGCCCGGAAGGCTGTGCTTGTTGTTCAGCCATGTCCACTCCTGCTTCGTTGCACCGCGGTCGAACGAAATATGCTCGAATGCTAAGATGGTTCACGGGCAGAATAGTTCCCGGATTTCAGTTCAATCGGCCTACGCCGGTAAAGTCTGAATTCGGCAGTTCTATCGACCGTTCCACCGGCAGCAACGACTATTCGGCGGCGCGGTCCAAAACTTCCGGGGAAGCATCGGCATCACCCGACCGACTCCAGCGCGAAAGTGCATTCGATAGATTATCGAGATAGAGATAGACCACCGGCGTCGTGAACAGGGTCAGCGCCTGGCTCACGATCAGGCCGCCCACCATGGCATAACCCAGCGGCTGGCGGATTTCCGAGCCGGTGCCGGTGCCAAGCATCAGCGGCACGCCGCCGAGCATCGCCGCCATCGTCGTCATCATGATCGGGCGAAATCGCAGGACCGCCGCCTTGCGGATCGATTGCTGCGGCGACAAGTGCTCGTCCCGCTCGGCTGCGATCGCGAAATCGACCATCATGATGCCGTTCTTCTTGACGATGCCGATCAGCAGGATGATGCCGATCAGGGCGATCAGGCTGAAATCGAATCCGAACGCCATCAGGATCGCAAGCGCGCCGACGCCGGCCGACGGCAGCGTCGACAGGATCGTAAGCGGATGGATATAGCTCTCATAGAGAATGCCGAGGATGAGATAGACCACGACCAGCGCCGCGATGATCAAGAGCGGCACGGTGCCGAGCGACTGCTGGAATGCCTGCGCCGTGCCCTGGAAGCTCGAATTCAGCGTTCCCGGTGCGCCGAGATCGAGTACCGCCTTCTGGATCGCGTTGGTGGCCTGGCCGAGCGCCACGCCCTGGCCGAGGTTGAAGCTGATGGTAACGGCCGGAAACTGCCCCTGGTGAGCAATCGCAAGCGGCTGGACCGGCACCGTCGTCCATTTGCAGAACACGGATAACGGCACCTGACCGCCGGTTATCGGCGATTTGACGTAGATTTTTTCGAGGGTATCGAGCTTGCCTTGCAGCTCGGGAAGGATCTCCAGCACCACGTGGTAGCTGTTGAGCTGGGTAAAATACTGCGTCACCTGGCGCTGGCCGAACGCATCGTAAAGCGTGTCGTCGATCAGTTGCGGCGTGATGCCGTAGCGCGAGGCGGTATCGCGGTTGATCGTCAGCGTCAGCGTGGTCCCTTCGGTCTGCTGATCGGTGGCGACGTCACGCAATTCGGGCAGCGTCTGCAGCCTGGCAAGGATTTTCGGCGCCCACTCGTTCAACTCGTCCAGATTGGCGTCCTGCAGCGTATATTCGAACTGCGTACGCGTGGCGCGGCCACCGAGCCGCACATCCTGCGAAGCCTGCATATAGAGCCTTGCGCCTTCGACCTTGGCCAGTTTGGGCCGCAGCCGCGCAATGATCTGTCCCGCATCGGCATCGCGCTGTTCGCGCGGTTTCAAGGTGATGTACATGCGGCCGGAGTTCAGTGCGGTGCCGCCGCCGCCGATGAACATGGCAATGCTGTCGACCGCCGGATCGGCCTGCACGATGCTGTTGAGCTCCTCCTGGTGCCGCTTCATATCGGCAAAGGAGATGTCCTGCGACGCCTCCGATGTCCCGGTCAGAAAGCCGTTGTCCTGCTGCGGGAAAAAGCCCTTTGGAATGATGATGAAGAGATAGACCGACAGCGCCACCGTAGCCAGGAAGATGGCGAGTGTCGTCTTGTTCCAGCGCAGCGCCAGATCGAGGCCGCGTTCATAGCGGTGAAGCATCGCGTCGAATACGCTCTCGCTCCATTGGTAGAACCTGCCGTGCTTCACCTCGTTGTGTGAGCGCAGGAAGCGCGAGGCCATCATCGGCGTCAGCGTCAGCGATACGATCAGCGAAACGAAAATGGCCATCGAAAGCGTCACCGCGAACTCGCGGAACAATCGCCCGATGATTCCGCCCATCAGCAGCAGCGGGATCAAGACCGCGACCAGCGAGATACTGATCGATACGATGGTGAAGCCGATCTCGCTGGCGCCCCTGAAGGCGGCGGCCATCGGCCTCTCCCCGTGCTCGATATGGCGCGAGATGTTTTCCAGCATCACGATGGCATCGTCGACCACGAATCCGACGGCAATCGTCAGGGCCATCAGCGACAGGTTGTCGAGCGTATAGCCGAATGCCCACATCAACGAACAGGCGCCAAGCAGCGCCAGCGGCACCGTGACGCTTGGAATGATGGTCGCCCACGCACTTCTCAGGAAGATGAAGATCACCATGATGACCAGCATGATGGTAATCAGCAATGTGAATTGGACATCCTGGACGGCCGCGCGGATCGTCAGGGTCCGGTCGCTGATGATCTTGATCTTGATGGCGGGAGGGATGGCGGCAATCAGCCTCGGCAGCTCCGCCTTGATCTTGTCGACGGTGTCGATGACGTTGGCGCCGGGCTGCTTGAAGATCACCAGGAAGACGCCGCGCTTGCCGTCGGCCCAGGCGGCCTGCTTCATGTCTTCGGGCCCGGCGACGGCCTTGCCGATGTCCCGGATCCGGAGCGGGCCGCCGTTGCGATAGGCGATGATGACGTTGTTCCAGGCGTCCGGATCCAGCAACTGGTCGTTGGCATAAATCGTATAAGCGCGCTGTCGGCCGTCGATATTTCCCTTTGGACTGTCGACCGTGGTCAGCGCGATCTGGGAGCGGATATCTTCCAGCGACAAGCCTTTGGCCACCAGCTTGGCCGGATCAATCTGGATGCGAATTGCCGGCTTTTGCTGGCCGCCGATGAACACCTGGGCGACGCCCGAGATCTGGCTGATCTGTTGTCCCAGATCGACGTCGACGGCATCGCTGACCTGAACCAGCGGCAGCGTGTCCGAGGTCGCCGACAGCAGCATCACCGGCGCGTCCGCCGGATTGACCTTCCGGTATGTCGGCGGCGTCGGCAGGTTCTTCGGCAACTGCCCGCTGGCGGCGTTGATGGCGCCCTGCACGTCATTGGCGGCGCCGTCGATATTGCGGTTAAGGTCGAACTGGATCGTGACCGCGGTCGAGCCCAGCGAACTCGTCGAGGTCATCTGGGAAATGCCGGGAATTTGCGCCAGCTGCCGCTCCAGCGGCTGCGCCACCGAAGCAGCCATCGTTTCGGGGCTGCCGCCCGGCAACGACGCTGAGACCTGGATGGTCGGGAAGTCGACCTGGGGAAGCGGCGCGACCGGCAGCAACGGGTAGGCAACCAGACCAATGAACAAGATGCCCGCCATCAGCAACGATGTTGCGATGGGGTAGCGAATGAATGGCGCGGAGATGCTCTCGTTCATGCGAGCTGTTCTCTAGGTCGCGACTGCACTTCACTCTATTAGACATTAGACGCCGAGATAGCGCTGCAGAACTTCCGGCTGAGCCTTGATCTCTTGTGCCGGGCCCTCGTGAACGACGTGCCCGTTGTTGATGATGTAGATGCGCTGTGCCAGCGTCAGTGTCGCTGCCAGGTTTTGCTCGACCAGCACGATGGTCTGACCGGCGGCGGCGAGATCGCTGCACGCCCTGACGAGATCGCGCACGATGATCGGCGCCAGGCCCTCGAACGGCTCGTCAAGCAGGATGATCTTGGGGTCGCGGACCAGCGCCCGCGCGATCGCCAGCATCTGCTGCTCGCCGCCGGACAGGTCGGTGCCGCGATTGCCGCGGCGCTCCCTGAGCCGCGGGAACATTTCGTAGATGCGGTCGAGCGGCCAGCGTTTCGATGCGGTAAGCCCGGCGAGAACGAGGTTTTCCTCGACATTGAGGCTGCCGAAGATCCGGCGGTCCTCGTGCACGAGCTGCATGCCGGCCCGGGCGATGCTGTGGCTTGGCCGGCCCGCGATCTCGACGCCGTCGAACATCACCGAGCCGGCGCGCGGCGTCACCACGCCCATCAGGCTCTTGAGCGTGGTGCTCTTGCCGGCGCCGTTGCGGCCGAGCAGCGCCACCACCTCGTTGCGCTCGACCCGCATCGAGACGTCGAAGAGGATGTGGGAATCCCCGTAATAGCTGTTCAGGCCGGTGACCTCGAGCAGGCTCATGCGTCGAGCACTCCATGCACACCGCCAAGATAGGCGTCCTGGACCGCTTTGCTGCCTTTGATCTCCTGCGGCGTGCCTTCGACCAGCACCCTGCCCTCCTGCAGCACGGTCACGCGTTCGGCGAGTTCGAACAGCGCATCCATATCATGATCGATGATGATCATGGTGCGATCGCGGCTGATCGACTTCAGCAGCCTGACGGTTTCCACCCGCTCGCGCGGACTCATGCCGGCAAGCGGCTCATCCAGCAGCAGCAGGCTTGGCGAGGTCGCCAGCGCCAGACCGATTTCGAGCCGGCGCTTCTCGCCATAGGCGAGTTCGGACACCGGCGTATCAGGCCGCGACGCCAGATTGACGAGGTGCAACGTGCGGTCGACCAGTTCGTTCAAACCTTCGACGCTGTCCGGACTGCGAAACAGGTCCAGGCGGAACTTGCCGCGCAACTTGGCCAGTGCGGCAATGACGATGTTTTCCCGCACGGTAAGTCCGGTGAAGAGCTGGTTGACCTGGTAGCTCTTGGTGAGGCCGAGCTGGCAGACATCGGTTACGCTGGTGCCGGTGATGTCACGCCCTTCGAAGACGATCTTGCCGGAGGACGGCGGGATCTCGCAGGTCAACATCTTGAAGAAGGTCGATTTGCCGGCCCCATTAGGGCCAATGATGCCGCGCAGTTCGCCATGATTGACCGTGAAATCGATATCGCTGTTGGCGACCAGGCCGCCATAGCGTTTGGTCAGGCCGGTTGCCTGCAGGATCGGAGGCTTCGACTGATCCGCATGGTGGACCATGACAGGCTCGCTGGCGGCGTCGGTCCGTGCCGTCTTCTGTTCGTCAGCGGCGGTCATGGCTATGGCCCGGGCTTCCTCCGGCTCGCCATGCTTGGCACGTTTGCCGGTGACGAGGCCGTAGAGATCCTCCAGGCCGCCGACGATGCCGCGGCGCAAGAAGCAAACCAGCAGCACGAAAATGAGGCCGAGCACAAGCTTCCAGGCAGCGCCCAGTTTAGCCGCCCCCTGCAGGAAATCCTGCAGGAACAGCCAGAGCCCGGCTCCGACCAGCGGCCCAAACAGCGTCCCTCTTCCGCCGATCGCCGTCTGCATCACCAGTTGACCCGACGTGTCGAAGGTGAAGGCGTCCGGCGGCATGAAAGCCTGCAGGACGCCGAGCAGACCGCCTGCGAAACCGGCATAGGCGGCAGCGATGACGAAGGCGGTCAGCTTGTAGCCGTGGATATTATGGCCGACGGCGGTGGCCCGCATCGGATTATCTCGGATCGCGCTGAAGATCGCGCCGACCGGCGAACGCACGATGCGCAGTGCGACCACGACACCGACGAAATAGCACACCGCGAGAAACTGATAGAGCGACCAGCCGTCCGTGAACCGCAGAACGGTAAAACCCAGATCGAAGCTCGGGGTCGGCACGCCGGGTAGACCGTTCTCGCCGCCCGTCCAGCTCGAAAGCGGATTGAACTCGACGAAAAAGAACACTTCCGCAATCGCCACCGTGATCATGGCAAAATAGATGCCGGTCCGCCGCAGCGCGATCAGCCCGACCAGATAACCGACCACGGCGGCCGCGACCATGCCGATGATCAGCGCCAGCATCACGTTCGGAAATCCGGCGCGCGTCAGCAGATAGGCTGCGACAAAACCGCCGGTGCCGTAAAACGCCGACTGGCCGAACGACAACAGCCCGGTGAATCCGAACAGGATGTCAAAGCCGAGGCCGAACAGGCCCCAGACCAGGATCCGGTTCACGGTATTCGGCGCAAAACCGATATGGGGCAGCACGAACGGGGCCACGATCAGACCGATCGCCGTCAGTGCCTCAACCAGGAAAGGACGTTGCTTGTGCATCAGCGGACCAGCTTCATTCGCGGCCCTGGGTGCCGAGCAGCCCATGCGGCCGCACCACGAGCACCAGCGTCATTGCCGCAAACAGCATGACATAGGCATAGCCAGGATTGAACATCGAGGTGATGCTGATGATCTCGCCGGCGATCAGGCCGCCAAGGATGGCGCCCGGGAACGATCCGACGCCACCGATCACCACCACCACGAAGGTCTCGACCAGGATATCGTCGCCGACGCCCGGCGTCAGCGAGACCACCGGCGCATTGATGATGCCGGCAAATCCGGCGGCCATCGCGCCGATGCCGAACACGATCATGAAGACCCGGTAGACGTTGATGCCGAGCGAGTCGACCATGACGGAGTCTTCGATGCCGGCACGCACGATCATGCCGAGCCGGGTGCGATAAAGCACGACAAACAGGGCGCCCAGCGCGATCGCCACGATGCCGACCACCGCCAGACGGTAGGTCGGGTAATACATGAAGCCGAGCGAGGTGATGCCCTGAAACAACGGCGGCGGCGGCACCAGCCTCGAGTCGCTTGAGAAGAACAGGCGGACGAGCTCGACGAAGCAGATACCCAGCCCGAAGGTCACGAGAAGCTGATCCTCGTGCGGACGATGATAGAAGTGGCGGATGATGACACGTTCCATCACCACACCCACGATCATGACGAACAGCGAGCCGGCGATGACAGCGAGGGTGAATGAATTCGTGTATTGGAATGCGACGTAACCGGCGTAGCCGCCAAGCATGAACATCGCACCATGCGCGAGGTTGAGCACCCCGAGCGTGCCGTAGATGATGGTCAAACCGGAGCTGATCAACGCCAGCAGCGCCCCGAGCGCCAGGCCGTTGAACAACTGCGAAACGAAATTCGGCCAGTTAATCATGAAAACAGATCGCAATATCCCCTAGCCGGCCGAAGCTGACCTCGACGTCAGCGGTCCCCACAAAAACGGCGTCGCGGGAGGGTAACACCCGCGACGCCGAAGCTAAAGTCTCGCTCAGGTGTAGTCGCCGAGATTGCAGCCGAAGGCATCCGGCTTCTGCATCAAGCCGGCGCCGGGCACGATTTCGACGATCTCGTAATAGTCTTCCTTACCCTTCATGTCCTTTTCCATCTTGCCCTTCACGATGATGACGGGCCGGACGCACTGGTGATCTTCCTTGCGGTAGTGCACGTCGCCGACGAGAGACGGAATCGTCTCTTCCTTTTCGTAGGTCTTGATGACATCGGGCGGATAGAAGCTGCCGGTCTCCTCAACCATACGGGCCCAGTGCGCAAAGCTGATATAGGAGTTCGCCGCGCCCCACTCCGGCTTATAGCCGTACTTCTTCTCGAAGGCGTCGTTGAACATCTTGGCGAGCGGATATTTGTCTTCGATGGACCACCAGTAGTCGGTCGCCGAATAGACGCCCTGCATCAGACCGCCGGTCTCGCGTGCGATGAATGGCACCTGATAGGGAACCACGAGCTTCATCTTGTCGAGCACGCCGAACTGCTTGGCCTGCTGGATCGACAGCACGGCGTCGTGGCCCCAGTTGACGTTGATCACAACGTCAGCACCGGAATTGGCGACGTTGAGCAGATAGGATGAGAAGTCGGGCGCGCCGAGCGGCGAGACCTGGTTGGTGGCGGTGGTCCATCCCGCCTCCGCGAGCTGGTCCTGCATCGATTTGGTCACGGTATGACCATAGGTGTAGTCCGGCGTCAGATAGGCGGCCTTCTTGTTCTTGCCGAAGGTCTTGATCAGGATCGGGCTGATCGCGGCTGCGGCGGTCTGGCCGTAGAAGCACTGGCGGAAGCCGTAGCGCACGCAGTCCTTGCCGGTGGTGTCGTTCGACCCGGAGATGCCGCAGACGAACAGCACCTTCTCGCGCTGCGCCAGCTTGTTCAAGGCGACCGCGACAGCGCTCGAAGTGCCGCCGGTGATCATCATTGCCTTGTTCTCGCTGATGAAGCGCTGCTGGGCCTGCACGGCTTCGTTCGGCTTGGCGGCGGAATCCGCAACGCCGTATTTCAGTTCCTTGCCGAGCACGCCCTTGGTGGTCTTGGGCGAAATCTTCTTGATCAGATCATGACCGCTGTTGATGTGCTCGATCGCAAGCTCATAGCCCTTGAGCTCGTCCTCGCCCTGCACCGCATAGGTCCCGGTACGCGGCACCGAAATGCCGATGAAGACCGACGAGCCGGACACACCGGCTGGATATGTTCCGATCGCAGGATGATCGTCGGCATAGGCTGGCAGAGCCATTCCGGTCGGAAGGACCACGCCTCCCGCCAACCCGGCTGCCGTCTGCAACAGCCTGCGACGGGACAGCACGAGGCCGGATTCCTGCCCAGCAATGATGTTTTTCACGGTGGTCCTCCCCACTAATTAATTATGAAAGCCCAGCTTCAACCGGCGCTTAGCGTTGGCCGCATTATACATCTGCACGGCGACAGGCCATATCGCTTCACGACATGCGCCACTGTCAATGTCACTTTCGTCGAAGGACGACAACCCGTACCGGCATATAAATTAGCCAAGACATGAAGGCTGTCTCATTGTGCACTGCGGCCGGGGGATTTCGGACGTCATCCCGGAGAAGAAAATACCAGCAAAGCACCGTGCCGTAGAATGCAACCGATGAAGGGTTCAACACAACCGCTTGCCTAAATAGCGGGCAAGCCCATTGGCTGTCGTCAAATACTGGAGCGGGATTGCTGGCGGAGGTGTTTGCACGAGCACCGAATCCGTCCCTTGCCCGGCGGCGAAAGCGCTGGCGTCATCGCCGACGACCCGGCATATTGCTTATCGCGTAGAATTTCATCAGCCGCACCCACACGCAGCACAGGACGGAGATGGCCGCCTCGGCAAGAGCCCCACGACGCCCGAGGAAGGCCCGTACCATCGATGCGTCAGCAGACAACGCCAGCACCGACCCCGTCGATTATCAGGCGCTGGCACGGCTGCGCTACGAATTGAGGAAATTTCAGGCCTTCAGCACCGCCGCAGCCAACAAGGCCGGACTTACACCGCAGCAGCACCAGGCCCTGCTCATCATCAGGGGCTTTTCCCACCCGGATCCGGTCTCGATCGGCGATCTCGCCAAATATTTGCTGATCCGGCACCACACCGCCGTCGAGCTGGTCGACCGCATGACCAAGCTCGAACTGATCAGCCGGGTGGTCGACGGCGCCGATGCAAGACGGGTCCTGATCAAGCTGACGCGGGAGGGAGAAAGGCGGCTGCAGAAGCTATCGGAAATCCATCTGAAGGAGCTCCAGGCAATCGGCCCGACGCTGACGGGAATGCTGAAGCCGTTTCAGCGATCCTAGTGTCCCGAATCCGAAGTTCGCAGTTCCTGCGGCGGCTACCGGAGCGAACTTCTGAACCACCACACCAAAAGCTTTTCCGGTTCTGATGGAATCAGAACCGGGGCTCCAGGTTTTTGTTTTGACGCGTTTTCTTCACGCGAACCGGCGCCGCTTCGCCCGAAACGCTCTAGGCGCGGGACCCAGCCTCGATACTCCAACTCCGTCAGTGGATTTCGGCAGAACGCTTCAGCGCCTCTTTCAGCTTCTCGAGCGAGAAATCCGGACTGCGCGCGATTTCGAGGATCGGGGTTTCGCGGCGGCCGCAGAGTTCGGCAGCATCCGGCAGCTTTGCGGCAAGTTCATAGGGAATGACGATCGCGCCGTGGCGATCGGCATGGATCAGATCGTCGGAGCGAACCGTCATGCCGGCGACCCGCACCTCGCCGCCAAAGCTCTCGGCATGCACCCAGGCATGGGACGGGCCGATCGAGCCGGCCAGCGCCTGGAAGCCCGGCGCCCATTGCGGAACGTCACGGATCGATCCATCGGTGATCACGCCGAGACAGCCGAGCGCCTTGTGGACATTGCTCTGCACCTCGCCCCAGAACGCACCGTAACCAACGTCGGCGCCGTCGATGTCCTGGATCACGGTAATGCGCGGGCCATGTCCGGTGCCGATATATTCGTAATATTCGATCCGCCGCCTGGCCTGCTCCTCGGCCGGCAATCCCGACTTGAGAACGGAGCGGATCGTCACGGTACGGGCATAGCCGACCATCGGCGGCAGATCGGGAAACGGGCAAACCAGCGGCTTGGTGGTAAATCCGATCAGCCGGCGCTCCGGCGCCACGACTTCCATGGCATTGCAGATCGTCGGGGTGTCATAGCGTCCGAGGGCCTCAAGAAGCGAAGCGGGCAGCGGCCCGGATGCGGATGTCGTCACGGCGTTTCTCCTGATCATTGATTTTGCCTCCTTGCTGGAGGCTACAGATCAGGAGCCTATAGCCGACATCGGCGGCGAACCCAACCGGCCGGCCGCTCATGCCTGATATTTGAATATCCGCCGGGCTAATGGAGCCGGGCCGGCCGGTTGTCCTGCGCCGATTCCGGCGTCGACGACGCATAGGAAGACGGCGGCTGTGATGGCGTGCCGCCAGCCGGCACGGCATTTTGCGCCGCGAGCCGGCGCGCGTGGTCGCGATAGGATTTCCAGCCGGCTGGCAGGCTGATGAGATAGATCACCGAGCCGACCGAGAGGATATGCCAGGGATAGCCGATCAGGAGCGCGATGAAGAAGATCACGCCAAAGACGACCGGCAGCACCATTTCCGGCGGCACCCGCATCCGCACGGTCTTGCCGGAAAATACCGGCAGCCGCGACACCATCAGGAAGGCGATCAGGACCGTGTAACACGCGGTCAGGATGGTCGGAGGTTTCGGTACGCCGAGGAAGGCGAGATAGATTGGCAGCAGCACGGTGATCGCGCCGGCCGGCGCCGGCACGCCGGTGAAATAATTCGCTGCAAAGGCCGGCCTGTTCGGATCGTCCATGGTCGCATTGAAGCGCGCCAGCCGCAGGCCGCCCGCGATCGCGAACACCATCGCCGCGATCCAGCCGCCATTATTCAGGTAGTGAAGCTGCCAGAAATACAGGATCAGACCGGGCGCGACGCCGAAATTGACGAAGTCGGCAAGGCTGTCGAGTTCGGCACCGAACTTCGACTGTCCCTTGATCATGCGCGCCACCCGGCCGTCGATGCCGTCGAGCACCGCGGCAAAGACGATCGCCGCCACCGCCAATTCCATCCGCCCTTCGGTCGACAGGCGGATCGCGGTCAGCCCGGCGCAGATCGCAAGCAACGTGATGACGTTGGGCACCAGCATGCGCACCGGGATCGGGCGAAACCGGCGTCGGCGCAACTCGGCATAGTTGGGGTCGAAATTCATGGACATGGTGACATCAATATAACAATCGCCGGGCCGGTCCGCCATCGTCCCGGCCAGCTCGGTGTTTTCGCAACCTGGATAGTTAGTCGGCCCGGTAGATCCTTCCGGGGTCGCCGCCGCCGAAATCCGCCAAAATGGTCTCTCCGGCGATCGCGGTCTGGCCTTCCGACACCAGCGCCCGGGTTCCCTCCGGCAGGTAGACGTCGAGGCGCGATCCGAAACGGATCAGTCCGAAACGCTCGCCGGCGCCGATCGGCTGCCCTTCCCGCACGAAACAGACGATCCGGCGCGCCACCAGCCCTGCGATCTGGATTACGCCGATCCGGCCGTTCGGCGTCGAGATCACGAGCGAATTGCGCTCATTATCTTCGCTGGCCTTGTCGAGCTCCGCATTGATAAAGACTCCCGGCCGATAGGCGATGCGGTCGATCCGCCCGGCGACCGGGCTGCGGTTCACATGGCAGTTGAACACGCTCATGAAGATCGAAATCCGCGGCAGCGACTTATCGCCCAGGCCAAGTTCGGCCGGCGGCAGCGCCTGCGTGATCATTGAAACCCGCCCGTCGGCCGGCGACACGACAAGCCCCTCCCGTACCGGCGTTACCCGCACCGGGTCGCGGAAAAACAATGCGCACCAGATCGTCAGCACCGCGCCGAGCCAGCCAAGCGGCGTCCAGATCCAGAACAGGATCAGAGTGGCGAGCGCAAATCCGCCGATGAACGGATAGCCCTCACGGTGGATCGGCGGAATCTGCGCCCGAATGGAATTAGCGATCGACATCAAAACTCACTGACTGCAGTTCCCCTCTCGCCTTATGGGAGAGGCGGATCGTTCTTACTCGGCGGCTTCAGTGGCGAACGCATCATCTGATGGCGGTGGACGGTCCGATGCCTCGTCGTCGTCAATCCGCGCCAGCCGTTCCCGTGCCTCCTCGGCCTCGCGCTGCCGATTCCACATACTGGCATAAAGGCCGCCGCTTGCCAAAAGCTCGGCATGCGTCCCGCGTTCGGCGATCCGGCCCTGATCGAGCACGATGATCTCGTCGGCGCCGATGATGGTCGACAGCCGATGCGCAATCACGAGTGAGGTGCGATTGCGCGATACGCGATCGAGTGCGCCCTGGATTTCATGCTCGGTATGGCTGTCGAGCGCCGATGTCGCCTCATCGAGCACCAGGATCGGCGGGGCCTTCAGCACTGTGCGCGCGATTGCCACGCGCTGCTTCTCGCCGCCGGATAATTTCAGGCCGCGCTCGCCGACCTGGGTCTCGTAACCTTTCGGCGACATTCGGATGAAATTATCGATCTGCGCCAGTCGCGCCGCCTCCTCGACCTCGGCATCGGTCGCATCCCAGCGGCCATAACGGATGTTGTAGCGGATGGTGTCGTTGAACAGCACGGTGTCCTGCGGCACCATTCCGATCGAAGCCCGCAGCGAGGTTTGCGTGACATTTCTGATATCCTGGCCGTCGATCAAAATCCTGCCGCCGGAGACATCGTAAAGGCGGAACAGCAGCCGCGAAATGGTCGACTTGCCGGCGCCGGACGGGCCGACGATCGCGACCGTCTTGCCGGCCGGCACCTCGAAACTGAGACCCTTGAGGATCGGACGATCGGATTCATAAGCAAAACGCACGTCGTCGAAGCGGACATTGCCCGACGTCACCACCAGCGGCTTGGCGCCCGGAACGTCCTTCACTTCGGGCCGCTCGGACAGCACCAGGAACATCTTCTCGATATCGATGATCGCCTGCTTGATCTCGCGATAGACCATGCCCATGAAGTTGAGCGGCTGGTAAAGCTGAATCATCATGGCGTTGACCATGACGAAATCGCCCACCGTATTCTTGCCGCTGCGCACGCCGAGCGCGCACATCAACATGGTCGCGGTGAGGCCGACGGTGAAGATGATCGCCTGCCCGGTATTGAGCACCGCAAGCGAGGTATAGGTCTTTACGCTCGCGTGCTCGTAGCGCTCCATCGAATGGTCATAGCGGGTCGCTTCGCGCTCTTCGGCCCCGAAATATTTCACGGTTTCGTAGTTCAGGAGCGAGTCGATCGCCTTGGTATTGGCGTCGGTGTCGGACTCATTCATCTTGCGGCGGATTTCGATCCGCCATTCGGTGGCGATATAGGTGTAATACATGAAGATCACGACCATGATGGTCGTGGCCAGCGCGTAGCGCCAATCGAATTTCCACAGCAGCACGCCCATCAGCAGCGCGACCTCGACGACGGTCGGCACGAGCTGCAGGATCACCATCCGCACGATGGTTTCGATGCCGGTGCGGCCGCGCTCGAGCACGCGGGTCAGTCCGCCGGTCTTGCGCTCCAGATGGAAGCGCAGCGACAATTCGTGCATGTGGATGAAAGTGAGATAGGCCAGCTTGCGCACCGCATGCATGGCCACGCGGGCGAAGATGCCGTCGCGCCATTGCGTCAATACCGCCATCAGCACCCGCAAGCCGCCATAGCTCGCGGTCATGATCAGCGGCGAGGCAACCAGCCACATCGCCCAGTTCGACGGCTGTACCGGCGCGGTGCCGTCGCCAGTGAGAGCATCGGTTGCCCATTTGAAGGTGAAGGGCACCGTCAAGGTCGCGACCTTGGCCGCCAGCAGCAGCACCACCGACCACACCACGCGCATCCGAAGATCGGCGCGGTCGCCCGGCCAGATATAAGGCCAGAGATGCGCCAGCGTCCCGATCAGGGTCGCCCGTTCGATGGATACGGGTGCGCTGGACACACCTGGCGGCTTGCCGCCAGGGTGCAAATTGTAGGGAGTCATCCGTAAATATCCGGCTCCAGAGTTACGCACCGATTCGGCGGCATCTGTATTCTTTTGTTCATGTTCATTCGCTACGTCATATAGGAGATTTCGCCCGACTGCACAGCCTTGCGGGAACAATTCTTTCGCAACTTCCGGCATTTACCGGACGATTCAACCGGTGTGGCCGGCCTGTAAGTCTTGACGCTTTTCCGTTGCAGTGCCACATGGGCTGACATGAGCACGATCAAAACCGTCTGCGTTTATTGCGGCTCCGGCCCCGGCATTAATCCCCTCTTCGTCGAAGCTGCCACCGAATTCGGAAAAACTCTTGCTGAGAACGGCGTCCGCCTCGTTTATGGCGGGGGATCGTTCGGGTTGATGGGCGCCATCGCCGAATCCGTTCTTGACCATGGCGGCTCGGTGACCGGTATCATTCCCGATTTTCTGAAGACGCGCGAACACGCATTGACCCGCGTTCAGGAAATGATCGTCACCCCCGACATGCACGAGCGCAAACGGCTGATGTTCGAGCGCTCCGACGCCTTCGTCGCGCTGCCCGGCGGAATCGGAACCCTGGAGGAACTCGTCGAACAATTGACGTGGCAACAACTCGGCCGCCACTCCAAACCAATCCTGATCGCGAACATCGCCGGCTTCTGGGAGCCGCTTTTGGCGCTGCTTGCGCATATGCGGGCAACAGAATTCATTCGTCCAACCCTGGCGGTCAGCATTCTCAAGGCTGAACGGGTCGAGGATATCCTGCCTCGTCTGCGCGCTGCCGCCTCGCAAACTGCCGACGAACAGAAGAAGATGGCGCCCGAGATCGCCCGGCGGCTTTAGCGCGACAAGCTCCGCCCCAAGCGCGCCGTGCCAATCTCGGGCAGGTCGATAGGCGGCGAATATATTCTGCATAAAATTCTGCACCGCGCAGCGGGATCGTCCGCTTTGCCGTCAGCCACCAGCAGGATCAAGTTTGCGACAGGCAATCCTATTTGCAATTTGATCTGCCTGCCGGCGTGTTAGATTGAGCGAACGACCTTGCCCATCGGCTATACGACTCCCGATATGAGTGAAGCGCGGGTTCCTGCGGCCAAACCTCCAAGCCTCGATCTCCAATCTCATCTGCGAGAATTGGAAGCAAATGGCCTGCTCGTTCGTATCGATCGCCCGGTCAACAAGGATACGGAACTGCACCCGCTCGTTCGCTGCCAGTATCTCGGCGGAATTCCGGAGAACGAACGGCGCGCCTTCCTGTTCACCAACGTCGTTGATTCCCATGGCCGTCACTACGACATTCCCGTCGTGGTCGGTGCCTATGCGGCCTCCCCCAGAATCTACGCGACTGGCATGGGACGGCCGGTCGATGAGATCGGTGCGGACTGGCTGAACGCAATCGCCAATCCAATCATTCCAATTACGGTGGACTCGCCACCCTGCCAGCAGGTCGTCATTACCGGTGACGATCTCCGGCGGCCCGACGGCGGGCTCGCGGCCTTGCCGGTGCCGATCTCCACGCCAGGCTTTGACGCGGCCCCCTATCTGACGGCTACACTGTGCATCACGGCTGATCCCGACAGCGGAATCCGCAACATCGGCACCTATCGCGCCGCACTCAAGAACACCGATCGGCTGGGGGTACGCATGTCATCGCGGATCGGCGGCGCCGGTGGGTATCTTCATTGGTGCAAATACCGAGATCGTGGCCAGCGGATGCCCTGCGCCATTGTCATCGGAGCGGCTCCCGTGATCGCCTACACCGGCGCCGAAAAGCTGGCGATCGACCAGGACGAAATGTCGGTGGCCGGTGCGCTCGCCGGCGTTCCAATTCGGACAGCCAAGGCTCTTACCGTCGATCTTCAAATTCCGGCCGACGCGGAGATCGTCATCGAAGGCCTGATCGATACCGACATGCTCGAGCCCGAAGGCCCCTTTGGCGAAAGTAATGGCTACGTCGCACTCGAGGATTTCAACATGTCCATGGAGGTGACAGCAATCACGCATAAGCGGGCGCCCGTCTTCGCCTCCATCATCAGCCAGGTATCTCCGAGCGAATCCAGCGTGATCAAGAAATTGGCGCTCGAGCCGCTGTTTCTGAATCATCTTCGTGAACATCTGTCGCTGAAGTGCGTCCGACGGGTGGTCATGCACGAACCCCTGAGCAATCTCCGGCCGATCATCTTCGTGCAGTTCGCCGCTGCTACGCCGCGAACAGAGGTCTGGCGGGGACTGCAGGGCGCCGCAACCCGGCAGGCCGACTGCGGCAAGATCGTCATTGCCGTGAGTGAGGATATCGACCCCGAACATACCGACGCCGTGATGTGGTCGCTGGCCTACCGTTCGAACCCGATTGAAGATGTGCATGTTGAGCCTTATCGCTCGCCTGGCCATTCGCCGAAGTCGGGACCTGCAAATCCGGACTCGACCTTGCTGATCGACGCGACGCTGAAATATCCGATGGCGCCGCTGGCCCTGCCCGCGCGTCAATTCATGGAACGCGCACTGACCTTGTGGAAAGAGCTCGATTTGCCGCCCTTGACCGTCCGCTCGCCGTGGCATGGCTATTCGCTGGGAGATTGGACCGAAGCCTGGGAGGAATTCGCCCGCAATGCCGTCGCCGGCGCCTGGGCGAAGAATGGCGAGAATAGCTGGGTGCGGCGACGCGGCGGATTAACGCCGGAAACGCCGGCGCGAATGGTCGAGGACCGCGAGGACGACCGGCCTCCTCCAACGGCGGCCGAGTTGGAAAACCTCAAGCCGGATTACGGTCCCTGACCGGGCCACACCGACAGCGACGGTCCTCGACCGTCGATGTCAGGCCGGCGCACCTGATTTCACCAGCTTGTAGATCACCGAATCCATCAGCGCCTGGAATGAGGCATCGATGATGTTGGGCGATACGCCGATCGTGGTCCAGCGATCGCCGGCTTCATCCTCGCTCTCGATCAGCACGCGGGTGATCGCCTCGGTGCCGCCATTGAGGATACGCACGCGATAATCGATCAGCTTGAGACCTTCGATAAAGCGCTGGTATTGGCCAAGATCCTTGCGCAGCGCCACGTCGAGCGCATTGACCGGACCGTTGCCTTCCGCCGCCGAGATCAGCTTCTCGCCGGCGACATCCACCTTCACCACCGCCATCGCCACCGTGACACGCTGGCCATTGGAATTGTAGCGCTGCTCGACATTGACGTCGAATTGCTCGACCTGGAAATATTCCGGCACGTGCCCCAGCTTGCGCCGCGCCAGCAATTCGAATGACGCGTCTGCCGATTCATAGGCATAGCCGGCCGCTTCCCGCTCCTTCAATTCCTCGACCAGGCGCGTGAGCTTCGGATCGTTCTTGTCATAAGCGATGCCGATACGGTCGAGTTCAGCGATCACGTTGGAGCGGCCGGCCTGATCGGAAACCAGCACCTTGCGGTGATTGCCGACGGACTCCGGCGGCACATGCTCGTAGGTCTGCGGGTCCTTCAGTACGGCGGAAGCGTGAATGCCGGTCTTGGTGACGAAGGCGCTTTCGCCGACGTAAGGCGCGTGGCGGTTCGAGGCGCGGTTGAGCATGTTGTCGAGCGTGCGCGAGGCCTTCATCAGCGTCGTCATCTGCTCGGCCGAGACGCCGATCTCGAAATGGTCAGCAAACTCGCGCTTCAGCCGCAGCGTCGGAATCAGCGAGCACAGATTGGCGTTGCCGCAGCGCTCGCCGAGCCCGTTCAGCGTGCCCTGGATCTGCCGCGCGCCGGCCCGCACCGCGGCCAGCGAATTGGCGACCGCCTGCTCGGTATCATTATGGGCGTGGATGCCGACATGGCCGCCTGGAATCTGCCTGACGACTTCGCCAACGATGGCCTCGATCTCGTGCGGCATGCTGCCGCCATTGGTGTCGCACAGCACCACCCAGCGCGCGCCGGCATCATAGGCGGCCCTCGCGCAGGCCAGCGCAAACTCCGGATTCTCCTTGTAGCCATCGAAGAAGTGTTCACAGTCGAGCATCACTTCGCGGCCCAAGGCTTTCGCCGCCGCCACGCTGTCGCGGATCGAAGCCAGGTTCTCCTCGTTGGTGGTCTCCAATGCCACCCGCACCTGATAGGCGGAGGATTTTGCGACGAAGCAGACCGCATCGGCCTTGGCCTCCAGCAGCGCCGCCAGGCCCGGATCGTTGGACGCCGAGCGTCCGGGGCGCCTGGTCATGCCGAACGCGGTAAAGCGCGCATGGTCGAATTTCGGCTTCTCGCTGAAGAATTCAGTGTCGGTCGGATTGGCGCCGGGATAGCCGCCCTCGACATAATCGATGCCGAGGCTGTCAAGCATCTGGGCGATCAGCCGCTTGTCCTGCAGCGTGAAATCGACGCCATTGGTCTGCGCGCCGTCGCGCAGCGTGGTGTCGAACAGATAGAGCCGTTCTTTGGTCAGCGCAGCGGTCATGATTGCACCCCGGGTGTGGTGCCGCCGCCAAGCACCTTTTGCATCGAGGTATTGGCAAGCCATTCACCGTTGATGGTCACGCTGTTGCGCTGCTGGGCGACGTAGCCACGCTTGCGGAAGAAATCCAGCGCATTGTCGCTGGCATCGACCGTGAGGGTCTTGGTGCCGCGGGCGCCGGCGAGTCTCTCCAGCGCATCACACAGTGCCGACCCAACACCCCGTCCTGCCGCGCCCGGATGCACATAGAGCATGTCGATATGGTTGTTATTTTTCAGCGAAGCAAAGCCGACCGGCGAGTTTTGCAGCGTCGCGATCAAGGTCAGCTCACCGGCCAGACGTTTGCCGAATTGCCCCTCGTCATCAGCCGAAGCTGCCCACGCCTCCTGCTGCTCCTCGCTGTAGTCGTCGCCAGTCAGTTCCTCGATCGCGGCCACAAAGATCGCCGCCGCGATCGGTGCATCGGTTGCAAGGAACGGCCGCAGCGCAGGCATTTCTGACCCGGTCATTGCGCGATCTCCCCATTTCCCTCTCCCCTTGCGGGAGAGGGTGGCGCCGAGCGCAAGCAAGACGCCGGGTGAGGGGTTTCGGCCAGCACTCCAGCCAAGTTCGTCAAAACGCCTTCGAGGTCTTTAAGCACGTCATGGTTCCAATAGCGCACCACCCGAAAATTATTTCGAGAGAACCGGTTATCACGTCCAACATCATGGTCAGATTCAACGTGCTGGCCGCCGTCGATTTCGAGGACGAGACGTAAATCGTAGCAAAGAAAATCGGCGATATACGGCCCAACTGGTACTTGCCGTCGAAACTTGAAGGCGTCGAAACGCCGATCTCTGAGGGCGAACCAAAGCTTCCGCTCGGCGTCCGTCATGCGCGAACGCAATGCGCGAGCCTTTCTTATGCGCGACGGCTCCCCCTCACCCGCCCCGCGCCTTCGGCGCGCGGCACCCTCTCCCGCAGGGGGAGAGGGATTATTGCGCGGCTCGGTCATCGCGCGATCTCCCAGGTAGTACCGGTCTTGGAATCCTTGATGACAACGCCCATTGCTGCGAGTTGGTCGCGAATGCGATCGGATTCCGTAAAATCCTTTCGCGCCCGAGCCGCCGTGCGTTCCGCGATCAAATTCTCGACCTCTCTCGCATCGATGCCGCTGGCCTGCTGCTTGCGGCTTTTCCACGCAGCCGAGCTCTCCGAGAGGAATCCGAAATATCGCAGCGAACCAGCCAATGCCTTGCGATCGCCGTCGTTCCCGGAAACTGCGCCACTCCGCAAGCCATGCAGCGCCGCCATCATCAGAGGCGTATTCAGATCGTCCAGAAGCGCCTCAATCACATTGGTTGCAGGTCGGTCCTCGGCAACATCGGCTGCGATCTCGTACCAGTCGTCCAGCGATTTTGCGCTCTCTTCCAATCCTTTCAATGTCCAATCGGTCGGCGAGCGGTAATGCGTCCTCAACATGTTGAGACGCAGCACTTCGCCCGGCCAATCGGCGAGCAACTCCCTGATGGTGACGAAGTTGCCGAGCGACTTCGACATCTTCTCTCCCTCGACCTGCAGGAAGCCGTTGTGCAGCCAGTAATTGGCCATGCGCGCTTCGTGAAACGCGCAGCAGCTTTGCGCGACCTCGTTCTCGTGATGCGGGAAGACGAGATCGATGCCGCCGCCATGAATATCGAAATGCTGGCCGAGATGCTTCCATGCCATCGCCGAGCACTCGATGTGCCAGCCAGGACGGCCCGGCGCGGCAATGCCGGCCGGCGACGGCCAGGAAGGTTCGCCTGGCTTGGAGGGTTTCCACAGCACGAAATCGGTGGGATCGCGCTTGTACGGCGCGACATCGACGCGGGCGCCTGCGATCATCTCGTCGAGCGAGCGCTTGGCGAGCGCACCATAGCGCGGCAGGATCGAATTGGCGGCGTTCATCGCCTGGGGCGAGAACAGGACATGGTCTTCGGCAACATAGGCGAAGCCGCCGGTGACCAGCCTATCGATGATGGCCCGCATCTCCGGGATGTGCTCGGTGGCGCGCGGCTCGACCGTCGGCCGCAGGCAGCCGAGCGCATCGATGTCCTCATGAAACTGCCTTTCGGTGACCTCGGTGACGTTGCGGATCGCCTGGTTCAGCGGCAGGCCGGGAAAATCACGCCCCGCACGGTCGTTGATCTTGTCATCGACGTCGGTGATGTTGCGGACATAGGTGACGTGATCCGGCCCGTAGAGATGACGCAGCAGCCGAAACAGCACGTCGAACACGATCACCGGGCGTGCATTGCCGATATGGGCGAAGTCATAGACCGTGGGTCCACAGACATACATGCGGACGTTGCTCGGATCGAGCGGCACGAAAGCGCGCTTTTCCCTGGTCAATGTATCGTGAAGGCGCAGTTCCATGGATATCCCGTCCCTTGCGGCCGGGCGTCCAGACATCTCTGTTGAGAAAAGACGGCCTCAGCCAGCGAATCGCTAGCTCGTAATCTCGCGGCAAATGCCGCAAATGGCGAGGAAACCGTACATGAAATCACCATGGAGCAGCTCGGGGGACCGCGTCAAGGGCCGACGAATAGCCTGATTTTGGCCATCAAGCGAGAGCAAGCGGACCATGGTTAATCATTCTTAAGGTTTTCGGCCTATTCGATCGGCGGAAACTTCCCCCCTCCCTCTGGTGCAATATGCGATTGATCTCAGCGTTTCTGGCCTGCGCGCTCGTCTGTGCCGCGTCAGCCGCCATGGCGGACAGCCATGTTTTCATCCTCGAAAACCAGGCTGACGGATATGGGGTCGATCAGTGCCTCGCCAACGGCGAGAAATGTGGCGAGCATGCCGCATTGTCCTATTGCCGGTCGCAGAATTTCACCCAGGCCCTGGCCTATCGTCGCCTCGATCCGGACGAGATCACCGGCTCGGTTCCCCAACAGGCCGGCGGCGGCAATTGCAGTCACGGCCTTTGCGGCGAATATATCGCGATCACCTGCCAGCGCTGATCCGCCGATCCGCCACATAGTCAGGTACTGCTTGCTGCCACACCGGCGCCGCGGAAACGACGTGACGCTGCCCAGAGAAGCGGCTATGTCATGCCGCATCGTCCGTGCCTCGGTTTTCTGACCTTGCGCGGAATCGCCCATTGGCCGGATATGCCTAAAACCCTGATTACCCCCTTCTTCTCCACCAAACGAATCCTGGCGTGTGTTGTATTGCTCGGCGTGCTCGCGCCGGGGGCTGACGCCCTTGCGCAGATGAGCCCGACCCCTCCGCCTCCACCACCGCCAGGGGGACAAGCCGCGCCACCGCCCTCCAATCCGATGTGCACCCGGCTGGAAGCGCAGCTCGCGATGATCGATCGGGGCGGCACCGGCGATCCGGCCCGGGACGACCAGATCCGCCGCTATCAGGATGCCGCCAACAAGCAGCAGGCCGAACTCGAGCGCGTCACCGCGCAGGCGAGACGCATGGGCTGTAACAGCTCGGGATTTTTCTCGCTGTTCTCCGGACAGTCCTCGCAATGCGGCCCGGTCAACACCCAGATCGAGCAGATGCGCTCCAATCTGGACCAGATCAACAGCAGCCTCGAACGCCTGCGTGGCGGCGGCGGTTTCGACCGCGAGAGCCAGCGGCGCTCGGTGCTCACCGCACTGGTGCAGAACAGTTGCGGCCAGCAATATGTCAATGCGCTGAACAGCAGTGGTGGCGGCGGCGGTCCAGGCAATTTCTTCAGCAGCCTGTTCGGCGGCAACAATCCTGCTGCCGCGCCCGGCGCCGGTCCCGGCGAACCGGTCGGCCCGATCGACAATGGCGGGCAATCCGGGACCTATCGCACGGTTTGCGTCCGTTCCTGTGACGGCTTCTACTTCCCGATCTCCTTTGCCACCGTTCCGGCGCGCTTTCCCGACGACGAAAGGACCTGCAAGGCGCTCTGCCCCGCGGCCGATGCCACGCTCTTCACCTATCGCAATCCCGGTGAGGACATGCACTCGGCGGTATCGATCAACGGGCAACCCTACACATCGCTGCCAAATGCGTTCGCCTATCGGCAGAAATTCAATCCGACCTGCTCGTGCCGAGCGCCGGGCCAGAGCTGGGCCGACGCGCTGAAGAACATCGACGACAAATCCACCGCTCAGCAGGGTGACATCACCGTCACCGAGGAGAACGCAAAGAGGCTGTCGCAGGTACCGACCAGGCCGCTTCCGGCCTCGACGAAGAAGGGCGCCCCCGCGGCAAGCACGGCGCCCCCCGCCAGCAATCCCTCCAACGCCGCGCCTGCGGACACCACGGCCGGCAGCCAAGGCGTGCGAACCGTCGGACCAACCTTCATCCCGGCCCGCTAAAGCTTTCCCGGTTCTGATTGAATCAGAACCGGGCTG
The DNA here is from genome assembly GCA_035547995.1 of Bradyrhizobium sp. Taxonomy (GTDB): domain Bacteria; phylum Pseudomonadota; class Alphaproteobacteria; order Rhizobiales; family Xanthobacteraceae; genus Bradyrhizobium. The sequence goes on along the minus strand of DASZTN010000050.1, from coordinate 4,249 downwards.
TAGGTTGGTGTTTTGACGCGTTTTCTTCACGCGAACCGGTCTCCATCCCGGATCGGGTTCGGACCGGCTTTCGCTCGAAAAAAACGCCATGGTGTGCCGGAATCCCAGCGCTCGCCCTACCCTTCGAACGCATCGACCGATCCGCGGCTGGCACGGGCCATCAGCGTTTCATCGGCAGCCGGCAATGGCCCGCCGGCATCGCGGAAACGGTTGGTGATCGGATAGCGGCGGTCGCGGCCAAAATTCTTCTGCGTCACCTTGACGCCGGGCGCCGCCTGCCGCCGCTTGTATTCGGCAATGTTGAGCAGACGATCGATCCGCGCCACCACTTTGCGATCGAAGCCGGCGGCGACGATCGAAGCCAAAGGCTCCTCGCGCTCGACCAGGCGTTCAAGGATGGCATCGAGCATGTCATAGGGCGGCAGCGAATCCTGATCGGTCTGGTTTTCGCGCAATTCGGCGGTCGGCGGCTTGGTGATGATATCGGGCGGAATGACCTCGCCGGACGGGCCGAGCGCGCCATCCGGCTTCCAGCCGTTGCGCAGGGCCGAGAGCCGGAACACCTCGGTCTTGTAGATGTCCTTGATCGGATTGAAACCGCCATTCATGTCGCCATAGAGCGTGGCATAGCCGACCGACATCTCCGACTTGTTGCCGGTGGTCACCACCATGGCGCCGGTCTTGTTGGAGATCGCCATCAACAGCGTCCCGCGGGTGCGCGCCTGCAAATTCTCTTCGGTGATGTCGCGCGGCAGCCCGGCAAAGACATCGGCCAGGATCTCCTCGAACCCGTGCACGGCCTTGGCAATCGGCAGCACCTCGTAGCGGATGCCGAGCGCGGCAGCGAGTTTTGCCGCGTCGTCGAGCGAGGCCTGCGCGGTGAAGCGAAACGGCAGCATCACGCCGCGGACGCGATCCGGCCCGAGCGCGTCGACCGCGATCGCCGCGCACAGCGCCGAATCGATGCCGCCGGAAATGCCGAGCAGCACGCCGGGAAATCCGTTCTTGCCGACATAATCGCGCAGGCCCAGGACGCAGGCGGCATAGTCGCCCTTATCGCCTTCCAACAGCGGCGCGACCGGGCCCGCGCAATGCCAGCCGGCATCGGTCCTGTTCCAGCGCAGCGTGGTGATGCTCTCCTCGAACGGTGGAAGCTGGGCTGCGACCGAAAGATCGGCGTTCAGCACGAACGACGCGCCGTCGAACACCAGCTCGTCCTGGCCGCCGATCTGGTTCAGATAGATCAGCGGCAGCCCGCTCTCGGTGACCCGCGCCACCGCGATCGACAGCCGCACATCATTCTTGTCGCGCGCATAGGGCGAGGCATTGGGCACGATCAGGATTTCCGCGCCGGTTTCGGCGAGGCATTCGACGACGTTCTCGTAGTCCTCGGACTCCTCCAGCCAGATGTCCTCGCAGATCGGCACACCGACGCGGACGCCGCGGACGGCCACCGGCCCGGCCGCCGGTCCGCGTGCGAACAGGCGCTTTTCGTCGAACACGCCGTAATTCGGCAGGTTGGCCTTGTAGCGCATCGCGGCGATGCGCCCGTCGGCCAGCAGGGCGCAGGCATTATAGAGCTTGCCGTCGTCGAGCCAGGGCGTGCCGATCAGCACCGCCGGTCCGCCGTCGGCGGTCTGGCGCGCGAGTTCTTCAATCGCCGTGCGGCAGGCCGACTGAAAGGCCGGTTTCAGCACCAGATCCTCCGGCGGATAGCCGGCGATGAAAAGCTCGGGCAGCACCACGAGGTCGGCGCCGTCGGCGGCTGCCTTGTCGCGCGCAGCGCGCGCTTTCGCGGCATTGCCGGCAACATCCCCGACCGTCGGGTTGAGCTGGGCCAGGGTAATGGTGAACTGGGTGGCAGGTTCGCTCATGACGGAATGGTGTCCTGCAGGCACGGAAAGGCCGGTCGCATGTTTAGAACGCGCCGAGGCGTTCGGCGATCGCGAACAGCCAGAACGCACTCGCCATCAACAGCGAGACGCCGACGGCGGCCGAGCCCATGTCCTTGACCCGGCCGATCTGCGGATCATGGTCCATGGTCAGCCGGTCGGACAGCTTTTCGATCGCGGTGTTGAGCAGCTCGACCACCAGCACCAGCGCAACCGCCGCAACCAGCTCGACCCGGCGCATGATGGTCGAGCCGATCAGCCAGGCGAGCGGCACGGCGAGCAGCAGCACAAACAGCTCCTCGCGAACGGCCTGTTCGGATCGAATCGCGAAGATCAGGCCGTTGCGCGAGTTGATTGTGGCTCGCCAGAGCCGGAGCAACTCAAAGTCCCGCCGCGACCGGCATCGGCCTGACCTTGCCGCCGCGGTCCTGCTTGAGCAATTCCGCGATCAGGAAGGCCATGTCGATCGACTGCTCGGCGTTGAGACGGGGATCGCAGACCGTGTGATAGCGGTCGTTGAGGTCCTCGTCGGTGATGGCGCGGGCGCCGCCGATGCATTCGGTGACGTCCTTGCCGGTCATTTCCAGATGGACGCCGCCGGCATGGCTGCCTTCCGCGGCATGGATTGCGAAGAACGACCTCACCTCCGACAGGATGCGGTCGAACGGCCGGGTCTTGTAGCCGCTGGTCGAGGTGATGGTGTTGCCGTGCATCGGATCGCACGACCACACCACCGCATGACCCTCGCGCTGCACGGCCCGGATCAGCCCCGGCAGGTGAGCTTCGATCTTGTCCGAACCGAAGCGGTTGATCAGCGTCAGCCGTCCCGGCTCGTTGTCCGGATTAAGCACCTCGATCAGCCGCAGCAGGTCGTCCGGCTTGAGCGACGGACCGCATTTCAGCCCGATCGGATTCTTGATGCCGCGGAAATATTCGACATGGCCGTGATCGAGCTGCCTTGTGCGGTCGCCGATCCAGATCATGTGGCCCGAGGTCGCATACCAGTCGCCGGTGGTGGAATCGACGCGGGTGAAGGCCTGCTCGTAACCGAGCAGCAGCGCTTCATGGCTGGTATAGATTTCGGTGGCGCGCAGCTCCGGATGGCTTTCGAGATTAAGGCCGCAGGCGCGCATGAAATTCAGCGCGTCCGAGATGCGGTCGGCCAGTTCGGTGTAGCGGCGGGACTGCGGGGAATCCTTGATGAAGCCCAGCATCCACTGATGCACGCTGCCGAGATTGGCGTAGCCGCCGGTGGCGAACGCGCGCAGCAGGTTCAGCGTCGCCGCCGACTGCCGGTAGGCCATCAGTTGGCGCTGCGGATCGGGGGTGCGCGCCTCGGCCGTGAAAGCGATATCGTTGACGATGTCGCCGCGATAGCTCGGCAGTTCCACCCCACCCGCCTTCTCGGTCGGCGAGGACCGCGGCTTGGCGAACTGCCCGGCGACGCGGCCGACCTTCACCACCGGCACCGCGCCGGCATAGGTCAAGACCACCGCCATCTGCAAAAGCACGCGGAAGAAGTCGCGGATGTTGTTGGCGCCATGCTCGGCGAAGCTCTCGGCGCAGTCGCCGCCCTGCAGCAGGAAGGCCTCGCCGGCGGCTACGCGGCCGAGCGCCCGCTTCAGGTTGCGCGCCTCACCTGCAAAAACCAGCGGAGGAAACGTGGCAAGCTGCGCCTCGACATCGGCCAACGCCTTGGCGTCGGGATATTGGGGTATCTGCAGCACCGGCTTGGCGCGCCAGCTGTCTGGTGTCCACCGCTCGGACATGACGTTAACTCCTGAGTGAAAACCGCCACTTAGGCAAATTGGCGGAAGTGCCGCCTTATACACAGGCTGGTCGCAAACCGCTATCGGATTTCGCGCCACAGCCGCAAACTATTGCAGCGGCGGCCGATTTTGGCCTGCCCGGAACCGGGGCCGGAAGCCGCCCGCCCCATCATTCCGGGATGGTCCAAGCCGTCATTCCGGGGCGATGCGCAGCATCGAACTATGGTGCGCAATTGCGCACCTGAGAATCTCGAGATTCCCGGATGCGCAAATTGCGGATCTGAGGTCTGGTCCTTCGGACCATTTCCGGAATGACGACCTGGGGTGGATCGCCTCGTCGCTTGCGCACCCCTTGCGCGCTTTGCGTTTGTCGGGGGCAAAATGTCGATCGCAGACATAACTTCACGCCCCACGGCGCGGATCGCACCCGAGGTGATGCATGAATCTTTGCCCCTCGAAAATCGGAGGGCGCAGGGAAGACCGGGTGCCCGCCGCACCCGCGGCCCCGTGTGCAACTAAAAAAGCACACGAGTGTAGTCACCACAGGTGAAGTCGGATCGCTCCGGCCTTCCCTGCGCAATGGTTTTA
>DASZTN010000049.1:0-55785 GCA_035547995.1 Bradyrhizobium sp. | reverse complement strand
ACGGCGTACACACAGATGGCGAGCATCAGCGGCACATAACCGCCTTCGGCAATCTTGGTGAGATTGGCGAGGAAGAACGCGCCGTCGATGGCCAGGAAGCAGGCAGCGATGGCGCCAGCGGCAAACAGGCTCCATTGCCAGATCTCGCGCATCGCGATGAACAGCAGCGCCGATGTCATCAGCATGGTCAAGGATACGGCGAGGCCGTAGGCCGCAGCCAGATTGTCCGATTTGCCGAAGCCGATGGTGAGCGCAACCGTCACGATCATCAAAAGCCAGTTGACCAGGCCGACATAGATCTGGCCGTAGCCTTCCGAGGAGGTCTGCTTGATGCGCAGCCGCGGCAGCCAGCCGAGTTGGATCGCCTGCCGCGTCATTGAAAATGCGCCGGTGATGATCGACTGGCTGGCGATGATGGTCGCGACCGTGGCCAACACGATCAGCGGGATCAGCAGCATGTCCGGACATAGGCGGTAGAAAATATTGCCGTTGGTCTGTGTGCCATCGAGCACCAGCGCCGCCTGCCCTGCATAATTCAGGATCAGGCTTGGGAACACGATCGCAAACCAGGACAGCTTGATCGGTCCCGATCCGAAATGGCCCATATCCGCATACAGCGCCTCGGCGCCAGTGACGCAGAGAAACACCGCGCCCAGTACCAGAAAGCCGGTGGCACCGTGCGAGAACAGATAGGACAGGCCGTAATAGGGATTGATCGCGGCGAATACCGCAGGATGCTTGGCGATACCGCCGATGCCGAGCAGCGCCATGGTGAGAAACCAGATCAGCATGACCGGCCCGAACCAGTGGCCGATCCTCGCCGTCCCCTGCGACTGGATCCCAAACAGCGCCAGCAGGATCGCGACCGCGATGGGAACGACGTAAGCCTGCAGCGATGGCGTCACTTGGTTCAGTCCTTCCAGCGCCGACAACACCGAGATCGCCGGCGTGATCGCACCGTCACCATAGATCAGCGCGGCACCGAACAGGCCGACCGCGACGATGGTCGGACGGTGCCGCTTCTTGACGCCGAGCAGCGCCATCAGGGCGAGGATGCCGCCCTCGCCGTCATTGTCGACGCGCATCGCAAACAGCACATATTTGACCGTCGTGATGATAAACAGCGTCCACAGCACCAGCGACAGCGCGCCCAGCACGGTGGCCGGGTCCGACGGCTTAGCCGCGGTGCCCAGAATGGTCTTGAAGGTGTAAAGCGGACTCGTTCCTATATCGCCAAACACGATGCCCAGCGCGGTCAGCCCCAGAAGCCGCAGGCTGCCTTGCACCGCCTGCGGCCGTCCTCCGATGTCGGTCGTCTGAATTTCACTCAATGGATACGCCGCTTACCGCAAGGGTCGATCGCGCCAACCTACAAACTATCGTCTTGCATTGCGACAGTTAAACGACGAGCCCTGGCGGCAATGTGATCAAGGCTCACGATCATCCTTACGAAATGTTTTCGACAACGCAGATGCAATACGGCCATGAGTTGACGGATTCCGGAAACTGGCATGTCATCGCCTCGTGCGAGTCGTCGCACTGTGGAGTCAATTCTGGGAGAATGTCATGGATGCTAAAAAATACGCCGCAGAGGCGATCGGTACATTCTGGCTGACATTTGCCGGATGCGGCAGTGCCGTGATCGCCGCTGGATTTCCGCAGGTCGGCATCGGTTTCGTCGGCGTGGCCCTCGCCTTCGGTCTGAGCGTCGTGACCATGGCCTACGCGATCGGCCACATCTCGGGCTGCCATCTCAATCCGGCGGTCACCGTCGGGCTTGCCGCCGGCGGCCGCTTTCCCGCAGGACAGGTGGTGCCCTACATCATCGCGCAGGTGATCGGCGCCATCGTGGCCGCCGCGGTGCTCTATGTGATCGCAAGCGGCACGACCGGCTTCGATCTTGCCAAAGGCTTTGCCTCGAACGGCTATGGCGAACATTCGCCCGGCCATTACGATGCGACGGTGTGCTTCATCATGGAAGTGGTGATGACCATGATGTTCCTGTTCATCATCATGGGCTCGACCCATGGCAAGGCGCCCGTCGGCTTCGCTCCGCTGGCGATCGGTCTGACGCTGACGATGATCCATCTGGTCAGCATTCCCGTCACCAACACCTCGGTCAATCCGGCGCGCAGCACCGGACCGGCCCTGTTCGTCGGCGGCTGGGCGCTGGCACAGCTCTGGATGTTCTGGGTCGCGCCGTTGATCGGCGGAGTCCTGGGCGGCGTGATCTATCGCTGGCTCAGCACCGATCCGACTGGTGTAGTCGAAGGCCAGACGCCGGCCTGACAACTTTCGCATCGAGCAAGCTTGTGCTTGTGGAGCCCGCATAGGCTTCCGGCGGCGGCAGGTTTTGTTGCAACGATTGCTGTTTCCCATGCACTACTGCTAAAAATCGCTATAATGTTTCCAAGCGAGCGCCTACCCGGATTGATCGAAGTGGATACCGGGTTCGCGCAAGGAAAACGCGTCAAAACATCAATCTGAAGCACGGCTCTGATCGATCAGAACCGGAAGTGGCTTTTGGCAGGCCACTCGTCAGAGGGAAAGATGAGCTCGCAAAAAATCGCAGGATTTCTCGGGACCATTGTCGCACTGGCAGTGCTGGCCGCAGCGTTTTACTACGTCCCGCCCGGCGCCAGGAATGCACCGGCCACGCAGGCCACGCCGGCAGAACAACAGCCGGCGCCGCCGACACCGCCACCGCCCGGACCCGTGGTCAGGGACATTCCCCAGCAGTAAGCCGGTGAAAAGCAGCTGCAGCATTCTCAAGCAGGGTGCGTGCAGTCCGTTCAAACAGGATGCATTGAATTGAAAACCAAAGCCCGGTTCTGGAAGAACAGAACCAGGCCTTTGATTTTTGTTTTGATGCATATTCTTCGCACGAACCGATAACCCACCCCGGATCAGGTCCGGGGCAGGCTTTTCGCTCGAAATCTCTGAAATCACCAGCGGCGATGGCCCCAATAGGGGCGCGGTCCCCAATAGGGGCGATAACCCCAGCGGTAATAGCGAGGACCGTAATAGGCGTACGGATGATAATAATAGTTTGGACGCCACCAGCAGCGTCCCCAGGCGTTGCAGACATAAGCCGCCTGCTCGACATTGGAGGCTATGTCGCTGTTAACAGCCAATCCGATCGGCATTGCCGACGCGGTCCCTGCTGAAAGTGCTGCGCCGCCAAGAGCGGCCAATCCAACAAGTGCGTGCGTGAGTTTCATCGAATACTCCCTGAGCTTCTCAGTCCGCACGAAAACGCTAGAAGCTCACGCATGAACGTCAGATGAGCGCGACATTCTCGGCAAATTAAATCGCGGCAAGCTTGATTAACGAGCGTCCATCCGGTCACTCGACGCCAGGCTCTCGTCGCTGATCATCGCCGGCGGAGATGCGTGGAATGCCGCATGGTCCGGACAGCCGGACACAACGCGTCGGCCCTCTTTCCGATCAAAGCGGCCGCTTCAATTCGCCGAGATCCCAGAACAGGCCTGCCATGATGCGCAGCGCCTCTTCGGTCACCGGCAGCAGGATGTGTTCGTTCGGCGCGTGCTGCGAGCAGCCGGGATAGGAATGCGGCAGCCAGATCGTCGGCAAGCCCAGCACTTCGGAGAAGACCTCGTTCGGCAGCGAGCCGCCGAAATTCGGCAGCACCGCGGGATCCTTGGCCGTGGTCTGGCGAATCGAGTCAGCAGTCCACCTGATCCAGGGACTATCGAGATCGGTGCGCGAGGCAAAAAATCGCTGTGCGGCGGAAACTCTCACCATCGTAAAGCCATTGGCCTGGAGATGGCGCTGAACCGCAGGCGCAACCTTGTCGATGTCGGTGCCGACGACATAGCGAAGCTGCAGCACCGCACGCGCGACGCCCGGAATCGCATTGGCCGGCTTCTCGATGTTGCCTGATGATATCGCCAGCACTTCGAGCGTATTCCAGGCATAGAGCCGCTCCGCCGGCGACAAGCCGTCCTCGCCCCAATCCGGCGACAGCGCCGGCTCATCCGCACTCGGCTCGACCTTGACGTCGGCGAGCATGGCGCGGATCTGGTTCGAAAGCCGCGGCGGCTTCATCTCCTCCAGCAGCAGCCGGCCGTGGCGATCGACCAGCGAGCTGATCGCATTGGCAAGAATCGTGGCGGGGTTGGCGAGTACGCCGCCCCAATTGCCGGAATGATGACCGCCGTCGCGCAATTCGACATCGAGATGAATCCGCAAGCCCCCGCGACAACCGAGAAAGATGGTCGGCCGCTGCGCCGTGAGCCGCGGCCCGTCCGAGGCGATGAACACGTCGGCCTTCAGCTCATCGCGTAAGGAGACGCAGACCGCCGAGAGGTCGGGTGAGCCGATCTCCTCGCCCATCTCGATAATGAATTTGGCGTTGAAGCCGAGCTTGCCGCCCCGCGCTGCGCGCACCGCCCGCAGCGCGGCGATATTGATGGAGTGCTGGCCCTTGTTATCGGCGGTGCCGCGGCCATAGACGCGATCACCAACCGTCGTCACCTGCCAGGGGTCGAGATTGTCGCGCCATTCGCCGGCCATGCCATCAACGACATCGCCATGGCCATAGCTGAGAACGGTCGGCAGGGATGCGCCCTCGTGATAATCCGCCACCAGATAAGGAAATTTTCCATTCGGGGATTCGACCAGCTTGGTGGTGAAGCCGAGCTCGGCGAAGGTTGGCTTCAGATCCGCCTCGAGATAGGCCTGCAGCGCGTCCCGCCTGCCCGCATTCTGGCTCTCGGTCGGATAGGCCACCCGGCGGCCCAGTTCGCGCAGGAAACCACCTGAATGGAAATACTGGCTGACACGCTCGATAGCCTCGGCTCTGCTCACAAAGGACATCCCTAGATTGGCGCTACGGTTACGGCAAGCACCGTAACCGTAGCCGAGCCGTCCGGTCCATGCCTGATTGCACAGGCCGCACCCACGAATCGATCCAGCAGATCCCTAGCAATCCTTCTCGCAGGCCGGATTTTTGACATCGGGCCTGGGGTCATTCACGAACATCTTGCGGTTCGGCATCTTGATCGCGCTCAGCGATTTGGCGTCGAGGGTTGCGTCCGCCGGCAGCAGCCCGTTCATGTTGAGGATATAGGCGGAGACCGCGTAGACGTCCTGATTGCTGAGCGACTCCGGCGCGTTCTGCGGCATGGCGCGGCGGATATAGTCGAACAGCGTCGGCGCATAGGGCCAGTAGCTGCCGACGGTCTTGATCGGCTTGGCGGTGGCCAGCGTGCCCTGGCCGCCGACCAGGCGATCGCCGACCCCACCTTCGCCCTTCTGGCCGTGGCAGGCCGCGCATTGCTGCTCGAACACTTCGTGGCCGTGCGCAACGCTGCCGCTGCCGGGCGGCAGGTTGGAGCCGTCGCGGCCGATATCGATGTTCCAGCCGGCGATCTCGGCCTCCGTTGCGGTGCGGCCGATGCCATAATGGCCTTGAGTCTCGGCGCGGACGGCGAAGGTCAGCGCCAGCAGCATTGCCGTGGAAAGGACCGACTTACGCATTGGCATTGGTCACCTCCCCCTGCGCATCGATCCGCCACGGCTGGATGGCGTTGTTGTGGTAGAACGAGTTGACGCCGCGGACAGCAGTCAGCTCGGCAAAGGTCGGCTGCACATAGCCGGTCTCATCGACGGCGCGGCTCTGGATCACGGCCGGCTGTCCATTCCAATGCCATGGCAGGCGGAAGCGCGTCAGCGCCCGGGTCAGGACCGGCTCCTGCAATTCGGCCTGCTGCCAGTTCTTGCCGTCATCGACGGAGATGTCGACCCGCCTGATCTTGCCGTGCCCACTCCAGGCAACGCCGGTGATCTCGTGGAAGCCGGTCTGCTTCAGCTTCTGGCCGCCTGAGGGGCGGGTGATGATCGATTTCGCCTCCATGTAGAAGGTGAATTCACGCGCGGTACCGTCCGGCATCAGATCGGTGTATTTCGAGGTCTCCTCGCGCGAATAGGTCGGCTCCGTCACCGCCTTCAGGCGACGCAGCCATTTGATGTTCATGTTGCCTTCGAAGCCGGGCAGCAGGAGGCGCAGTGGATAGCCCTGCTGCGGTCGCAGCCGCTCGCCGTTCTGGCTGTAGACCAGCATGGCGTCGTCGAGGCATTTCTCGATCGGGATCGAGCGCGTCAGCGCCGCCGCGTCGGCGCCTTCGGCAACCAGCCATTTGACCTCGGGGCGCAGCCCGGCCTCTTCAAGCACCAATTTAAGGCTGACGCCGGTCCACTCCGCACAGCTCAACAACCCCACCAGGTCGGAGGCGGTTTTGCCGTAGGGTTTTGTGTAGACCGGATTGCCAGAGCATTCGAGGAAATGGATCCGCGACTGCGACGGGAAGCGGCGTATATCCTCCATGGTGAAAATCATCGGACGATCGACCAGACCGTGCAGCATCAGCCGGTGCTGCTCGGGATCGATGGTCGGAACGCCAGCATGATGGCGTTCATAGAACAGCCCGTTGGGCGTGATGATGCCGTCGAGGTCGCCGAGCGGCGTCCGGCCCGACGCCGAAAGATATTGCGGCAGGTTCTTCGGGATGTTCTTGACGACGTTCTTCTCATAAGGCGACGGCGTGCCATAGAGCTGGCTGCCCATGTCGGCCCCGGGCGTCTTCATCCATTCCGGCACGTTCGGCGGCAAATTGGCGCCATCAGGCGCGGGCGCCTCGGCCAGCGCCTGTCCGCCGGCGACGCCGCTCACCACCGCACCGCCAAGCAACGCACCGCCCTCCCCCAGCATCTGTCGCCTTGACAGCGAACGCTTTGCCTTTGCGGCTCCATTCCCTTTGGGAGGATCATCAGTTGTATATTGAGTTGCCATTTCTTCCTCCGCTCCTGGTGGTGACGGCTCTCGTATGCCCGTGACGGGGCTACAAAGTATTTGGCCATATTCTCCTGTCCTGCTCAACGCCAACTTGTTCCGAATGCGTTCGTCTCGCGGAGCCCCGCATCTAAAACGCGCCGGTCTGCCGGAACAAAATTCTTAGCCCCGCATTTTTTTCTCGCGGAGCCGCCACCCGCCGTTCATGACGGCGCCTGTCGCAGATAGCCAAAGGTCCTTCAGGACCCGCTGTTCAAAACAAGCGCACGCGCGGATAGCCAAAGGTGGCGGCTTCGTTGATAGCGAGACGCGAACATCCCAGAAGCGAGCTTTTCCAAGTGAACTTTGAGACGCCGCCATCGACGCCACCGCAGCCGGGCATGGCCGAACGCGCGATCGATACCGCAACCGACATGTCGCACTCGATCGCGGAAGCTAGTGCCGCGCTGAAAGTGGCCGTGGAGCGCCTGAGCGACACGATCGCGGCGGCACGCAGGCCAGGCATGCCGCTCGCAACCATCAGCGCCATCACCCGTGAGGCGCCGCTTGCGAGTCTGTTTGTCGCGTTCCTGTGTGGGGTCGCGGTCGCCCGCCGGCGCTAACCTGATTGTTCAGGATCGTTCATCCGACTTGTTAGACCGCGCAGAGTTTGAACGGCCAATTCTGTTGGCTGGAACGGGACATAGCTCCCGCGCTTAATTCAATCTGGGATCGACGATCTGGCCCTCGGCCACGAGCCGAAGCCGACGGCCGTTGCCTGTGCGGGAGCTGATCAGGAGGACTGGCGAGGAGGCGCCATGGCCGACTTTACAAGCGATCATGCGCGCAGCCGCGCAATGGAATTGCTGGCGATCGCCGATCCGCTTGCCGACGATGAAGCATCGCGCCGGCTGCGCGCCCTCGCCGTTCGCTATCTCGAGTTCGCCGAGCGGCTCGACGCCGAGGAACATGGCCGCGCCCTGGACTCCTCCGAGAAGATTTCAGCCGAACTCGATGCCGTGGCGCGGGAATTTTTCGACCGCGCCTCGCGTGACCGCTAGCGCATTCTAAAGCCCAGCGGGCATCGGTTCGAAGCCAAATGGGGCGGCGAGTGACGCCGGAGGCGCGTCATCGCCGCCCCACGCTTCCTACGCCCTGACTTCCTGGCGTTGGAAAACGACGTAGCCGGCTACGAACAGTACGATCGTTCCGGCGATCAGGCAGACCGTCTGCGGCCAGCAGATCAACAGACTCTGGCTGAGCGGCAGCGGCGCGCCCATCAAGGCGCCGCGGAGTTGATCCAGGAACACCGGCCCGAGCGTCCGGGTCGAGGGCGACAGCACCGCCAGCATCGCCTCGCCGAACAGATGGTTCGGCGACAGCCGGCTGAGAGTCTGGGTCCAGATCGCGGTATCCGGCGAATCCAGCCCAAGCAGCAGGTAGCGCGGGTCCGGCGGTGCGATCACCTGCGCGAACGCAGGCGCCAGCATCGGCCACAGGATGGTCAAGAGCAGCCAGATGCCAAGCGCGACCAGCGCCGCGGTTGCTGGCGAGCGGAACACGATCGAGAGCAGCATCGCCAGCGACAGCCAGACCCCGGCGTAGAACACCGCGATCACCAGGAAGGCCAGCGAGCGCGCGATCTCCTCGGTGCCGGGCGGCACGCCGAGGAAGATCAGGCCGAGGCCGATCACCATCAGCCACAGCGCCGTCAGGCTGATCGCCAGCGTCGCAAGGCCGGCGAGGAACTTCCCCATCAGCAGTGCGTCGCGGTAGATCGGCTGCGCCAGGACGCGCGACAGCGTCCGCCGGTTATGCTCGCCATTCACCGCGTCGAAACCGAGTCCGATCGCCATCAAGGGAATCAGGAATCCCAGGATGGCGACAAAGGACGGCAACGGCGCCCGCTCGACCGTGAACAGCCGCAGCAGCAGGAATGGATCCTCCGCCGTGGTCTGCCTGAGGTTGTCGATCGCACCGTAAAGCGCGGCAAGCGCCGTCAGCACGATCAAGAGTTCGAGCACGAGCATGCGCGCGCTCGACAGGTTGTCGGCCAGCTCCTTGACCATCACGGTGCCGACGCCCTGGAAGGGCGAACCCTCACGCCGCATCGCGCGTCCCTCCATTCTGGTCGGTCTGGTTCTGGAAGTAGCGCGAATAGATCGCCTCCAGGCTCGGCTCGTCGACCGAAAGCCGGCGCAGGCTTCCATTGGCGCCGACCACGGCGTAGGCGGCATCCGGCCGCACGTCGCGATCGGCCGTCATGCGGAAGCGATCCGCCGCCAGCGTCTCGACATTGGTGACACCGGGGATGGTCGCAAGCCGCCGCGCCAGACCCGCGCCATCGGCCTCGACCTCGACCACGAAGCCGGCGCCGAGTACCTGACGGGCGAGATCGGCAACCGGCCCCATCAGCACGATATGCCCGGACTGGAACAGGGCGACGCGGTCGCAGATCCGCTGCACCTGGTCGAGCGCGTGCGACGACAGCAGCACGGTCACGCCTTCCCTCTTGAGCTCTTCGATCAGCCCGAGGAATTCCAGCGTGGCCTGGGGATCGAGCCCGGAGGTCGGCTCGTCGAGGATCGCGACCTCGGCCTGCTTGACGATGATCTCGGCAAGACCAAGCCGCTGCCGCATGCCGCGCGAGAAGGTGGCGACACGTTTGTCGGCAACCTCGGACAGCCGCACCCGCGCCAGCGCGGCCTTGATGCGGCTGGTCCGCTCCGCTGGCGAGAGGCCCATCAGCTTGGCGGTGTAGGCGAGATTTTCGGTTGCGGTGAGGTGGTCGTAGAAGCCGACCGAGTCGGGCAGATAGCCGACCCGGCGCTTGACCTGCAGCGGCTGGCGCGCCGGATTGAACCCGAGCACGCTGACCGTGCCGGACGATATCTCGGTGAGGCCGAGCATCATCAGGATGGTCGTGGTCTTGCCCGCGCCATTCGGCCCGAGCAAGCCGAACACCTCGCCCTTGTAGATGTCGAAGTTGATGGCATCGACCACGTTGACCCCGCCATAGGTTTTGGTGAGGGCGCGTGCTTCGATCACGCCGCTTCCGGTAGCCGCTGGAGCGGCTTTGCTGTCGGGATCACTCATCGGCGGCCAAACCTTGCAACAGCGCCCAGCATCAACAGCAGCGCGACGCCGATGACGCCGGCACCCGCCATGCCCCACATCGTCGAGGTCGCCACGGTGATGCGGAACTGGCCGGAGGCGGCTTCACCGCGCGAGGTCGCGTTGATCGAGGTCATGTAGTCGCCGGCGAGCGACTTGTCGCTCGGGGTGACCAGCGCCTGGACCTCGCTGTCCTTGCCGGGGACCAGGCGATCGATGGTGGAGGGCTGGAAGGTGACTTTCCATCCAGTCGGGGCGGTGGCGGCAAGCGAGATGTTCTCGGCCGGTGCAGAGCCGGTATTGGTGACGACGATCGGGATCGAGCTCTGCTGACCGGCGACCGCACGCGCACTCAAGAGGCCGTCACGGCCGGCGACCTGGAGCTGCGGTTGGCCGACGACATCCAGCGCTAGCGCGACCTTGGCGGTCGCATCTTCCGCATTGACCGTCACCTTCACCGGGAAATGGCCGGCATCGATCGTGCTCGGCGGGCGCACCTTCAGCTTGATGTCCTTGGACTGGCCCGCCGGAATCGGAATCGAGGACAGTTCCTGGGTGCCATAGGCCTCGGTAAACGAGGTCTCGAAATTCTTCGGGGCGTCCGCCGCGAAGCTCGCGGTCAAATCACGTCCGCTGTCGTTCTTGATCGTCAGCGTATATTCGAAATTCGACTTCGGGCTGCCGCGCAGCTCCGGCAGTTTGGATTCGACGCTGAGTTTTGCCGGCAACTCCTTGGCGAGCGACACGTTGATCGGGAGCGAGGCCTGGTTGCTGCCCTGCCCATCCGCCTTGATCGTGATCGTCTGGGTGTTCATGTCGGTCTTGGCCGGCACGTCGAGGCGAAGCTGCAGCGACACGCTGGAATCGGGCGCCGGCATCGCGGCGGCCACCGGCTGCCCACCCCCGAGCAGGGTCGCCGTCCAGCCGCTCGGCACGCCGGACACCGAGAGCTGATACCGTTCCGGGCCGAGATCATAGTTTTGCAGGCGCAGCGGGATATTCGTGGTGGTGCCGGGCCTGACCGTGACCGCCGGATAATCGGTCATCAGATAAAGGCCTTTGATGTCATGCGGCGTGTCAGCCGCCTGAGCACCCGAGACGATCAATCCAACAGCGAAGGCAAAAGGGGCGAGGTAAGCCGCTCGCATCGCGAAACACTCCTGCAATGGCAACGAAAATCATACCGGCGTTTCGGCCTGCCCAACCAAAAGCCGACGGTGAAGTGCGACGGAATTAGCGAGCGCGTTTCGGAAAATTTGCGGCAGCTCAATTACGAGTTGGTGAGGTGGGGTAGACAATTAGTCTAGAAGAAGGCCGAATTGGCCACCGTTTGGACGAAAGTCGCAGTTCCATAGTATAATTTTGTTGCAAAGCACAAATTGCGCAAAATTAATTTTGGTTTGGGCTCGCCTCTACTCCATACATAAACGTTCTACACCATCTCTTGAATCAAAGTGATCGAGGAAGCCCATGAAGAGGGGAATAGCCGTATTGGCGAGCGTTTGCCTGCTGATGGTCGCGGTCTATTTCGCGATCGTCAAATGGGGCATCGTTCACGAGACGCTCAATTTTTACGATGCTTCGCGGCAGCGGCCTGTCGCGGTGGACCTTGCCGTGCGCCGCGATTACCAGTTGAAAGCCGATGACGGCTTCTGGAAGCTTCCCGTCGCGATCATCTCCAACGGTAACACGGTGAAGAACACCGAGTACTCGTTCCTCGCCAACGCGTTTGCGGCACGCGGCTATCTGGTCGCCAGCATTCAGCAGGACAATCCCGGCGATCCGCCGCTGATGACCATACCGGGCGAGCCTTATGTCGGGCGCACCGGCGTTTACAAGAAAGGCGAAGCCAATATTCTGTTCGTGATAAACCAGCTGAAAAAGCAGGAGCCTGACGCCGACTATGACCATCTGACGCTGGTCGGCCATTCCAATGGCGGCGACATCTCGATGTATTTCGCCAAGGAGCATCCTGAGCTCGTCAGCAAGGTGGTGACGCTGGACAATCTGCGCGTCCCGTTCGTCGAGAACGCCAAGATGAAGATCCTGTCGTTCCGTTCGGATGATCCGAACTTCAAGACCGATCCCGGCGTGCTGCCGACCGCGGCGCAGGCGATCAAGAACAGCATCGATATCATCCGGACCAAGTTCCAACACACCGAAATGAGCGACCGCGGTCCAACCTCGGTGAAGGAGAAGATCCAGGCCGACCTCGACAAATTCCTCAACAATACCGGCAACAGCGAGCTGTCGCCCGCGAGCACCGATAATCCGCTGATCGCGAAATCGCCGACGTCCGGCCAGGCGCCGAAGCAGCCCGCTCCCGCCCATAGCGGGTCAAATCCGGATGCACACAAAGCCGCCGCGCCGAACGTTGGGACCCCTGAAGCCTCAAACCCGGATACGCCGAAGCCGAACGCCCGCGGTTCGTGAACGCGGGACATCGCAGGGCCGGCCGCGATGCGGTTTGGCCTTCCCGGCGAAGTTTCCCTAAAATGTCCTTGAAAAGATGAGCCGCTATCGAGCGGCGATCGGTGCCTGATGCGCTTGTGCCGAGGTATGGAAAATCCCGGCCCCCGAGATTTGCGAGGCGATCAGGAAAGCCGCCACGATGGCCGGCACGCTGATCAGCCGCAGAACTTGATCCAACGAAAGCATTCGCCTGTCTTCCCCATAGTCAAGCGCAAACGAGAGGTAGGAAGCCGCTATAGGTCATGATCCAAAAGCCGCTTCAGACTTTTCCGGATCATGCCCTAATCCGCGCGCTGCTCCACGGGCTGCTCGCTGGTAAGGAGCTTGTCCGTGTAAGCCGCTCCGCCAATGGCGAGAAGCGCAAGGATGGAAATAACGACCAACGTTTGCATCCTGTACTTCTCTGCCGCGATTGTGGCCAAAAACGTCATGGCCTCGCACAATTCAGCCAGGCTCGCAGAAGAATTGATCCAGGAAGGGTCAGCCGAAATGTCGTGAGATTTCAGCGATCAGGCGGTATTGCCGGCGTCGATCGTCAACACCGACCCCGTAATATTACGGCCTCCGTCTCCGAGCAGAAACTCGACCATGCGCGCGACATCGTCCGCCTCCGGCAGCCGGCGCAATGCGCTACGACCGGCGATGCGCCTGCGCTGCTCCTCCCCAAGGCTCTGCGTCAGTTCGGTATCGATGAAGCCCGGTGCGATCGCGTTCACGGTGATGCCAAGCTTGCCGACCTCGCGCGCCAGTGAACGGGTGAAGCCGGTCGCCGCCGCCTTGGTCGCACCGTACACGGACAGGCCGTTATAGCCGGTGCTGGCGATGATCGAGGACATGTTGATGATGCGTCCCCCGCCATCGGCCATCATGTGACGCACCACATATTTGGTGAGGATCACGGGCGACAGCACGTTGAGCCGAAGCAGCGCCTCGATCTCGCTGTTGTGCATGGTAGCGAGCAGCCCCTCGGTGCCGATCCCGGCATTATTGACCAGACCGTAGATTGCGCCGAACTCGTCGCGCAGCTCTTTCACGAACGCCGGAATCGACTCGACGTCGCTAAGGTCGAATGGCTTGAAGCAAAGCGCGCCCCGGCCCTGCCGGATCGCCTCCGCGACAGCCTCGTTCTCGCGCCGGGCCACCACGATCACGCGATAGCCGGCTGCTGCCAGCCTGCGCGCGATCGCAAGCCCGATGCCGCGGCTGCCTCCGGTGACGAGAACATTATGCATCGTGCCGCGCCAGCTTTCCGGCCGCCGTGATGTCCAGTGACGATACGAATTTGATCACGGCAGGCACTTTATGCGGCGCCAGCGCAGCCTTGCAGTCGGCCAGAATCCGGCTGCGGATTTCATCGCTGCGGGCGGCGTTCTCGCTGTCAGCGAGAATGACATCGGCCACCACCACCGCGCCGGTGATCGGGCTGCGGCGCGACTTGGCGCGCGACATCCGCACTTCCGGCTGGCGGTTGATGACAGCTTCGATCTCCTCGGGATGAACCTTCAGCCCGCCGATATTGATGATGCCGCCGCGCCGGCCGACGAAATAATATCGGTCGCCGCGCAGCTCCACCATATCGCCGGTGTCGACAAAGCCTTCGGCATCGGTCAAGGGTGCGCCGCTGCGGCCGATATAGGCATGCGCCGCACGGGTCGAACGGATGCGGAGCGAGCCGTCCTCGACCTTCATCTCGACGCCATCGCGCGAGCCGAGCAGGCTTGCCGGAAAGCCTTCGCGGCCGTCATTGACGGCAAAGCCGACGCCGGCCTCGGTCGAGGCATAGGCGTGGCCGATCGACGCATTTGGAAAGGCCGCACGCAGACCGTCGAGCACCGCCTGGTCGGCGATCTCGCCCGACAGGCGGACATAACGCGGGGTAAAGCCTGCGACCGATCCGCTCATCAACAGCTTGCGCCAATGCGAGGGCGTACCGGAAATATGGGTGACACCGCGTGCCTGCAGGCGCGCGACATGATCGGCCAGCGTCTCGCCCGCACTCGACAGCACCATCGAGCCGCCGCCGACGATCGCGCGCAGGAAAATCTGCAGGCCGCCATAGCGGCGGATGTCGTAGAATGTGGCCCAGACCGCGGTGCTGCCGCGCGCCGCGCCGACATCGGCGACGATCGCGCCGGTCAATCCCTCCAGCGTATGGCCGACGATCTTAGGCACGCCTGATGTGCCCGAGGTCAGCATCAACCATTCGGTCGCGCGCTCGGTCCTGGCCTTGCCAGAAGCCTTTGCCGGCGCCTGCGCATGCACGATCAGCCTGGCGTCGGCACTGTCCCATTGCTCCGGACGATCGGTGACGACAGCATCAATCTCCGCATCCTGCATCAGGCTTTGCAGGTGAGCCGGATTGAGATCGGGAGGGCACAGCAGCATGCGCCGCGCCACGCCGTCGAGCTCGATCATGACCAGGCCGGAAGTGAGCTGGTCGGAGGTCGACAGCAGCACCGAGCTATCAGACAGTTCGCCGAGCCGGTCGCCGAGACAGGTATGTTCGAGAATATCCGTCAGCGAAACCAGCAGCTGCGCGTCCGAAATCGTGCGGCCCTTCAGCTCCGGGCCAAGATAGTCGCGCAGCGCAACGATCTCACGCGGGGACATTTTCATAGGCCTTGATGAAGTCGCCTATGGTGAGGGGAAAGGTCGCGTCCTCCGACAGCGTGAACGGATCG
The DNA here is from genome assembly GCA_035547995.1 of Bradyrhizobium sp. Taxonomy (GTDB): domain Bacteria; phylum Pseudomonadota; class Alphaproteobacteria; order Rhizobiales; family Xanthobacteraceae; genus Bradyrhizobium. The sequence continues at coordinate 40,725 of DASZTN010000049.1, read as the reverse complement.
ACGCCGAGACTGTCTTCCAGGCGCGCCACCAGGATCGCAAAGGCCAGCGAGTCGAAGCCGGTTTCGTGCAGCGACAGCTCATCGTTGAGCGGCGGCAGCGTCACCTTCTGCTCCTCCGCGACCTGACGCATCGCCGCAATGATTTCAGACCTTACCGACATGGATTGCCTCGCCTTGTTAAAATTCTTTGCATGCCATTTAGGAGGCAATTCTGAAGGATCTGCGCCATGGAGCCGGTCTTGAGGCGATCTTTTGCGATCTTTGGTAAACCAAAACTCGCCAGCATCGCATGAAGACGAAGCAGCGGGCGCGGTCTGTTGGAACCGCCGAAGCGATTTCTTATCCGCGGATGCATTAGACGCCAGATGAGAGATATTCGCCCGCGGAGAGCCCCCTCGCCCGGATTGCATCTTCGATGCGCTCCGGCCTCTCCCGCAAGCGAAGAGGCGGACTGTTACTGCTGGCGCCTACCAGAATCTGATCGCCCAGCAGCCCTCAGATCATCCATTCACAGCCGGATCGATCCGTCGAGGATGCGCTGGTAGGCGCAATCGTCGACCGGGCGGTAGGCGCCGCTCTTCGGCTCGCGGTAGAACAGCGGATCGGTGACGCGGTGCGGGTCGAAGCCTTCGCGCATCAGGTCCTGCTTCTTCTGCTTGAAGGTCTCGGTGGCGTCGAGGCAAGCGCAAATCCGGATCGTCACCGGGCGCGCATAGACCGGCAGCCGCTGCGCCAGATGCTCGGCAAAGGTGCCCAGATCGAAACTTGCATCGGCAACGATCGCCGACATGCCGGCGCGACCATCGGCGCCGGGAATCTCGATGCCGTAGGTCGTTGCATCCCGAACGCCGGGACAATCGGCAACGGCCTCGTTCACTTCCGAAGTCGCGACATTCTCGCCCTTCCAGCGAAAGGTGTCGCCGATGCGGTCGACGAAATGAAAATAGCCCTGCTCGTCGAGCCGCATCAGATCGCCGGTGCGAAACCAGGCATCGCCCTTGGCCTGCACGTCATTCAGGATCTTCTTCTCGGTCTGCGCTGCATCGGTATAGCCTTCGAAGCGGCCGCCGCCCTGGTCGGCGGTTCCGATCCGCCCTACGGCTTCGCCGACCTCGCCGCGCGCGCAGGCGATGCAGAGCCCGTCCGCACCGCGGATCGGGGCGCCTGTTTCCGGATCGACGCGAATGATCGATGCCGGAAAGCGGTGTGCCAGCATCGCCGGAATCCGGCCGATCGCACCCGGCTTGCCCTCGACATTGTAGAGCGAAAAATTGCCTTCGGTCGCCGCGTAGAACTCGAGAATGCGCGGAATCGCAAAGCGCGTCTGGAATGTCTCCCAGATATCGCCGCGCAAGCCGTTGCCGCAGGCGAGCCGCAACCGATGCCTGCGCTCGAACTCGGATTCAGGCGCCTTCAGCAAATAGCGACAGAGCTCGCCGATATATTGGAACAGTGTGCAATCCCAGCGCACGATGTCACGCCAGAACTGACTGACCGAAAACCTTTCCGACAGCACCACTGAGGCGCCGGCGCTGAGCATGCTGCAGGGCGCGACGATGCCGCCGACGCTGTGGAACAGCGGCAGGCAATCATAGAGCCGATCGTCCGGCGACGCATCGGTGAGCCCGGCAAACCAGCCGCCCCAGTTCAGGATGCGGCGATGGCTGATGCTCGCAGCTTTCGGCAGGCCCGTGGTGCCCGACGTATAGATCAATAGCGCACGGTCGTTGATGGTGACGTCGCGCCGCTCTTCCGCGGTCAGCGCGCCGCCACCCATCGAAGCGATGATATCATCGAGCGGCTCGCCCGGCTCGGCCGCGTCGGTATAATCGCCGCCATGCAGCCAGATCTTCGGAACGCGGGTCAGATAAGGTAGCGCCGTCTCGAATACGCCGGCGAGTTCGGCGGCCAGGATGACGTGGTCGGCCCCGGCGATATTGACACAATGCGAAAGTGACGTGCCGACCAGCTTGGTGTTGATCAGCGCAGTCACACCGCCGATCCTGCTGATGCCGAGCCAGGCTGCGACATAGTCGGGACAGCCTGGCAGGAACAGGCAGACCGTATCGCCAGCCTTGATCCCCGCCTCCAGCGCCCAGCGTGCATAGCGATTGAGGCGGTCAGCAAGGCCGGCATAGCTCAGCATCTGGGTGTCCGACAGCAATGCTGGATGCTCCGGCTGCTGCGCGGCAAAACCGTCAACGATGTCCGCAAACAGGCGCCTGGGATCGGACTCGATCCGCGACGTGCGCTCGATTGCTTTCAGCCAGCTCTTGGCCGCGGACGGCTTGGCCTGCTTCGGCCGGCCCGCTGCTGCTGGCGCGATGATATCCACGTTCATGGCCGAACGCCCGGTGATCAATCTTGACGCGGGTATAGCGGCGCCCGCCCGCTCATGGGTTAATCGGATTCGTTAAATACGTGCGGTTTGCCGGATAGAGTTAAGATCGGCTTGCAGGCAGGGTTTCCCGCATCATCGCCATCGCGGCCAACCCGACCGCGCTGGCAAACAACATATACCAGGCCGGCGCCAGCGCGTTGCCGGTGACATGCAGCAGCCAGGCGACGATCAATTGCGCGGTTCCACCGAACGTTGCGATTGCGACCGCATAGACGGTCGCCAGCGCGCCGCCGCGGATATTTTGCGGCAGGCCTTCGGTCAGCGCGACATAGAACGCAGTATAGGGAATACTGCTGATCAGCGACAGGAAGCCGAAGCCGCCGAGCAGCGACGCCGCGCTCCTGGTCTCCACGATCCAGAGAAAGACCGGATAGGTCAGCAGCAGCGTCGCGAGCTGCGGCCATACCATGACCGGCCAGCGTCCGACGCGATCGGCGAGCCAGCCGCCAAGCAGTGCACCCGCAATGCCGAGCCCGTTGGCAACCACAGAGGTCACGAACGCCAGATCGGTCGCGACATGCAGGGTGTTCTCCGCATAGGTCGTCATATATTGCGTGACGTAGGTCGAAATGGTGCCGCTGGCGAGAATGAAAAGTGCAAGCAGGATGATGCGCGCATTGTCTCTGATGATGCGAAACCTTTTGCCCTTGGCCTGTTCGATCGCGCTCTCGCTGAGGTCGACCGTCTCCGGCAGCCTGGCCCTCAGGTAAAGCCCGAATGGCAGGCAGGCGGCCCCCAACAGGAAGGCGATGCGCCAGCCATAAGACGTGAGCTCGGCCTCGGTCATCAGCTGCGCCAGCACGGTGCCGACCAACGCACCGGCGGTGGCGGCGATCTGCTGGCTCGCCGGCTGCCACGACACTGCGAGCGCGCGCCGCTCGATTGCTGCCGACTCCATCAGATAGGCGGTGGTCGGCCCGACCTCGCCGCCGAGCGAAAAACCCTGCACCAGGCGCGCAATGATGACGATGACGGGCGCGGCGATGCCGATCGAGGCATAAGACGGCGTCAGCGCCAGTGTGATGATCGCACATCCCATCAGCGCGAAACTCAGGATCATCGCCGGCCGCCGCCCTGCCCGATCGGAATAAGACCCGATCACGATGCCCCCGATCGGCCTTGTAATGAAGCCCGCGCCGAACGTCGCCAGCGACAGCATCAGGCTGCCGAACTCGCCCCCTGCCGGAAAGAAGGTGTGGCCGATCTGGATCGCGAAGAAACTGTAGGTAATGAAATCATAAAACTCGAGCATGTTGCCGATGGTGACGGCAAGCGTGGTGCGGGTGAAGAAGCCCGGCCGCACCGATTGAGCTGATAGTGCCGGCGAAGATTGATTTGCCATCTGTTCCATTCGTCTCATGCTTGCGGGCCGCAGATCACTTGCCTTCCAGCCGAAATTAGTTACCCGAATCTGCGAAAGCAGATCGCGAGAAGGGCTGTTTGGCGCTGATTTCAGCAACCAGATAATAATATTTGCGTACCCACCCTTTACCATGACGGCTACAATTTCGTGTAGCGCAGTTGGATTTCTGCGATAGTTCACCGATCGAAGCCACAAGGGGCCGGGATGATCAGCAGGCGAAATTTATTTTATTCGACAGCGGGCGCCACGGCTGCGCTGCTGCTGCCGCGATCGATCAACTTCGCACGGGCGGCAGCGCCGGCCTATCCTAGTCAGCCGGTACGCTGGATCGTGCCCTACGCCGCCGGCGGCGCTACCGACGTGCTGTCGCGGCTGATCTGCCAATATCTTTCCGAGCGGCTCGGTCAAACCTTCGTCGTAGAGAACAAGCCCGGCGCGGGTAGCGATATCGGCACCCAATATGTGATCAATTCTCCGGCAGATGGCTACACCCTGCTCCTCACCAGCACCGCCAACGCCATCAATGCCTCGTTCGATCCGTCGCTGAGCTATAATTTCGCCAAGGACATTGCGCCGGTCGCCGGCGTTGCCCGTATCCCGCTGGTGCTGGTGGTCAACAACGATCTGCCGATCCATAGCGTCGCCGACTTCATCGCCTATGCCAAGGCCCATCCCGGCGCACTCAGTATCGCCTCTTCCGGCGTTGGAACGTCGCTCCACCTGTCCGGCGAATTGTTCAAGGCGATGGCCGGAATCAAATTCACCCACGTGCCCTATCGCGGCTCGGCGCCGGGCCTCACCGACGTGATGTCGGGGCACATCCAGGGCATGTTCGATAACGTCACGTCATCGTTTGAATTCATCCGCAATGGCAAGTTGCGGGCGCTCGGCATCACCACTAAAGAGCGTTCCGACATCCTGCCGGATGTGCCGCCGATCTCGGATACGCTGCCGGGATATGAGACCAGTTCGTTCTACGGTGTCGGCGCTCCTCACGGCACGCCGACCGAAATCATCGATCTCCTGAACAAGCAGATCAACGCCGCGCTGGCCGATCCCGGCATCAAAAAGAAGATTGCTGATCTCGGCGCCATTCCCATCACCGGCGACGCTAGGCAGTTCGCCGCCATGCTCGCGGTCGAGACTGACCGCTGGCGCAAGGTGGTAGAAATATCCGGACAAAGAAAAGAGAATTAGAGCGAAGCAAGAGCCTGTCCCGGACTTGATCCGGGATGGATGCCGGTTCGCACCAAGCAAATGCGTCAAAGCCTAGAATCCGGTTCCGAACGAATCAGAACCGGATTCTAAATTCTTGTTTGAAATGATCTTCCGGCGCTAACGCGTTCTACGTTTGTCGCGAGGGAAACCGCTTCATACGCCGAGCCAGCTCGCTCTTGGAGATCCGGATCACGCTCTGGATTCACGTTCCTTGTTTGTCCGGACGCGCCTTCCCGGCGCGAAGCCTGCCTTGCTTGTTCGCAAGCAAGGGCGAAGCAGGCCCTGCTCCAAAACCCTTTGAACGGAGAATCCCATGGCGCTTCAATCGCTTCGGGACGAAAGAGACTTATCCCCGCGTATCCAGCGAGACCCCCAGCTGATGCGCCTTGACGGCAGTTGCGCCGACGGTTCGCTTCAACATCTTGGAAATTTTGGCGACGCCGACCTTCTTCTTGGCCAGCGATTTCAATTCACGCACATCAGCAGCAGTCCATGCACGCCTTACAGATTTTTTCTTCACCGCGTTTTTCTTCACTGATTTTTTCTTCTTGGCCATGTCGGCTCCTCTACTTAAGAAGCGCGCTTGTAGCACACCAAGACGATAAGGCAATGAAACGAAAATTGCGGCACGCTAATTTTACACCTGCGTCACGAATGCCACATCAGGGCTCGCGTTTTGCTGCATCCGTTGCACCAGACGCAACATTGCCTGTGATCTGACGCATATGTTCGCCGGCATTGGTAAACTGGCTGCGCAGAAATTCCGATTGAATCTGCAGCGCTTGCTGCAGGTCTGTTGCATGCACCAGCTTGCGCGCATAGTCGAAGGCTGATTTCATATTCTGCTCGGTGAAAGTAAGCGTCTGTTTGGAAACATTCATTGCCGGGCCGGGGATGGTCCCGACCGATCTGTTGGCAGCCTCAAAAAACATTTCGAACGCCCGTTCCGCCTGTTCGATCGTCTTTTCGGCGAGTTCGCGCAATTCGATCGGGACCTCCAGTTTAGGTTCGCTCATCTGGTTACGTTTCCTGTGGTTTTAGATTTAGAAATTAGCATGTCACGACATTGCCGTCCTGCCGCATTTCTTTATCGATTTATGGAACACCCGATGGTGACGATAACTTTACCAGCCGCGTTAGCGGTGTTATCGGAAAAGGCTGTTTATGGTCCTTACAGGATGGTCATAAGCAACGGCCTTGATCGCGGCGGCAGGTGACAATACGCCGGCAGACCGTTACGACTGCCGCCGGTCGGGCTCGGCTTGATCGAAAGAGCCCCCTTGAACGAAAGTCGCTTGATTGAAGGGGTCGACGAGGCAGCCTGCAAACGACCCCGGACAAGGTAAACGATCCGCAACGGAATTCATGGCCTCAATTTATAAGACGCAGGAGTTGAATAGCGGAACAAACAGCGCACTTCTGCTTCGTCAGAAGCGGCGGCGCTTTTCGTTCTTCATCCTGTTTGCCGGCGTCCTCGTCTTCATTGCCGCTGCCGGCACGCTTTACTTCGCGCTGCGGCCGGAAGTGCTGCGCATCGCCGTCGGGCCTGCCGGCAGCGACGACCAGAAGTTGATCCAGGCGCTGGCACAGACCTTTGCCCGGGAGAAAAGTTCGGTCAGGCTCACGGTGATTTCGACCGACAGCGCCACAGAAAGCCTCGCGCTGCTCGGCGCAGACAAGGCGGATCTCGCGGTGGCGCGCGGCGATCTCGACATGCCGCCCGACGCACAATCGGTCGCGATCCTGCGCAAGAACATGGTGGTGCTATGGTCGCCCTCCGGCGTGTCCGGCAAGGGCTCGAAGCACGTCGCGGCGTCCAAGGTCAAGAGTCTTGCGGATCTCGTCGGCCGGCGGCTTGGCGTGGTCGGCACCACGCAGGCCAATATCAAGCTGCTGCGCGTGATCCTCAGCGAATCCGGCATCGCACCGGAAAAAGTCGCAGTCGTGCAGTTCGCCATCAACCAGCTCAGCGAGATGGCGCACGACCGCAGCCTCGACGCCTTCATGGCGGTCGGCCCGCTGAACAGCAAGATCACCGCCGAGGCAATCGCCGAGACCGCCCGTGAACGCGGCGAGCCCAGATTCCTGCCGATCGACGTTTCCGAGGCGATCGCACAGAAGCATCCGCTTTACCAATCCGAGGAAATTCCCGGCAGCACGTTCTCATCGTCGCCGGCGCGGCCCGACGACAAGGTCGAGACCGTCAGCATCAATCATCTGATCGTGGCCCGAAGCGAACTCTCGGAGACTGCGATCGGGACCTTCACGCGACAATTATTCGCCGTTCGTCAGGAGCTGGAAAGAGAATTACCCGGCGCGACCAATATCGCCACACCGGACACCGACAAGGATGCCGCGTTGCCGGCGCATCGCGGCGCCGCGGCCTATATCGACGGCACCGAGCGGACCTTCCTGGAAAAATACAGCGATTACATCTGGGGCGCGGTACTGTTGTTGTCCGGCCTCGGCTCGGCAGCCGCCTGGTTCCGTTCTTACTTGAGACGCGACGAAAAGGCGCAGAGTGTTGCGTTGCGGGATCGTGTGCTCGCCCTTTCCGCAAAGGCGCGAGACGCCAACTCCGCCGAAGAGTTGCGCAGCATGCAGTGTGAGGTCGACAACGTCATTCGCGAGACGCTGAACGCCTTCGACGATGGCGCGATCGAGGAAGGCGACCTCACCGCCTTCAACCTGGCGCTCGAACAATTCCACCGCTCGGTGGCCGACCGTTACGGCGCGCTGGATCATCCGCTGACCGATCGACCATCCTCCGATTCGCTGCCGCCCGGCCCGCTGCCTTTGCGCAGCCGGCAGTGATTGGCCTGCCGGTTTCCATGAGACGGCGCGCATCATGACCAGGACATCCCCTTCGGCCTCGAGCCAGGCGATCAGGCGGCCCCCCTGGCCACTGCTACGCTCGCTGCAGGGATATCGGTCCGGCTTCGTGAGCCATGATCTCGTCGCAGGATTTACCCTGGTCGCAATCGCAATCCCCGAGCAACTCGCTACCTCGCGGCTTGGCGGTTTTTCGCCGCAGATCGGCTTTTTCGCCTTTCTTGCCGGCTCGATCGGCTTCGCGCTGTTCGGCAACAGCCGTTTCCTGTCAAACGGCGCCGACTCGACGATCACGCCGATCTTCGCCGGCGGCCTGGCGCTACTCGCTGCCATGGGCTCACCGGATTATGTGGTGCTTGCCGGCGCACTGGCAGTGATGGTCGGCCTGGTGCTGGTGGTCGGCGGCATTTTCCGCCTCGGCTGGATCGCCGACCTGCTTTCGATTCCCGTGACGGTCGGATTCCTCGCCGGCATCTCCATACACATCATCATCTCGCAACTGCCCGCCGTGCTCGGGCTGCCGGAGCCGAGCGGCCCGATGCTGGATCGTCTGGCGACGCTGGTCGAACAACTGCCGCATGTGAATCCGTATTCGCTGGCCATCGGCCTTGGCGTGTTTGCACTGATCCTGATTTCTGAGCGTGTCTCATCGCGCATCCCCAGCGCGTTGATCGGATTGGTCGTGGCTGCGGTCGCCACCGTGTTCCTGGGTCTTGAGGCCCGCGGCGTCACCGTGCTCGGCGACATTCCGGTCGCCTTGCCCCGGCTCACATTTCCCGACATCACGATCGCGCGCTGGCTGCAGCTGGTGCCGCTTTCCTTGATCATCTCGATCATCGTCATGGTACAGACGGCGGCGACGACGCGCTCCTTCTCGGACGATCCAAGCCAGCCGCCGGATGTCGATCGCGACTTCATCGGGGTCGGTGCCGGCAGCCTGATTGCCGGTCTGATCGGAGCCTTCCCGGTAGATTCCAGCCCGCCGCGCACCGCGATCGTCGCCGAGACCGGCGGCAAGTCGCAGGTCGCAATCCTCGTTGCTGCGGCCATCATCGTCGCTTTGCTCGCTTTTGGCGGCTCGCTGCTGCACCACGTGCCGCAGGCCGCGCTCGGCGGCGTGCTGCTGTTCGTCGCCCTGCGCATCATCCGCATCAGCCAGATCGCGGCGATCTGCAAGCAGTCGATCGGCGAGTTGCTGCTGGTGATTGCAACCGCGGCTTCGATCATCGTCCTGCCGATCGAACAGGGCGTCGCGATCGGGATCACGCTGTCGCTGCTGCACGGCATCTGGAGCACCACCCGCGCCCGCGTCACCGTGTATGAGCGTGTACCGGGGACATCGATCTGGTGGCCTTCGAACCCGCACGTTCCCGGCGAGACCGAGCCAGACGTTGTGGTCGCGGGTTTTCAGGCGCCGTTATCTTTCCTCAACGTCTACCATTTTCGCAGCGACATCGTCGCGATCGTGCAGTCTTCCGCGCGAAGAGCGTCTCTGCTCGTGCTCGAATCGACTGGAATCGTCGAGATCGACTTTACGGCTGCGCAAATCTTGAGCGAGACGATCAAGGCCTGCCGCGGCCAGGGCACCAGCTTTGCGATTGCGCGGCTGGAGTCGGAACGGGCGCAGCAAGCCGTCGAGCGATTCGGCATCCTGCCGCTACTCGCGGAGGGACGCCTGTTTCACAGCGTGGAAGAAGCGATCAGGGCTTTTCGGGAGACGTCAGGGCGTAATCGATTGTAGCATGTCGAGGGAAGTGAAGATCGGTTCGCGAGAAGAAAACGCGTCAAAAACGATAATCTAAAGCCGGTTCCAATTCGATCGGCGCCGATAACCTTCAGCCCCTATTCGTCGGACCGGAGCTGCATTTCGACCAGCGCCATGGTCTGCAGGGTCCGCGGATCTCGTTCGCCTTGCTCGGCGGTTCTTAGGATGCTTTCGGCGATATCCTGCACACGCTTGGCGCTTACGGGATGCGGCAGCGTCGCAACGGCCTTCTCAAAAGCACTCGACATGACCTCGATCACGTCAGGGGAAAATGATGCATTGGGAAAATCTTTCATCCGTTACTCCAGACTGGCGCCCCCTTTAGTTGGAACGATAGATGCCGAACGATAAAGCCGGCGCCGCGCTCCTGTTCCCGTCACGATCGCGCCATCCAGCTCAAATTCTGTGCGCACGCTGCCTACAGGGCGGAACAACCGGCCATAACGAGCTTCGCTGTTGTCGGCGAAATTCCACCGTGCCCGGAACGGTTGTTGGTTGTCACTGTTTTCCTGTCCAACGATTTGAAGAGGACGTGGGACATGGCTTTCAACACGACTTCCTATCTCGCCGGCGTCGGCTCGGTCGTGGTCGTGCTTTCGACGGGATTTGCCGGAGGTTATTTCTTTGCAAGCCCCGATCAGAACCCTCCACCGAATCGATTGCAGCGCGTGGCGGCTGATGCGACGGAGACAAAGACCGCAGATGCAAAGGCGCCCTCAACCAAGGCGCCGCAGGGGAGGCCCGCAGTCGCTGCTGCAGTAGTTGCGCCCGCGCAAGCTGAGCCGGCACCGCCATCGACGACACAGCCTCCCGCCGCGCAATCTTCGGTGCCTGCTGTGGCTGCTGCAGTTTCTGCCGTTCCCACGCAACAGCCAGCCGTGGAGCAGTCCGCTCCGCCCGCACCGCATGTCGCTACGGAGACGCCCGAGCCTGCGCGTGCCATGCACGAACAGACCACGACGCAAGCTGCGCCTGAAAAGACAAATGCCGACAAGCTAAGCTCTGAGAAGGAAAAGGCGGACAGGGAGCGCGCGCGCATCGCCGAGGCGAAGGCCTCTGCCAGGAAACGCGCGGAAGCAAGGAAGCTTGCCGAGGAGCAGCGCAAACAGCACGAGCTTGAAGTCGCCGCCGGCGCGGTACGCCACATTATTCATGACAGCGATGACGGCGGCGAAACCTTCGTTCGGGATGCACCGTCTGCTGACATCGTCGAGATCGACCAGGCGGAACCGTCGCAGCCGGCCGTGCGGCCGTTCGATTTCTTCGGGCGTTGATCGCTGCCAGAGACAAAGTCACCTCGCCCTGCGACACCAGATGCAAAGCGAGGTGCAGTTGCGGGAGGCCCCGGGAGTGGACACTAGCCCGATAAAGATTGGGCTGGCAGACTGTTCCAAGGCGGCGTGAATAAGGCGACGCGCCCATCTTTGGAACCGAACCGGTGGAACCCGAGGCGGGCGGAACCGTATCGCTGTGCCACGCAATGAGCGCAGGAATACCATCTTTATGTTCGGAACGAATTGTCGCACCCCCGGGTTCTCCAGTGTGTCGTTTATCCCAGGAGGATATCTTTCATGCGATCCAAGCTAGCACTGTCCGTCTTCGTGGCCGCTTCACTGGTCGGCGCGACAACGATGGCATCCGCACAGACCCAGCCGTCGCCCGGCATGTCGAGCGGAGGAACCAGCACTCACATGAAATCCACCAAATCCAGCAAGATGAAATCGAACGCGACGACCGGCATGAGCAGGGGAACGTCACGTAATCCATCCAGCCAAGGCAATGTCGGCCCGGGGACGGATAATAACAACAGCCCGCCCGCTGCCGGCAGCAAATACTGATATAGCGCCTCGCAAAAAGGCCCCGGTCGCACCACCGCACCGGGGCTTTTAATTTGATTGCGCCGCTCAGAAGGTGGCGACGGCAGTTCGCACCTTCACTCAGATTAAAATTTCAACACCATCGAACAAAACCGACACCTCCGCGTCACATATAAGGAGGGTTGGACGATGGCTGAGGACGAAGAACAAGCAGAGCGCAACCACAAGGTGATGCGCTACCGGGTTTTGGAACGTGAAGTCACGGATCCGCTGGCTGCAGGCCTGCTTCGCGAGATCGTTTCGGAAATGGAAGCTGACCTCACGGAGAAGAATGAGAGGTGACCGAACTGGTCTAATGACCGGTGTCGGATATCGAGACCTGTGCGGTGCGCATGATCATGGTGACCACGGCATCCATGATTCCGCCAATCGCAGCGCGGCGGTAGGCCCAGCGCTCATCGGCGCCAGGGATAGCGATCACCATGGTGGCGTTGGCTTCGAACAGCAGGAGGTCGCCGTCCGGCGACAAGCCGAAATCGACCCCTGCATAGTCCAGCTTGAGCGCGTCGCAAATTCCCCGCAGCGCCTGCATTGCCCTGCCGCCGAGCGCGGTGCGCATATCGCTCAGGAAAATCGCCTCTTCGGCGCGATGGTCCGGCTGCTCGGCCATGTCGGAAGTAAAATAATGCACTTTCCAGTTCCGCGAGATCGCCAGGTGCAGCGGATAGATCTCGCCCGCGATCATCATCACCCGGTATTTGCGCGCATTGCCGTCGCGGCCGCGGGCATCGAGATATTCGATCACCAGCAGTTCGTCGCCGGGAAGCCCGGCCGCCGCGGAGGCCAGTTGGTCCGCATGCTCGACCAGGATGAAATTGCGCCCGGTGTGATAGCCAGGCGAGCGCAACAGGAGCGGAAACATGTGACCGCGCGCGGCGAGCGCAGCCGCACCATCGGCGCTGACCAAGAGCCCGCGCGGCAGCGCCGTGGTCCGCGCCGTGACCACGCCAGGCACCTCGCGCAGCCGGATCGCATTGTCGATGCGGCCGGTTCTCATCACGGCGCGGGGATCGTTGATGACGGGCACCGCTGTGCGTGCCACCAGCCTGCTTGCTGCCTCTAGCGCCGGCCGGCAGAGATCGGCATCGCCAATCGCGTTGAAGATCAGCTGATGCGGCGGCAGGCTCGCGCGCGGGTCGAGGTGGTCGGCGACGACGACCGTGGTCTGGAAGGTGCGGTCATCGAGTAATGCCGCAGTCGGAATATTGCCGCCGCCGGACGAGACCAGTTGCAATAGCCGCACCGGCGGCCTGGTGCCGCGATAGGGCTGCGTCGAGATCGCATGGCTGCGGAAACCAATTGCAAAATGCTTCTGCGCTGTCGCGCGCTCGCCGAGATCGGACAGCACCGCTCCCAAGCCCTGATGCGCCTGCGCATGGTCCGGATCGACGCGCAGCGCCGCTTCGTAATGCTCGCGGGCCTCCAGATGCCGGTTGGCGCGTAACAATAGATTGGCGAGATTGACGCGCGCCATCGGATTGTCCGGGTGATGCAGGATCGCCTCGGCATAGACGCGGCAGGCCGCATTGATCGCGCCGATCCGGGTCAGGAAGGTGCCGAACTCATTCAGCGCGCTGAAATGCTGCGGCGCGCGGCGCAGGATATCGATGAAGGCGGACTGGGCCTCGCCGCGACGGTCCAGCGCGCCGAGCAGCGCCGCGCGCTCGACTTCGGCCGTAATGCTATCGCCTTCGCCCGCGGACCGCGCCAGCCACTCATCAAGCTGCCGCAACCGCGCTTCCTGCGCCAGAAAGGGCGCCCAGACCTTGTCAGCGCCGCCATCAGGCGAGACGGCCGGCTTCTTGTTCGACTGGCTCACGATTGCGGCGGCTTCAGCAGGGAGGAATTGGCCCGGTCGATTATCGGCTGATTCGGGAGGGGAGCGTACCGGTAAAAGGTCGGATCGCGGCCGCCAATATTGCCAGATGTTTCCGAAAGGAATGCGGAAGCAAATTGCCGGCTTTGGTCGTCCGGCAAATAGGCCGCGACAACGCTTTATTTACCAACAATCTTCATGGTCCGGTTACCTTCCTCAACGAGACGTAAATCGATGACCATTGCTGCGCCGGCCACCGGGGCCGCCAATACCGAGCAGGCCACCACCGCCGCTGCAAACTGGTTGCGGATCGGCGACGAGTATCACGATGCCGGCCGCAACGCGGCTGCGATCGACGCCTATGGATGCGGTCTCGCCGCTGTCGCCGCCGAACCGGCCGGGCACACGCCAGTTGAGACGATCGCCGAACTGCACTCCAAGCTCGGCCATGCCTGCTTCATCGGGGGCGATCTCGAATCGGCGACGACCAATTACAAGTCGGCGCTGCGGCTCAAGCCCGATCTCACCTCATGCTGGTGCAACCTCGGTAATATCTACGTCAGGACCGGGAAGGCGCAGGACGCGATCGCCTATTACCTTCAGGCGTTGAAGATCAGCCCGACGCATTGGGCCTCGCGCAGCAACCTGGTCCAGGCGCTGATGGCGACGAAACAATTTGCGATTGCCAGGACGCTGCTCGAGGAATTGATCGCAGAACGGCCGCAGGATGCGGCGCTGCATCATCAGCTCGGCAAGGCGCAGTTCGAGGTGGACAATATCGAAGCAGCACTCTCGTCCTTCGAGCAGGCGCTCGCGCTTAATCCGCGCGATGCGGATAGCTACTATTGGATCGGCGGCATCAAGCAACGTCTGGGAGATGACGAATCCGCCTATGCGGCCTATGCCAAGGCTGCGCAGATCCAGCCGCTGATCCGGCGGCCGGCAATCAAATCGCCGGCGGACTTCCGCGTGCTCGCGCTTTACGCCCCGTTCGGCGGCAATACGCCGACCGAATATCTGTTCAAGCACGCGGCCTACGATACCGATACGCTGGCCCTGTTCGAACAGAGCCACTACGACGCCGAAATCCTGAAGCTGGGTGTCGACGTCGTCGTCAATCTGCTCTCCGACGTCGACCAAGCGGCGCGCATCCTGCCGCTGGCCGCCGATCTCGTTCAACGCCTCGGCAAGCCCGTCATCAACGATCCGCGCAAGATCCTGCGCACCACGCGCGATGCGACCGCAGAGCTGCTGACGGGCATCGATGGCTGCCGCATTCCGCAAATCGTGCGCCAGGTGCAAGGCACCAGGCTCTCGGCCGAGGACATCCGCGCCGCCTTCCCGACCGCGTCTTCGATCCTGGTGCGGCCGGTCGGCACCCATGGCGGGGACGATTTCGATAAGCTGGACAGCACCGCCGAGCTCGCTGCCTATCTCGCCGGGCCGGCCGCGACCGACCGCTATTTCATCGAATATGCCGATTATGGCTCGGCGGACGGCCATTTCCGCAAATATCGCTTCATCTTCGTCGGCGGAGAGGTGCTGCCCTATCATCTTGCGATCGGCAATGACTGGAAGGTGCATCATGTCAACACCGACATGGCCAACCAGGAATGGATGCAGCAGGAGGAAGCGGCGTTCCTGAACGATCCGACGGTCGTGTTCAATCCCAGACATTATCAGGCGCTGCACGAAATCCAGCGGCGCATCGGGCTGGATTATTTCGGCATCGATTGCAGCATCGATACGTCAGGCGATCTGCTGGTGTTCGAGGTCAATGCCTCGATGCTGGTGCATGACGACAACGCGCAATTCCCCTACAAGGACCCGGCCGTCCGCCGCATCAAGGCGGCGTTCGATGCAATGCTGGCAAAAGTCGCGCGCGCCGGCGCCTGAAGCTGAATTGGCTCACTTCTGCGCCGTATCCTGGGCGAGCGTCGCCAGCGCGTCCTTTACCGTCGTCATGAACTGCGCCGGGAAGATGATGGTGGAGTTCTTCTCCACCGAAATCTCCGCCATCGTCTGCAGGGTACGGAGCTGCAGCGCCACCGGATGCTGCGCGATGATATCGGCGGCCTCGCCCAGCCGCACCGCGGCCTGATATTCGCCCTCGGCCGCGACGATCTTGGCGCGGCGCTCGCGTTCGGCCTCGGCTTCGCGCGCCATTGCGCGCTGCATGTTATCGGGCAGCATGATGTCCTTGATCTCGACCGCGGTGACCTGGGTACCCCACGGCTCGGTGTGCTGATCGATCACATTCTTGATCTGCTCGTTGATCCCGGCGGTATCAGCCAAAAGCTGGTCGAGGCTGAAGCGGCCGACCACGTTGCGCACCGTGGTCTGGCTGATCTGGTTGATCGCGTTGTAGACATTCTCGATCGAGATGACGGCATGCTCGGGATTGGTGATGTGATAATAGGCGACCGCCGCGATATCGATCGAAACATTGTCCTTGGTGATGATCTTCTGCGAGGGGATCTGCATCGTCACCGTGCGCAATGACACCCGCGTCATCTGCTGGAACGGCGCGAAGATGAAGGTCAGCCCGGGTCCGCGTGCGCTCTCGAATTTGCCGAGCAGGAATACCACGCCGCGTTCGTACTGCTTCAATATCCGGATTGAAACCAGCGCGTAGAGAACAATCAAAAACACGATGATCGAAATCAGGCTCATGACGTCCTCGCCTTGCGCAAAAAATACCTGGCGTCGTTGCTCGCACTTCAATCCGGCAAGTTGATCCCCATGAAGCTGTAAGATACCGCACGTCCTGCGTCGCAATCGGCATCACACCGCTCCGAACACCCCCGCCTTGGTCAATTCCGCGATGCGATCATCGTCATAGCCGAGGGTGTTGCGCAGCACGTCCTTTGTATCCTGGCCAAGTAACGGGGCTGCGACGGGATCGACCGTCGGCGTCAGGCTGAGGCCGATCGGCGGCTCGATATTGGGCACCGTGCCGGCGGTCGGATGCGGAATTTCGCTGACGCGATGGCGCTCGCGGATTTCCGGCGCATTGAAGGCTTCCTCGATGGTGCGAAGATAGCCGACGGGCACATTGACCGCCTTCATCTTCGCGATCCAGTTTTCGCGCAGATCGCCGGCGAAAATTTCGGCCAGGATCGATCTCAGCTTCTCCTTGTTGGCGGTCCGCGCTTTTCGCGTGGCGAATGCCGGATTGGTGGTGAGGTCGGGCCGGTTCAGCACCTCGACCAGCAGGCGGCGGACCAGCCGGTCATTGGCACAGGCCATGTAGAACGGCCCGTCCGCCGCTTCATAGAGGCCCACCGTCGGCGAGCCGTTCGGCGAGTTGCCAAACCGGCTCTGGTTGGCGCCGGTGATGAGATAGGTCAGGCCGAAGAAACCGGTCATCGCGGTTGCGATATCGAACAAGGCGACCTCGACATGCTGACCGCGGCCGAGCCGGTCGCGCGCCAGCAGCGCCATCAGGATCGCATTGCAGGCCGACATGCCCGTCGCCATGTCGACCACAGGATAGCCGGTGCGCACCGGCGGTCCATCGGGAAAGCCATTCAGCGACATGAAGCCGCTTTCGGCCTGTGTGATCGGATCGAAGCCCGGCCGCAGCGCCCACGCCCCCTTGCGGCCATAGGCCGAGATCGAACAATAAACCAGCCGCGGATTGTCCGGCGCCACCGAGTCGTAATCGAGGCCGAACTTCTTCATCACCCCGCCGGAGAAATTCTCGACCACGACATCGGCCTTGTTGATCAGTTCGCGCGCCACCGCACGGCCTTCCGGCTTGGTGAGATCGAGCGCGATGCCGCGCTTATTGCGGTTGAGGCTGAGAAAGGCGGCGCTCTCGCCGCCGATTTCGGCATGTTCATAATGCCGCGTGTCGTCGCCGCCTTCGGGATTCTCGATCTTGATGACTTCGGCGCCGAAATCGGCCAGCGTCTGGGTGCAGGCGGGACCGGCGACAACGCGGGTGAAATCCACCACCAGGAGACCGTCTAGGGCGGTCGGCGCGCCCTTCTCACGTGGCGGACGCTCCGGCAATGGCGGTCTGGCAGTCATGATCTCCCGTCCTTTTCTTGTATTTTGATTATTGTGTTTTGATGTGGCGACGGCCGTGAGCCGTGCGTCCAGACTCTACGGTCGCTCCGCCGAGAAGCACAAGTGGCGCCGCTGCAGCGGTGTTATTCATCCGCACCGCAGAGCACGATCGAGAATCTCTCCGTTCAAGACGCGGCCTCGCCGCATGTGAGGAGACGGACGTCATCTCCGCGGATTCAGCGATATGTACCGAATCGCGAATGCGAGGGAGCGGCCATGAGAACGGGGTGAAGGTCACGGCGGGCGTCACCATTGATCCCGGCCCCCCAATTCCCGACACGACGGTCCTCGCCTCGCCGGCTCGGCCGGGCATCATTGCGTCCCTGAGCCGGGCAGCGCGATTTGTTCTCCGTCCCTTGCGGAGATTACCGCCCATATTCTCCGCAGCGCAAAAAACCATTATCTGACAGACATTTAACTCATCAACGAAAAGAGCTCGGCGAGGCCTTGAAATCTACATGACCCAGTCTAGATATATCGGAGTTTCAGATATATCGAAACTGCATCAAAAGGACAAAATATGAGACACGAACATTCCAGATTTGAGCAGTTCCGCGAACACTTCCACCGCGGATCATTTGACGATGGCGACTTCAGGCATGGACATCCGGGCCGCGGCCATCACCGGCATGAACATATGCGCCGCCATCGCTTCGGACGGCGGGGAGAACGCGTGTTCGATCATGGCGAGCTTCGCCTGGTCGTGCTGGCGTTGATCGCCGAGCAGCCGCGCCACGGCTACGAGATCATCAAGGAGATCGAGGATCGCCTCGCCGGCACCTACACGCCGAGCCCCGGCGTGATCTATCCGACGCTGACCATGCTCGAGGAGCTCGGCCATGCGACCGTGACCGAAAGCAATGGCAAGAAGCTCTATACCATCACCGAGGCCGGCACCGCCTATCTCGAGGCCAACAAGGCCGCGGTGGACAATGCGCTCCAGCGCATGCAGTCGGTCAATGCCGCTCATCGCGGCGGCCGCGCGCCGGAGATCATGCGTGCCAAGGAAAACCTCAGGCTCGCACTTCGCCTGCGCGAGGCCCGCGGCCCGCTCACCGAACAGCAGATCCGCGACATCGCCGCTGCCCTCGATGCCGCCGCGGTCGCGATCGAGCGGAGCTGATACAAGCGACTGCGAGCCATCGCGCTCGGGAGCATTGCAAATTTGGGCAAGCCACCGATCGGGCGAACCGCTATAAGGCCGGCGGCGCCCGGTCGCGCCGCTCAAAGATTCCTTGCTGACAACAAAAGCCAGATGGCCAACTCCCCCGCCTCCGCGTCTTCTGCAGCGGAGCACAATGTCTTTATGACAATGCTGCCGATCACCTTGGCGGTGTTCGTCGGCTTCCTCACCATCGGCCTGCCCTTGCCGGTACTGCCGCTGCATCTGCACTACACGCTCGGCCTCAGCAATGTGATCGTTGGCACGGCAATCGGTACCCAGTTTGCCGCCGCCCTGCTCTCACGAGCGCCGGCCGGTACATTCGCCGACACGCGCGGCTCGAAGCAAGGCATGATCATGGGCTTTGCGCTCGCCGCGCTTTCCGGCCTCGCCTATCTCGCCTCGCTCGCCTTCCTGGCGACACCCATGGTTTCGCTCGGCGTGCTTCTGCTCGGCCGTGCGCTTCTCGGCTGCGGCGAGAGTTTGATCATCACCGGGGCTCTGAGCTGGGGCATGGGCCTGGTCGGAGCGCAGAACGCCGGCAAGGCGATGGCCTGGGTCGGCATTGCGATGTTTGCCGCCTACGGCTCCGGCGCTCCGCTCGGTACATTGATCTACCGCCCGTATGGTTTTTTCGGCGTTGCAATCGCGACTATCGTCGTGCCGTTATTGGCGCTGCTGACGGTCGCGCCGGCCCATCCTGTTGCTGTTGCCGTAGCCGCCGTGCGCCGGGTGCCGTTCTACAAGGTCCTGGGCAACGTATGGGTACCCGGACTGGGATTATTCCTTTGCAGCGTCGGCTTCAGCGTCATCACCACCTTCGTCGCGCTGCTGTTCGCAGCCAGAAACTGGGGCAGCTCTTCCCTCGCCTTTACCGTTTTCGGCACTGCCTTCATCGTCGCCCGGCTGCTGTTTGCACATCTGCCGGACAAGCTCGGGGGCGGCAGGGTCGCGCTGGTATGCGTGCTGATAGAGACCATCGGACAACTGCTGATCTGGCAATCCCCCAATGTTGCCATGGCCTATGTTGGAGCAGCGTTCACCGGCTTCGGCTATTCGCTCGCCTTTCCAAGCTTCGGGGTCGAGGCGGTAAGGCGGGCACCGCCGCAGAGCCGCGGCGTTGCCATGGGCGCATTCATCGCCTTCCTCGACATTTCACTTGGTATCACCGGCCCCGCTGCCGGCGCGATCGCCAACGCCACCAGCGTCAGTACGGTCTACCTCGCCAGCGCGGTGACGGTGGCGCTGTCGACGGTGGTCGCCCTCTATCTGGTGGTGAATCCGCCAGGCAAGGCCTGAGTCCCAGCCAAAGCCGGGAGCCGCGTTTCAACTGATATCAATGCCTGACTTTACCGCCAGCATCTTCTTGCGCTGATAGATCAGATTATCAAGTCGCTGCGCGGCCGCGATCAGGGCGGCGATCTCGGACGAACTGTCATCGCGGCCGATCGACTTCGCAAGCTGCGCACGAAGGATATCATCGATCTCCTCCTCGATCGACGACAGCTCGGCTATATCCTCTACTTTCCGGATCCGCACCGGCAGGCCGCAGAACCTGTCCAGCGTCGCTATCGTGTCGTCGATCGGCTGCACGCCAAGAAAACGCCACGCAGCCGCAAACACCGACGCGAGCGCGCCCAGCACCATCGGCGTCAGGTAGATCGCGTTGCCCCAGCGATCCATGAAACTTTCCTCGGTGCCATTATAGTAGGCCGCCGCGCCCGGGTGGACGGCGATATAGGCATCGGAATCGGTATCGGGCGCGGCAATCCCGGCGAGCAGCGGCTGCTCGCCGACGAGATCGCGGCGCACGCTCATGATCTTCCTGGCGAGGTCGCCGATCAGTGTCCCGCTCAGGTTCTTGTTGGCGACGAGATAATAGGCCACCCGCAGCGTGGTGACGTCATCTTCCGGATCCGGCGGCGCGCCCCGCAGCGTGCCCTTGGGGATATCGAAACTTTCATAAGGCCCATCATTATCGGCAATCGCCGCAGCGGAATCGATCGGGATCAATACCGGCGACAAGTTCGGGCCTTCGCGAAACAGGCCCTTGATGTAGGACAGATAGCGCTCGGTCAGCGGCACCACCAACAGCAGCGCGCTGACCTCGTTGGCCTGCAGCGCGCGCCGCGCGTCGGTTGGCGCGATGTTCTTGAACGAGACGTTGGCGCGGTCGAGATCGTATTCCTTCTTCAGCGCCGCGACGACGTTGCGGTTGATGTCGCCGCCGACCACGCCGACGATATGGTCCTGCAGCTGCGATATGCTGGTGAGGTCCGACCCCGGCGGCGCCACGATCATCACGACGCCGTAGGCCGTCAGCACCACCGTGCGGGCCTGCTGCAGATCGCCGACATCGGCGCGGACCACTGCGAGATCGGCACGACCTTCATCGAACGCCTTGGCCGCATCCATGACGCTGCCGACATTCTCGACCTTGAGCCGCACCGGCGAATCGGTGGTGGCGAAACGGCTGGCGATCAGTGAAACCACCTGCCTCGCCTCGCCGTCGAGCGACCCGACCGCGAGGGTCAGCGTTCTTGGCCGGGTATAAAACCGGTAGGAGGTCAGCGCAGCGCCGGCGACGATGCAGAACACGCCCGCCAGCAGAATGGCGCGGACCCAGATCGGCAACGCTATCTGCAGGGTCTTCATGCTTCCCACGGTATAGGCGATTTCCGGAATGGAACCGCCGGAGATCAGGATCAATCGGCAGCCAGCAACTTCGACCTCTGCAATACGAACGCGATGGTCTTAATTAAGGCGTGTAACGCTACCTTTGTAATTCGATCCGTGAGGTCAAGCCTCTTCTTTCGGACCCCCGTTAGGCAGCGCGCCTCAGCCGGTCCCGTCCTCCGTCTTATAGCCCGGGAAGGCGGTTTAAGCGGAAGCTTTGCGGACCCGGCGGGGAAGGCGCATGGCGGCCGCGAACAAAACGAGATGGAAACCGCAGAGCAGGGCAAACGCCTCGCCATACGCGGCCGATGCGGACGCAGTCGCATGCGCGGCCAGACGCCATCCGAGAAAGGCCGCACATATCGTCGTGAAGGTCGGCCCGCCCATGCGCATGACGATGTTCAGCGCGGTGGTCGCCATCGGCAGGTCCTGGCGCTTGATCGACGAATAGGCTGCTGAAATCGACGGAATCCCGATACCGCTCAAGCCGACGCCTCGAACGAACAAGGCACCGGCAGCGACCGTGCCGACAAGACCGTGACTGCCGAGATAGACGAAGGGCATGGTGGCTGCGAGCGCCGTCAGCGCGCCTCCGGCCGAGACATAGCGGTTGCCAAACCGCTCCACGAGCATCCCGACGAAAGGATAACTGAACATCATGCCGAGCCCCTGCGCCGCCAGCAGCAGACCGGCCTGGCTCGGGGAGAGCGCGCCGGCGCGTGTCAGGAATACCGGAATAAGCATCTGGCCGGCAAACGCGACCCCCGCTGACAGAAATTGCGTGACCACGGCGGCAGAGAAAATGTCGTCCTTGAACAGGCGCAGATCGATGATGGCCCCTTCCTTTTTTCTGGTCGCCCATCGCAAGAAAACCATGAACAGCAGCGCGGAAAGCGCCAGAGCCGTAAGGCCGACGGGGGCAGCTATGTGCTCCGATCCGTAAAGAAAAAGCACGACGCCGGGAGACAGCAACCCGAGACCGGGCAAATCGAGACTGCGCGGCCTCCTATCGTCGCGGTCGTGGGGCAGAAATAAAATGGCGAATGCAAGCGCCAGCGCGCCGAAAGGAAGATTGACCCAAAAAAGCCAGCGCCAGGAAGCAAACCGCAGCAATGCGCCCGCAATGACCGGCCCCAGAAGCGGCGCAAGCAGGATCGGCATCGCGGCAAAGCCGAGGACGCGAGCCATTTTGTCTCCGGCGACGCGCGCCATGATCAACTGCGCCATCGGCGCCAGAAGGCCGCCGCTCATGCCCTGCAGGATACGAAATCCGATCAGGGAGTTCGCGGACCATGCGAACCCGCACAGCACTGAGGTGAGAGTGAAGGCCGAGAAGCAACAGAGGTAAAGCGCCTTGGCTCCTATGCGGTCGACAAGCCAGCCGCTCAAGGGCAAGGTGAGTGCAAGCGCGAGCAGATAGCCGCTCGTCACCCACTGGATGCTTGAAACACTCGTGTGCAGTTCAAGAGCAAGGCTTGAAAGCGAGACATTGACGACCGTGGCGTCCATCTGGGCCAGAAACGAGCCGAGCACGGCAACGGACGAGATCCTCCAGAACTGTGGATTGGGTCGGGCGACTTCACGCCGCTCCTCAGCGCTTGAGGCCATCAGTTTCCCAAGGGGAATTGCCGCCGTGGAAACGACCGAAATGGCGGGCGCTTGACAGGCCTATCAAGAGGAAACCCAGGCCCAGAGCTACCGCATGGGTGGTGGAGCGCAGGCTTAAATCTCCGACACGGCAGATCAGGAGGTAGGCGCCGGCAAGATTGAGAACGCCCCACAGCACATTGACGGTCGACGAGGAAAGTCCTTGACCGGGCGGCGTGGCGAAAGGGCTTTGAAACGGACGGCCCATCGACCCACTGGCGAAGTGGGGAATGGCATTGGAAAGAAATACGCCGCCCAAAAAATACGAAATCAGATACAGCCAGTCCATCATCCACCTTCCCTTGCGTCAATCAGAAGTCGGCAAGCCGGCTGAGCAACTTCACCGCAGCGCCGAGTTGCTCATGCTCGCGGGGCGTAAGCTGCGCCTGGAGAGCGCGGAAGAGCCAGTCCTCCCTCGCCGCACGGCCGGTCTTGAGGATCTTCAAAAAGGAGGGAGTGAGGCTCAGGAAGGTCTGCCGGCCATCTTCGGGATCTGGCCTGCCGCTCACCACTCCCGCGGCTTCCAGCCCGGCAACGGTTATCCGCATCGATTGCGGACGCACGCCTTCGGCGCGTGCAAGCTGGGACACGGTCGCAGGGCCGTCGCGCTCCAGCCGCAGAAGCACGGACTTCTGCGCATTAGTGAAATCCCCGGCACCCGCCTGCTCTCGCACGCGACGGACCAGCTTGCTGACGGCGACCCGCAGCTCACCCGCAAGGGCGGCGAGCTCAGGCGATTCGGAAGTTTGGGGCGTCCTGCTCATGATCTGATCGTAGCATATATACAGTCTATCTGTACAGTTATCCTGTACACTTTGGCACAAATCTTCAAGAGCCCTTGCCTCCCGAGGCCGTGGCGCTGCTAGCCTTCCTTCCCTCCGGGACCGCGCTCCAGTCGCAGGCGGGCATGAGCCGATGACCGGAGCCGCTGCCACGCGCCTCCGCCGATTCGGATGATGACCGCTGCCGGGAGAACCGTTGTCGCGATCAGGCCAGTTCTGCTTGGCCCGCGCCTGTGATCATTGTTGCTGCTTTTCCCAGAACGACAGCAGGCCCTGCGAGGCCGAACCGCCGATCACGCAGGGAATGCCGACCTCGACCTGGCCGAGCGCCGCGGCCGAAACGCAGCCCAGCGCCACCGCCCCGACGCCGAGCTGGCCCCAGAAGTCGAGATTGCGCCGGCTGTCGGAGCCCTTGGCCTTCAACTCATCAACCGCGGCAAGTGCGTCCTTGCGCAAGGCGGCGACCTGCACCGTATCGGCGGCATCGACCACTTCGCCGAGCGGCACCTTGACGTTGGCCGGTGCCTGCGCGAGCTGGCTGCGCAGAAACTCGCGCAGGGCAGCATCGCGCACCGCGTAGCTGGCAAGCGTATAGCGCGCCATGCTCCCGATAGTCAGTTTGTCGACGGTCTCGCGGCTCTTGCTCCAGGGCAGCATCGATATGATGCGCTCGATCGGCAGATAGGAGCCGGTGGCGAAATAATATCCCCAAAGCGTATCCAGGAGATCCTGGCTGTTGGCGAAGGTGACGTGCGTGTTCACCTTCTTCTCGTCCTTGGCGAAGGGATTATGCGTGAACGCGGCTCGCATCTTGTCGAACACGCCGGGCTTGGGATCATCAAGTGGAATGTTCGCCAGCGTCGGCAGCTTGCCGGAAAGATAGTCATCGATCATCACTTGCCGCCCCGGCATCCGCGGCGCGACATGACGCATCAGGTTGCGCCAGTCGGGCAATCCGGAAAAGGCGATCGCCCGCACGATCACCCATTCGTCCTCCGGCGGCAGCGGGAAGAAGCTGTTGACGAGCTGCTCGGCCTTGGCCGGATTCGATCCGATCGCGCCGGCGATGAAGCCGAGATAGATGCCGGCATTCTCCGGCTCCTTGAACGTCTGCGCATGGAACAGCACGCGCACCGCCGCCGGCACATGCGCATAATCCGGCTTGGCGCGGTAATTGTAGATCCATCGCTGCACCACGCCGAGCGACGCATTCGGATCGAGTTCCGGTGGCAGTGCGGCGTCGGCCTGCGGGATCAAAAGCAACAAAACGGTCAGGAAAGCTGCGTAGCGCATGTGATGCTCCAACGAAGCGTTTGCGCTAGCACAGCAGCGCTCACGCGCGAACGCTTTCGATCATTTGCTAGAGGCCATTTGGAGCGGCACTGCGACGAATCTTAGGACGTGATGAACAGAGCGGCGTCTAAATTATGGCGGTCGTAACAATTGGCCCGCAACTCTCCTTGAGCCGGACATTCTTTCGCCGCGCGCAGGCATTTCGATCCCGCTCGTTACGATGGGACAGGCGGGAGTTATGAGTAAAGCTGTGGCGGCCGCGCGACGTCGCCGGTCGCTGGTCGCAGGCGCGCTGTTCACGGCAGTGCTGGTGCTGACGTCCTCCGCCAATGGCGCAAACTCCGCCGAGGGTGCGAGCGACGTCAGCAGCCAGGCACAACAGGTTTCAAGTCCTCAGATCACCGTCGACGGCAATCGCCGCATCGATGCAGACACCGTGCGATCCTACTTCCATCCTGCGGCGGACGGCCATTTCGATACCGCCTCACTCGACGCGGGGCTGAAGGCGCTGATCGCCACCAACCTTTTCGATAACGTCAAGATCGAGCATGCCGGCGATCACCTCATCGTGCACGTGACCGAGGCCAAGGTGCTCGGGCGCGTTGCCTTCGAGGGCAACAAAAAGATTCAGGACAAGGAGCTGCGGCCGGCCGTCGCCTCCAAGGCGGGGGGCCCGTTGCAGCGGGCGATGGTACAGTCCGATGTCAATCACATCATCGAGGTCTATCGTCATTCCGGTCGCGATGATGTGAAGGTGCTCCCTGAAATCATCGACCGCGGCAATGACCTCGTCGACCTCGTCTATGAGATCACCGAAGGGGCCAAGACCCCCGTGCGGCAGGTCAACTTTGTCGGCAATCACGCGTTCGGCAAGCGCCAGCTTTCCGCCGTGATCAAGACCTCCGCCAGCAATATCCTGAGCTTCCTGGTCGGCGGCGATGTCTATGATCCCGACCAGATCGCAGCAGACCGCGAAGCCTTGCGGACCTATTACCGCAGCAAGGGCTATGCCGACGCCAGCGTGACTTCCGCGACGGCGGAATATGATCCGGCGGTGAAGGGATTCAATGTCACCTTCACCATCGATGAAGGCCAGCTCTATCATTTCGGCGACATCAATGTGGTCGCCAACGTACCCGGCGTCGATCCCGACAAGCTGCACCGTTTGCTCCTGGTCAAGACCGGCGCCCTGTTCAACGGCAAGGCGCTCGACAAATCCACCGAGATCGTCGGCACCGAGCTTGCCAAGCTCGGCTTCCCCTTCGCCCAGGCTGCGCCCCATACCATCCGCGATGCAGAGGGACACCGGATCAATGTCTCGTTCGTGATCAACCAGGGACCGCGCACCTATGTCGAGCGCATCGAGATCCATGGCAATACGCGCACGCGCGATTACGTGATCCGGCGCGAATTCGATTTCGCGGAAGGGGATGCCTACAACAAGGCGCTGATCGACCGCGCAGAGCGGCGGCTGAAGAACTTGAACTACTTCAAAACCGTCAAGATCACGGCCAAGCCCGGCTCGGCTTCCGACCGGGTCGTGCTCGACGTCGATCTGGTCGAAGAACAGACCGGCGACTTCAACATCTCCGGCGGCTATTCGACGACGGACGGCCTGCTTGCCGAAGTAACCGTCGGCGATCGCAACGTGCTTGGCACCGGCCGGGCGGTGAAAGCCACCGTGACCTACGGCCAATATGCCGAGGGTGCCGACCTTTCGATGTCCGATCCTTACTTCTTCGGCAACCGCATCTCGGCCGGCGTCGACCTGTTCGCGAAGCAAACCGACTCCAGCCCCTATCAATCCTATGGCACCGACAGCTTTGGCGCGACCTTCGCGCTCGGCTTGCCGATCAACGAGCAGATCGGTACGCAATTGCGCTATTCGATCTCGCGCCAGGACGTCACCCTCGATCCGTCCTCACTCGCTGCCGCGCCGTCGCTGCCGGTCGAGTATGCGGCGGCAGCGGGGCCGCAATGGGTCTCCGCCGTCGGTGACACCATCAGCTACAACACGCTCGACAATAACAAGATGCCGACCAGCGGCGTCGACTCGCAACTGAAGCAGGATCTCGCCGGTCTTGGCGGCGACGTCGACTTCCTGCGCACGACAGAGGATTTCCGCTACTACCAGTCCATCAATAGTGATCTCACCGCCATGGTGCGCGCACAGGGTGGCTACATCACCGGCTATGCCGGCCAGCAGGTGCCGCTGATCGACAGCTTCTTCGGCGGACCGCAACTGGTGCGTGGTTTTGCACCGAACGGCTTCGGACCGCGTGATCTGACGCCGGGCACGACCATGGACAATGTCGGCGGCAGTGCCTATTGGGCGACCACCGCCGAACTGCAAAGCAGCATCCCGGGTGTGCCTGACGAATATGGGCTGAAGGCGTCCGCCTTCGTCGATTCCGGCAGCGTGTTTCACTATGCCGGCCCCACCACCTTTCCCGGCTCGACCCAATCGCTGCAGCTCGCCAACAACAACATCCTGCGCTCCTCGGTCGGCGTCGGCCTGACCTGGGGCTCGCCATTCGGCGCGCTGACGGTGGATTACGCCGTGCCGGTCACCAAGGCCTCCTACGACGTGACGCAACCGATCAACTTCACCGCCGGAGCGTTTTGACGTGAGTTGAAGCGCCGTTACTCCTGAACGCAGCTCCATCGCAGATCCTTGCCCAGTGAAGGCGAATAGCCTTCGAGGCAGCTTGGCTTGGCGAAGACGAGCCAGATCGCGAACAGCACCACGACCAGCGCAACGCTAAATCCGAGCCGCAGCTTCATACCCCTCTCCGCTTTGTCACGACTGCGCCTGCCATAGACCAAGGTCCGACAAGGTTGAATCGGATCTTGGTCTAATAATTCGGCATCATCCGTTAACCGCTTCGGCCGCCGCCGATGCCGCGTGGCTTCGCGGTCGCAAATCCATAGACCAGCGCCAGCCGGTCCAGGCATTCGCGAAACCGCCGGGAAAGATAGTCCATCCAGCGCTGGCCGCTCAATCCGCGCCGCTTGCTGATCTGCTCCATGGTCAACCCTAAGATCAACACTTCGTGCACCAGCACCGCGCCGTCGGCGCCGAGTTCGCGCTCGGCCCGGTTCAGCCGCAGCACCGCCTTGCGCTGGCCCTCGGTGATTGGCTCGCGAACCTGTCCGCCATCGACATATTCGCGCGCCGGGTCGACCGCCTTTGGTCCACGCTCGGCCCGTTCCCAGTCGTCCTGGAAGGCGCGGCCGCCCTGATATTGCGCCTCGTCGATCTGGCGATGCGAATGCAGCCGGCCGAGCGGATCGTTGCGCAGCGAACGCAGCGTGACGATCTTGTCGCCCGGCTCGAGCGCGAAGGGATCGTCGACCTCGATGGCCGCGACTTCCGCATTGTGCGGCAGATCGCGCAAGCGCCGGTCGTGACCTTTGGCAGGATTGTAAGGCTTGTTACGCTTGACGCGTGGCATGCTGAGAACTCCGTCGAATGAAATTGAATTCTGATCAGATCGAACGACTTACGAACTTCGCCGCGCGACGTAGGCGGCGAGTTCCGCGCTGATCGGGATTGCAGGTTTTCCGGCGGACGCCGGCGCGGTTTGTGGAATGGCCGCGCCGGCGCCGTCAGAGGGAAGACTCTTGTGTGAGTCTGGATCTGAGTGGTCGGCGGCTGTTGCAGCCATCCTCAGCGGTTGCATGGCAATTGCTCGCGGCCGCGCCGATCGCGACTGCGCCTGATTCTCCAGTTTCATACGCGCCAGCGCCGAACCGAGGCCGCCCTTCTGGCCGGCGATCGCGCGCTTCGCCGACACTTCCGTCATCCGTCGCAGCTCGGCCTCGATGCGCTTGTGCCGCCATCCGTCGTGGAAGAAATCCTGCAACGTGGCGCGATAGTCGCGCCAGGTCCGCAACGGCAATTTGGTGATCTTGGCAAGCTGGCGGTCGTCGTCGGGCAGTTCGCCCTTGCGCCAATAGTGCATCATCAGGAGCAGATAGGCGCCGTGCTGGGCCGTGGTGAGGTGGCCGGTATCGCCGAGATAGTCGCCGACATAAAGCGGCATCCAGGGACGTTTCATGCCAGACCGCCTTCCTTGGCGACCTGCGCCATCATCTCGTTGCGCAGCAGCGCCATGAGCTCGCTCCTTCGAGCCGAATCTGGAAATTCCGATCCGGCCAGCGCCCGCAGATGCACGACGCGCAGCCGGCGCGGCAGCAGCTTGAGCCGTTCCGTCATGATGTCGATCGGTATCCTCGCGTCCGGTCTCATGCTTCCTCCACGATTTTGAGCGATGCGGCGCTGACGGGACGTTCCGGCAGCGCGTCGGGCCCGCAGGTCAGGTAGAAATGGGCCGTGCAATAGCTGGAGTCCTCGCGCCGCGGATGGCCGCAAAAGGTGATCGGCTCACGCTCCTCGTCGCCGCCGTAAGGGTAGCGGCAATCGCCCACCTCAAGCTCGATCAGCGAGAGATGGCGCGGCTCGATTTCGACGCAACGCAGCTTGGGTAGTTCGACGCGCTCGAACACCGGCACGAACCACCTCGCCGTAGAGGCGAATCGTTCGCGCAGCTGATGCAAGCCCATCGGCTGCGGTTTCGATGGCCCCCCGGTCGCTTCTCCGCAGCGCTCATTTCCGGCAAGCCCCATCCGTCGCGCCCGGCCGAGCGCCGCGCTGCGCGTATAGGTCGTGTTGAATTTGTCGTTGATGGCCCGCGCGATCTGCGCATAGGACATGCCGCCCAAAAGATAGTCGCGCAGCGCGGCGGAATGTTCCGGCGCCCAGTTGGTCGGTTCCATTTTCTTCCCTATTGGTTGTCGCCGCCCCGGCGCTGCAATCAATTTCTGATATTCCGAAATTCAAGTCAAGCTTGATTTCGGATAATCGGAATTGCTATCCTCGCTTGAAATTCGGGAGCATGGCATATGCTGGACATCAGCTTGATCGAACGGGGGCTTCGAAAGCCGGGCAAGACCAAGGGCGGCCTCGCCGCCGCGATGGGCGTGCGACCCGGCGCGGTCTCCGAAATCCTCGCAGGGATTCGCCTGATCAAGGCCTCGGAAATCGCGCCGATCACCGAATATCTCGAGCTCAATTCGGTGCCGATCATGGGCCGCGTCGGCGCCGGTGCATCGATCGAGCCCGAGCACGAACAGGTGCCGCCGGAAGGCCTCGGCGAGGTCGAATTGCCATTCCCGATCGCCGAAGAGACCATCGCCTTCGAAGTTTCCGGCGATTCCATGCTGCCGAAATACGAGAATGGCGACATCATCGTGGTCTATCGCGAGCAGCGCCATCCGCTGTCGAGCTTCTATGGCGAGGAGGCCGCGGTGCGGCTGAAGACCGGCGAGCGCTACCTGAAGACCATCGAGCGCGGCAGGTCGGGCGCCGTCGTCAATCTGACCAGCTTCAATGCCAAGCCGATCATCGGAGTGAAGCTGGAATGGATCGGGGAGATCTGCGTCACCCTGCCGAGAGGCCAGATCGAGCGCATGCGTACCAAGGCCGCGGCGCGGGCCCGCAAGGCGGCCAAGGGCACGGCGAAGTGAGGCGTCAGCGATTGATTCTCGGAAGACTCTCGAGACAGGAATTTCCTTACTTCTGTTTTTCAGAAATTTACCTTGACAATATTCTGATTTTCGGAAATTAATCGTGACTTTCCAGCGGCCGTTAGACCGGCCTCCTTGAGAGCCCTTTCATTTGCAATATTTTGTCGTGATGATCGATTACGGACGGCGCGGCCGCGAGGCCATCGTCGACCCCGAAATCACCCGCCGCGAGGTGATCTCGCGCATCGCCTCCGGCGAATACAGGAATATCAGTTTCATCCATGAGGTCGCCGGCTCCAGCGTCGACGACGTCACGGAAGAGATCCTGGCCGCCGCCGCGCTGCCCGAACTGCCCGACATCGAGGCCGATCTGCAGGCCGCGCGCTTCGACCACGCGCGTGACCTGCGCAAGCATGAGACGGCTTAACGGCGGCGTCTCACGCCTTGCCGCGAAACTTCTCTTCCATCGCGCGCCGCGTCTTGACGCTGTCGTCACTCACGTCGATCTCGACATCGCTCCAGCGCACCACGGCGCCATGGCCGACGTCGTTCTTCAGCTTCCAGCGATGTGCCAGCCCGATCGGCAGCGCGCCGGTGGCAAGGCTGGTGGCGGCCGGCAGCAGCTTGCCCCACACCGTATAGCCGCCCTCGCCGTCCAGCATCTCTCCGGCACGCAGATCGCGCTTGGCGACGGCTACGGCATCGCCGCGGAAACCGTGCGGCTGGCCGGTCGGCTCGCCGCGCAGCGCCGCCGACAGGATCGAGATGTTCAGTTCAAGCCCGATCAGGTGATAGGGCTTGTACATTGCAGCATAGCGGCCGCTGGCATCGGTCTTCAGGCCATATTGCTTGAAGCAGTCCGCCGCATAATCGTTCGGCGCTTCCAGCACTGCGTAGACGCCCCAGCGCAGGTCGCGGAACACCGGCCGCCCGTCGCGCTCCAGCGATGAGACCACCTCGACGACGCCCGATTTCTCCAGCACGCCGC
This sequence comes from Bradyrhizobium sp., assembly GCA_035547995.1. Classification (GTDB taxonomy): domain Bacteria; phylum Pseudomonadota; class Alphaproteobacteria; order Rhizobiales; family Xanthobacteraceae; genus Bradyrhizobium. Next base: position 9,302 of record DASZTN010000049.1, on the reverse strand, counting down.
CTTTCTGCTTCGGTCGCAGGATATGCGGCAGATCGTCGACACCGCAGGGCGGAAACAACAGCCCGTCCGAGGGCACGTCGAGCGTGCAGGCATTGGCGATCGCCGCCATCTCGATCGCCGACTTGGTGCCGTCGAGAAACGAGTTGAACATCTGCGGATTCATGCCGGCCGATTGCGCCTCGCCGGCGGTCAGCCCGTAATGGCTCCAGACGCCCTCCGGCGTCACGTCATGATAGGCGGGCAGATATTTTGTCCCTTTGCCTGCGGCGACGACGCGAAAGCCGATGGCGCGCGCCCAGTCCACCATCTCGGCCGTCAACGCCGGCTGGTCGCCATAGGCCAGCGAATAGACCACGCCGGCTTTACGCGCTTCCTCGGCCAGCAGCGGCCCGGCCAGCACATCGGCTTCGACATTGACCATGACGATATGCTTGCCGGCGGCGATCGCGGCGCGCGCATGACGGATGCCTACCGCGGGATTGCCGGTCGCCTCCACCACCACCTCGACATTGCCCGACATCGCCCTGGGACCGTCGGTGACAAAGGAGGTCGCGGCGATCCGGTCCGCATCCCAGCCGACGGTGCGGCAAGCCTCGCGCGCGCGCTCGGGATCGAGATCGACGATCACAGGCACTTCCAGCCCCGGCGTATGCGGCACCTGCGACAGGAACATCGAGCCGAACTTGCCGGCGCCGATCAGCGCGACGCGGACCGGCTTTCCCGCCGCGCGGCGGGCATTGAGGAGATGGGTGAGATTCATGGGGGCTTCCTAGGACTTCGGTTTCCTGCCTGATTTTTTATTTTGGTCCCGGAACTCGCGCCAAAGCACCGGCCCCGGAAGTCATATCAAAGTCTTGCATATCAAAGGACCGGGCTGGCCTTCGAGGCCAGCCCGAAAAGTCGGTCTAGACCAGCAGCACCGTCGAGCCCGTGGTCTTGCGCGCGGCAAGATCGGCCTGCGCCTTGGCGGCATCCTTCAGCGGATAGGTCTGGTTGACCTCGATCTTGACCGCGCCCGACTCCACCACCTCGAACAGTTCCTTGGCCATCGCCACCAGATGTTCGCGCTTGGCGCCGTAGGTGTTGAGCGTCGGACGGGTGACGTAGAGCGAGCCCTTCTGCGCGAGCAGGCCGAGATTGAGCGGATCAACAGCGCCGGACGACTGGCCGAACAGCACTGCAAAGCCGAGCGGCGCCAGGCAATCGAGCGACTTCATGAAAGTGTCCTTGCCGACTGAATCATACACTACGGGCACCTTTTTTCCGCCGGTGATCTCGTCGACGCGCTTCACGAAGTCTTCGCTCTTGTACAGGATGGTGTGGGCGCAACCGTGGGTTCGCGCGAGCTTGGCCTTCTCCTCGCTGCCAACCGTACCGATCACAGTGACGCCGAGATGCTTGGCCCATTGCGACAGGATCGAACCAACGCCGCCGGCCGCAGCATGCAGCAGGATGGTTTCGCCGGATTTGATGCGGTAGGTCTGGCGGATCAGATATTGAGCGGTGAGGCCCTTCAGCATCATCGCCGCCGCGGTCTTGTCGTCGATGCCGCTGGGCAGCTTGATCAGGCGATCGGCCGGAATCAGCCGCTCCTCGGCATAGGCGCCGAGCGGCGAGCTGCCATAGGCGACGCGGTCGCCGGGCTTGAGGTCGGTGACGCCGGGGCCGACTTCCTCGACCACGCCGGCGCCCTCGCTGCCGAGCCCGCTCGGAAGCTGCACCGGATAGAGACCGACACGGTTGTAGATGTCGACGAAGTTCAACCCGACCGCGGTGTGGCGGATCCGCGCTTCTCCGGGCCCCGGCTTGCCGAGCTTGACCTCCTCCCAGACCAATACCTCCGGCCCCCCGGCTTGATGAAAGCGGATCGCATGCGTCATGGCGTAACTCCTCACCTTGAATGGCAGTTTGAAAACGTGGCGGCGCGTCGGCCGTCCACCACCGATTTTGTACGGACATCAAAGCACAGCAAACCGCATCCCGGCTAGAGCGCCGTTCAGACGTTCTTCCCGATGCCGAAGGGGAACGATCCGGGCATGAGCATGGCCGAAGCCTCAACTTAGTGTGACCACCAGCACCGGAATTTTTAGTTCGCCGTTCGAAATATTTTCCCGACACCAATGTTTGTCATTGCGACGGCACCAACCTCAAGAGAGACGCGCAATGCCTGCTAAGTCGACGGTGCCAATGGCCGCCCTGGTCTCGCTGGCAACATCCGTCCCTCCGCACGTGTTTCTGCAGAAAGATATTCTTGCTGCGGCCTGGGAAGTGTTCGGTCCCCGCCTTCCCCAATTCGAGACGCTGTCGAGCATTTTCACCAACACCGGAATCCTCAAGCGCCACGGTGTCAAGCCGTTCGGCTGGTATCTCCAACCGCGCTCCTGGCCGGAACGCACCCAGGCGTTTCTGGAAGGCGCGGAGGCGCTGTTCATCGATGTCGCGGAAAAGGCGCTGGCCAACGCGCAGCTCTCGGCCGGCGACATCGATACCGTTGTTACGGTGTGTTCGACCGGCATTGCGACGCCAAGCCTGGAGGCGCGTATCGCCGGCCGGATCGGCTTGCGCTCCGACGTTTCGCGCGTCCCGGTGTTCGGTCTCGGCTGCGCCGGCGGCGTGTCGGGCGTGTCTATTGCGGCGCGGCTGGCGCAGGCGCGGCCCGGCAGCAATGTGCTCCTGGTCGCGCTCGAACTCTGCTCACTCGCCATTCGGCTTGATGAACTGACCAAGGCCAACATCGTCGCCACCAGCCTGTTCGGCGACGGTGCTGCGGCGCTGATCCTGCGCGCCGGCGATGGTGGCGAAACCTTGATTGAGCATTCCGGCGAACATCTCTGGCCCGATACGCTCGGCATCATGGGCTGGAATGTCGACCCCGAGGGTTTCGGCGTGATCTTCCAGCGCACCATTCCCGATTTCGTCGCCGAGCATCTCAATCCCGCGGTCACAAAAATTCTCGCAGGTATGCAGCTTTCCATCGCCGACATCGATCGTTTCATCTGCCATCCCGGCGGTGCCCGCGTGATCCACGCGCTGGAAACCGCGCTCATACTGCACCAGGGCACGCTCGACCACGAGCGGCAGGTGATCGCCGATTGCGGCAACATGTCCGCTCCCACCGTGTTGTTCGTGCTGGAACGCGTGCGCCGACAGGGCCTGCCGCGACGCTCCATGCTGACGGCGCTCGGACCCGGCTTCACCGCGAGCTGCGTCGCGCTGCGGCAGGCCGCGTGAGCCTCGCCGAGATCATCCTCGCCCTGGTCACGCTGCAGCGCGCCGGCGAACTGGTGCTCGCCCGCGCCAATACGCAGCGGCTGCTGGCGCAGGGCGCGATCGAGCTGTCGCCGCGACATTATCCGCTGATCGTCGCGGTGCATACGGTCTGGCTGATCGTGCTGTGGGTGTTCGGCCGCCAGCAGCCGGTGAACATCCCGGCGCTTGCGCTATATTTCCTGCTGCAGATTCTGCGCTGCTGGGTACTGTGGACGCTGGGCCCGCGCTGGACGACACGGATCATCGTGCTGCCGGGCACGCCGCTCGTCACGAACGGTCCCTATCGCTTCCTGTCGCATCCGAATTACGCCATCGTCGCCGGCGAGATCGCGCTGCTGCCGCTCGCACTTTATCTTCCGATCGTTGCCCTGATCTTCACCGTCCTCAATGCAGCGGTTTTGACTCTGCGCATCCGTGCCGAGAACCGTGCGCTGCAGGCTGCGCAGAAAGGCGCCCCGTCATGAGCGATCAACCGACCGGGGCCAATCATCCGCGCGCGGCGATCTGGCTCGGCTTCATCCTGATGTGCCTTGGCATGTTCATGGCGATTCTCGACATCCAGGTGGTGGCAACGTCGCTGCCGGCGATTCAGCACGCGCTTGCGATCCCGCCCGATGCCATGAGCTGGATCCAGACCGCCTATCTGATCGCCGAGACTATCGCGATCCCGCTGACAGGATGGCTGACGCGGGTCCTGACGCTGCGCTGGCTGTTCGTTTCAGCCATCAGCCTGTTCACCTTCGCCTCGGTCGGCTGCGCCTTCAGCGACGGTTTTTCGGCGCTGGTGGGGTTTCGCATCCTGCAGGGTTTTGCCGGCGGCACACTGATCCCGGCGGTCTTCTCCGCGGTGTTCCTGCTGTTTCCGCTGCGACTGCATGCGGTCGCCACCACCATGGCCGGGATCATGGCGGTGCTGGCGCCGACAGTCGGACCCGTCACAGGCGGCTGGATCACCGAGACCTTTTCCTGGCACTGGCTGTTCCTGATCAATGTCGCACCTGGCCTGATCGCAGCCATCGCGGCGCCTTTCCTGCTGCCGCGGGAGAAATTGGATCTCGGCGAACTTGCCCGCCTTGATGTCATTTCGCTGGCGTTGCTCGCGATCGCGCTGGCAACCCTCGAGATCGCGCTGAAACAGGCGCCGCTGCGAGGCTGGCTGTCTCCATTCAGCATAGCACTGTTCGTACTCAGCGCAGCCGCAGCGCTATTGTTCGCGAAGCGAACGCTGCGGGCTGCCTGTCCGGTCGTCGAGCTGACAACGCTTGGCGCGCGATCCTTTGCAATCGGCTGCGCGTTGAGCTTCTGCCTCGGCGTCGGCCTGTTCGGCTCGGTCTATCTGATGCCGGTGTTTCTCGCCTATGTACGCCGTCACGACGCCTTCGAGATCGGCGTCATCATGCTGGTGACCGGCAGCGCACAGCTCATCGCCGCCCCCATCGCGGGCACGCTGGAAAGCCGCCGCGATCCGCGCTGGCTGTCGGCACTGGGCTTTGCGCTGTTCGCGCTCGGGCTCGGCTGCAGCGCTTTCCAGAGCCGCACCGCCGACTTCGATGCGATGTTCTGGCCGCAAGCACTGCGCGGCATCGCCATCATGTTCTGCCTGTTGCCGCCGACGCGGCTTGCGCTCGGCGCACTGGCGGCGGCGCAGGTGCCCGATGCCAGCGGCCTGTTCAATCTGATGCGCAATCTCGGCGGCGCGATCGGTATCGCATTGATCGACACCATCCTTTATGGGCGCACCACGGGGCATGCGCTCGCGTTGCGCGACCGCCTGCTCGCAGGCGATGCCAACGCGGCACGGGCGATCGGGCTCGATGTCGAGCTCTTCCTGCATCGTCCCGCCGGCGTGTCGAATGCAACGGCAGAAGCCTATGTGCGACCGATGGTCGAAAAAGCAGCATTTGCGCTCAGCGTCAACGAAGCCTGGGCGCTGCTCGCCTGTGTCGCCCTGCTTGGATTGATGCTGATTCCATTCGCTGGCCGGCTACCGGAAGCCGTGAATGAACGGCGCAACGAACATCAGGATTTCGAAACAGCCAGCCTGCCGCACGCCGACAACAGCATGACGATTCGGTGTTCGGGATTCGACTAAACTGCAATTTTTCGAGCGCTGTGCCCTTTCGGTCGCGGTCACCGGTTGAAGCGCACGCAAAAATGACGATGGCCGCGTCGATTATGTCGAACGGTTTCAAGATTCTGTCCGATTATTAATGCTGTAAGTCCCTGTTGGAAGTGTAGTTCTTTGTTCCCAGGGCGGTTGCGAAATAACGTTCAAAACGCCTAAAATGACTGACCCATCACGCGTGGTTTGAACGATGTCTTAGCCGACAGGTCACGCAAGGAGAGGCCTGCCAATGAACAATCGTTCGAAGATGGAACTTTCATGAACCAACCCATGAAACCTCCTCAGGAGGCGCCCCCGAAGCGGGAGGCGTCGCCTCCAGCAGGCAGTCCGCCAGTTCGCAAGCCTCGCTCGGCCTGGGGGTTTGTCACGACGGGTCTTGTGCTGCTTTTGGTCGTCGCAGGTATCGTCTGGTGGGCCCGGCATCAGAGCGGGCCGCAGCAGGCGCGCAATGGCCGCACCGCCGTGCCGATGTCGATCGTGCCGGAAACGGTCGGCAAAGGCGACATCGGGGTCAATATCAACGCACTCGGGACGGTGACTTCGCTCGCCACCGTGACGGTGCGAACCCAGATCAGCGGCTATCTGATGAAGATTGACTTCAAGGAAGGCGACGAAGTCAAGAAAGGCGATCTGATCGCGGAAATCGATTCGCGGCCCTATGAAGCCGCGCTGGCGCAGGCAAAGGGCAATCTTGCGCGCGATGAAGCGCTGCTGAAGGGCGCCCAGGTCGATCTCACCCGCTATCAGGGTCTCGCTGCGCAGAACGCGGTGCCTCGCCAGACGCTGGACACGCAGGTCGCCCTCGTCGCGCAGGACCAGGGCACGGTCGAAGCCGATCGCGCCGCGGTCAACGCCGCCCAGGTGAACCTGAATTATTGCCGCATCGTGTCGCCGATCGACGGCCGCGTCGGCATACGCCAGGTCGACCAGGGCAATTACGTCACGCCCAGCGACACCAACGGTCTCGTGGTGATCACGCAATTAAAGCCGATCAGCGTGCTGTTCACCGTGCCGGAAGACAATCTGCAGGCGATCTTGAAGCGCCTCCAGGAAGGCGCCAAGCTGCCGACCACCGCGCTCGACCGCAGCAGCACCAAGACGCTCGCGCAGGGCACCGTGCAAAGCACGGACAGCCAGATCGATCCGACCACCGGCACGATCAAGCTGCGCGCCACGTTCCCCAATGATGACGAGGCGCTGTTCCCCAACCAGTTCGTCAACATCCGCCTGCTGCTCGATACCCACAAGAATGTCACGATCATGCCGACGGCGGGCGTGCAGCGCGGCGTGCCGGGCACGTTCGTCTATCTCGTCAATTCCGACAACACCGTCTCGGTGCGCAAGGTCGAGCTCGGCATCACTGACGGCAACAATGTCGAGGTGCTTTCGGGCCTGCAACCCGGCGACCGTGTCGTGGTCGACGGGGCCGACAAGCTGCGCGATGGCGCCAAGATCAATGTCCGCTCGGAAGCCGACACCAACGTGGCGCCGGCCGGACCTGGCACCGCGCCGGCGGCGGGATCCGATCCCGCAAAGGGCGGCAAGCAGCGGCATCAGCAGAACGGCCAAAAGCAAGATAGCGGGCAACAGCAATGAACCCGTCACAGCCGTTTATTCTGCGGCCGGTGGCGACGACATTGCTGATGATCGCCATCATGCTGTCGGGCATGCTGGCGTTCAAGTTCCTCCCCGTCGCGGCACTGCCGGAGGTCGACTATCCGACCATCCAGGTGCAGACCTTCTATCCGGGCGCCAGTCCCGACGTGATGACCTCGTCGGTGACCGCTCCGCTCGAAGTCCAGTTCGGCCAGATGCCGAACCTCAACCAGATGAGCTCGGTGAGCTCGGCCGGCTCGTCGGTGATCACGCTGCAGTTCGGCCTGACCATCTCGCTTGATGTCGCCGAGCAGGAGGTGCAGGCCGCGATCAATGCCGCGGGCAACCTCTTGCCATCCGACCTGCCGGCGCCGCCGATCTACGCCAAGGTCAACCCGGCGGACGCGCCGATCCTGACGCTGGGACTGACGTCGAAGACCATGCCGCTGACGCAAGTCCAGGACTTCGTCAACACGCGCCTGGCGCAGAAGATCTCCCAGCTTCCCGGAGTCGGCCTCGTCAGCCTCTCCGGCGGACAGCGGCCTGCGGTGCGAATCCAGGCCGATATCCGCAAGCTCGCCGCCTACGGACTCAATATCGACGATCTCCGGACCACGCTCGGCAACGCCAATATCAATACCCCGAAGGGAAATTTCGACGGCTCGATGCGGGCCTATACGATCAACGCCAACGACCAGATCCGCAACGCCGCCGACTACAAATCGCTCATCGTCGCCTACAAGAACGGCTCGCCGGTGCGGCTCAGCGATATCGGCGACGTCGTCGACGGCGCCGAGAACGACAAGCTCGGCGCCTGGATGAACGAGACCCCGGCGATCATCATGAACATCCAGCGCCAGCCGGGTGCCAATGTGATCTCGGTGGTGCAGAGCATCAAGGCGCTGTTGCCGCAATTGCAGGCCTCGCTGCCGTCGGCGATCGACATGAACATCCTGACCGACCGCACCACCACCATCCGCGCCTCGGTCGCTGACGTCGAATTCGAGTTGACGCTCTCGATCGTGCTCGTCGTGCTCGTGATTTTCGTGTTCCTGCGCAATGCCCGTGCCACCTTGATCCCGAGCCTTTCGGTGCCGCTGTCGCTGGTCGGCACGCTCGGCGCGATGTACCTGTTCGGCTTCAGCCTGAACAATCTGTCGTTGATGGCGCTGACGATCGCCACCGGCTTCGTGGTCGACGACGCCATCGTCGTGATCGAAAACATTTCCCGCTACATCGAAGAGGGCGAGCAACCGTTGCAGGCCGCGCTTCGCGGTTCCGAGCAGATCGGCTTCACCATCATTTCGCTGACGGTGTCGCTGATCGCGGTGCTGATCCCGCTACTGTTCATGGGCGACGTGGTCGGCCGGCTGTTCCGCGAATTCGCCATCACGCTGTCGGTGACGATCCTGATCTCCGCCGTGGTGTCGCTGACGCTGGTGCCGATGGCCTGCGCCAAGCTGCTGAGGCCGGAATCCCAGGCGCGCGAGAACGCCTTTCAGCGCCACAGCCGCCAGGCCTTCGACAGGATCGTCGAGCTCTATGGTCATGCGCTCAACTGGGTGCTCGACCGCCAGACCTTCGTGCTCTTGATCGCGCTCGGCACCTTCGCGCTTACGGCCTATCTCTATATCGCCATCCCCAAGGGCTTCTTCCCGCTGCAGGACACTGGCGTGATCCAGGCGATCTCGGAAGCGCCGCAGTCGGTTTCCTATGAGGCGATGGCCGAGCGGCAGCAGCAGCTCGCCAGCGTGATCCTGAAAGATCCCGATGTCGACAGCCTGTCGTCCTTCATCGGCGTCGACGGCACCAACACCACGCTCAACAGCGGCCGCATCCTGATCAACCTCAAGCCTTATGACGAACGCAAGTCCGGCGTCGTCGAGGTGATGCGGCGCCTCAAGCAGGCAACGGCATCGCTGACCGGCATTACGCTCTATATGCAGCCGGTGCAGGATCTCACGATCGAGGGCACGGTCAGCCGCACGCAATACCAGTTCGTGCTCGAGGACGCCGATCCGGCGCAGCTCGACGAATGGGCGCCGAAGCTGGTCGACAAGCTGAACTCGCTGCCGCAATTCTCCGACGTCGCCAGCGACATCTCGGCCTACGGGCTTTCGGTCTATGTCGAGATCGACCGCGATCAGGCCGCCCGTTTCGGCATCACGCCGGCCACGATCGACAATGCGCTTTACGATTCTTTCGGCCAGCGCATCGTCTCCACGATCTTCACCAACTCGAACCAGTACCGCGTGATCCTCGAGGCCACGCCGGATCTGCAGAAGTCGCTCGCTTCACTCGACGCGATTTA
>DASZTN010000048.1:0-5415 GCA_035547995.1 Bradyrhizobium sp. | reverse complement strand
GTTCTCGCCGCAGGATTTCACCGCCGCGCTGGTGCTGCAGGCCGATCCGAAACTCCGCTTCAAGCCGGCGACCCGGGTCGAGAACGCCTGCGCCACCGGATCGGCGGCGGTGCATCAGGGCATTCGCGCCATCGCCTCGGGGGCGGCGAAGATCGTGCTGGTGGTCGGCGTCGAGCAGATGACGCGTACGCCGGGACCCGAGATCGGCCGCAACCTGTTGCGTGCGTCCTATTTGCCGGAAGACGGCGACACGCCCGGTGGCTTCGCCGGCGTGTTCGGCAAGATCGCGCAAGGTTATTTCCAGAAATATGGCGATCAGTCCGATGCGCTGGCGATGATCGCGGCCAAGAACCACAAGAACGGCGTCGCCAACCCCTATGCGCAGATGCGCAAGGATTTCGGCTTCGAATTCTGCCGCTCCGAGAGCGAGAAGAATCCCTATGTCGCCGGCCCCTTGAAGCGCACCGATTGCTCGCTGGTGTCGGACGGCGCCGCGGCGCTGGTGCTGACGGATTCCGAGACCGCCAAGACCATGGGCAAGGCGGTCAATTTCCGCGCCACGGCCCATGCGCAGGATTTCCTGCCGATGTCCAAGCGCGACATCCTGCAGTTCGAGGGCTGCACCGTGGCCTGGCAGCAGGCGCTGCAGAAGGCTGGCGTCGAGCTCTCCGATCTCTCCTTCGTCGAGACTCATGACTGCTTCACCGTCGCCGAGCTGATCGAATATGAGGCGATGGGGTTGACGCCGCGCGGGCAGGGCGCGCGAGCGATCAAGGAAGGCTGGACCCAGAAGGACGGCAAGCTGCCGGTCAATCCGTCCGGCGGCTTGAAAGCCAAGGGCCATCCGATCGGCGCCACCGGCGTCTCCATGCATGTGCTGAGTGCGATGCAGCTCATGGATCAGGCGCCCGAAGGCATGCAGATCAAGGGCGCAAAACTCGCCGGCATCTTCAACATGGGCGGCGCCGCGGTGGCGAACTATGTCTCGATCTTGGAGCCTGCGAAATAGGGCGATCCACTAAACTAAAGCGCGGTGGGGTTGGGTTGTATTGGAGTGCGCGAGAAATGCGCTCCCTCTCCTCGCTTGCGGGGGAGGGTTGGGGTGGGGGCGTCGCAGCGATTCACGGCGTTCGAGTGGAAAGAGTTTTCCCCCACCCGTATCGCATCTTCGATGCGATACGGCCTCCCCCGCAAGCGGGAGAGGCGAAGTGAGTTCGATGGGTTGAGCCCTTCGCGAAAACCCATCATTTCAAAGACGATATTGATGGGTATCGCTTCGCTCCACCCATCCTTGTATTAGCGCGCGGCGCCATAATGTGGTCGTTCCATGAGGAATGGCCCAACCCGGGTAGCCGCCCGAGCTGGGCCGCCGTTCGGCGTACGACCACAAGGAAACGATTACACTGAGTTGAGAAAATCGCTCAATGTCTGGGTGACTTCCAATGGATATTGATCGACAAAAAAGTGCCCGCCGGGAAGTGTTGCGTGTTTCGAATTGCTGAAGCGCTTGCGCCATTCCGCCGGAATATCGAAGAGTTGAGCCATTTGTCCGGCGGAGCCATAGAATACAAATGTTGGGCACTCAACCTGGCGATCGATGTCTGTCGCGTCGTGTTCGAGGTCGATAGAGGCCGCCGCGCGATAATCGGAACATGAGCCGTGAATCATTCCTGCATCTCGCCAGGACCGGCGATAAGCAGCGAGCATGTCTTGATCGAAGTCCGAAATTCTCGTCGCGCCCCATCCGACCAAGCAGGTCTCATAAAAGAAGTCCGGGTCATTGCCGATCAGCCGTTCGGGAAATGGATCCGGCTGGGACAGGAAGTACCAATGCCAATAGGACCCGGCCACTTTGCGGTTGGTATCCATGAACATGGCATAGGTTGGGACGATATCCATCACGGTGAGGCTCATGACGGCTTTCGGATGGTCGAGCGCAAGTCGGTGTCCGGTACGGCCTCCGCGATCATGCCCGATTACGTGAAATCGGTCGAAATTGAGCGAGCGCATGAGTTCGAGTTGGTCGCGCGCCATGACCCTGAAAGAATAATTCGACCGGTCTGGAAGACAACGGGGCTTGGATGAGTCGCCATAACCTCTCAGGTCAGCGCAAACCACGGTGTAATTCGAGGCTAGCTTCGGAGCCACTCGCGCCCACATCGCCTTATTTTGGGGAAAACCATGAAGGAGTAGCAAAGGCGGCCCCGATCCGCCGATGACGCACGATATCTCGACGTCTGCGACATCGATCCTTTGTTCGGAAAACCCTTCAAACATGTCTTTTCTCTCGCTTTGCAAAGACCCGCTTCAGAAATTTGGCCGAGTCGACAACAGCGCGTTCATGAGTCCCTTGACCGATGAGTCCGGCCTCGTCCGAGCATTGAACCTCGAAGCGCAGGTTTCTTCCGTTGACCGAGATCAGTTCGACCTCGGCAGTTACGATCATTCCAATCGGGGTCGGAGCGACATGGCTGACGTCGATGTGCGTCCCCACGGTCTTGAAATCGGGCGGCAACGCCGTTCGCAGCAATTCGATGCAGGCCCACTCGATAAATCCGACCATGAACGCCGTCGCAAGGACCGGCGGCATATCCCTAAAGCCTGTGAAAGCGTTTGCGAGTGCAGGTACTGTAAGACTTTCGTTGATGACAAGCTGCAATTGGCGCCGCGCGCCGACAACGAGCTGTTCGCTTTCTTTTGACATAGGCGTTTGATCCTCGGCGGAGACCTCTCATAAAAGCACTTCGGCCGATTGGTACAATCTGGAAATTGCAGAGTTAGACTTCGGCTGGAACGAAAGCAGTCTTCAGTGAGAGCCCGTGAGGCATGTCTGAATTTGTTCAATCCCCGGGCGCGGCGCGTTCATGCATACAGCCATTCGCCGGGAACCCTTGATCTTCCATACGCCCTGACGTTACTTGAGCCGAGAATGGTAGCGCCGCATGCGCCGCAAACGAAGCCGGGAGTGAAACGAGCATGGGACCGCTAGAGGGCATCAAGGTCATCGACATGACGACCGTGCTGATGGGGCCCTATGCGGCCCAGATGCTCGGTGACTATGGTGCCGATGTCATCAAGGTGGAATCGCCGGACGGCGATGTCACGAGGCTGATCGGCCCGACCCGGCATTCCGGCATCGGGCCGGTGTTCCTCAACACCAACCGCAGCAAGCGCAGCATCTCGCTCGACCTGAAGAAGCCCGCCGGGCGCGAGGCGGTGTTGCGGCTGATCGCCTCGGCGGATGTGCTGATCTACAATGTGCGGCCGCAGGCGATGGCGCGATTGCAGCTCGGCTACGACGTGATCTCCAAGCTCAATCCGCGGCTGATCTATGCCGGCGTGTTCGGCTTCGGCCAGGACGGCCCCTATGCGGCCAAGCCCGCCTATGACGATCTGATCCAGGGCGCCACCGCATTGCCGGCGCTGATGGCGCAGACCGGCGATGGCGTGCCGCGCTATGTGCCGAATGCGCTGGTCGATCGCATCGTCGGCCTCACCGCCGTCGGCGCGATCTGCGCCAGCCTGGTGCATCGCGACCGTACCGGGCGCGGCCAGCGCGTCGACATCCCGATGTTCGAGACCATGACGAGTTTCGTCATGGGCGACCACATGGGCGGGCTCACCTACGAGCCGCCGCTCGACAAGGGCGGCTATGCGCGGCATCTGTCGCGCGACCGCAGGCCCTACAAGACCTCGGACGGCTATGTCTGCGTGATCGTCTACAACGATAAGCAGTGGCGAAGCTTCTTCGAGGCGACCGGCCGCGACGATCTGCGCGACGATCCCAAATTCGCAAGCTTCGCCGGCCGCGCCGCCAATATCGACCTGGTCTATGGCGAGCTCGCCCGTATCTTCGAGACGCGCACGACGGCGGAATGGACGGAACTGCTGAACAAGGCCGATATTCCTGTCATGCCGATGCATGACCTCGAAAGCATTCTGCAGGACCCGCATCTGGTCGCGACCGATTTCTTCCCGGTGGTCGAACATCCGACCGAAGGCCCGATCCGCAGCATGAAGGTGTCGGCCACTTGGTCCGAGACGCCCGCGAAACCCGAACGGCTGGCGCCGCGCCTGAGCGAGCACGCCGAGGAAATCTTGCGCGAGGCTGGTTTCTCCGACAGCGAAATCGCCGGCCTGGTGCGCGATGGCGTCACCCGGCTCGCGCCTCCGATACAGGATTGAACAACAGGACTTAAAGCCGATGGACTTTGCACTCTCCGCCAATCAGGAATCGATCCGCGATGCCGTCGGCAAGATTTGCGCGCGGTTTGACGACGCCTACTGGCTGAAGAAGGACAAGGAGGGCGGCTTCCCGGCCGACTTCCACAAGGCAATGGCCGATGCCGGCTGGCTCGGCATCTGCATTCCCGAGGAATATGGCGGCTCGGGACTGGGCATCACCGATGCGGCAATCATGATGCGAACGATCGCAGAATCCGGCGCCGGCATGTCGGGTGCTTCCGCCGTGCACATGAACGTATTCGGCCTCAATCCGGTGGTGGTATTCGGCACCAAGGAGCAGTGCCAGCGCATGCTGCCGCCGATCGTCGAGGGCAGGGAAAAGTCCTGTTTTGCGGTCACCGAGCCGAACACCGGGCTCAACACCACGCAGCTCAAGACCCGCGCGGTGCGCAACGGTGACAGATACGTCGTCAACGGCCAGAAGGTCTGGATCTCGACCGCGCAGGTCGCCGAGAAGATCCTGCTGCTGGCGCGCACCACGCCGCTGGAAGAGGTGAAGTCGCCGACGCAGGGCCTTAGCCTGTTCTACACCGGTTTCGACCGCAAGCGCGTCGCCGTGCACGAGATCGAGAAGATGGGCCGCAAGCCGGTCGATTCCAACGAGCTGTTCTTCGAGAATTTCGAGATTCCGGTCGAGGATCGCCTGGGCGAAGAAGGCCGCGGCTTCGAATATATCCTGCACGGCATGAACCCCGAGCGGATCCTGATCGCGGCCGAGGCCGTCGGCCTGGGCAAGGTCGCGCTGGCGCGGGCCTCGGCCTATGCGAAAGGCCGCAACGTCTTCAACCGGCCGATTGGCATGAACCAGGCGATCCAGCATCCGCTGGCGAAAAACTGGATGGAGCTGGAGGCGGCGTGGCTGATGGTGCTCTCCGCCGGCTGGCATTACGATCAGGGCCTGCCGTGTGGACCTGCCGCCAATGCCGCGAAATATCTCGCTGCCGAGGCCGGCTTCCATGCCTGCGAGCAGGCGGTGATGACCCATGGCGGCTTCGGCTACGCCAAGGAATTCCATGTCGAGCGTTATTTGCGCGAATCCCTGATCCCGCGCATCGCCCCGGTCAGCCGAGAACTCATTTTAAGCTTCATCGCCGAGAAGGTACTGGGCCTGCCGAAGTCGTATTGAAAATGCCAACGACTGAACAACGTAAGCAAGTCGTTCCGGGGCGA
>DASZTN010000047.1:0-42680 GCA_035547995.1 Bradyrhizobium sp. | reverse complement strand
CGGTGGGATCGACGCGCATCACCCTGCAATTCGGCCTGAACCGCGACATCGACGGCGCCGCCCGCGATGTCCAGGCGGCGATCAATGCTGCCCGCGCCGACCTGCCGACCAGCCTGCGCGCCAATCCGACCTACCGCAAGGTCAATCCCGCCGACGCCCCGATCCTGATCCTGACCCTGACCTCGGACACGGCAACGCGCGGCGAACTCTACGACGCCGCCTCGACCGTGCTGGCGCAGAAGCTTTCGCAGGTCGAGGGTATCGGCGAGGTCGGTGTCAGCGGCAGTTCGCTGCCGGCGGTGCGGGTCGATCTGATCCCGCAGGCGCTCTACAAATACGGCATTGGCCTGGAAGACGTGCGCGCGGCGCTTTCCAGCGCCAACGCCCACAGTCCGAAAGGCGGCATCGACGTCGGCGACCAGCGCTACCAGGTCTATTCCAACGACCAGGCCAACAAGGCTGCCGATTACAAATCGCTGATCGTCGCCTATCGCAATGGCGCGGCGGTGCATCTGACCGATGTCGGCGAAGTCACCGACGGCGTCGAGAACCTGCGCAATGCCGGTCTCGCCAACGGCAAGCCGGCAGTGCTGATCATCCTTTACCGGCAGCCCGGCGCCAATATCATCAGCACCGTGGACCGGGTGAAGGCGCTGATGCCGCAATTGCAGGCATCGATTTCGCCTGCGATCGACGTTGGCTTGGCCGCCGACCGCTCGACCACCATCCGCACCTCGCTGCACGATGTCGAGCGCACCCTGGTGATCGCGGTCCTGCTGGTGATCCTGGTGGTGTTCGCGTTCCTGCGGAACCTGCGCGCGACCTTGATTCCGGTCGTCGCGGTGTCGGTGTCGCTGGTCGCGACCTTCGCAGTCATGTACCTCGTCGGCTACAGCCTCGATAATCTGTCACTGATGGCGCTGACGGTCGCGACCGGCTTCGTCGTCGACGACGCCATCGTCGTGCTCGAAAACGTCACCCGCCATATCGAGGAGGGAATGACGCCACTCGAGGCGGCGCTGAAGGGCGCCAACGAGGTCGGCTTCACCGTGCTGTCGATGAGCATTTCGCTGATCGCGGTGTTCATCCCGATCCTGCTGATGGGTGGCATCGTCGGCCGCCTGTTCCGCGAATTCGCGATGACGATCTCGATCTCGATCATGATCTCGCTCGCGGTCTCACTGGCGACCACGCCGATGATGTGCGCGGTACTGCTGCGCGCCGAATCCGCAGAACACGGACGGCTGTATTACGCCAGCGAGCATTTCTTCGACATGTTGCTGAACGCCTATCGTCGCTCCCTGACAGTGGCGCTCCGGCATCCGGCAACGATGATGATGATCCTGGCCGTCGTCATCGGGCTCAACGTCTATCTCTATGGCGTGATCCCGAAAGGCTTCTTTCCGCAGCAGGATACCGGACGGCTGATCGGCTCGATTCAGGCCGACCAGAGCATCTCGTTCCAGCTGATGCAGCAGAAGCTCGCGCGATTCGTCAGCATCATCAAGAAGGACCCGGCGGTCGAAACCGCGGTCGGCTTCACCGGCGGCGGTCAAACCAATTCCGGTTTCGTATTCGTTTCGCTGCTTCCCTTGCCGCAGCGCCATATCTCGGCGGACGGCGTGATCGCCCGGCTGCGGCGCGAGATGTCGGTCATCCCCGGCGCGACGCTGTTCCTGCAGGCGGTGCAGGACATTCGCGTCGGCGGGCGGGCGGGCAACGCACAATATCAATACACGCTGCAGGGCGCCTCGCTGGAGGAGTTGAACGAATGGTCGCCCAAGATCGTGGCCGCGCTGCAGCGCGAACACAATCTGGCCGACGTCAACAGCGATCAGCAGAACAAGGGTCTCGAATCCGACCTCGTCATTGATCGCGACCAGGCGGCGCGGCTCGGCATCACGGTCAGCCAGATCGACAATACCCTCTATGACGCATTCGGCCAGCGCCAGGTGTCGACCATCTATGTCGCGCGCAACCAATACCACGTGATCATGGAGGTCGCGCCGCGGTTCTGGCAAAATCCGGAAACATTGAAGGACGTCTATATCAGCACGTCGGGCGGTTCGGTCGGCGGCTCGCAGGCAACCAACGCGGTCGCGGGCACGATCGTCGCCCCCGGCGTATCGTCGAATTCCCCCAATGCCCAGGCGGCGCGAAATCAGGCTACCAACTCGATCGGCCAGACCGGCAAGGGAGCAGCCTCGACCGGCGCCGCCGTCTCGACCAATGCGGAGACCATGATTCCGCTGTCGGCGGTGGCAAAGTTCACCAATGGCTCGACACCACTCGCGGTCAATCACCAGGGCCTGTTGGTCGCCAACACGATCTCCTTCAACCTGCCGCCCGGCGTCTCGCTCAGTAGTGCGGTTGCCACCATCGAATCCACCATGGACCGGATCGGCGTGCCCGCCACCATTCGGGGCAGCTTCCAGGGCACGGCGAAGGCATTTCAGGATTCGCTCGCCAACCAGCCCTTCCTGATCCTGGCCGCGCTGGTGACGATCTACATCGTGCTCGGCGTGCTCTATGAAAGCTATGTGCATCCGCTGACCATCCTGTCGACGCTGCCGTCAGCCGGCGTCGGCGCCCTGCTCGCGTTGATGGCGTTCCACACCGAGTTCAGCATCATGGCGCTGATCGGCGTCATCCTGCTGATCGGCATCGTCAAGAAGAACGCGATCATGATGATCGACTTCGCGCTCGACGCCGAACGCAGCCGCGGGCTCAACTCCTTCGATGCCATCTATGAGGCCTGCCTGCTGCGGTTCCGGCCGATCATGATGACCACCATGGCCGCACTGCTCGGTGCGCTGCCGCTTGCGGTCGGCATGGGTGAAGGTGGTGAACTGCGCCAGCCGCTCGGCATCGCCATCGTCGGCGGCCTCATCCTGAGCCAGGTCCTGACGCTCTATTCCACCCCGGTGATCTATCTCCTCCTCGACCGTTTGCGGCTCTGGAGCCAGCGGCTCGGGCGTGGCGGCGCCGCACCTGTGACCGGGCTGCAACCAGGCGAATAGATGTCAACAACAGCTTCCATGCCAGGCCTAGCGCTTGAACCGGCCCTGTGCGATGTCGGGTCTGGAGCCCTGTCTTTGCTGCGGACGGCCGGACGCCGGACGCCATCGAAGCCGCAGCTTGAGCCGGTGATCTATGAGTAATGCCACGCCGACGTCACACTCCTTGCTCGCGAGACTGGCGCCAGCCATGCGGTTGGGCGGCAAGGCGCTCCGTAACAGGGCCCGTATCGCCTCGGCGTTGACGGCGCTCCTGCTCGCGCCGGGATTATCCGGATGCATCCTCGGCACCGAGCGCCCTGAACTGAACCTCGAGATCCCCTCCGCCTATCGCGAAGCGCAAAAGCGCGCGCCGGATGCGGCTGTTCCGGCGCTGGACTGGTGGCGCGGTTTCCGCTCGCCCGAGCTGACCTCGCTGATGGAAGAGGCACAGATCTTCAACCTCGATATCGCCGCGGCTACAGCTCAGATCATTCAGGCTGACGCGCAGGTCGGCATCGCCGGTGCCCCGTTGTTCCCCTCGGTCACAGGAACTGCAACTGCCGAGCGCGAACATTTCGGATCGCAGAGCGCTTCAAGCGCTTCGCTCGGCAATGGTCTCGGCACCGGAGTCGGCAGCGGCGCATCGACCTTCTCGTCGTTCAATATGGGCCTCACCGCGAGCTATATGCTCGACTTCTGGGGCAAGAACCGCGCCACGCTTTACCAGGCGGAGGAAAACGCCACGGTCGCACGCTACAACCGCGAAGTCGTCACCCTGTCGACGATCGTGACGGTCGCCAACACCTATTTCGAGGTCCTGGCCGCGCAGGACGAGCTCAACGTCGCCCGCCGCAACCTTGCTGCCGCCGAACGCATCCTGACGCTGATCAAGCAGCAGTTCAACGGCGGCACCGCCTCGCAGCTCGACGTCTCGCAGCAGGAAGCGCTGGTTTCGACCGAGCGCGCCGCGATCCCGCCGCTCGAAGTCACGTTGCGGCAGAACATTGCGGCGCTGGCCCTGCTCGCCGCGCGCGCGCCGGCCAATTTCAACGTCAAGGGCGGAACGCTGACCTCGATCACCGTTCCCCGCGTGACGCCGGGCCTTCCCTCCGAGCTGCTCTATCAGCGGCCGGACGTCCGCGAAGCCGAGGCACAGCTTGCAGCCTCTAATTTCAGCGTCGAAGCCGCGCGCGCCGCCTTCTTCCCGCAGATCCAGCTGACGGCGACGACCGGCGTGCAGAGCGCCGCGCTGGCCTCGCTGTTCGGTCCGGGTGCCTGGTATTACACCCTTGCCGCCGGACTGACCCAGCCGATCTTCGACGGCTTTCAGCTTGAGAGCGAATTGAAGCAGGCCAAGGGCGTGCAGCTGCAGGACCTGCAGGCCTACCGCAAGGCGGTGCTGTCGGCCTTCGCCGATGTCGAGAAGGCGCTGGTGGCGCTCGCGCAAGCCAAACGGCAGGAGCAGTTGCAGCTCGAAGCCGTCAAGAATTCGCAAAAGGCCTTCGATGTTTCGGAGACGCAATTGCGCGCCGGTACGGTCAATCTCATCACCGTGCTGCAGACTCAGCAGACCCTGCTCACCGCCGAGAACACGCTGGCGCAGGTGCGGCTGACCAAGCTCCTGGCCGCGAGCAGCCTGTTTCAGGCACTTGGCGGCGGATGGACTCCGGACGGCAAGCTGGCTGCGCTGCAGCCGGCGGTACCACCGCAACCGTAAGGGGCCTAGCCATGCGGGCAACATTCTTCGCAGGCGTTGTGATGATGATAGCGATGTCGGCTGCGCTTTCGCCTGCACAGGCGCAGCTCGCCAACAGCACGCCGCTGACCTTCGGCATGACCGCCGATCAGGCGGCGCAGGTGCTCGGCGTGCAACTGATCTACGTGCGCGGCCGACCCGGCGAGGAGATGTTTCTCGCGCTGCCCAATGTGAAAGGCAGCGCCCTGTCGGACCGGCGCGACGGGCTTTATCTGCAATTCCGCCACGGCAAGCTCACGGGCTGGAAGGGCGATTGGGGGAGCAAGCGGCCATGCTGCAATTGATCTCGCCTCACAAACGAGTGAGTACAGCCGGGCTGACGCTTTTGGCAGCGCTCGTGACTGTTCTGACGCCATTGGGCCTCTCGTCATCAGGCCTTTCCGCCGCTCGGGCGCAAGAAACGCGACAGCCCTTCCTCAGGCGCGATGTGCCGCCGACCGCTTGGGACTACGACAATCGCGACGACGACAGAGACTTCCAGGCCAACGGCGTTTTTCCCGGCGATTTCGCCGCCCGCCCCGGACTCGCCTGGCTCGGCGCGGCCGGCATTATCGCTGCCGCCCCTTCGCGGAGCGGGTCACATTTCGGCCCGATCTATTGCACCCGGAAATATTATCGCGCGCACAATCCAAGGCCCGGCTATTTTCAGGGCGACGATGGCGTCTGGTATCGCTGCGGCGGCTGAACGTTTTCGAGCCAAGCCTGTCGCGGCTTGATCCGGGATCAATAACAAGTCGCGTGAAGAAAACACGTTGGAATAAAAGAACCAAAAAGCCTTTTGAATTAGGCAAAATTCGCTTTTTGACGGCAGCAATATTACCGAAAAGTAATACCGTTCACGAATTGAATGAGAACTTAGTGATTGGAAAAGCTTCTCGGGCGATGCCACAAGCACGCGGCGTGAGTTTTGCACTGCAACCGCCAGTTTGCGATTGATCGAGAAGCGCACGAATGAACGGGATCGTCAGAATCGCCCTGGGGCGGCCGTACACCTTCGTGGTGCTGGCGCTGCTGATTCTGATCATCGGTCCGTTGGCGGCAATGCGGACCCCGACCGACATCTTTCCGGAAATCCGCATCCCCGTGATCGGCGTGGTCTGGCAGTACACCGGCCTGCCGCCGGACCAGATGTCCGGACGCATCACCACGCCGTTCGAGCGCTCACTCACCACCACCGTCAATGACATCGAGCACATCGTCTCGAACTCCTATAACGGCATCGGCATCGTCAAGATCTTCTTCCAGCCGAACGTCGATATCCGCACGGCGAACGCGCAAGTCACCGCGATCTCGCAGACGATGCTCAAGCAATTGCCGCCGGGCGCGACGCCGCCGCTGATCCTGAACTACAACGCCTCCACGGTGCCGATCATCCAGCTTGCGCTCTCCGGCGCGGGCCTGACCGAGCAGAAGCTCGCCGACCTCGGCCTCAACCAGTTGCGCACGCCACTGGTCACGGTTCCCGGCGCCGCGATCCCCTACCCCTATGGCGGCAAGCAGCGGCAGATCCAGATCGACCTCAACCCCACCGCGCTGCAGTCGCTCGGCCTGTCCGGCCAGGACGTCGCCAACACGCTGGCTGCGCAGAACCTGATCACGCCGGTTGGCACGGAAAAAATCGGCGAGTTCGAATATACGATGCAGCTCAACAGCTCGCCGCTCAAGATCCAGGAACTCGGCGATCTCCCGATCAAGACCGTCAATGGCGCGATGGTCTATGTACGCGATGTCGCCACCATTCGCGACGGCAATCCGCCGCAAACCAACATCGTCCATGTCAACGGCAACCGCTCGGTGCTGATGATGGTGCTGAAATCGGGCTCGATCTCGACGCTCGACATCATCGCCGGCATCAAGAAGAAGGTCGAGGAATACAAATCGTCGCTGCCCCCTGCGCTCAAAATCGACTTCGTCGGCGACCAGTCGATTTTCGTGCGCGGGGCGATCACCGGCGTCGCGCGCGAAGGCATCATCGCGGCTCTCCTGACCAGCGTGATGATCCTGCTGTTTCTCGGAAGCTGGCGCTCGACCATCATCATCGCCACCTCGATTCCGCTCGCTGTGCTCGGCTCGATCATCATGCTGTCGATGATCGGCGAGACCCTCAACATCATGACGCTGGGTGGCCTTGCGCTCGCGGTCGGCATCCTCGTCGACGAAGCAACAGTGACGATCGAGAACATCAACTATCATCTCGAACAGGGCAAGCAGGTCGAGCGCGCGATCCTCGACGGCGCCAACCAGATCGTGGTGCCGGCCTTCGTGTCGCTGCTGTGCATCTGCATCGTGTTCGTGCCGATGTTCTTCTTGCAGGGCGTGGCGCGCTTCCTGTTCGTGCCGATGGCCGAGGCGGTGATGTTCGCGATGATGTGGTCGTTCATCCTGTCGCGCACGCTGGTGCCGACGATGGCCAAATACCTGCTGCATCCGCATGAGCATCACGGCCACGGCGAGCCTCCGCCCTCGCGCAATCCGCTGGTGCGGTTTCAGCGCGGCTTTGAAGCCGGCTTCGAGCGCCTCCGCGCCGGCTACCGTGACATTCTCGCGCTCGCGCTGGATCACCGGCCGACTTTCGTGATCGGATTCATCGGCTTCATCGCGCTGTCGTTCCTGCTGGTACCGTATCTCGGCCGCAATTTCTTTCCCTCGGTCGACGCCGGCCAGATCCTGATGCATGTGCGCACGCAGGTCGGCACCCGCGTCGAAGATGCGGCCGCCCAGTTCGCCCAGATCCAGAAAGCCATTCGCACGGTCATTCCGAGCGAAGAGATCGAGACCATGACCGACAACATCGGCATGCCGATCAGCGGCATCAACATGACCTACAACAACACCGGCGTGATCGGCCCGCAGGACGGCGACATCCAGATCAAGCTTCGCGAGGGGCACGAGCCCACCGATAGCTACATCAAGGCGTTGCGGGAAAGGCTGCCGAGGCTGTTCCCCGGCGTCACCTTCGCCTTCCTGCCGGCCGATATCGTCAACCAGATCCTGAATTTCGGCGCGCCGGCGCCGATCGATCTGGAAATTCGCGGTGCCAATCTCAACGGCAACTATACCTACGCCAACAGCCTGCTCGAGAAGATTCGCCACATTCCCGGCGTCGCCGACGCCCGCATCCAGCAATCGCCGAACAATCCGACCTTCAGCGTCGATGTCGACCGCACCCGCGCCCAATATGTCGGCGTCACCGAACGCGACGTCGCCAACAGCATGGTCGTCAACCTGGCCGGCAGCTCGCAGGTCGCCCCGACCTATTACCTCGATCCGAACAACGGCGTGTCCTATTCGATCGTGATGCAGACGCCGCAATACCAGCTCGACTCGCTCGACGCGCTGCAGACCCTGCCGATGACCGCCCCGGGGGTAACCGAGCCCGTCCTGCTCGGCGGTATCGCCAAGATCACGCGAACGACATCGAACGCGGTGGTGTCGCAATATGACATCCAGCCGATGGTGCAGATCTATGCCACGCCGCAAGGACGCGACCTCGGCGCGGTTGCATCCGACATCCGCAAGGTGCTGGCGGAAACCGCCAAGGAACTGCCCAAGGGCAGCACGATCTCGCTGGTCGGTCAGGTGCAGACCATGGAGAGCTCGTTCTCCGGCCTGCTGTTCGGGCTGCTCGGTGCCATCGTTTTGATCTATCTGCTCATCGTCGTGAATTTCCAGTCGTGGTCCGATCCCTTCGTGATCATCACGGCGCTGCCGGCGGCGCTCGCCGGCATCGTCTGGATGCTGTTCACGACCCGGACCACGCTGTCGGTACCGGCGCTGACCGGCGCGATCATGTGCATGGGCGTCGCCACCGCCAACAGCGTGCTGGTGATCAGCTTCGCCCGCGAACGCTATGCGGAGCTCGGCGATCCCATCACCGCCGCGCTGGAAGCCGGCTTCGTACGTATCCGCCCGGTGATGATGACCGCGCTCGCCATGATCATCGGCATGCTGCCGATGGCGCTCGGTCTCGGCGAAGGTGGCGAGCAGAACGCGCCGCTCGGCCGCGCCGTGATCGGCGGCCTGATGTTTTCTACCATTGCGACCTTGATGTTTGTCCCGGTTGTCTTCAGCATGGTGCACAAGAAGCAGGATCGGACCCCGGCCGAGCTGGTGCCGCTCGAAGAGCAGCGCCAGGCGGCCGAGTAACAAAAAAAAATCCAAATACAAGACCGCAGAGGAACGTCATGGTTGGAACATCGAGGGTGCGCAGCGTGGAAACGCTCGCGTGCGACGCTGGCTGGCGCAACTATCATTTCGTCAAGATCACCACCGAAGACGGCGTGGTCGGCTGGAGCGAGTTCGACGAGGGCTTCGGCTCTCCGGGCCTCGGTTCCGCGATCGAACGGCTGTCGACCCGCCTCATCGGTCAGAACGCGCTGCAGCATGAGCGCATCTATGCCGAACTGTTCGCCGCCACCCGACCAAGCGCCGGCGGGGTGATCGCGCAGGCGCTGGGCGCGATCGAGAATGCACTGCTCGACGTCAAGGGCAAGCTGCTGGGCGTACCCTGCTACGAGCTGCTCGGCGGCAAGATCCGCGATCGCATCCGCCTCTATTGGTCGCATTGCGCGACCTGGCGCATCAATCATCCCAGCTGGTACAAGCCGGCCATCACCGACCTCTACGGCGTGAAGGCGATCGGCCAGGAGGTGCGGGAAAAGAAGTTCACCGCGCTCAAGACCAACATCTTCACCTACGACGACGGCAAGCCCCAGGGCTGGCGGCCGGGCTTCGGTTCACCGTTCGAGCCGGCGATCAATGTCGACCGCAAGGTGCTGCGGGACCTGCACATGCATCTGGAGGCGATCCGCGACGGCGCCGGGCCCGATGTCGATATCCTGCTCGACCTCAATTTCAACGCCAAGACCGAAGGCTATCTGAAGATCCTGCGCGAGATCGCCGATCTCGACATGTTCTGGATCGAGATCGACAGCTTCGACCCGGCAGCGCTCGGCTATATCCGCCGGCAAAGTCCGCACCCGATCTCCTCCTGCGAGACGCTGACCGGCCTGCGCGAGTTCCTGCCCTATTTCCGCGAACAAGCGATGGATGTCGCGATCATCGACACGCCGTGGAACGGGGTCTGGCAATCGATGAAGATTGCGGCAGCCGCCGAGGCCTGCGAGGTCAATGTCGCGCCGCATAATTTCTACGGCCATCTCTGCACCATGATGAACGCGCATTTCAGCGCCGCGGTGCCGAACCTGCGGATCATGGAGACGGATATCGATCGCCTGCCCTGGGATCACGAGCTGTTCACCTACGTGCCCGAGATCGTCGACGGCCATCTGGTCATGCCCGATCGGCCGGGCTGGGGCACCGAGCCCAATGAGGAGGGCCTGCGCGCGCATCCGCCAAAGGGCAAAGGCGGACTGCTGAATTACGGGCGCAAGGTTTGAAGCGACGTTTGTCGTTGCAGGCGCGCGCCTGTCCTTGAAAAGTAGGGCCATCGCATATGGGAAAAGAACATGTTCGACGGTTTCTTTGCCGTCCATCCTTCGAGACGCCCGCCTGCGGCGGGCTCCTCAGGCTCTCAGGATGAGGGTCTTTTTCGCGGCAAAATCTTAGAACCTCATGGTGAGGGTGCGGCGAAGCCGCACGTCTCGAACCATGAGGCCCGACACTATCAGGGCCAAAAAGAACCATATGCGATCACCCTGCCTTGAAAAGGAAGGTCGGTTTACGCAAGCGCAAACCGGGAGGAGATCTTGTCTCCACAAGCATCTGCGCTCGCGGCTGACCTCCACCCCCAATCCTCTCCCTTTCAGGGTGAGGGATCTTCCAACCAGGGCATACTCATAAAGGTCTGCTTCTGAGGCGAAGCCGAGTTGCTTGGCTCGTCCGTCATCGACGGCTTTTGATCCACCTGCATCCAGGCGAAATCCGAAAGCAGACGCGGGCTCCCCGACCTACCGCTCGAAATCGACGGCGGTTGTGTTTCCGCCGCAGATCAGAACTGCAACATGCTCTCCCAATGCGGGTTTGTACCGCCCAGAAATCAGAGCTGCGAATGCTGCGGCTCCCCCGGGTTCGGCAACGACACGAAGTGCTCGCCATAGCATGATCTGCGCCTGCCGAATGTCGTCATCAGTCACTAGCACGACATCTGGTGCCACATGTGCGCGGGCAATCGGATAAGCGAGGTCGCCGACTCGCTTCGGGGCCAAGCTATCTGCAGCAATGCCGCCCGTAGGCGCATCAACAGGCCGTCCGGCTGCGAAGGCCGCGTGCAACGTCGGCGCTCCATCGGATTCGACAGCAACTACCTTGATGCGGCCGCCGTACCACGAGGCAATTCCGCCGATCAGTCCGCCACCTCCAACCGAGACCAGCAACGTGTCGATGTTTGGTTCGTCGTTCTCGAGCTCAAGCCCGACAGTGCCCTGGCCAAGCAGAGTCTCGAACTGATCATAGGCGTGGATGGACATTGCACCCGTGTCCGCGATATGCCGTACGCTCGCCGCGAGCGCATCGGCATAGCGTTCGCCTTCCACGACGAGATTTGCCCCATACTCTCGTATCCGCTCGATCTTTGCCGGTGATGAGATGCTGGGCACGAAGATTGTGGCCGGGATGTCAAGGCGCTTTGTAGCGTAGGCGACCGCTGCGCCATGATTGCCGCCGGAAGCAGCAACGACACCCGCCTTTGGCACCTTGCGAAGCAAGAGGTTGGCGAAGGCGCCTCGCGCTTTGAAAGACCCAGAGTGCTGTAACAACTCGAGCTTCAGCGACAGGGCAGCCGGCGGCAGGCCGAAGTCGGATGCATCGGTCCGCACGACGGGTGTCCACCGAATGAAGGGTCGGATCGCGCGCGCGACCTCGCTGATCTGCTCACGTGTCACTAGCGTACCTCCCATGATGGCAGCCTTCGTGCCACCATTATTGACATAACTTAGCCAATTTGCGAAGAGGCTAACATGGATGTGACAATCGTCCTCAAAGCTCTCGCCAACGAGCGGCGGCTTCAGATCCTGGAGTGGCTCAAGGATCCGCGAGCGCATTTTCCGCCGCAGGTGGATGGCGATCTCGTCGACGATGGCGTTTGCGGTGTCCTGATCGCGGAGAAGCTCGAAATTTCAGCTCCGACGCTCAGTGAGCACATGCGGGTTCTCGTCGGCGCCGGGCTCGTGAAGTCAAAGCGGATCAAAGGCTGGACAATGTACAAGCGCGACGAGAAAGCGATCTCAGTCGCAAAGAAGGCCATTCAGAGCTCGCTGTGAGGCGAACCAATATGCACGGGGCCTACGGCAAACTGATTGCACTTCTCGATACCCGACAAGGCTTCGTACCGTCTGATCGATCATATGTCTGAAGGACAGACCGGCAAAGTGAGCGCATTGCGCGGGCGCTCGGTCGACGCTGCCGCGAAATGCATCATGCTGATGGTGAAGATAGGGAAGAAAACGTCACGGTTCGTCCTTGCCGTGGTGCCGGGCAATGCTCGCGTCGACACCGCAAAGATCAAATCGCTGTTTTCCGGCGTCACCTATGCAGGGTTTGCTGCTACTGGTGTCGCTGAGCGACTCGCCGGAAGTGTTGCCAGCACGGTTTTGCCGTTCGCCTTCCACCCAGACTTGATGCTGGCGCGGCCCCATCGATTACCCGGCATGAGGAGCTGTTGTTCAACGCTGCTCGGCTCGACAGATCGATGGCGTCGAGCGAAACAGATAGCGACCACCGAAGAAGGCCGACGACCTCGCGGCCGCCAGCCTCTCACCCCCCAAACAAGCAAAAGGCCCCGCGAAGGGGGCCTTTCACATCTCAATCTTAGACCGCGTCTTTGGCAGCCTTGACCGGGCGGGCCCGGACGATCTTGCGAGCCGGCTTGGCCTTGAAGGTCATCGCCTCGCCGGTGAAGGGGTTGGTGCCCTGCCGCGCCTTGGTTGCTGGCTTCTTGACGACGACGAACTTGGCAAATCCGGGAACGAGGAAGATACCGTTCTTCTTGAGTTCCTTGTAGCCAACGGCAGCCATCGTCTCGAGCACACCCTTGACGTCCTTCTTTGCCACTTCGGTCTCAGTCGCGATCTTCTCGATCAGCTGAGATTTGGTCATCTGCACGGCAGCCATTTTGTCTCCTGTAGGTTGATTCGTGTGTTGCGACAGTAGTTGGAAAATCCTGCGAAAAACGCGTTTGCCGCGATCTGCACAGCTTAGTTGATGGCCCTCGCCACCCCCTCCGGGCGAACCGATAAATGATTCGCAACGCCGCCGCCCCCTGTATTTATAGGGTTTGCGCGATTCTAGCTAGTTTTAAAGGCCTGAATTGCTCCAATTTCGCCTTGTATTATAGGGTTTTCAGCCGTCCGGCCCGGCCAAACCCTTCAAAACAAGGGATTCGGCCCGGCTCCGGTGCGGCCGCAGCCGGAGGGGCGCCCCGCTATTGGCGCTGATTTCGGCTTGGTCACAGCGTCCGTCACAGACCTTGCCGAGCCCATTCACGCCCGCCTTACGGCGCCGCCTTCGATGATCGGGCCCGCTTGGCAGGCGCGTTCAGCGCCGCAGCGCCGCGTACCAGCGCCTTGAAGGAGTCCTCGTCTATTTCATCGCCTTCATGGATATCGATCGCGCGCCTGACCTTGCCGTCGAGGCTGGAGTTGAACAGGCCTGCAGGGTCCTTCAGCGAGGCTCCTTTGGCAAAGGTCAGCTTCACCACGCTCTTATACGTTTCGCCGGTGCAGATCATTCCGTCGTGATACCATACCGGAACGCCCCTCCACTTCCACTCCTCGACCACGTCGGGGACCGCCTGCCTGATCAGGGCGCGAACATGGGCAAGCATCTTGCCGCGCCAGTCGCCAAGCTCCTTGATCCTCGCATCGATCAGCTGCGAAGCGGATTGTTCCTTGGCTGCTGCTGTGCTCGCTGCCTTCGGCGTCGCGTTCTTTTTCATCGTTGTGCGGCCTCCGGCTGTCTTCTTATCTTGCAGTGGACAGCGTTCACAAGATGGGCAGCCCGCGATCTTGCCTGGAATTGCGAGTGAGCATCAAACGTTCCGCGGGTTCCGGCCGCTTGCCTGACGGTGAGAGCGGGGCGCGTCTATCATCGTCAGGTTCCCCGTACCCAAAGAAAAAGGCGGCCCGATCGGCCACCTTCTTCTCAATGCACAACCGGCCGCACCGGGTTGTCACCGCCCCGGCTTGCGCTCGATCGGATGAATGTCGAGCTCCCGCAGCCGGCCGAGCCGCAGTACGTCCATCTTCAGCGTGCGGTCGATGCGATCGCGATCCAGCGTGCGGATCAGATCGTCGACGCCATTGATCTCGACCTCATCGAGACGGATGACGACATCGCCCGGCAACAGGCCTGCCTGCGACGCCGGACCATCCGGCTCGACCTGCATCACCAAAGCGCCCATCTTGTTCTCGACGCCGGCGAGCACCGCGTGACGCCGCGGGATCGGCGCGCTCTGCCCGGACACGCCGATAAAGGCGCGCCGCACATAGCCGTGGCGGATGATCTCCGACAGCACGAACTGCGCGGTGTTGCTGGCGACCGCAAAACAGATGCCCTGCGCGCCGCTGATGATGGCGGTGTTGATGCCGATCACCTCGGCCGCCGTCGACACCAGCGGGCCGCCGGAATTGCCGGGGTTGAGCGCCGCGTCGGTCTGGATCACGTCCTCGATGGTGCGGCCAGAGGCCGAGCGGATCGAACGGCCGAGCGCCGAGACTACGCCAGCAGTGACGGTCGATTCAAAGCCCAGCGGATTGCCGATCGCAACCACGAGCTGGCCACGCCGCAGTTTCTTGGAATTGCCGAGCGAGGCATAGCGCAGATCACGCACGCCATCGGCACGCAGCAGCGCCAGATCGGTGTCGGGATCGACGCCAAGCACGCGCGCATCGGTGACGATGCCCTCGGTGTCGCGCAGCCTGATCTGCCGGGAACTGCCAACCACGTGGCTGTTGGTGAGCACTAGGCCGTCGGGCGAGATCACGATGCCGGAGCCGAGCCCGCCGCGCTCGCGCGCCTGCGGCGTCTTCGGCCCGGTTTCGACCCGCACGACGGCAGGGCCGATGCGCTCGGTGAGGCTGACGACGGCATTGGAATAGGCGTCAAGCAGGGCCTGATCGTCGGCCGTCGCGGCAGTGGAAGCGGTTTCCGTTGAGTTCGATGATGAGAAATCGTCGATGCTATCTCGGGTAAAGTCCAACATGATGAAAGTCCTCTGGGGCGAACAAATGGTGGCCGATGGCCGCTACCGCAAGAGCTGGTATTGCCCGCCCCGCAGCCGCCAATCTGGCCAGACCTTTCTGCGTCAGCCACCTCGCCAGCCTCCGTAGCGTCCGGATGCCCGGCGACCTGATTTCACGCCGCCGTTATCGCGCGTCGAGCTTGCATAAATCGGCGGCGCGCTGGACAGTTTTTGCGCATGCGATGTCGCCACAGGCCCCTGCAACCGGCCTAAAGCGCATCTAATGCCGCGCGCGGCGCGGCTTTCCGGCATTCGGCGCGTGGCATGCAAGTTGCGTTAGCTGGTATGATGCAGACCAGACCAGTCCAGTTGAGCGTTCGTAACGTGCGGAAGTCCTTCCACGGCAAGGCCGGCGAAGTCCGCGTGCTTGACGACCTGTCCTTCGACATCCACGCCCGCGACTTTGTCAGCATCATCGGGCCGAGCGGCTGCGGCAAGACCACGATCTTCAACGTCATCGCCGGGCTGATCGAGCCCGATTCCGGCTCGATGCACTATCTCGGGCAGGAGATCGAAAGCCTGCGCGGCCGCGTCGGCTACATGATGCAAAAAGACCTGCTATTTCCATGGCGCACGGTGCTCGGCAACGTGCTGCTCGGGCTCGAGACCCGCGGCGTCGACCGCGCCGAGGCCGAAGGAAAGGCGCGCGAATATCTCAAGCAGTTTGGCCTCGCCGGCTTCGAGAATGCCTATCCGAAGATGCTGTCCGGCGGCATGCGCCAGCGCGTGGCGCTGATCCGCACGCTCATCATGGACCCGGATATCCTGCTGCTCGATGAGCCGTTCTCGGCGCTCGACTACCAGACGAGGCTTTATCTCGAAGGCGTGCTCAAGGACGCGGTCGAGACCTACCACAAGACCGTGATCCTGGTGACGCACGACATCGACGAAGCGGTCGCGCTGTCGAAACGCGTGGTCGTGCTCAGCGGCCGCCCCGCCCGCGTCAAGGTCGTCCACGACATCGACATCGCCGCCGCCTCGCCGATTGCCGCGCGCAGCGATATCAGCTTCTCCAGTTATTTTCACGCGCTGTGCGCCGAACTCGACATCCAGACCGAGAAAACCGCGTGACCCTTACCGTGCCTGGCACCGCTCCCTTGCCGAAGCGCCGTCCGCGTGTGAGGCGCCGCCCTGCGATGTTCGACACCACGCTCGGCCGCACCGCGCTGCAGACGCTTGCGGTGATCGTCTTCTTTGCATTGTGGGAGCTCGGGGTGCGGATGGGCTGGATCTCGGCCTTCCTGGTCGGCTCTCCGTCCGGCATCTTCAGCCTGGCCTGGAAGATGACCCTGAGCGGCGATCTCTTGTCCGATACCTGGTACACGCTGTTCGAAGCGATCCTCGGCTTCGTCATCGGCACCATCGCCGGCTCGTTGCTCGGTCTTGCGCTCTGGTACTCCATTTTTGTCGCGCGTCTGGTCGAACCTTTCATTGTTGCCATCAACAGCGTGCCGAAGATTGCCCTGGCGCCGATCGTCATCCTCTGGTTCGGAACCGGTCTTGTCTCGAAAGTGGCGCTGTCGGTTTCGTTGACGGCGATCGTCGCGCTGATCGCCGCCTATCAGGCAGCCAAGGACGCCGACATGGATCTGCAGTCGCTGCTGATCTCGATGGGAGCGAACAAGCATCAGGTGTTCTACAAGGCGGTGGTGCCCTCGACCCTGCCCGCGATCATCGCCACTTTCCGCATCAATGTCGGCTTCGGCCTGGTCGGTGCGGTGGTGGGCGAATTCATTTCCTCGCAGCGCGGCCTCGGCCACATGATCTACAACGCATCCAGCCTGTACGACCTGAACTCGGTATGGGTCGGCCTGTTCACGCTGATGATCATGGGCTTCGTCCTCTATTACATCATCGACATTATCGAACGCACCAGCCTGCCGTGGAAGCAGGCCAGCGCCACCCACCAGGTTCAAGTTTAAATCCGGAGATTACAGATGCCGTTGCTCACGCGCATTGCCCGCGCCGCTGCCCTCATATCGATCCTGCTCGCCACACCCGCGCTCGCCGCAAACAAGAAGGTGGTGCTGTCGCAGGCATTCCAGTCAATGCTGTACCTGCCGCTTTATGTCGCGATCGACGAGGGCTTCTTCACCCAGCAGGGCCTCGACCTCACCAAGGAAACCGCCGGTGCGCCGAGCGTGGCGCTGTCGGCGGTGATCTCCGGCAGCGCTCAATTCTCGATCCACGGACCGGAATGGACCGCGATCGCCGCATCCAAGGGCGCGCCGGTCGACATCATCGCCAATGTCGTCAACGGCGCTGCCGTGTGGATAGCAACCACACCGGATTTCAAGTTCAACAGCGTCAAGGACCTCAAGGGCCAGAAGATCGTCACCGGGCTGATGCCGACCACCTCTACTTCGCTGTTCATCAAATTGCTGAAGGAAAACGGCATGGACGCGAAAACGGATGTCGACATGATCCAGGTCGCGATCGGTTCCGAGCCAGGCCCGTTCCTGGCAAAACAGGCCAACGTCGCCGTGATGTATGAGCCTGGCCTCGACCAGGTCGTCGCCAAGGGCATGAAGGTCGTGCTTGGATTCCCCAAATCCTACGGTCCATATGCGTTTTCAGCCGTGACTGCGCGCAAGGACGTCGATCCCGACACCGCGCAGCGCGTGGTCAACGGCATGGAAATGGCGATGCGCTTCATGGCCAAGGAGCCGGCCAAGACCGTGGAAATCGCCAAGAAGGAATTTCCGACGCTTGAACCGGCGGTGGTGGAAGCCGCGGTCAAGCGCATGCTCTCCGAAGGCGTCTACCCGGCGAATGTCGACATTTCAGCCGACGCGCTGAAGGTGGCGATGGAGACGCAGATCGCGCTCGGCAACCTCTCGGCCCAACCCGACTACAAGAGCTTCGTGGTCAAGAGCTTCATTGATCCGGCGCTGAAGATGAAATAGGCCGCACCTGCGGCTTTGCGCTGCATCCGCGTTGATCTATTGATCCGGGGCGACTGATTGCCCCGGGAGATGGCTGACATGACGAACCAGACTGCTCACTCCGCCCTGGAGTCCGGTGCCGGCGTCCTCGAACTGCTGCACCTGTTCGAGAAGGACGTGGCAGCCGTGGACGGCTACGCGACCGCCTGCCTGGAGAAAACCCGGCAGGTCGAACCTGTGCTGAAGGCGTTCGAATATCTGCCACGAGACGTCACACGGCGGCCGGGGCCGCTGTCCGGCATGCCGGTCGCGATCAAGGACATCATCGCGACCTCCGACATGCCCACGACCAACGGTTCGCCGATCTATCGCGATCACGTTCCGCCGCAAGACGCCTGGGTGGTCGAGCGGCTGCGCAACCTCGGCGCCACCATCTTCGGCAAGACGGTCTCGACCGAATTCGCCTGGCGCCATCCGGGCCCGACGGTCAATCCTTGGAACAAGGAGCATACGCCGGGCGGATCGTCATCGGGATCGGCAGCCGCGGTCGCAGCCGGCCTGGTTCCGCTGGCGCTGGGCACGCAGACACTGGGCTCGGTAATCCGGCCCGCCGCGTTCAATGGCGTGGTCGGATTCAAGCCGAGTTTTGGCGCGATCCCGCGCGGCGGCGTGCATCACTTAAGCCCCTCGCTCGATCATGTCGGCTTCTTCGCCCGCCGCGTCGACGATGTCGCCCTGGCGCTGTCGCTGCTTGCCGCCACCAGCGACCGCGATCTCCACGGCCGGCCGCTGCCGGGCTTCTCCATCGATCGCGGGCGCGGCCTACCGCCGCAGGAGAAGCCGCGGCTCGCCGTGGTGCGCTTTGCCAAATGGTCGAAGGCAGAACCCGAGCAGCAACAGGTTTTCGATGCCGCGATCGCCAAGCTGCGCAGCGCCGGCGCCATGATCGAGGAACTCGAGCTTGCCGAACTCGATCGCGGCAATTGGAATGCGGTCA
The DNA here is from genome assembly GCA_035547995.1 of Bradyrhizobium sp. Lineage (GTDB taxonomy): Bacteria > Pseudomonadota > Alphaproteobacteria > Rhizobiales > Xanthobacteraceae > Bradyrhizobium. Next base: position 23,845 of record DASZTN010000047.1, on the reverse strand, counting down.
ACACCATCCTTGCGGCCGAGGGCGCTGCGATCTTCGAGGGTCTCGTCGACCGTTATCCCGATCGCAGCAGCGATCATCTGAAGTCGCTGGTCAAGGCCGGCAAGGCCCACCCGGCCACCGACTATCTCGCCGCAAGAAGCCTGCAGGAGAAATGGCGCAATGCCTTTGCTTCGGACATTGCCGGCTATGACGCGGTGCTGACGCTACCCGCTTTTGGCGAGGCGCCGCTCGGATTGCACTATACGGGCGATGCCGAGTATTGCGCGCCCTGGACCCTGCTGGGCGTGCCCGCGCTGTCCTTGCCCGCAGGTTTCGGCAAGAACGGGCTGCCACTCGGCATCCAGGTCGTCGGCCGCTATCGCGAAGACCTGCGGACGCTCAGCATCGCCAAGTGGGTCGAGCTCACGCTGGCGTTCACTCCCGGCCTGGCGCCGCTTCGATAAGCGGACACACGATAAGCGGACACAAGCCAGGCTTGCCCCATCATCACCGTCGCGCCGTGAGGCCGTAATGCGCCGGTCTGGAACGGCGATGGGCCGTGAGTCTCCTACGCCGCCTTCTTCTCCAGATCCGCCTTCCACTCGCCCTTGGTGGCGAGTGAATTCATCAGCGCGCGGTGGCTGAAGGCGCGCTGGCCGGCGGGCACGTTCTCCGGCTTGCCCGACCACGCCTTCTGCGGCGCCGCCTGCAACGCCCGGCCATAGGAGAAGGTCAGCTTCCAAGGCAGTTGGCCGATCCGGTTCATGGCATCGAGATGGGCGGTTGCCTCCTCGTCGGACTGACCGCCCGAGAGGAACGCGATGCCCGGCACCGCCGCCGGCACGCATTCCTTGAGCAGGCGGACGGTCTGTTCGGCGACCTGTTGGACCGGCGCCTGGGTCGGGCATTTCTTGCCCGAGACCACCATGTTCGGCTTGAGGATCATGCCCTCGAGAGCGACGCGCTGGATACGTAGTTCCTGGAACACCTTGTTGAGCACGCGCCTGGTGACGTCATAACAGCGCTCGATGGTATGATCGCCGTCCATCAGCACTTCCGGCTCGACGATCGGCACGATCTGGTGCTCCTGGCACAATGCGGCATAACGCGCCAGCGCATGCGCATTGACATGGATCGCTGTCATGCTCGGAATGTCCTTGGCGATGTCGATCACTGCGCGCCATTTCGCGAACCGTGCCCCCTGCTTGTAATATTCGGGCAAACGCGAGGCTAGCTTATCGAGGCCGACGGTAACGAGCTCGCCGGGACAGCCCGGCAGCGGCTGGGTGCCCTCATCGACCTTGATGCCGGGGATCGAGCCCGCCTGTTCGATCAGCTTGACCAACGGCGTGCCGTCCTTGGCCTTCTGCCAGATGGTCTCGTCATAGAGGATGACGCCGGAGATATGCTGCGACATCGCTTCCTTGGAACGGAACAACATCTCGCGATAGTCGCGCCGGCTCTCTTCGGTCGAGTCCACCTTGATCGCATCGAACCGCTTCTTGATCGTCCCGGTGGATTCATCCGCGGCCAGGATTCCCTTGCCCGGCGTGACCATCGCCTGCGCCACCTTGTTGAGCTCGGAAAGGTTCATCGCTGTCTCCCAGGCTGTGCTTCGAAATGAGCTGATTTTCTGCAACCAAGAACGGTTTTGGGGCCGATCCGTTGCACCGAGGATATGCAATGCCGGCTCAGGGCTCAAGCGGCGCGAGGGCCCAAGGGAGGCTTGTTTTGACGTGTTTTCCTAACGCGAACCGGCTCCCATTCCAGATCAATTCCGGGACAGGCTTTCGCTCGAAACGCCATGCCCACGGGAACAATGCGCTCGATAAAGCCGCGGCTATCGGCTAGCTTTTTTGCCGGCAGCCATAACGGTTGCCGCCGTCATCGGACGGTTACAAAAAAACAGGGAGTTTGAAATGCCCGCAGCCTCGTTGCGCACGGCCTTGGCCTGCCTTGCCACAACCGGTTTCCTGATGAGCTCATTCGCCCAAGCCGCCAGTCCCAAACTCGAGACCACCGATGTCATGATCCCCTCCGGCGATCCCGGCATTCAACTGTTCGTCCGCAACAAGCACCCTGCGGGTATGAAGAAGTTCTCTTCCGACCGCATCCTGATCTTCGTGCACGGCGCAACCTACCCTGCCGAGACCGCGTTCGATCTGCCGATCGAGGGCGTGTCGATGATGGATTTGATCGCCCAGCGCGGCTTCGACGTTTATCTCGTCGATGTCCGTGGCTACGGCCGCTCGAGCCGGCCGCCGGAAATGAACGAGCCGCCGGAGAAGAACAAGCCGATCACCTCGACCGCCACCGCCGCACACGATCTCGGCGTCGCCGTCGATTATATCTTGAAGAAGCGCGGCGTGCCGAAGATCGACGTGATGGGCTGGTCGTGGGGCACCTCGATTGCAGGCCTCTATACCAGCGAGCACAACGACAAGGTCGATCGTCTCGTGCTTTATGCGCCGCAATGGATCAAGCAGCCCGCGGTGCCGGTCGATCCCAATGCGAAGCCGCTCGGCGCCTACCGGCTGGTGTCGAAAGATTCGGCCAAGGCGCGCTGGCTGAAGGGCGTGCCGGAGGACAAGCAGGCGACCCTGATTCCGCCGGGCGTGTTCGAGGCCTGGGCCGATGCGACCTGGGCGACGGATCCCGAGGCTGCAAAACATTCGCCGCCGATGTTGCGTGCACCGAATGGCGTGTTCGAGGACAGCATCAATTATTGGAATGCCGGCAAGGCGCTCTACGATCCCGGCAAGATCACCGTGCCGACGCTGATCCTGCATGCCGAATGGGATGCCGATCTGCCGAGCTATCTGGCGCAGAACTATTTCAAGCAGCTCACGCACACGCCATACAAGCGGCTGATCGAGCTCAGCGAGGGCACGCATACGGTGATGATGGAGAAGAACCGCATGCAGTTCTTCCATGAGCTGATCGGCTTCCTCGACGAGGAAAGGCCGCTCGCCTTGAAGTAACGGCCTCGACGGAGATCACCGCCGGGCAGCGCGTCAGCGTTGCTTCGGCAGTCCTTCGACCAACACGCGCATGTTCTCGCTGTAATCGACGGGCACGACGACGAGGTGCACGCCCTTGTCGTCGAGCGCCGCCTTCAGGGTGGGCAGGAGTTCCGCGGCTGATTTGACCCGCGAGCCCTTGGCACCGTAGGCCTGCGCATAGGCGACGAAATCGGGATTGCCGAACTTCAGGCCAAAATCGGCAAAGTGATCCGCCTCTTGCTTCCAGCGGATCATGCCATAGGCATTATCTTCGAGGATCAGAACGGCGATGTTGACGCCGAGCCTGACCGCCGTTTCCATCTCCTGCGAATTCATCATGAAGCCGCCGTCGCCGCACACCGCGAGCACCTTCCTGTCAGGATGTATCAGCGCCGCCGAGATCGCCGACGGCAGGCCCGCGCCCATCGTCGCCAGCGCGTTGTCGAGCAGCAGCGTGTTGGCGACGCTGGTGCGATAGTTGCGCGCAAACCAGATCTTGTACATGCCGTTGTCGAGCGTGACGATGCCGTCCGATGGCACGGCTTCGCGAACATCATGCACGATGCGCTGCGGCGTCAGCGGGAAACGATCCTCGGTCGACCGCTCCGCAAGCTTGGCCAGAATCTGCTCACGCAAAGGAAGCAGCGCAGCGGCATTGGGCAGCTTGCCTTGCAGGCGTTCCGCCAGCGCAGCCAGGCTGGCGCCGACATCGCCGATCACCTCGGCTTCGGGAAAATAGACCTGTTCGACCGTGGCAGGCGTAGCGCCAATATGGACCACATGCGGCCCCTTCTCATTCATGATGAAGGGCGGCTTCTCGACCGTGTCATGGCCGATCGAGACGATCAGATCGGCCTGGTCAACCGCTTCGTGGATCCAGTCGCGCTCCGACAGCGCGGCCGTTCCCATATAAAGGTTGGAGCCGGAATTCACTGCGCCCTTCCCCATCTGGGTATTGAAGAAAGGAATGCCCAGACGGCGCACGAACAGCGACAGCGGCTCGGCGAGCCGCGGCCGGCTTGCCGCAGCACCCAGCATCACCAGCGGACGCTTGGCAGCCGAAATCATTGCGGCAGCACGGTCGATTGCGACCGCTGGCGCCACCGGCAGCTCGGCCGGATGCGTCGGCACCATCGCAGCCTCGGCCTTGTCGGACGCCACGTCCTCGGGCAGTTCGAGATGGACCGGCCCCGGCCGCTCCTGCTGCGCCACGCGGAAAGCATCGCGCACCAGCGTCGGAATGCTCTGCGCCGAGACGATCTGGGTGGCCATCTTGGTCAGCGGCCGCATGGTGGCGACGATATCGACGATCTGGAATTTGGCCTGGCGACTGGTGTGAATCGCCTTCTGGCCGGTGATCATCACCATCGGCATGGCGCCGAGATCGGCATAGGCCGCGCTGGTCGTGAGATTAAGCGCGCCGGGGCCGAGCGTGGTCAGGCATACCCCGGCGCGGCCGGTCAGCCGGCCATAGGTCGCCGCCATGAAGCCCGCCGCCTGCTCGTGACGGGTGATGACGAGCTTGATTTTCGAGTTGCGCAGCGAGTTCAGGACGTCGAGATTTTCCTCACCAGGTATCGCAAAGATGTATTCGACGCCCTCGCTCTCAAGCGCCTGGACCAGCAGATCTGAACCCTTTGTCATCGGCATACTCCTTGCAAATACTGGCCCTGATAGAGCTCGGTAGTGACGAGATCATAAGCGAGCTCTAGCTCGCTGTTTATTTTGACGCGTTTTCTTCATGCAAAGCGGTACCACTTCGCTCCAAAACGCCACAGGGCCGATGTTAGCAAGACGGCCCTGTCGGCCTGCCTCTATTCCGGCTCCAGCATATTGACATATTGCGCAGCTGTTTCCGATTCAGGTTTCTGCTCCGCGAACGCCACCGCGCGGATGTTTAATCCGGCCATCATGATTTCCAGCGAAATCTCCGGCGAGGCCAATAACCTTAACCGGTAACCAAAAGGCTGCAGAAATACTTACCGGTGGCATAGGGATTGAGCCGCGTCGACATGCGGTTACGCCGATGGTTTCTCAGCAAGACCTGGCGCAGCGCGCCGGCCATATCAGCATAATGACGAGGCTCTCTGCTCCTCGCAAACCAACGCACTACACGTTTCTTGCCAACCGAGCCGACCGAATACCGGATAGCGCCATCGCAAGTTGCGCTGACGCCATTCGGAATCCGGACGGCCCCCGGCGACTAAGGCGAGACAGCCAGAACTTACAGTTGCCGGAATTCCGGCTTCGTCGTCGGCAACCGGACTATCCAGCCATCCGCCGCGGCAGTTTCCAGCCGGGCCGGACGAAATGACAGGTGTAGCCGTCCGGATAGCGCTCAAGATAATCCTGATGCTCGGGCTCGGCCTCCCAGAAATCCCCGACCGGCGCCACCTCCGTGACCACCTTGCCGGGCCATAGGCCGGAGGCATCGACATCGGCGATGGTGTCGCGCGCGATCCGTTCCTGTTCGGGGCTGGTGTAGAAGATCGCCGAGCGATAGCTGGTGCCGATATCGTTGCCCTGACGGTTGCGCGTCGTCGGATCATGGATCTGGAAGAAGAATTCCAGGAGTTCCCGGAAGCTCAGGACGCGGGGATCGAAGATGATCTCGATCGCCTCTGCATGGGTGCCGTGGTTGCGATAGGTCGCATTCCTGACATCACCGCCGGAATAGCCGACGCGCGTCGAGATCACGCCGGGCTTGCGCCGGATCAGATCCTGCATTCCCCAAAAGCAGCCGCCCGCCAAGACAGCACGTTCCGTAGTTGTCGTCATATGGCTCTCTCCACTCTGCAAAAAGCCTTGCACACATTATCACCGTTGCTCGATCCGTTAAGCATACATAGTTCGCGGCGACAGTGCTCACAACAAGGGGTGGGCCGCCAAGTTGGCCAGCTTCAGGAGGTCATGACGCGCAACATATCATATTTTGGCTGGTTCATGCCCTTTCCGTCACGGCCTCAGAGGCGACAAGCGGATCTTCCGCTGATGGCTTTGGGACTGCGCAGACCGCGGCAGCGCGGAGACAAGAACACAACAACGCAAAAATGATGAAAGCACCGAACAGCAACGAGGATTGCAGCACATTAAAACGCGAGTCCGCCAGACGGCTCGTCACGTTGGAAAAATCCTGGCTGACCAGGATATAACCGATCCCGAAGAGAGGTATGGTCCATGCTCCCCACGGTCGGGCTCGCACGCATGCCGGAAGCAGTAACGCGAAGATCGGGAACACAATGCCGTAATGATGTTCCCATGCAATAGGCGATGCGATCGTCGCGGCGAGCATGATCAGAGCAAAATCCAGCGACTGAGGCTCATTTTTTCGATTCCAGAGCAAGGCCGTGCCGATAAATGCGACAGACGAAATCAACGTGGCGCCATAGACGATCGGATTGAATGGCGGAAATCCATTAGCAAGCCATTGCTGATTATTGCCGTTGAAGAGCATCCTGTTGAGAAGGCCGTTCACCGACTGATTTGCGAAAAAGCTCTCACCGTGCTTCCCGAGATAGGTGACGACTTTTACATAATCGATCGTGTTGCTTACACCATATACAGCGGCCGCCCAGACGAGAAACACCGCTGCAGTCGCCGCACCCCACAGTACAAAGCGCCACTGACGGCGAACCAATCCCCAAATGAACAGGATACACCATTGAGGTTTGATTATGCAGCAAAATCCAATGAGTGAGCCGGCCAGGCCGGTTTTTCTACGTTGCCATGCATATAACGCCACCGCCGCGTCAAACGACATCAACGTCTGAATCTGCCCAAGGTGTTCAGAGCGCGTAAGCGGGTAGAAAAACAGAATGCCAAAAAAGCCAGCGAGGCCGAGCACGATCCATGTCACGAGAGGGAGTTCGAGATGTCGTCGCCGACCGAACTCGGCACGAACCGCACCTACCAGCAGCAGAACAAACGTGACGATGAAGAAAGGCACGGTCGCCCGGGAAACCAACCGCGCCATAAGCAGAACACCGCTGTCGTCCAGATCGAAAATCCGGCGAGGGACGTCGATCAGCAACAGCGCCGAGAGAGGATATTGAAATTTAATTTTATGATCAAAAAAGATGGTTTGATAAATCGGCACAGCAGGATGATCGCGAAGCTGAGCTGACGCCTTCAGCATCGGATACCAGGAATCGTCACCCTTCAGGTCAAAGAGCAATTGCTTGGCGTATACGAGCGTGGTGTCTCTCACGTCGCCGGCAATCAACATTGCGGTAAGTTCGAGGCCAAGACCCGCAAAAATGCAACAGAGCAATATACGCCAGCAATGCTCTAGAAGATCACCTTCTTCGCCAAGAGGGCGTCCAGGCAATCGCCACCACCGCTTGAGCACCAAGAAACAGATTAATGCGGCAGCAATGGCAACAGCGGAACTGAATGCGGTGAGAGGAGAAAACACGTCTCGCCTTATATGCTGATAAATATTTCGTTAATTGGCAGCGGAATACCCGAGCCTCGCTGCAGACACCTAAGCTGATTTACCTTAAAACTCTTCAATATTCATTCCGTGGTTCATGCCCTTCGGGGCGGAAATGATAACTGTTCGCTAATCTACAAGCGCACCACAGCGCGTACTCACGATGCCCAGCCTAAAATCAGTTGCTTCCGTCGAAATTGTGTCTGCCGAGCCCCTCAAGGGAACCCGATGCAGCAAACCGCAATCAATACGTGGAATTGTAGGTGATGGATCGAATCCCTCCCTTGTGACAGACGAAGCCTTGATACTGTGGCCCCGTTAGTCTTTTGGCTTACCTCGTCATGGGTTGACACCGGCGGGGGTCGCCTCTCTCGATCGCCGCCTGCCTCTGCAACGTTACACACTTCGCCCGAGAACGAGGCGCGCATCAGGGAACGCGTGCTCAACGACGGGAGCCTGCAGCTAGGTGATGTCGTTTTGGCCGACAACGGCATGTTCCTGCTGCGGGCAGCGCCGGCCAGCCGCCGAGAAGCAAGGAGTTCGTGCCATTGCCGACCCGATAACCGGATTCCAACAGGCCCGCGCTATAGGGTTGCCATAGAAGATATTGAACAAACTGCATTGGATAAACAGGACTGACCTATGAACTTTTTCCTCAGTGTGCGAATTGCGAAGCTTACTATCGGCGCGGGCCTCGCCATGACGCTATATCCGGCAGTCGTTCAGGCCGCGCCAACCGCCGAAGTCGCCAAACGCTGCATTCATTACGCCTATATCGTCTATCCCTGGAAGCCGCCCGGATCAGGCCCGATGAGCGGCGACAGGCAAGCCTATGTCAGCGATTGCTTCGCCAAGGACGGCGACGTGCCGGTACCAACGGCGCCAGCGAAGAAGAACTGATCAAGAGCGACGGAACGGCGCCTCACCGGCGCGAACGGAAGGTGTGGTAGCCTCGATAGGGATGGACCCGGTGCAACCGGATTGTCCGTTGCGGCACCATATGCGAAGTATTCGGCGTCGCTGTCGTGCCGCCGGGCTCGTTACGCGGGCGGATCGGGAATGTCATGGTCGGCCCGAGGCCCGACGGGTCCTTCGTTCCCTGGGCCCACGCGCTGCCGGTCAATCCGCCGCCGCTCCACGCCAGCAGGCACAAGACAGCGATCTGAAGCAGCCTCGACATACGCATCGCGGTACATCCTCAGCCGATTTAACGCGAAGCCCGTGGCCCCAGTTCCAGAGGCGGAAAGCCGCTTCGGGCAGAGGGATATTGGTCGGCCGGGAGAAACGCGTCAAAGCGCACGCATCCACGCCTGGCTCTGATACGATCAGAACCGGCAAGGATTTTAGCTGCCTCGAAGTGCCGTGGCGACGCTGCGGCCCTCGCGATAATTCCAGCCGTGCCGTGTAAAACGTCTAATACAACGTCTACTTGAACGGCCTGGGATCGCGCGAAGCCAGACGCACCACGATCAGACAATTAGCCAGCGCCCAAATCCCCAGTAACGACACCCACCCGAGTGTACCCATGGATCCCCGTCATTCTCCCCACATCCACGCCCCGAATCTTTTTATCGTTTCTCTTTGTGTCATGGTGGAGTCAGATTCAAAAAATTCCAAGCCGAAATTTCAGGCTGTCCAGCTAAAGGTTATTGAACAAGGCGGGCAAACCCGAGCATAAGACGACCAACCAAGATCATGCACATCGATGCTCCCGCGCTATATACAACGCGGCAGAGCGGTGCGGCCGTTCAAAGAGGCGCCATGAATATGGAATTTGATGCGCCGGGCCTGCAGCTTACCGACAGACCCAGATGCGGCGCAGGCGGGGACCCCGGCGCGTCTCCACCTCGACGTAGCGGACGCAATGTCCCCAGCCGGTATAACCAAACGGATATGGACGGCCGAAAAACGATACAGGCTGAACTTCATCCGAAATCTGCAGTGGATTGACCGGTAATCCCAAGGCAGAGGCCGACCCCGCGCCCATCATCAACCCAGCCGCCAATATGCAAAGGACGCCAAAGCTGCGAACCATCCACCTGCTCCCCAAGCTTCCCAAATCGCCACAACGTCTTACCTCTAACATCTGCCCCTCGCCGAAACAAACGGAAGTCTCCCGGTACAATGACACCTTTGTCGTTTTATTGAGTAAGGTTAAGGTGACATTCAACTCAGAATGTATAATGATTTTTTGGTAATGGATTTCACCAAATATTAGTCAATTGATATTTCCGACCCGTGATCGGGGTTCGATTATGAATAATAGATTGAGTATGTCACGGCGTGTACCGCCGCCGGAAGCAAAAGTCGCGTCTCTGGAGATTTCTCCAAGTTCGAACGAACTTCCCCGGAGAACCTGGAACCGGCTTCTCCGCCCGCAATTGGTCGAGCACACCGTTCTGGTCGCCGACTATGTCTTCATCGTAGCGGCCAGCGCCTTCTTCAGTTTCGCCTATCACTGGTTCTTCACCGGCGACCTCAACCACGAGCGGGCCTTCTTCTCGATCGGAATCATCGTCGCTGCCAATTTCACCGCAATCATGGCCGCACGGCGGAACTACCGCCTGAAGAACCTGACGCTGCTCGGTCGCCAGGCCAGGGACACGATCGTCATCTGGTTCGGCGTGTCCGGGACACTGACCGTGGTCGCCTTTACCTTGAAGATCAGCGACGAGTTTTCCCGCGGCGCGGCGACGCTGTTCTTCGTCGGCGGCCTGCTGATCCTGCTGTCTTGGCGCTATCTCGTCGCCACCCAGATTTCGCTGGCACTCGCCAACGGATCGTTCGCGCGCAAGAAGATCATTGTCATTGCTGAACGGGAGCTCAACGCCTCCTCCCGCCCGCTCAATGAACTTCGGCGCTACGGTTTTCATCCGATCAAGACCTGCGAAGTGTCGCAGGAAGAAATATTAGCACCGGGAATCAACAGCTCGCTGCGCGCCAAGCTTGCCGATGTGATCCAGGCCGCGAAATGCGAGCGGATCGAGGACATCTATCTTCTGATCGGCTGGCACAATCGCCGCACGATCGATGGAATCCTCAATGCGCTGGCGGTGCTCCCGATCTCGGTGCACCTGATTCCCGACGAAAGCGCTGCGCGTTTCCTGAGCCATCCGATCTCGAATGTCGGCAGCACATGGACGACCGAATTGCAGCGCGCGCCCATGACACGGGGCGAACTTGTCGCAAAACGGATCTTCGATGTCACCCTGGCGACGGCCGCGCTGATTACCCTGCTTCCGCTAATGCTGGTCACGGCGCTGCTGATCAAGCTGGATTCCCGCGGGCCGGTGCTGTTCCTGCAAAAGCGCAATGGCTTCAGCGGCCACGCTTTCAACATCTTCAAATTCAGGACCATGCACGTTCTTGAGGACGGCCCGCTGGTGCGGCAGGCCACGCGAAACGATCCGCGCGTCACCCGCCTCGGCCGCTGGCTGCGCAGGACCAGCATCGACGAATTGCCGCAGCTGTTCAATGTCATCCTCGACGACATGTCGCTGGTCGGGCCACGCCCGCATGCCACCTCGCATAATTCCGAATATGAGAAGCTGATCGCCAATTATGCGTTCCGGCATCACGTCAAGCCGGGCCTCACAGGCTGGGCGCAGGTCAACGGACTGCGCGGCGAGACATCCCGCATCGAGCAGATGGAGCGCCGCGTCGAGCATGATCTTTGGTACATCAACAATTGGAGCCCGTGGCTCGATCTCAGGATCGTGCTGCAGACGATCGTCACGGCGCTCCGGCAGACGTCAGCCTATTGAGCGGGATCTTAGCGCTGACGCCTATTCCTTGGGAGCCGACCGAAACCGAAACCCGTGCCAAACCAATGGCCCTGCAACGTTAACGCTGTCACTCGATTTGTGTCACGCAACGGTGACGGAATGTTAAGGATGCATGAACGGGCTTGCGATCGTCATCCCTTTTAGCAGCGATCGGACGAAATTTGCAGATCGGCAACAGCCATGCTGTTGCCGATAGCGTTACTCGGCTGAAAATTCGGCCAGCTTTTTCTTGATTGATGTTCGGAGCGTCTGGTTTATGCGGGTTCTCTTGGTTGGTATTAATTACGCTCCTGATCTGATCGGTGTCGCCAAATACAATACCGAACTTTGCGAGGCCCTCGCGGCGGCCGGTCACGAGGTTCGCGTCGTCACCGCTCCTCCCTACTATCCTGAATGGAACATTCCATCGGCATACCGAAGCTGTTTCTATCAGTCGGAGGTGATCAACAAGGTCGCCGTCAAACGCGCGCCGATCTACGTTCCAAAGAATCCATCGGGCGCCAAACGGCTGATCCATCACCTTTCGTTCGCGCTGACGAGCGCCTGGCCCGTCATTGCCGAATCGCTCCGCTGGCGGCCTGACGTAGTTTTTTCGGTTGCACCGTCGCTGATGTCGGCAGCGCTCACAGCCTGGATCGCGCGCCGGGCTGGTGCATTTTCGTGGCTCCACGTACAGGACTTCGAGGTGGATGCGGCATTCGATCTCGGCATCCTCAGCAACAAGGGCTTAAGAAACAGGATGGTTGCCATTGAGCGGCTGATCCTTCGCTCGTTCGACTGCGTCTCGACCATCTCGCCGCAAATGCTCGATCGTCTCGCCTATAAGGGTGTGGATCCAGCGCGGATACGCGAGTTTCGCAACTGGACCGACACAAAACAGATCTCGCCAAGCGACGGCACGACCCGCTTCCGGAAAGAGCTGGGCCTGAGCGATTCCGATTTCGTCGGCCTCTATTCCGGCACGATGTCCAACAAGCAGGGTCTCGATCTCATCGTCGAGGCGGCCAGGCAATTACAGCACAGCAATCCGAACATCCGCTTCATCCTGAGTGGCGAAGGCCCGCACAAGGCTACGTTGCAGGACTTGGCGAACGGCCTGAGCAACGTCCAGTTTCTCGGATTACAACCAGACGATCGTTTCACGGAGCTGCTCCGCACCGCCGACTTTCATCTGATCCCGCAGCGGGCCGAGGCAGCCGACCTGGTGCTGCCGTCGAAGCTCGGCGGCATTTTCGCCACCGGCCGGCCGGTGATCGCCATGAGCCGGCCAGACGCGGGATTGGCCCGCGAAGTGACCGGCGCCGGACTGGTCGTACCGCCGGGTGATACCGCCGCACTCGCGGCCGCCATACACCTGCTCGCCAATGACGCGCCGCTTTGCACCTCCCTCGGCGAGGGCGCCCGGGCGATCGCTCTCGCCCGGTGGGACAAGACGGCTATCCTCCATTCGCTTGAGCAGACTTTGGCGGCACTCGTCGAGCCCAAATTTACCTTCGCCTCCCACCCGTTTTATTCCAACGAAGTGTTGCCCGACGAGCTGAGATCACAGGAGTAGCCTGCGATCCAGTGGCGGCCCGCCGCCACCCCAAAGATCGCGACAAATCGTTCACGTCATGACGACCGGCGGACCGATTTGATCAACTCCCTCCATTCCAGGCGCTGAGTCACGAAAGATAGTATTACGTAGACCACCGCGCCAATTACCACCTGAAGCGAAAGATTTACGACCGAGTGGGTAGGAAAGCTCTTCCCTACCGCAAATACGGCACCCGCCATAATGGCCGCCAAGGCAAATGGCGCGCATATATTCCTTACATATTCCCAAAGGCACGGCCCGAAAAGCCAGCGCCTTAGCAACAGGTACATGGCGGCGAGATTTGCTGCCATTAACAGAGCTACAACGCCTGCCACTCCCTCCAAAGGAAGATATCGTGCCGAAAAATACAGCGCTGGAACCTGAACCAGCATAAACGCGAAGTCCCACTTGAAATCGAGATCCGCCCGTCCCATGGCGAGAAGCAGCGATCCGATTGGATTTCCCATGGTCCTTAACCAACCGACAATGGAGAGGATTTGTATGGTTGGAATCGCGAGCTCCCATCTCTCACCTAACGCGAGCGGCACCAATGCCGGAGCCACGACCGCTAATCCCAGCATAATCGGTGCATTCACGGTGGATAGCATCCAAATGACGAACATATAACCGCGCTTGAGCCGCTGCGTGTCATGCTGAATTCTTGCGAACACGGGAAACGAAACGCGCGTCAGCACGGCGTTGATACGGTACAGCGGCTGAATCGTCAGATTCCATCCGATGCTATAGTAGCCAAGGGCAATCGGCCCCAAGAATATACTAATGAAGAACTGATCCAGGCGCGCCGTGACAAGGCTAATCGTTCTCGCGCCTACTTGATAAAGACCAAACGATAAATAGCCCCTCAAGTCCGAAGTGCTGAAATGCAGTGCCGGCGGCCGTCTCCTCCACCCGATCGCGACAAGAGAAAGCGCCGTGCAGCACGCCGCCCCCAACTGACTTGTCACGAGGGAAAGCGCCCCGAATCCCGCCGCCACTGAAAGCATCGAGACCACAAAACCCACAAGCGCCGATGCAGCGTCGACCAACGCCAGCGTTCTGAACTGCAATTCCTTTTGTAGAAGGGCTTGGAACTGTTGTCCCCAGGACGCGATCAGCGGTATCAAGGCGGCACAAATTAACAACGGCCCTAATCTCGGCTCGTGATAGAACTTAATGATCAGGGGAGTTGCCGCGGCTAGCAGGGCAAATGCGAGAGCACCTGCGAAAACATTAAACCAATAGAGCGAATGCAGCTCATTCGCCTTGATATCCTGGCGATGAATGATTGCATTTCCTATGCCCATATCGACATAGCTCTGCACGAATCCCAGAATGATTGTAACCGTCGCCGCGAGCCCGAAATCTCCCGGAAGAAGCAGTCGAGCCAGGACGGCGAGCTGTATGATCTGAACTGCAAAGACAATTGCGGTCGAAGCTGTATTCCATTGTACTGCTGTGGCGGCAGCCTTTTTCAACACGGCAGAACTACCGCGCAAGATCGGGATACGCCATTGCGAGATCTACATGGCGAGGACATCGTTGTCTTTTCACTTGATCGGTCATTTCAAATTCTAACGGCTAACGTGCGGCCTGGGCTGCTTCGACGGCCCACAACTCGACATTCTCGTCGGGCTTGTAATAGTTTTCGTAAACCCGCCATTCGCCCACTTTCCTTAAACGATAACCAGCTCTTTCCATCAGCGGGACGAGCGTATCGGCGTCAAAAGCCGTAATCACGAAGGACGGAGGATAGGCGTGGATCCGATCAAGCAGCGGGGTTGTGCCCAGGTCCGCGTTAACCGCTCGCGCGTTGGCGACGATGGAGACGGAGTCGGCGATATCCCCAAGCAGTACCGGACTTCCCGATCCTTTCCGGCTTCGATCAATGATCGCTTTGACGTCCATGGCCATGAGTTCGAACGAATAGGAACGGTGAACCAGATATCTTCCGATCTCGAACGTCCCATACCCCATTACAGCGATGAGAACGATTGCCGGAGCGAACGCCAGCCATTTCGTTTGCGCGTCAAACAGTAACTGCGTGACTGGCGAGGTGCAGGCGATGGCTCCCAAAATCGCGATCGGAACAAGCAAAGGAAGAAAATATCTCGAGGGACTGTAGGCGACAACGCTGAGCGACAGAACGTATATGACGAGATAAACGACCGACATCTTGCTCAGAGCGGCGATGCGGAACTTGTGAGAAAGCGCTAACGCGCCGGCGCATAGAACAAAAATGGCTGTGATTTCATATCGTCCAAGTTGCAGCATGCCATGGCATTGCGTCAACAGGTTACGGAACCACTGCCAGACGCCCGAAACTCCTCTCTCCGTCATGTTGATCTGGATGAAGTATGCATAATCGTCGGGATAATAATGACGGGCCAAAAACTGCCAAAGCGAGACAATCGCCAGCGAAATGAAGCCCCCTATTGCTACGAAGGCTAAACGGCTCCTCATGTCTTCGGTTCGCAACCAGACGGAATAAGCGAAGAGCGGGAGTGCAAAAATCATCGATCCCTTGGTCAAAACCGCAGCTCCGGCCGAAACGGCGGCAAGAACAACGAGGTAGAGATTGATTTTTCGCGAAGCGCCAAAAATCAGGAAAAGACCGAGCGCAACAAACGCGATCCCGAGATTTTCCATGATCGCAAGCCTGCTGTAAGCAAAGCCGACATAGCTGGATGCAAGCAACCCGGCGGCGATCAGCCCTGCCTTACGCCCATTCTGCCTGCCGACCGTGAGTCCGACGAGCAAGATTGTAAACGAGGATGCCAGCAATCCCGTCAAGCGTACTGAGACGAGGCTCGAACCGAACACCCCGAATATCATCCCATGAAACAACTGCCCGAGCGGCATGCTGACCACCGGGTTGAAGTCGCCGGGGAGATACCAATTTCGCGTAACGAGATGGCGAACCGCCGCGTTCGAATAAAAGCCCTCGTCGGTGTAGAGAACGCCGGAGGTCGTAACTCCCAACGGGAAATCGGCATCGATTGCGTGAAACCGGAGGAGAATCAAAAATAGAGAGAATGTCAGCAGCAAAATGTCGACGACGCTCCACGTCCCTCGACGATCATCGATTATCTTTATTTTGTACACTGCTTTTCTTTCGAGTGACGGAAAAAGAGATTTCCGAAAGGAACGGCTTCAGCGCAAAATCTCACGGTCGATCCGCCTTTCTTCAAGTCGCAAGGGCGAGAATGATGCCGACCAAGGTCAATGCCAGAAGGCTGTTCCAGTCTCTTAGGGCAAAGGCTATCGGATCATCGTCAATCAGGCGACGTTGAGCCATCAACAACAAGCGACCGAGCCAGTACATCAAAATCGGACAGATGAGCCAAAGCAGACTCGGGGTCCGATACAGCCCTCGTACAGCTTCCGAAGAAATATAAAGAGCCAAAATCGTTACGGCATTGAATCCGGCAGCCGCGGCCAAGGCGGCGACAATACCAAGATCCGATTTGCGATAGTTCCGATTGGTCGGATCGGGAAGATCGCCATCGATCCGCGCAGCCAACTCGATGTAGCGCTTGGTCAAAGCGAGCGACGTAAAGATAAACATCGAGAATGCAAGCAACCATTCGGATACAGGAACGGAGATCGCTACGGCTCCTGCGCCGACACGAAGCGTAAAGAGTGACGCCAGTGTAATGATGTCGATCATCATCTTCCGCTTAAGGAAGAACGTATAGGCGGTCGTCATCGCCAGATAGACAAGTAATGTCGCGGCGAGCCAGGGAGAGAGGGCGACCGCCGCTCCGAGACCGAGCAAGGCAATTGCGGGCGCGACGGCAAACGCCTGTTTGATCGAAACCGTTCCTGCCGCAAGCGGCCTACGCTTCTTACTCGGGTGTTTACGATCAGCCTCAACATCGACGATATCGTTGAGGACGTAAATTGAGGAAGCCACTAGCGAGAAAGCAAGGAAGGCTACGATTTCCTGGCCGAAAGCAACAGGAGCAAAGCGATGAGCGGTAACCAGCGGAACAAAGACCAAGCCATTTTTGGCCCACTGGTGAACCCGTAATAATTTGGCCCATCGCCTCAGCTTCCCACCGATCGGCTCCAATATGCGAGCATTCCGATCAATCGATATCAACTCGCTGCGGACGCCGGCCGCGGGATTAACAATAATTTTCTGTCGGGCAACGGACCACACTGCAAGATCCGCCCGATCATTTCCGATATAGTCAAAGTTGCCCTTTCCAAAAGCCGCAACCAGGGACGCGGCTTTATCGCTAGAGGAAAGGTTGGTCTTGTCGGTCGACCCCATCCACCCGTCAAAGAGCGCGAGATGCTCAGCTATCGCACGAACATAACGCTCATTGCTAGCCGACACCAAGTGAACCGAGCGTCCGCTCTTCTTCGCCTCGATAATGATGTCCAGAACTCGTTCGTCGTACGGGAGCGACGCCACATCGATAGGCGTGTCGCTGGCGATATGGGCCTTCAAGGCTGCCTTGCCCTTCGTCAAGGCTAGGACCAATTTGAAAATCCGATCTGGACGAGCAGCAACATAGCTAAAGGCAGTTTCCAGGAGAATATCCGAACGGAGCAACGTGCCGTCCAAGTCTACAACGAGGGGAGGATCAATGGTGGCCTCATCCGAGCCGACCTTAATTGAAGTCAACATATAAATTCCGGTGGTTAAAAGTATTGACGTTCGACACCCGACCAATCAAACAAAGATGCTTCTGCCTACTTGATACCGTCTTTAGCTAATGGAGCCTAAGGAATTTGCCTATCAGGTTTAAGGGCCCGGATTCCTGCTACCCTATACGTTCTGACCATACGCCGGAAAACCCCTCCAAACTGGGCAAAAGATCCTCCGGGTACCCAAGCTCACCCGGCTTGCCAGATCTTCACGTATCGGACCTTCATGGGCGTAACCATGGTCGCGCTCAGAACCACGATCCATTTCTCAAAATCAAAGATGCCGTAGGAATTTGAGCCGGATGGCGGAACAGGGACGTCCTTCAGTTCGGCATATGATGGCCACTTCCGCGCGGAACCAACAGGCGCCCCATCATAATAAGGCTGCACGAAGCTCTTCCTTCCGCCCTTCCCGATAACCAGCCAAGCGCCAAAGCGGTGCCATCCCCGAATGTCGGGAACTCGCACTGTTCTATCATCGTTCAAGATTTCACAATAGGCATCCGGCTTACATGTCGTTCGATCGATGCCGTACCAATTGTGAACGGTCTGCGAATAGTGCTTCAGATCCGGGGACGATCCCGGCTTATTGGCGAAGCCGTATTCCATAACATCCAACTCGCCGAAATTCTCATAACCTTGGGGCATGTTGGGAGCTTGCGCGCTTCTGGTCGACCAAGGCCAGGAAAGCGCCCAGAAGGCGGGACCGGTTCCTTTCCACGAAAATACGTGAGTTGGATTAAGGTTAATCAGGGCCTCGAAATAGAGCGTTCCGCCCCACGCTTTGCCGATCACCGACCGATCATCAAAGCTCGACGTGGCCGTAGCTATTCTTCCGCCAAGTTGCAGCCCGTCCGGACCAAGCACGACCTGCTCAGGCGTTGAGACATCCCCCCAATGAAATTTTCCCATATACCAATTGAAGCCTTCCTTTCTCGTATCCTTTATGTCGAGCGTGGAAGGATTGGTAAAGTCATCTTGAAAGACCAGCTTGTACCCCGATTCCTCGGGATGGTCGGCATTGAATCCGGCTTCCTGCGACCAACCGCTCACAATCCGACTCGAATAGGCCGCGACAAGTACGATGAGAGCCACGATTGCGATGCCCGGCAGGATCGCGCAGCGTCTTTTTATCATGATTTACTTCCATCTGGAGGCGGACCTATTGCCGAACGCTAGGCGGTCGCGCGTAGCGGACGTGCTTCACGCAACATCTTCTCGAGCCGGCGTGCTGTTTCAGCATTGTCCAAATAGACGAATTCTCGATTTCTTTGGTAAGCCAAATATTCTTTCAATCCTGCAATTTGACTGACATGCAGATCGCACAGGACCTGCTTCTCGGAAGAATCCACTTCGATCGATAGAGCCGCAACGGCATTCCAGAACGGCTTCAGTGAGGCAATCCGGTTTGCAAGCCGCGCGAGAACGGGCATGTGCTTCACCGCCGACGTCGTCGACGCATCACCAGCGCGAGCCCGTTCTACGGCCGAGACTGGCTTGGGAGCCGGACGGAGATACGATTGATCTGCTTTCGCACGAGCCACATCCAGAAGCCCTCGAACCGGCCCGGTCCAATCCGGCGAAACCGCACAGAACTCGATATCTGCACCGGTACCGAACGATGCTTCATGACGCAGATCGTCGGCCAGCCGTTCGGAAAATACACCGAACGGGATATGATGCCCGCGCGCCCAACGCTGCACGTGCTTGAAGCAGTCGAGATGTTGCGGATGCCGGTGCGCATTGCCATGCGGAGGATGCGTCAGGACACATAGAATCTCTGAGCATTCCTGCAAGACCGCATTCCCAACCTCTGACAACTCGTCCGCAAGATTCGCGATAGGAGCGTTGCGGCCATCGACATGATCAAGCAGGATCGGGGTCGCCCTAAGCATGAGGCATGCGGACAAGAATTCTGGAGCTCTCACCGGATTGCTCTTGCCGGTTGCACACACGATGAAGAGCCTGAATCCGGCATCTCTCATACGCAACAACGTTCCGCCGATCCAGATGGACTCGTCATCTGGATGTGCAACAACGACGATAACGGCGGGACGCTCCCTCATCTGACTGCCTGTGCTGCCTGTGCTGACAGAGCTGAATTCGATCATCGCGCCGCTCCGCCTTGCCTAGCACCTTCGACGATCCCGTCATAGAAAAGCTCGAGTTCCCTCGTGCACTTTCGGATGTCGAAATGTTTATGGACAAAACCGGGACCTGCCTCAGACATGCGGATAGCGATGGAATCGTTTTCGAGAACCAGCCGAAGTCGTTCTATCAACCGCGATCGATCTCCTTCGGTGACCACAAATCCGGTCTCGCCGTCCTGTATTGCCTCCGAGACTCCGCCGGTCCCGTACGCCACCACTGGAACTCCGGAGGCCTGCGCCTCCAGCAAGACCATGCCCAGTCCCTCCGCCTGCCCGTTCGGCAGGGTGACACTCGGCAAGCACAACACTCTCGCCTCGCCAAGCTGCCTCTTCACCTCGTCAGGAGAAACCGCTCCCAGGAAACGTACCGAATTCTCATTCTCTTTCGCCTGGGCTTCGAGAGCTTGTCGCAACGGTCCGTCGCCGATGATGACCAACTCTGCATCCGGCACTGAAGCCTTCAGCGCCAGGAAGCTCCGAACCAGATGTTCGCAGCCCTTGCACTCGATCAGCCGGCCGACAAACAATATTCGCCGAGGCCGCGATAAAATATCGCGTGAACCCGGCTGCCACTTAGTCGGGTCCAGCCCTATATAGCGAACCGTCACCTTATCCGGGGAAATGCCAAACCGGATTGCCGCCCGCCGTACCGCTTCAGAGATCGCTATGAAGCGGACTCCGGGCTCGCGAGCTATCCGCAATAGCCGTCCGGGGTAAAAACGCATCAGCGTTCCACCCTTGCCGCGGTAAAACCAGTCAGCGTTGATGGAAACGTCGGACCCGTGCAGCGTAATCAGTAATGGAATGTGGAGCATTCGCGCCAACGGCCATATCTCCACGCCCGAAGCTCCAAAATGAGCATGAACGATGTCCGGCCGATGGCTCGCCACGCGCCTCGCCGCCTCGCGCGGGAAGGCCCACATCACCCGCCGTATATCATTTGCGATCTTCCACGCATCCGGTCCTCTTTCATTGCACAAGAGCTGCGCATCGACTCCTGCCAACGACAATTGACGCGTGTAACGAAGCCCGGCGAGCGTCGCTTGCCAGCGTTGATATGAAAGTACCTGATCGCGAATAAACGTCTCCGAAAATGGCAGGATGTCGGTCTTATATACCAGCACCTTCCGGGAGCCGCGTTCTGGGACGGAAATAGGCATTGTTTCGGCTCAGGAAGTGAGCGGGCGGCGCGTGGG
This sequence comes from Bradyrhizobium sp., assembly GCA_035547995.1. GTDB lineage: Bacteria > Pseudomonadota > Alphaproteobacteria > Rhizobiales > Xanthobacteraceae > Bradyrhizobium. Next base: position 3,069 of record DASZTN010000047.1, on the reverse strand, counting down.
ACGACTAGGCAGCGTCGGTACTTGCGATCTCGTGGTGCTAACGATTTGGCGGGATGACTTGATGCGTGAAAACAACACTAACATGATAAACAATCCTAACGGATCACCGAAATTGATATAATTTGGCTGAAACGTCAGAGGAACGACATTAGCTACCAGCCCAGCCAAAGAGATGGAATACAGCCTTTGCGACGACGGATCCTTCGTATTTCGAATCCAATTTAGAAGCTCGCATCCTTTCCAGACATAGATAGCGACGAAGGCGGCCAGACCAATCATCCCCAATTCGTCAGCAGCCGCGATCCACCCGCTGTGCGCCGCATCTACACCACTCTCCGATATCGCCTCGGTCGTTGTAGAACTACGAAAGCCCGATCCAAGGAGGACATGGTGCGATATTCGTTCGAAGGCTTCCTCCCACAACACGTCTCGTCCGCTAATTCCTCCACCTTCAAGGGAACGATCGCCTTGTCCGACAAAGAAGTGGGTAACGACATTCCAGGCTGAGAGACCGATGATAACGATCGCAAGAATTTGCAAAAGCGCCTTACGAGGAGATTGGGCATAGCCGAGACATGTCGACACCACGATGAAAGATGCGATTCCGAGCACGGAAAATCTCGAATCCACCCGGACGCCCACGTAGAGCGTGAGGCAAACAACGGCCCACCGAAACCAGTTTTTCCAAGCATGCGCCAGCATTGCGGTGACGAAAAGCCAAGTTCCCATCCTATTTGGATGTACTGCCCCCCAGAACCGGCCTTCCCGCGTCTTGGTGAGAATGAACAAAAGCAATGCAGCAGAGAGGCAGAGCGACGCTACCCTGAAAACCCTCAGCCAGTCATCCGCTCCAAGATCGAGAATACAAATGACGGTCGTCGTCAAAAAAAACAATATAACATATTGGGATGATATATCCGGCGTAATCGAAACCGCCGTATTTATGAAAAGATAAGCGGTAAAAGGCACGATCACCAGGACGAACGTCTTGTTTCGCGCAAGCCGCAAGTCGGAACAAAAGATAATTGAAAGCGAGAGCAAGCCCAGGCTTGCCAGCTGCGCTGTGCGAGCGACCTCGTCGATCAAATAATTGTCTTCGTAGGACTGCCCTCGAAACAGGATGATGACGTTCGCGAGAAAGGCGAAGACAAGCAGCCATTGCGCAATGCCGGTCCGTGTGTTCAGACGCGGCAGGATATCTATTATCGCTTTCGACATCGAATGGATCTACATCTTGGCTGGGAAATCCGACCGCCGGCGCGCCGGATCTCCAATCAGTATATGTGGCCACTCTGGCGAGTAAAGTAGCCTTCCTCGCCGGAGAGATCCCGGATGCGGCGGGCCGGAGCCCCGGCCCATATCCCGAGTTCCTGGTCTATTGATTTTGCCAAAACGGCACCGGCGCCCACAATGCTCCTGTTGGCGACCGTGACGCCCATCAGAATGATCGCGTTCGATCCGATCAGGCAAAAATCACCAAGTTTGATGGGACCGCAGCTTTGGGTGGCTCTCCGATAATCGATACCGTGGGTTATGATCGAGCTGCGATATCCGGCGATCGTGGTAAGCCGACCAATCTCTATCCTGTCCGTGCAATCCAGAACATGGCGCGAAGTGATACTGGACTCCTCGCCGAGTACCAGTTCTGGATGACGATCATAACCTTGGAAATATCGAGGATCCGAATTACCCGCCGTAATCCAGTTGAACTGTCCGATGACTGACCTGACGTCCATGCGCAAGGTCATGTTCCCTCTGATGACATTCATGTGTCCGATGGATGCTCCGCTGGCGAGCACAAGATTTCGGCAAAGGATAATGGACAAGCCGATTCGCGCATCGGAGGCGACATCAAAGTTCAGCACGCGGCGATAAACAAAAACCTTGATGCGGCTCGGAAATGGCGTCAAAGCCAGCATAAAAATGTTTCGCAGCAAACCTCGCATCGTCAGAACTCGAATACCCTGTCAACAAAGCTCTTCCAGTTTCCACGTCGCCGATATTCCAGAAATGCTTGCTCGCTCAGACGGCCATAGGTGCCATTTGCCAGCACCTCGCCGATCCAGCTTGCGACATCGCCCGGTTGTGCATCGGGTGGAAATAACAGCCCGCTCTCGCGGTCTTTGATAATCGAACTGATTCCGCCCGTGGCACGACCGATCATTGGCAGCCCGTGCGCCGCGCCCTCCCACAGAGCCATACCGTAAGCCTCTGCGCGCGAGGGCATGATAAAAAAGTTCGAGTCGAATAAAGCTGTTTTGAACTTTTCCGCCCCGCCGTCCTTCCATTTATCGATTCGTCCAAGCGCCTCGACGCCGGGAATCCCCTCTGGGGCTACACCGATTACTCGAAGTCTGGCATCGATGCCTCGATCGCAAAGTTCTTTGACCACAGCCAAAGCAAATGCCCCATCCTTACGGACCCAGTCTGACGAGATCATTACCAGCGAAATCTCTTTGCGGCCTTGACGCCGCGCCAGCGCTTCTTTCACCTCATGCCAGCCGGGAACATATGGCAGATTGGCGCCGAACGCCTGTTCCATGCATTTCGCGGGATTAGCGCCGTGCAAACGAATAGCGCAATCGCGTGCCCAGGCCGACGGATAGACGATACGATCCGCATTTTGGTGAGCAAGATATTCCTGACGATAGCCACCCTTCATATAGCTTCGAGAGAGATTGCTGAAATTCGGATAGTAGTTCGCGATGCCGCCAAACGGCGCGTCGTTGCAGTAGATGATTTTTGCCGATGTCTCCAGATAAGTCACTATCAGCTGGCTGGGAGAAAAGACCACATCCGGCTTCTCCCGCCGGAGAAATGGCCCAACGCGCCAGGCGTATTCCTTGAGCGCGAGCCACTCTCGTTCAAGATGATGGTCGGTCTGCATTGCCGCGTGAAGAATCTTTTTCGGCGCCAGCAGCCGACGGGCGATGTTGGGAACGGGAAAGTATTCGACGACGTCGAAGCGCTGCTTCAACTCCCTCCATATCGAAAATGGCCGGGTCGACTGTGTCGCGGGATTGGATGCGTCATATTCGTAGAGATAGGCGATCTTCATGGCGAGAGCTT
>DASZTN010000046.1:0-81735 GCA_035547995.1 Bradyrhizobium sp. | reverse complement strand
AATAGCCGAGCGCGCAGCCGTCCTTGCGGGGATCGGAACCGCCGGTCAGCGTGCCCTTGTCCCAATCGATCCAGATCGCCTGCCCGCCGCCGAGCGGAGCCACCACGCTGGTGGTCTTGTGTCCGATCTTCTGCAGCCCTTCGACGATTGCCGGGGGCACGCCGTCCTCGAGCTGATAGACGCCTTCGTAATGGAGCCCGCGCGGCATATCGATCGCTTCCTGCACGTCGCAGCCATAGTCGAGGATGTTGGTCAGCACGCGGGTCTGACCGACCGGCTGATACTGCCCGCCCATCACGCCGAACGGCATGACGGCGCGGCCGCCCTTGGTCAGCAGGCTGGGGATGATGGTATGCAGCGGCCGCTTGCCCGGCGCGATGCAGTTGGGATGGCCGGGCTGGATGCGGAAACCGCCGGCACGGTTCTGCAACAGCACGCCGGTCTTGTTCGACACGATCGCCGAACCGAACGAATGCGCGATCGAATTGATGAAGGAGCAGACGTTGCGATCCTTGTCGACCACGGTGATGTAGACCGTCGACGGATTCATCGGCGGCGCGACATTGGGAAGGTCGACCAGGCCGTCCATCCTGATCATGCCGACATGCTCGTCGGCGAAATCCTTGGCGAGAATCCGGACGACATCGACGTCGACATGGGCGGGGTCACCGATATATTGCTCGCGCATCATATAGGCGATCCGCGCCGCCTCGGCCTCAAGATGGAAACGCTCGACGCTCAGCGGCGGGAATTTGGTCAGATCGAAGCGCGACAGGATGTTGAGCATCACCAGCATGGTGATGCCCGGCCCGTTCGGCGGGCACTGCCAGACGTCGTGCTCCTTGTAGATGGTGCCGATCGGACTCGTGGTCTCGGTGCTGTGCTTTGCGAAATCCTCCAGCGTATGCAGGCCGCCGATGCTGCGCAGCGTCTCGACCATGTCCTCGGCGATTTCGCCCTTGTAGAAGGCGTCGCGGCCGTGCTTGGCGACCGCCCGCAAGGTCTTGCCGAGTTCGGGCTGGTGGATCACATCGCCGGCGACGGCAGGCTTGCCATGCGGCAGGAGATAGCGCTGGGTATTGGTGCCGTTCTTCAGTTTCTCGAACTGGTTCTTCCAGTCGAAGGCGACACGCGGCGCCACCACATAGCCCTCTTCCGCGGCCTTGATGGCCGGCTGCAGCAGCCGGTCGAGCCCGAACTTGCCGTGATCACGCAGGATCACCTCCCAGGCGTCGATGGCGCCGGGAATGCTGACCGCGTGGGCCGAGGTCAGCGGCACCGAACGAATCTTGCGTTCGAGATACCATTCCGCATTTGCCGCCATCGGCGCGCGGCCCGAGCCGTTATAGGCGACGATCTTGCCCTCGCCCTTCGGCTGCACCAGCGCGAAGCAGTCGCCACCGATGCCGGTCGATTGCGGCTCGATCACGCCGAGCAGGGCGCAGGCCGCCACCGCCGCATCCGCCGCGGTGCCGCCCTCCTTCATCACCTCGATCGCAGCCAAGGCCGCCTCGGGGTGCGATGTCGCCACCATCGCGTTCAGGGCATGGACCGTCGACCGGCCGGCGAGATGGAAATTCCTCATATCGAATAGCTCACTTGTCGTTGATTTGCCGCGTTTAACCCGGTCTGAAGCGAGCTTACATGGCACATTCTTGCCGCGCTGAGCAATGGTGCGGGCGCCTGCCGGCGAGGCGGTTTTGGTCACGGTTTCGGGTTTCCCGCTCCGATGCCGCCTGATAAACCACGGCCATGTCCTATGATGTCGCCGCATTTTATCAATTTGCCGCGCTGCCGGACTTCCGGGAGCTGCGCGAACCGCTCCGTGCGATCTGCTCGAGTCTAGGGCTGAAGGGCAGCGTGCTGCTTGCCCGGGAAGGCATCAACGGCACGCTTGCCGGTCGTTCCGATGCCATCGGCCGGTTGGTTAATGAATTGCGTCACGGCGCCTTGTTCGGCCAGCGGCTGGATCATCTCGAATTGAAATTCTCCCGTGCCGCCGCAATGCCGTTTCGAAGGCTCAAGGTCCGGCTAAAAAAGGAGATCGTCACCTTCGGCGACGCCAGCGCCGATCCGATGCGGCAGGTCGGAATCTATGTCGAACCTGCGGACTGGAACGCGTTGATCGCGGCACCGGACACGCTGGTGATTGACACCCGCAATGCCTTCGAGGTGGCAATGGGCACATTCGCCGGCGCCGTCGATCCGGGTATCGCCAGCTTCGGGCAGTTCAAGGATTTTGTCGCGCAAAGACTCGATCCGGCAAAGCACCGCAAGATCGCCATGTTCTGCACCGGCGGCATCCGCTGCGAGAAGGCGACTTCCTACCTGCTCGCCCACGGCTTCAGCGAGGTCTACCATCTCAAGGGCGGCATCCTTAAATATCTCGAACAGGTGGGCGAGGCAGAGAGCCGCTGGCGCGGTGAATGTTTCGTATTCGACGAGCGGATCGCGCTCGGCCATGGATTGCACGAGCGCTCAGCGAGGTACGACCATGAATGATCGCAAGACAGGTGAAGCAAAGAAGACGGACGAATTGAGAACGCTCAGCGACCGGCTCGATGCGATCGAAAGCCGCCTGACCTATCAGGACGAGACCATCGAGACTTTGAACCAGACCATCACCGATCAGTGGATCAAGATCGAAGCGCTGATACGCCAGGTTGCTACCTTAAGCGAACGGCTGGAAGAGACCGAGGCCAGCGTCGAAGGCCCGGCAAACGAACGGCCACCGCATTATTGAACGCCTGCCCCGTGGTCCCCGAGGAACGGGCAGCCGCTGCTCCGTGGCGAGGGCCCGCTCCGGTTTGGACGGAAGCAGAACCAGCCCCGGCCTTTTGTTTGGTGTTTGGCGCCGTTTTATTTGGCGTTTTCTTCACGCCAACCGCTATCCGTCCCGGATCAAGGTTCGGAACAGGCTTTCGCTCGAAAACGCTTTAACGGAATACGGCGCGTACCCTCGCCCATAATTTGCTTGCTGTTTTCTCGTCATGATCGGCGGGATCATCGCCTTCATCGTCGTCGCGGCGGGCCCGATCGCGGTCATGTTTCGAGCGGGCCGGCTGGGCCGCACTGACCGGATCGGAAGCAGGGAACGTATCGATCAATCCGGTCTCGAGTTTCGCATGCATGTCGCGATCGGCCGCGGCAGCCTCGCGAGGATTGGCGGCGTGTTTATCGTGGGCCGCCGGGTTGAATTTCTCAGCCATTTTCAGCGCCATGGGATCCTCCATCTGCTGGAAATAAACCCCCGGCGCCCACGGAAGGTTCCGTTCGCAGGCGTTGGCACGTCCGCTCCTTCCCTGTTCAGCTGCCAGCTAGCTGACGCCGCGTCCCTGACTTTTGGGTCGCTTGAAAAACTTCTCCGACAAGTGCCGGATCAACCCGGATGCCTTCTCGTTCTCGACGCCCGATCTGACGCACAGCAACGCCTTGGCCGGTGGCAGCGCCGGCAGATAATATTCCCTGGCTTTGACCAGATCGGCTGGAACCAGGCTTTCCGGCACGGCGGTAAATCCGATGCCTGCATTGACGGCCGTGAGCCGGGTGTGAAAATCGGCGGCGTTGAAGACGATCTTGAATGTGAGGCCGTGCCTGGTCAGCGTCGAGATCATCCAATCATCCGCCGGCCAGGTGACGATCGGGATCGGTGCGCCGGGGGAGAGAACAAAATCTTTCGAACGCACCCAAAGCAGCGGATCGCTGTATTCATTGACGACCATCTGGTGGACTTCCGGCTCGATCGCCCGGGTCTCATAGATGCAGGCAATATCGATATAGCCGTCGACCAATCCTCTTCCGATCGGCGTCGAATGGTCGGCCTGAACGAAGATGTCGGCGAGCGATTCGGCCGACAGACCTTTGATGAAGGCGTTGACGAACAGCGTGCTGAGGCCGAGCCGGACCGCCTGTGACGCATCATTGTTGCCGCCGAGCCTGAGCAATTGATCATTGGCTTCAAGGATGCGCCGCGCCTGCTGCAGCGCCAGCTTGCCGAGCTCGGTGGTGGTGGTTCCGTTTGCGGTCTTCACGAACAGCGAACCACCCACCAGGCTCTGCAGCCGCTTGACCTGGGAACTGACCGCAGGCTGGCTCAGGCCAAGCCGCTCGGCAGCCTTGGAAAGGCTGCCGGTCTCGGAGATGGCGACGACGGTGCGGACAATTTCAATCGGTATATTGAGATGCTGGTGCCGTCTATGCATTGGAACGCTCCCCGAGCTGTTTGCCAATCAGACTGGAACGGCTTTACAATCTCTAGTTGTTCTATTTTCCGCAAAGTGCCTTGCCCCTATACACCCCGGCGGATAGCTGCGCAGATCGAGTCAATTCTGGTCTCGTTTCTCCCATCATGTCGTCGATAGCGGCCAAATACAACTTTACATTACACTCCACATCATCGATCGCGCGCGTCAATTGGAGCACTTGAGCCATGCATGATTTCTCGACCATGCTTGGCCTGGCCGGTGCCGGCGTGTATCAGAAGCAGTGACATGCCTCTCGATCCGCGGCGGACCAGCCTTGACCCAAAGCCCTGCCATCAAGCCCTTTGTTGAAGTCCTGTCCGGTCGCCGGCAATCGATACCGCCGGTGTGGATGATGCGGCAGGCCGGCCGCTATCTGCCGGAATATCGAGAATTGCGCGCCAGGGCGGGAAGCTTCCTCGATCTGTGCTTCACGCCCGAATATGCCGCCGAGGTCACGCTGCAGCCGATCCGCCGCTTCGATTTCGACGCCGCGATCATCTTCTCCGACATTCTCGTCATCCCCCACGCGCTCGGCCGCGAGGTACGGTTCGAGGCAGGCGAAGGCCCGCGGCTCGATCCGCTGGATACGCCGGAAAAGGCACGCGCGCTGCCGGCGCACGCGGATTTCGCAAAACTCGAGCCGGTCTATGAAGCGCTGCGGCGGGTACGACGCGAACTCGATCCCAAGACCGCGCTGATCGGCTTCTGCGGCGCGCCATGGACGGTCGCGACCTACATGGTGGCCGGCCGGGGTACGCCCGACCAGGCGCCGGCGCGAATGATGGCCTATCGACATCCGGACGCGTTCGCTCATCTCATCGACGTGCTGATCGAGAACTCGATCCGGTATCTGCTCGGACAGCTCAAAGCCGGCGCCGATGCCCTGCAGATTTTCGATACCTGGGCCGGCGTGCTGCCGCCGCGTGAATTCGAACGCTGGTCGATCGAACCGGCGCGCCGCATTGTCGCCGGCGTCCGGGCAAAGGTGCCGGACGCCAGGATCATCGGCTTTCCCCGCGGCGCCGGCGCGCTGCTGCCTGCCTATGTCGAAGCAACCGGCCTCGATGCCGTCAGCATCGACTGGACGGCGGAGCCTTCATTGATCCGCGAGCGGGTACAGAACCGCGTCGCCGTTCAGGGCAATCTCGATCCGCTGGTCCTGATCGCCGGCGGCGCCGCACTCGATCGCGCCGTCGACGACGTACTGTCGAATTATGCCAAGGGCCGGCTGATCTTCAATCTCGGCCACGGCATCCTGCCGGAAACCCCGATCGCCCATGTCGAGCAGATGCTGAAACGAGTGCGGGCTTATAAGGGTTGAGTTGTGGTCAGCGCGAGGGGGCGCGAGCTCTGTTCCATCCTCCCTGTCGGGAGGGATGCGCATGGGGGCCGGTCCGTAGGGCCCCGCCCCCTCCCCGCGAGGGAGAGGGAACAACCGCAGCCATCACACCGGCCGGCTGCGTTCGATGATCTCGGCCGCGCCCTTTTGCAGCAATTCAAGCCCGACGGCGCGGCCGAGTTCGCGCGGTCGGTCGGCAGGTCCCGAACGCGACGCTTCGATGAAGCTGCCGCCGGCATGATCGAGCACCGTGGCCGACAGCGACATCTGCGCGCCGTCGATGGCAGAAAAGCCGGCGATCGGCGAATTGCAATGGCCGTTGAGCACCCAAAGCACCTCGCGCTCGGCGTCGGCGCATCGATGCGCCGCCTGATCGTCGATCAATGAGAGAAGCTGCCGCGTCGACCAGTCCTGCGCGGCGCATTCCACCGCGACGATGCCCTGCCCCACCGCCGGCAGCATCTCCTGCGGTGAAAACTCATAGGCGATGCGCTTTGCAAGACCGACGCGCTCGAGCCCCGAGCGCGCCATGATCAGCGCGTCGGCGGGACCGACCGCACCACCGTCCGGCAACCGCTGCTGTTCCCGATGATCGAGCTTGCGAATGCGCGTATCGGCGGCGCCGCGAAAATGGATCACTTCGACATCAGGAAACAGCCGGCGCGCATAGGCCGCGCGGCGCACCGCATTGGTGCCGATCTTGAAACCCTTGCCGCGGCTGCGCCTGATCTCGTCGAGCGAAACGCCCGGCCGCAGCACCAGTACATCGCCCGGCGGATCGCGCGACAGCGTCGCGCCGATCACGAGGCCCGGCGTGTCCTCATTGCCCGGCATGTCCTTGAGCGAGTGCATCGCCGCCTGCAGCTGGCCCGACAGAACCGCGCGGCGGATTTCGGCGACGAAGGCGCCGCCCTTGCCGCCATGCGGCAACAGCTTGCCGACCTGATCGGTATCGCCCGAGGTCTCGAACTTGACGATCTCGACGTCGAGGCCGGGCGCCGCCGCAACGAGCCGGCGGGCAATTTCCTCGGTTTGGGCCAGCGCCATCGCGCTCTTGCGCGTGCCGATCCGGATCCTGTCTGCCGCCATCGAAGCTCCAGCCAACACCGCGAAAGTCGCGGCTCATCGTCGGCCGGACCATAAGACCAGCCGACGATGGAAGCAAACGGAGGCGATCCTATCGTGCATCCTCCAGGATCATGTCGGAGGCCTTTTCCGCGATCATGATGATCGGGGCGTTGGTATTGCCCGAGACCAGGTCGGGCATGATCGAGCCATCGACCACGCGCAAGCCCTCGATGCCGCGCACCTTGAGCCGCTGATCGACCACGGCGAGCGGATCATTGCCCATCCGGCAGGTCGAGGTCGGATGGTAGATCGTGGTGCCGCGCTGGCGGCAGTAATTCAGCAGCTGCTCGTCGGTCGCAACCTTCGAGCCGGGATCGACCTCGTCGATCACGTAAGGCTTGAGCGCCGGCGCGTGCAGGATCCGGCGCAGGATCTTCAGGCCTTCGACATTCGCCGCGCGGTCGGTCTCGGTCGCCAGGTAGTTGATGCGGATTTCCGGCGGAACCGACGGGTCCGCGCTCTTGATGCGCAGCGTGCCGCGGCTTTCGGGGCGCACCTGGCAGACCGATGCGGTAAATCCAGAGAACGGATGCAGCTTCTCGCCCATCTTGTCGGTCGAGAACGGCAGGAAATGAACCTGGATATCCGGCGTTGCCAACCGTGGATTGGTCTTGAAGAAGGCGCCAGAGGTGCCGGCGGCGATCGTCAGCGGCCCCTTGCGGAACGCCGCGTAACGCGCACCGGCGAGCACGCGGCGTACCGGATGATTGACGATATCGTTGAGCGTGATCTTCTGCGCGCAGCGCATGACCACGCGAACCTGCAGGTGGTCCTGCAGATCGTTGCCGACGCCCGCCATATCAAGCACGACATTGATGCCGTGTTTCTGCAACAGCTCTCCGGGGCCGACGCCCGAGAGCTGCAAGAGCTGCGGCGAATTATATGCGCCGCTCGAGACCAGGATTTCCTTGCGCGCCCGCGCGGTCTTCGCGCTCCTGCCCTGCAGGTACTCCACCGCAACCGCGCGGCGTCCATCGAACAGGATGCGTTGTGCAAGCGCCTCCGTCTCGATGAGAAGGTTGCTGCGCCGCTCCGCCGGACGCAGATAGGAATAGGCGGTGCTGGCGCGGCGGCCGCGCCGCGTCGTGGTCTGGAAAAATCCGGCGCCTTCCTGGGTCGCGCCGTTGAAGTCCCGATTGGTCGGAATGCCGGCTTCCGCGGCGGCGGCGACAAAGGCTTCCGACAGCGGGTCGCCGTGCCGCCAGTCCGACACCGGCAGCGGGCCGCCGACACCGTGGAATTGATTGCCGCCGCGCTGCTGGTCTTCGGCCTTCTTGAAATAAGGCAGCACATCGTCATAGCCCCAGCCGGCATTGCCGCGCTGCCGCCAGCGATCGTAATCCTGATGCTGGCCGCGCACATATAACAGGCCGTTGATCGAGCTCGATCCGCCCAGCACCTTGCCGCGCGGCTGGAAGATGGTGCGTCCATCGAGCCCCGGCTCCGGCTCGGTCTGGTACATCCAGTTGACGGCTTTTTCCTTGAACAGCTTGCCGTAACCGAGCGGAACCTGAATCCACAGATGCGTATCCTCGGGTCCGGCTTCGAGCAGCAGCACCGTGTGCTTTCCACTGGCCGTGAGGCGGTTGGCGAGGACGCAGCCGGCGGACCCTGCGCCGACGATGACATAATCATATTCCGGCGCATCGGGCGCAGGACCGCCCGAGGCGCGCGAGGCGCTTCCGTTGCTCATTGGTTTTTTCGTTTCTTCCCTGGTCGATTATTATTGAAGCCGTCCTGGATCAGGACGACTCGTCGAACTCCATCGGTTGCAGACCAAGCCGCTGAAACAGCGCCTGGTCCTTGTCGTTCTCCGGATTGCCGGCGGTCAGCAAGGTGTCGCCGATGAAGATCGAATTGGCGCCGGCAAAGAAGCACAGCGCCTGCATCTCGTCGGTCATCGCGGTGCGCCCGGCGGACAGCCGCACCATCGATTCCGGCATCATGATTCTGGCGAGCGCCACGGTGCGCACGAAATCGATCGGATCGATCCCCGACGTATCAGCCAGCGGCGTGCCCGGAATCGGAATCAGCATGTTGATCGGAACGCTTTCGGGATGCTCGGGAAGGTTGGCCAGCGTCACCAGCATCTCGATGCGGTCGCTTTCGGCCTCGCCCATGCCGATGATGCCGCCGCAGCAGATCTTCATGCCGGCGTCGCGCACATTGCCGAGCGTTTCGAGGCGGTCAGCGAAATGGCGCGTCGTGATGATCTCGCTGTAGTAGCGCTCCGAGGTGTCGATGTTGTGGTTGTAATAATCGAGCCCGGCTTCGGCCAGTTGCTGCGACTGCTCGCGATCGAGCATGCCGAGCGTCATGCAGGTTTCCATGCCGAGCGCCTTGACGCCCTTGACCATCGCCACCACGGCTTCCATGTCGCGCGGCTTCGGATTGCGCCATGCCGCGCCCATGCAGTAACGGGTCGCGCCGGCCTCGCGTGCCTTCTTCGCCTCCGCGATCACGCGCTCGACTTCCATCAGCTTGGAGGCCGTGAGGCCGGACTCGTGGTGCACCGACTGGCTGCAATAGGCGCAGTCCTCCGGGCAGCCGCCGGTTTTGATGTTCAGAAGCCGGCTGAGCTGAACCCGGTTCGGATCGAAATGCTGGCGATGGATGGTCTGGGCCTTGAACAGGAGATCGTTGAACGGCATCCGATACAGCGCCGCCGCCTCCGCCGCCGTCCAGGTCCTGCCAAGGCGAGAGCCGACAGGAGATGGCTGCTCAGGGGCTGTCTCGTAGGTCGTCGTAAGGGTCATGATCTCTTCAAGGCTCCAATCCAAGGCTCGATTTCAGGCTCGCGCCACGGCACTCTTTTTATGTGACAACTCTCTAACGCGGGCGCGCGGATCATCATAGAGGGAAGCGGAAAGACGGCGAGAACAGGATCGAATCAGCTCAAAAGCCCAAATCCAAGTTTTTTCAACGCGATTTCGGGAGGACTGGTATTCCCGAACACCTGATTGTGCAACGCAGCATAGACTCTATATTGCGGACTTTCCTGACTTGGGGTGCCCCTCGCGTGACCGATGCCAATGCCGATATTTGGGTCTCATCGACCCATGAGCCGATGGGCTTTCCTGAATTCGTCGTCGTGATTGCTTCCATCATGGCGCTGAATCCGTTCGCCATGGACATGATGATGCCGGCGCTGCCGGATATCGCCTCGACGTTCCAGATTCCGGTTGCGAACCGGATGCAGGAAGTGCTGTCGATCTTCCTGATCGGTTTCGGGCTTGGTCAGTTCGTGATGGGGACCTTGTCCGACCGGTTCGGGCGGCGGCCGGTCCTGCTCGGCGGCATGGTCGTCTATTGCATCGCCAGCGTGCTGGCGATCTCGGCGCCGACCTTCGAAGGACTCTTGCTGGCGCGCGTGCTGCAGGGACTTGGCACTTCCGCCACGCGCGTGATCGCGACCTCGATCGTCCGCGACTGCTATACCGGTCGGCGCATGGCCAGCGTGATGTCGCTGGCGATGATGGTGTTCATCGCCGTGCCGGTGATCGCGCCCTCCTTCGGCGAAGCGGTGATGCTATGGACCGGCTGGCGCGGCATCTTTGTAGTGTTGACGGTGTATGGAACGCTGGCGCTGATCTGGAGCGCATTGCGGATGCCGGAGACCTTGCCGCTCTCCGAACGCAAGCCGCTGGTGGCAGGCGAGATCCTGAGCGCGTTTCGCCAGACCGTCACCAATCGCCAGACGCTGGGTTACGCGGTTGCGGCCGGCGCCATCCAGGGCTCGCTGTTCGGCTTCGTATTCACGGCGCAGCAGGTCTTCACCGGAATTTACCAGCTTGGCCGCTATTTTCCGCTGGCGTTTGCGGCGATCGCGGTCGGCATCGCCGTTGCCGGATTCATCAATGCGCGGCTGGTCGGACGCATCGGCATGCGGGTGATGTCGCACAGCGCGCTGATCGGCTTTGTCGTCGTCGCGGCGGCGATGTTCGCCGCAGTGAATGTGACAACGCTGCCGCTGCCGGTCTTCATGGCGCTCTCCGCGCTGATGATGTTCGCGTTCGGGCTGATGTTCGCCAATTTCACCGCGATGGCGATGGAGCCGCAGGGCCATATCGCCGGAACCGCGTCCTCGCTCTATGGCTCGATCACGACCCTGCTCGGGATCGGCATCGGCACCGTGATCGGCCAGGATTATGACGGCACGCTGCTGCCGTTTGCCACCGGATTTTTCGTCTGTGCGCTGGCCTCACTGGCAACCGTCGCTGCAACCGAAAAGGGCCGCCTGTTCCAGCCGCATCACGCGCCGCCTGCCGGCCGCCGCTGATCGCGGCGGCTTCGGCGTTTCAAGCGAAGCTCGGCCCGGCCGTCATTGCGCACGGGTCGGAATGCGCTCCAGCCGACGGTCGTGGCCAACGAGAAGAGCGCAGACCGCGGTCATCAGCGGCCCTACCGCCAGGAACAACAGCCCGAGATCGGCGCTGCCGGTGGCGTCCTTGATGAGCCCGTAGATCGAGGGGCCAAACCAGCCGCCGAGATTGCCGAGCGCATTGATCATGGCGAGCCCGCCAGCCGCGGCGATACCGGTCAGCATCGCGCTCGGGACCGACCAGAAGATCGGGATCAGGGATTGCTGTCCCATCATGGCGATACACAGCAGGACCATGGTGATCACCGGATGGCCGCCGCCGACGAGGACGCAGGCCGCGAGTCCTCCTGCGGCCACCAGGGCCGCCCCGGCCAGGTGCCACTTCCGCTCACCGGTGATGTCGGAGTGATAGCCCCACGCGATCATCGCGACGAAAGCGCAGAGATAGGGCAATGCCGAGACGATCCCGATCCAGTTGGTGCCCACTCCGAGCCCCTTGACGATCAAGGGCAGGAAGAACACCAAGCCGTAAGAGGAGATGTTCTGGCCAAAATAAGCGAGCGTCAGCAGCCACATCCTGTAGTCACTGAACGTACCGGCCAGCGAGAATTTACGAACTGCCTCGCGCTGCGCCTCCTCGGAATCGAGGCGTGTCTGCAGCCAGCCGCGCTGTTCGGGAGTCAACCATTTGGCTTCATGCGGCCGATCCGTCAGCAGCATGTAGACGACGAAGCACATGATGATCGGCGGCAGCCCCTCGGCGATATAAAGCCACTGCCAGCCGTGCAGCCCGGCCACGCCGTGCAATTGCAGCAGCAATCCGCCAAGCGGCGGACCGATGAACAGTGAAATCACGCTGGCGGATTGGAACAGGCCCATCATGCGGGAGCGGTAAAACGACGGAAACCACCAGGTCATGTAGAGCAGTATGCCGGGATAGAAACCGGCCTCAGCCAACCCCAACAGAATGCGGTTGCCATAGAAGCTCCATTCGTTCCAGACGAAGGCAGTCAGCGCCGCAATGATGCCCCAGGTGAAGAGGATACGGGCGATCCAGCGGCGCGCGCCTACCTTATGAAGGATCAGGTTGCTGGGAATTTCCGCCAGGAAATAGCCGAGGAAGAACAGGCCGGCTCCGAACCCGAACACCGCATTGGAGAAGTGCAGGTCGTCGACCATGGTGGTCGCGGCCATGCCGACATTCGAGCGATCCAGATAAGCGCAGAAGTAGCCGAGCATCAGCAGCGGCATCAGCCGCCATGATACTTTCTTCATGGTCTGCCGCTCGATCGGCTCTATTTTTTCGAGCGGTTGGACGCTTGCATCCACGGTAGTTTCCTCCTTGTCGCACAAAAAAACAGCCACAGGACAAAGCCGTCAGAGTGCGATCGTTTCCTCACTGGGCTGCCGCGCTGTATTTTAAGCTCCAGCTTCACGCCTTTCGGCGTCCAACCCTGAGCCCGGTGCGCGGGTTAACTCCTGGGCGATTAAATTTGATTGGTGGCAGTGGTCAAGGTCGGCACCGAGAAACCAGTCATGTCACCATCGCTGATCAGGGACATGTCATCGGCAGCATCGCACGGGGCAGGCTCTCTGCGCAGCCATTGCGATTGAACTTCACCGCGGCTTATCGTGGAAATGGCCCCGCATCGTCTGTGCATCTCTGCCGGCGACGCACCAAGGTTGCGGTGATGAAGATCCACCGACGGCCTGCAGCAGGCAGTCTGCAATGACGGCTGACGTCATTGTGATGAGACCGGGATGCGAACCGAGGCTTTCGTCGATCACCCTGATCATCTCCAAGCCGACTTAAAAGCTTCACAATGTCCGACCAATGCTCGGCATCTTCCCAGGGATCGATCCAACGTTGGACTGCGGAGAACTCGATGAAGCGCACGTGGACGATCATTGGCGTGGCTGACGTGCCCCGGAGCTTCAACTGGTACCAGTCGCTGCTTGGCCTGCCGGAGACGGCTCCGGTTCACGACTATTTCGGGCAAATCGTCGATTCGGATGGAACGGTCCTGCTCTGTCTTCACGCGTGGGGCGCCCACGAGCATCCCTCGTTGACGAGTCCGCATCGTGACAAGCCCGGCAACGGCCTCCTCTTGTTCTTCCGGGTCGATGATTTTGACGCAGCCTTGCCGAGGGCGCGCGCCCTCGTCAGCCGGCTGGAAGAGGAGGCCCATGTGAATCCCAACACCGGGACGGCCGAGTTTTCGCTGCGGGATCCCGACGGATATTACGTCACCATCAGTGCGCTCGATCCGGCCTAGAACCCCGCATCACCTTCACGGGAAGCCGTAGAGCCGCGCCGGATTCTCGACCAGGATCTTGCGCCGCAATTCGTCCGACGGCGCCCATTCACCGAGCAGATCGAACAGCTCGCCGTCATCGGGCATATGGGTATCGCCGAACAGGCTCGGATGCGGCCAGTCGGTGCCCCAGACGCAGCGCTCGGGAGCCGCCTCGATATAGCCTTTCGCAATCGGCGCCACGTCGGCATAGGGATAGCCCTTGACCGAGCTGCGATAGCCGGAAAGCTTCACATAGGCCTGCCCCGATTGCAGCAGGTCGACGGCGGCACGGAATTCCGGACTCGATATGCCGCGGTCGCTCCGCACGCCGGCCAAATGATCGAGCACCACGGTGACGGGAAGCTTGCGGATCACCGGCGCGAGATCGGCGAGCCGGTCGCCATGGGTATAGAACTGGATGTGCCAGCCAAGCGGCGCGACCTTCTTCGCAAGCGCTTCGAGCTGGTCGAGCGGCGTGCCATTGCCGCTCACCGCGTTGAAGCGCACGCCGCGTGCGCCGCGCTCATGCATTTGCGACAGCGTCCGCTCGCTGGTGCCGTCATCGACCACGACGACCGCACGGGTATTGTCCCGTCCGAGCAACTCCACCGCGTCGAGCGTACAGAGATTGTCGGTGCCGAAAGTCGAGGGCTGCACGATCACCATGCGCTCGATCCCGATCGTGCGCGCCATCGCCTGATAATCCGGCACCAGGGCTTCCGGCGGCGAATAGGAGCGGCCGGGACTGAGCGGATAACGGCTATAAGGGCCGTTGATGTGAAAGTGGCAGTCGGTGCTGCCGGCCGGTGCTTTCCAATGCGGTTGCGAGGTCACGGAGCGAGGCGGCAGGCAGGGTTTGGTCATGCGAGGCGATCCCAGGTGCAGGTTTATTGTTTGAATGCGATGGCCGGCGTCGCAAAACAGTCCGCCAGCCCGACCACTTATATAGCAGAGCTTCGAACCTTTTACGGATATCAGTTCCCGGCCATCATCACATTAAAGAGCCTGGCCAAGTGGCTCCGGAACCTGCCGAAACGGCAGGTGTTGGTTCCGCGCGCGGCGGATTTTGCCGCACGATTTCGTCGACATTGATAGGAGGGTTCGATGCAGCGCACGGCCGGCTTTCTGGTAGTCATCTGGCTCGCAGCGTCAACAATCGCTCAGGCTCAGACCGCTTCACAAACCGGTTCACAGGGCGGAACGACGCCGGGTGCCAGCACGTCGGCAACCAATACGCCATCCGGCACAGCCTCTTCTTCCGCAACAGCCGCGTTCAACGCGACAACGATAAACGCGGCGAGCCTTCCGGGAACACCTTGCTCGGCCTCAGGCGGTTCATTCATCGGGAGTCTCTCGATGGCGCTGAGCTGTAGCGGCGGTTCATCCGGCGTCGCCTCATCGAACATAACGACTTCATCAAATGCATCGACGTCATTCACGGCCACTCCGGCGGCCAGCTCACTGACGGTGGGATCGGCGACGGTCGGATCGGCAGCAGCGACCGCGGCGCCGGGTATCAGCGCTTCCGCTTCGGTCAACCCACAGGCGGCGGTGCAGTTGCCAGGCGAAGCTTCCAACAATTCGACGCAAGGCGCCAATACCACGGCGACAACCGCCGCATCGGGATCCGTGGGGTCGTCGAGCATGCCCTGCTCTTCCACTATTTCTTCCAGCAGCGGGACCACTTCAGGCACAGGCGAATTGTTCGGCGCGGCATCGCTTGGCGGATGTTAGGGCGCGTTCGATTGAAAGCCTGCCCTGGACAGCCGCGGCCTTGATGGAGTGCAAACGCCGACGCCAAGCAGCAGACGCCGAGACAATCATTTCGGCGCCGTTCTGACTCGCTCTGGTTGTATATGCATTCCAATATTATAGCTGCCATTTTCGGCAGACGATACGAAGTGCTTGCCCGATCGCTTTATCATGAACGAAAAATCCTCACCGGCCTCCTTGAAGGAAAGTTCCATAGTTGCAAACGGATATCTCGATAAAATCGAATAGCTCTATAAAATAAGGCCTCTGTTACTCGGTTCGAGATAGTTCCGAACCAGGAAGAGAAATCGAAGTTTTGACCAACGTGTCCTCCTGTGCGCAATCGCGGCGCGATAAATTCATTCCGACAGTTGCAACCAGGACACTACCGAACATTGTATCGTGTGATGCGATCGGACTCTAAGACATTGCTCGCGCGCATTGAGCGGCGATTTGATGATCAAGCGACAAGTGACTTTAAGGACCACCTGTTCTGCGAGAGGGACAGATGCTTGGGACTGGGGTTCACGAGCTATCGCGTACCGTACTGACGATCGGCTTTTCGCTCGCGCGGGTTCCCGCCAGCGTTCGGATTGGTGCGGACTACCGGATTCCCGATGCGCTACGCAGCGCGCTATGGAATGCGGCGCAGACATTCCGCTCCATCGATCGGAGGCTCGTCCATCAGAACCGCGCGCCAAATCGCCCTGCATCTCGCGGATTGCGTGGAAGCCGATTTGCCATCGTCCTGGTCAGCCTGATCCTTCTTGGCGTTTCGCCGAGCGCCAAGGCTCAGCAATGCACCACGAATCCCAGCAACGGCGGCATCCTCCAGAGCGGCGGAACCTGTGTCGACAACAACCCGGTAACCACCGGCTTCGGAAACGCCGTCGAGGTGTCGAACAGTGCCAACGTCACCGAAAACGCTGCCATCGTAGCCAATGGCGGCGGAAACGGCATCGTTGCCAGTACCGGCGCCATTGATACCGTAAACGCCAATGTGAACGCGGCCAATATTGCCCTCAGCGCAGCCAGCGGCAGCACGATCATTGCCAACAACATCGCGGTGGGGAATACCGGCGGGGGTGCGATGGCCGTGCTCTCCAACAATGCGGCCGTCGTTTTGAACAACGTCACCATGAGCTGGGCAAATGGCTTTGGCGCGCCGCTGCTGGACGCAACGAATGGAGGACTTATCCAACTCACTAATTCGTCCATTACCGTTCCAAGCGGCAGCGTGCCCACCGTGCTGCTGGCCGATGGCGCGGGAAGCCGGATCGTCGCCAACGATTTTCTGACCCTCCAGATCGGAACCGTGAGCCGCAGCAGAGGACTGGGACTTGGCAACGGAAATAGCGCCATCAGGGCGCAGAACGGCGGAACTATCGAGATTCCGGATGGAGGCGACGTCAATTTCCTCACGGGAGGCGGAAATACGGGATTGCTGGCCACCGGCGCCGGCAGTTCGATCACAACCAACAACGTGAACCTGGCGGTCGGGACCGGCGGCAGTGATGCCGGCGCGCTCGCCAACGCGGGCGGACAGGTGATCTTGAACGGTGGCACCGTTACCATCCCGGGGGTGGGCGGCGGCGAGGCAGGACTGGCAGCGATCGGAACCGGCAGCGCCGTCGCGGCAAGCGATGTGGCGGTCAATGTCTCGGGAGCCGCCGGCAACGCCGGGGTGAATGCGCAGACCGGCGGCGCCGTTACAATGAGCGGCGGCTCGGTGTCGGTCGTCAATGGTGCGGGCGGGCTGCTGCAAAGCGGCGGCACTGTCACGATGACCGGCACCAATGTGACGGCCTCGGGCGCCGGCGGCATCGGCTTCCTGTTCAACAGCGGCGGCAGCGCGAACGCGCTGAACTACAGCAACGGCACGATTACCGCCAGCGACGCGTCCTTCTCGGTGCAAGGCTCGACAGCCAATATCAACCTCGTCAATACCAGGGCGACCGTGAACGACAATGTTCTGCTTCAGACCACGTCATCGGGCAACACGACCTTCAACGCGCAAGCGTCGACCCTGCAAGGGGTGATCACAACTGATCCCAGCATCAGCACGGTCAATCTCACGCAAGGAACCGTCTGGACCATGACGGGCAATTCGAACGCGACCAACGTCACCAACAACGACAGCGAGATCATCTACACCCCGCCGACCGGCGACCCGACCCAATTGTCGAGCTACAAGACGCTGACCGCGAACAACTACACCGGCATGGGCGGAACCATCGCCCTCAATACTTATCTTGCCAATGACAGTGCGCCCTCCGACAGGCTGGTCATCAACGGCGGCACGGCATCGGGTTCGACGGGCCTCAAGATCACCAACTCCGGCGGTCCCGGCGATCAGACTGTCGCCAACGGCATTCTGGTGGTGCAGACTCTCAACAGCGCCACCACCGCGCCCGGCGCCTTCTCGCTGCTCGGCGAAGTGCGCGGCGGCGCCTATACCTATTTCCTGTTCCGCGGCGGCATTAATGGCGATGCGCCCCAGGACTGGTTCTTGCGCTCGAGCTTCATCGTTCCGGCAGTGCCGCTGGCGCCGCTTCCGGTGCCACCGGGACAGGTGCCTCCACCACCGCCGCCGCCAGGACAAGTATCGCCACCGCCACCGCTGGTAGTGCCGCCGCCGGTATTACCAGCCGATCCGCCGCCAGCGGTGCTGCCGCCGGGTACGTATCCGATCATCGGGCCGGAGCTTGCGACTTATGGGGTCGTGCAGCCGGTAGCGCGCGAGCTTGGCCTTGTGTCGCTGGGCACGCTCAACCAGCGCATCGGCGACACCATGACGCTGGCAGGCGCCGGCCCTGATGCCAGCGGATGGGGCCGCTCCGACTGGGGCCGGGTGTTCGGTCAGCAGATCGAGGACCACTACCAGGCCTATGCCGACCCGCGGGCCAGTGGCTGGATCGGAGGTTTTCAGGCCGGCGTCGATCTGTGGCGCGGTCATGTGCTGGGCGGTCGCGACGCCGCCGGCGTCTACTTCGCCTACGGCAACGCCTCGGTCGGTGCGGACGGCCTGGTCACCAATCCCGCAGCAACCGCCTATGTGCTGACCCACACCGGTTCACTGAATCTCTTCGCCTACTCCGCCGGCGCCTATTGGACGCATTATGATCCCGCCGGCTGGTATCTCGACGCGGTGATGCAGCAGACCACCTATCGGGGTCACGCAATGACGCAATATGCGCAATTGCCGACCAATGGCTCCGGCCTCATTACCTCGCTGGAGTCAGGCTATCCGATCCCGTTGCCGCTTGGACCAAATTTCGTGCTGGAGCCGCAGGCGCAGATCATCTGGCAGCAGGTCTCGTTCGATGACGCCAACGACGGTTTGGGTCCGATCGGCCTGGGCACCACTGCAGGCCCGATCGGACGGCTTGGCCTGCGCGGACAATGGACCATCGAAGACCGGCGCGGCGTGCGGTGGCAGCCTTATGTCGGCGTCAATTACTGGAAGAGCTGGGGCGCAAATGCCACGACCAGTTTCGGCATCAATCCGGTGCTGTTGATGGAAGATCTGTCGCGCACCGAAGTCCTGGCCGGGCTGACCGCCAAGCTCGACAGCGGTTTCAGCTTCTATGCCGAAGGCAGCTACCAATTCATCATGGACCAGCCGAGTGACGGCATCCATGGTGGCGTCAAAGGCGACGCCGGACTTCGTTATACCTGGTGAATGCCGCGCGATCGCTGCCGGTATCATTGATGCCGTCATCTGAAGCCGGTTCTGATTCAATCAGAACCAATCAGGCTTCAGCCGCGCGCCCGCCGGCGCTGCAGTGATAGCGGCGGCTCCTCGCGGGCCGCCGACCTCAAGATGTCGGCCGGCTTCTGCGCCAGCCGCAGCAGCATGTCGGTGGCGACATCGCGATGAACGGCCTTCGAGAACAGATAGCCCTGCCCCAGCGTGCAGCCGAAAAGCCTGAGCTGGGCCGCCTGCTCCTCGGCCTCGACGCCCTCGGCGATGACCCGCATGCCGAGCTTGCGTGCAATGCCGATCAGCCCCTCGACGATCGCCGAGCTGGCATCGTCAGGCGCGAGTCGATCGATGAACGACTTGTCGATCTTGATCGCATCGACCGGGACGGTCAGCAGATGTGTGAGCGAGGCAAAGCCGGTGCCGAAATCGTCCAGCGCGATCCGCAGCCCTTTCGCACGCATTGCATTGATGGCCCGCGGCACCACATGGTCGCGCTGATTCAGATAAACGGACTCGGTGACTTCGAGTATGACATGCGACAGCGGCACGCTCTCGCGTTCAAAGGCGCTGGTGAGCTCGCTGCAAAGCTGACCGCCGTGAAAATCGGCTGAGGAAACGTTGACACCGACATGCTGGAACGGAATGCCCAAATCCAGCCATTTGCGCACGTCGGAAGCGACGATGGTCAGCATGCGCCGGGTAAGCTGGGAAGCAATACGGGCATCGGATGTCGCTTCCCGGAACGCCGCAGCCGGCAAGATTTCGCCGCTCTCGGTGATGAGGCGGCATAACGCCTCGACGCCGACGATGGCGCGCGAATCGAGGTTCATGACCGGCTGATAAAAGGCATCGATGCGGCCGGATGCGAGCGCGGCGGCGACAGTGCGGATCGCTTCGTCCCGGCGCGTCATCGAAGTGGCGAGAACTGCCGAATATTGGACGAAGCCGCCGCGGTCGGTCTCCTTGGCGTGATAGAGCGCAAAATCGGCGTTCCGCCGCACCGCTTCGGCTTCCGCATCGCCGGTGGAAACCGCGGCAGCCCCGATCGTCGCGGACGGCACCACGAGGCGGCCATCGCAGCTCACGGGTTCGGCCATGGCCTGCAGGATTCGCCGCGCGACGTCCTCGGTGCGCTCGGTGCCGGTGACGAGGACGGCGAACTCGTCGCCGCCGATGCGGAACGCGGCATGCGGCACCGCAAGCCCGGCAAGGCGATGCCCCACCGCCTGCAGCAGGGCATCGCCGGCGCGATGGCCGAAGGTGTCATTGACGATCTTCAGATTGTCGAGATCGACGAGCAGCAGCGCCCATGCGCCGGGCCGATTGCATTCGAGCGCGGACAATGCCCTATTGAAACTGCCACGGTTCGGCAGCTCCGTCAGCGCATCGACCGAGGCCCTGCGCTCCCGCTCCAGCACCCGTTCATGCCGCTCGAGGGCGATAGCGCACAGGTGCACACAGGTCTCGACGATCTCGCGCTCGGCCTCGGTCGGTCCGCGCTTCTCACGATAATAGAAGGCGAAGGTGCCGATCACCCGGCCGCGACTGTCGAAGATCGGGCTCGACCAGCACGCCCTGAAGCCTGCGGCAAGCGCGAGTTCCGATATCCCTTCCCAGCGGGGATCGGTTTCGATGTCAGTAACTGCAACCGGCCTTCGCAGATAGGCGGCGGTGCCGCACGAGCCGACATTGGGGCCGATCGCCACGCCCTCGACGCTCGCTGAAAAGTCTTTCGGCAGGCTCTGTGCGGAAAGCGGATGGAGAAGGCCCTGACCATCGACCCACAGGATCGAGCAGACCACATCCGGAAGGCGCCTCTCGATTTCGATGCAGAGCCGGTCGGTGGTTTGTTTCAGGGGCTCGCCCTTGGCAACCATTTCGAGAATGACATTTTGAAGCTGGAGCACGCCGCCGACCATTAATTGATACGAATGAAGCGCGGGCAAGGTACGCAACGGCCATAAGCTTTAGGTATGCGGTTCGACCGGCATTTTAATCAATTATCGGACGGCGTTCGCAGGCACAGCCGATGGAAGCAACCGGAAAGCCCCGGGGAAAAGCCATCCCTTATGATGTTTAAAACATTAGTATCGCTTTTTTTGATATCTTAAGTTGACATATTTACGTCAATATATATGATGAACATTGCATCAATGATATCAGAGATATCAGAATTGACGTTCAATCGATGATTACTGCAGGGCAACTCCGCGCAGCCAGGGCGCTTCTTGACATCGATCAGCGCCAGCTCGCCGAGCTGTGCGATCTTTCGGTGCCGACCATCCAGCGGATGGAAGCAAGCGAAGGCGTCGTACGAGGCAATGTCGATTCCTTGATGAAATTGATCGAGGCGCTCAATCAGTGCGGCGTCGAACTGATTTCCGACGGCGCGCCCAGTCAGTCCGGAGGACGTGGCGTCCGGCTGAAAGAGGCCGTGCCATCCGATTCGCGGCCGAGCAAGAACATCGCCAGGAAGACCTAAAGGCGCATTTCGATGAGTATCGTTGCCTTCCACATGCTCTGCGTCGCGGCATTGTTGGGAGTCGCGCTGCTCGCCGTTGCGCTCGCGCGTTCGCAGGCGGCCAGCACAATGGTCTATGGCGGCACGCTCGTGATCTCCGTCATGGCGGCAGCCGAAGCGATCAACGCGCTGGCGGTTCACGCAACGGCTCCGGTCACTCTCGTCCTGCCGCTCGGCCTGCCCTGGATCGGCGCGCATTTCCGGATCGATATGCTCACCGCATTCTTTCTCGCGGTCGTGAATATCGGCGGCGCGGCGGCAAGCCTTTATGCGCTCGGCTATGGCAGCCATGAAGAAGAGCCGCATCGCGTTCTGCCGTTCTTCCCGGCATTCCTCGCCGGAATGAACATGGTCCTGCTGGCCGACGATGCCTTCAGCTTCCTTGTCGGCTGGGAATTCATGTCCCTGACATCCTGGGCGTTGGTGATGGCCCATCACCGCGATCCGGAGAACCGGCGGGCCGGCTATGTGTACCTGGTGATGGCGAGCCTCGGCTCGCTTGCGCTGTTGCTCGCCTTCGGCCTGCTTGCCGGTCCTGATGGCAGCTACAGCTTTGAAGCGATCCGCAGCAGCGCGCACCCGGCGTTGACGACGGCGGTCATTCTCATCCTGGTCCTGATCGGCGCCGGATCCAAGGCCGGCCTGGTGCCGCTGCATGCCTGGCTGCCACTGGCGCATCCCGCCGCCCCCAGCCATGTTTCCGCACTGATGAGCGGCGTCATGACCAAGGTCGCGGTCTACGCCTTCATCCGCATCATCTTCGACCTTACCGGCACGCTACCCTGGTGGTCGGGCGTGCTGTTGCTGGTTTTCGGTGGCGCCAGCGCGGTGCTGGGTGTGCTGCAGGCGCTGATGCAGGACGACAGCAAGCGCCTTTTGGCCTATTCCACCATCGAGAACATCGGCATCATCTTCATCGGGCTCGGCCTGGCACTGGCATTTCGCGCCGACGACATGAACGCGGCCGCGGCACTGGCGATGACCGCGGCACTGTTGCATGTGCTCAACCATTCCTTCTTCAAGAGCCTGCTGTTCTTCGGCGCCGGGGCGGTGCTGGCCGCGACCGGCGAACGCAACATGGACCGGCTCGGCGGATTGATCCACCGCATGCCGATAACCAGCTTCCTGTTCCTGGCCGGATGCATGGCGATCTCGGCGCTGCCGCCGCTCAACGGCTTCGTATCGGAGTGGCTGACCTTTCAGGCGATCCTGCTCAGCCCGGACCTGCAGCAATGGGCCTTGAAGGTCATCGTCCCTGCGATCGGCGGCCTGCTCGCGCTGGCCGCGGCACTGGCCGGCGCGGCCTTCGTCAAGACCTTCGGCATCACCTTCCTGGGGCGGCCGCGCAGCAGTGAGGCTGCAGCGGCGAAAGAGGTGGACCGCTTTTCGTTGTCGGCGATGGTGGTGCTGGCTGCGCTCTGCCTGATCTCGGGCCTTGTTCCGGGCTTCATCATCGACGCTCTCGCGCCGATCACACGTCAATTCGCCGGCAATGCGCTGCCGTCGCAGGCGACGCTGCCGTGGCTTACGATCGTGCCGTCGGCCGCCAGCGGCAGTTCCTATAACGGCCTTCTGGTCTTCCTCTTCATCGTGATGTCGTCGCTGATCGCGGTATCGGCGATCCACCGTTTCGCTTCGCATGCGCTGCGCCGCGCACCGGCGTGGGACTGCGGTTTTCCCGATCCGAGCCCGGTGACGCAATATTCCGGCAGCAGCTTCGCCCAGCCGATCCGCCGGGTGTTCCTGGCAAGAAACTTCGCCAGCGAGAGCGTCTCGATGCCGCCGCCGGGCGACATGCAGCCGGCGCGCTTCTCCCTCACCATTACCGATCCGGTCTGGCAATGGCTGTATGAACCGCTGGCCAGCGGCGTCGGCATCGCCGCGCAGCAGCTCAACCGGCTGCAGTTCCTTACGATCCGCAGCTATCTCAGCCTGGTGTTCCTCGCGCTCGTCGCCCTGCTCCTGGTGCTTGCGATATGGAGCTGATCTCGAGCCTTCTCGTTCAAGTCATGCAGATGATGCTGGTGCTCTCGGCAGCGCCGCTGCTGACCGGATTCGTCCGCAAGGTGAAGGCGAGGTTGCAGCGCCGCCAGGGCCCCTCCGTGATCCAGCCCTATCGCGACATCTTTCGGCTGCTAAAGAAGGAAGCCGTGGTCGCCGAAAACGCATCCTGGATCTTCAGGACTGCGCCCTATCTGGTGTTCGCGGCGACCTGGGTAGCGGCCGCGCTGGTGCCAACCTTCGCCAAGGGCCTGCTGTTCAGCTGGTCGACCGACCTCATCGCCATCATCGCCCTGCTCGGCAGCGCGCGGTTCTTCCTGGCGCTGGCCGGCATGGATATCGGCACCGCTTTCGGCGGCATCGGATCGAGCCGCGAGATGATGATCGCCTCGCTTGCCGAGCCGGCGATGCTGCTGATCGTCTTCACCATGGCGCTGGTGGCGCATTCGACGCAGCTCTCCGCCGTGGCCGAACTCTTCTCCTCGCCGGCGGTCGGCCTGCGCGTCTCGCTCGGCCTCGCGATGGTCGGGCTGATCGTGGTTGCGATCGCGGAGAACGGACGGATTCCGGTCGACAATCCGGCGACCCATCTCGAACTCACCATGGTGCATGAGGCGATGGTGCTGGAATATTCCGGCCGCCATCTCGCGATGATCGAGCTCGCCGCCTCGGTCAAGCTTCTGCTCTATATCTCGCTGATCGGCTGCATCTTCGTGCCCTGGACCCTCACCGAGCCCGGCGCGTCCGCGGCCAGCTATTTCGCAGGCTTTGTGCTCTATCTGGTCAAGCTTGCGGTGTTCGGATTCCTGCTCGGCATTTTCGAGACGTCGATCGCCAAGATGCGCGTCTTCCGTCTGCCGGATTTCGTCGGCGCCGCGCTGATGCTCGGCCTGCTCGGCACGCTGTTGTTGTTCGTATCGAGGAGCCTCTAAGGCGATGGGGCACGGTCTGACATTCGACGTCGCGCACCTGCTGGCCGGCGGTCTGGTGCTGGTCAGCTTCCTGATGCTCACCCAGCATCGGCTCTACGCGCTGCTCAACGCCTTCGCGCTGCAGGCGGGGCTGCTGGCGCTGTCGGTGACCTGGCAGGCCAATGTCCAGCACGCGCCGCATCTCTACGTCACCGCGCTGATCGCGCTGGTATTCAAGGCGATCATCGTCCCGGTCGGCCTGCACCGCATCATCCAGCGGCTCGGCATCCATCGCGAGATCGAGACCGTGATCGGCTCCGGCACCACCATGCTGGCCGGCATGGGACTGGTGGCGCTGTCGATGACGGTGATGCTGAAGGTGACCCCGACCGCTGATCCGCTGGCGCGCGAGGACCTGGCGTTCGCGCTCTCCGTGGTCCTGCTTGGCCTGTTGATGATGGTGAGCCGGCGTAATGCCGTCAGCCAGGTGGTCGGCTTCATGTCGCTGGAAAACGGCCTGGTGCTCGCCGGCACCGGCGCGCGCGGCATGCCGCTGGTGGTCGAGATCAGCGTCGCCTTCTCGATCCTGATAGCCTTCTTCGTGATCGGCGTGTTCCTGTTCCGCATCCGCGAGCGCTTCGACACCGTCGACGTTCAGGCGCTCGACCGTTTCCGCGGAGAACGCCGATGATCTTCTCCCCTGCCGACGGCATGATCCTCATCCTCGTCATTCCGGTCGTTGCAGCCGCGGTGCTGGCTTTGCTGCCCGGCTATCGTCTCTCCGCGCGCCTGAATGTGTTCGCTTCGGCGCTGACCTTTGCCGCATCGCTGTCGCTGTTCTTTACCGGCCATGCCGAGCCCGGGCATTACCTGTTCGTCGACGATCTCAATATCGCTTTCATCGTGCTCAACACCTTCGTCGGCTTCACCACCAGCGTGTTTTCGGCGAGCTATATCGGGCATGAATTGGAGACCGGACGGCTGACGCCGGCCTATCTGCGTTTCTACCATGCCATGTACCAGGTCATGATGGCCGGCATGAATCTTGCGCTCACCGCCAATAATATCGGCTTGATGTGGGTCGGCATTGAGCTCGCAACGCTGACCACCGTGCTCATGGTCGGCATTTACCGCACCCACGAAGCGCTGGAAGCCGCCTGGAAATATTTCATTCTCGGCAGCGTCGGCATCGGGCTTGCGCTGTTCGGCACCATCCTCGTCTATATGGCCGCGCTTCCCGTCGTCGGCGAAGGCATCAACGGCATGGTCTGGACCGTGCTGGTCGCACAGGCGGCGCATTTCGATCCGGCGCTGATCAACGTCGCCTTCATCTTCCTTCTGCTCGGCTACGGCACCAAGGTGGGGCTGGCGCCGCTGCATGCCTGGCTTCCCGACGCCCATGCCGAAGGTCCGACGCCGATCTCCGCGGTGCTGTCCGGCCTGCTGCTCAACGTCGCGCTCTATGCGGTGCTGCGCTTCAAGATCGTGCTGGCGGCAAACCCGGGAGCGGTCGCGCCCGGGCCGCTGATGATGACGCTCGGCCTGGTGTCGCTATTGTTCGCGGCGTTCATGCTGTACCGCCGCCGCGACATCAAGCGCCTGTTCGCCTATTCCTCGATCGAGCATATGGGCATCATCGCCTTTGCCTTCGGCATGGGCGGCCCGCTGGCGAATTTCGCGGGCCTTCTCCACATGGCGATGCACAGCCTCACCAAGTCAGGGATCTTCTTCGCCGTCGGCCATGTCGCACAGGTCAAGGGTACGCAGAAGATCGCCGATATCCGCGGCCTCACCCAGACGCATCCCTGGCTCGGCTGGAGCCTCGTGATCGGCGTCGTCGCCATCGCCGGGTTGCCGCCGTTCGGCGTCTTCATGAGCGAGTTCCTGGTAGTGAGTTCGACCTTCGCGCGCGAGCCATGGCTGGCGATCCTGCTGGTGCTCGGCATCCTGCTCGCGCTGGGAGCGCTATTCTATCATCTGAACGGCATCGCCTTCGGCGAGCCGACCGGAAGCACCGCGCCGTCAGAGGCTTCCTACGTGCCGATGATCGTGCATTTCGCTCTGGTGCTCACGGCTGGAATCTTTCTGCCGCCCATGCTGGTGGCGTGGTTCCGACACGTTGCCGAGATCCTGGGGTAGTCGCGATGGGCCTCAGCAATCTCCTTCAGGCGGGCAACGTCGCGGCGAACCACCGGCCGTGGCCGCGCGCCACGGTCACCGCCGCGACCTGGAATGACGCGATTGCCGCGCTCGCCACCGGCGGGTTGAGCCTGCTCGGCCTGTGGGGCGAGCCGACCTGCGTTCACATGGCGCTGCTCGACGCGTCGAACGGCGCGGTCGGCGTGCTCACACATGCCTGCCCGGCGCGCCGATACCCTTCCGTCGGTTTGCATCATCCGCCGGCATTGCGTCCCGAACGGGCGATCCGCGACCTGTTCGGACTGGAGCCGGAAGGCTTGCCCGATCCGCGCGCCTGGCTCGATCATGGCAACTGGGATCTGCGGTATCCATTGGCGGCCGCCCCATCATCAACGCCGATCGAAAGGACCTACGCCTTTTTGCCGGCCGAAGGACCGGGGTTGCATCAGATTCCAGTCGGCCCGGTCCATGCCGGCATCATCGAGCCCGGTCATTTCCGTTTCACTGCGAACGGCGAGACGGTGGTCCGGCTCGAACAACGGTTCGGTTATGTTCACAAGGGCATTGAAGGGCTGATGACCGGTGCGAGCATCGCTGCCGCTGCGCGCCTGGCCGCCCGTACCTCGGGCGATAGCACCGTCGCTTATGGATTCGCTTTTGCACGCGCGGTGGAAAGCGCGCTGCAGGCCGACGTCTCTCCGCGCGCGATTCATCTCCGCGCGCTGATGGCCGAGCTGGAACGGCTCGCCAATCACCTCGGCGATTTCGGCGCCATCTGCAACGACGCTGCCTTCGCTTTGATGCTGGCCCATTGCGGCGTGCTGCGCGAGAAGGTGCTGCGCGCGACCAATGATGTGTTCGGCCACCGGCTGATGCGCGATTGCATCGTGCCCGGCGGGGTGACGCGCGATATCGACAGTAGCGGCATCAAGACGATCCGCGCGCTCATGGATGGGATCAATGCGCGCTTTCCCGCGCTGGTCGAACTCTACGACAACACCGCGTCGCTGCAGGACCGCACGGTCACGACCGGCACGGTGAAAGCAGAACTGGCCCGTCAATATGCCGCCGGCGGATTCATCGGCCGTGCGTCAGGCCGCGCTTTCGATGCACGTAAGAATCTCACCTATCCGCCCTATGACCAGCTTGCCTTCGAGATTCCGACGCTCGATGCCGGCGATGTCAATGCGCGGGTATGGATTCGCATCCGCGAGATCGAGCAAAGCCTCTCGCTGATCGGCCAGTTGCTGGAGCAGATGCCGCCGGGCGATCTGCGGCGTGATTTGCCGTCTGCCGGTAACGCCTGCGAAGGCCTGGCATTGGTCGAGGGCTTTCGCGGCGATATCCTGGTCTGGCTCCGATTGAATTCCGATGGCGGCGTGGCGCGCTGTCATGTGCGCGACCCCTCCTGGTTCCAGTGGCCGCTGCTGGAAGCCGCGATCGAGGGCAATATCGTCGCCGATTTTCCGCTCTGTAACAAATCGTTCAACTGCTCCTATTCGGGCCACGACCTCTAAGATGCGCAAGCTTTTATTCCAGAGTCTGGTCCAGATGCCGCTAACCGAAGCTGCGCCGTCCGCCGACGACAAGGCGCTGGCCGAAATCGGCGCGGCCATCGAGCGAAACGCACGCCGGCGGCTCGGCCGCTCGCTTTCGATCCGCGAGGTCGATGCCGGCTCCTGCAATGGCTGCGAGCTGGAGATCCAGGCGCTCAGCAACGCCTATTACGATCTGGAGCGTTTCGGGCTGCGTTTCGTCGCCTCGCCGCGCCATGCCGACGTGCTGCTGGTGACCGGCCCGGTGACAAAGAACATGCGTCTCGCGCTGGAGCGCACCTACAACGCAACACCCGCCCCGAAATGGGTGGTCGCGGCCGGCGATTGCGCCCGCGACGGCGGCTGCTTTGCCGGCAGCTATGCGGTGGCCGGCGGCGTATCGTCGGTCGTGCCGGTCGACCTGCATATTCCCGGATGTCCGCCGCCTCCGCTCGACATCCTTCGCGGCCTGCTGGCCCTGCTCGAAGGTGCGATGGCCGCCGGCGCGAAGCCGTAGCTTCGCGCCCGGGCGAAAGCCCCTGCAGTAAAGCGGAGCAGAGCTGCAAATGCGCTGATGAACGGAAGATGACAGCTTCCGGTCCCCGGAACCTGGGCGGGCTGATGCCAAACTATGGCCGCACCGCTGCTCAATATTGGAACTTCCGGCAATTCCGAGAATCGCTTCCTCCGCATGATTGGCAAAAATCTACGATTGATAATCCCGGTTGCGACGGTGTTCCTGCTGGCCATCTTTCCGGCGCGATCGCAGGACGTTCATGGTTCGCCCAGCCCCGCGCCGGCGATCACCGCGGCCCAGGCACAACAGACGCTGGATATCCTGCAGGACGACCACAAGCGCGCCGCGCTGATCCAGACATTGCAGACCATCGCCAGGGCGGCCCCATCATCGCCGCAGCCTGCGGCGCCCCAAGGCTCTGTGGCGCCCCAAGGCTCTCCAGCACCTCAAAGTTCTGCGGCGGCATCCTCGGCCGGATTGGCCGATAATCTCGGTGTGCAGCTTTTGTCCGAGGTTTCGGACTGGTTCGGCGAGGTGTCGAACCAGCTCGCCTTCGCGGCGCGGACCGTATCCGACTTTCCGGGAATCTGGCACTGGCTGCTTCATTTCGTCCATGATCCGTTTGCCCAGCAGATGCTGTTCGACACGGCGTGGCGGCTCGCGGTGGTAATCGTCTGCGCCTTCATGGCCGAATGGATCATCCGGCGGTTGATGCGCCGGCCATTGGCCGCCGTCGATCATTATGTTCCGGCCCGGGCACGACGGCTTTCCGAGGCGCAACCGGTTCCCGCCACAAGTGCCGAGACCCAGGAAATACATCGATGGCACGCTACCCTGACCTATGTATGGGAGCTGGCGATACGACTTCCGTTCGCACTGACGCGACTGTTCCTCGACCTGCTGCCGGTGATCTGTTTCGCGGCGATCGGCAATCTGTTGCTGGCAACGGACATCGGCAGAGAGGCCACGCCGCGGGTCGTCATCCTGGCGATGGTCAACGCCTATGTGCTCTACCGGAGCATCCTCGCCGTGACGGCGGCGCTGATATCACCTGTCTCCAGCCAGCCGAGCCTTTTCGTGATCCGTGACGAAACGGCCGCCTATCTCGACGTGTGGTGGAGCCGCATCGTCGCGTTCACGGTATTCGGCATTGCATTTGCCAATATCGCCCTGCTGCTTGGCCTGTACCGGCGGGCCTATGGGGCGGTGGTGCGGCTGGTGATGCTCATCGTCCACCTGTTCGTCGTCATTATCATTCTGCAATGCCGGCGCAGCGTCGCCGATGCAATCCGGCCTTCCAACAGGGAAGGTGGATTGTTTGCGATCATGCGCAACCGCTTTGCCGACATCTGGCATATTCCAGCAATCATCCTTGATCTCGCGCTATGGGCGGTCTGGGCGCTCCGGGTGCAGAATGGCTATGCCCTGCTGCTGCGCTATTTCGTTGCCAGCCTCGCGGTTCTGGTCATTGCCCGGCTCGCATCGATCGCGCTGATGGCGGCGCTCGATCGCGTCTTTCGGATCAGCCCGGAATTCCTGCGGCAGTTTCCCGGGCTCGAAGCACGCGCCAACCGCTATTTTCCAGCGCTGCGCAGGATCGTGTCCGGTGTGATCAGCATCATCACCGTATTCGCCCTGCTTGAAGTCTGGGGTGTCGATGTAACGGTCTGGTTTTCCAGCGATCACATCGGAGGGCGCCTGATTTCGGCCGCGGTCACGATCGGTATCGCCGCGATCATCGCATTTGCGCTCTGGGAAGCCGTCAATGCCGGCATCGATCAGCACCTGATGCGGCTGTCGCGCGAAGGGCGATATGCCCGGGCCACGCGCTTGCGGACGTTCCTGCCGATGTTCCGCACGACCTTGCTGTCGGTCATTCTCACCGTGGTCGTGCTTACCGCTCTCAGCGCCCTCGGCGTCAACATCGCCCCGCTGCTGGCCGGCGCCGGCATCATCGGCATCGCCATCGGCTTCGGTTCACAGAAGCTGGTGCAGGACGTCATCACCGGCCTGTTCCTGCTGCTGGAAAATGCGATGCAGGTGGGCGACTTCGTCACGGTCTCGGGCCTCTCCGGCGTCGTCGAGAATCTCTCGATCCGCACCATCCGGCTCAGGGCGGGCGATGGATCGATCCACATCATTCCTTTCAGTTCGGTCACCAGTGTTACCAACACCAATCGCGGGATCGGCAACGCCTCGGTAAGCGTCAATGTGGACTACGCCGAGGATACCGACCGGGTCAGCGCCGTGCTGAAGGAGATCGCCGCCGAAATCCGCAAGGATCCCAAATTCAGCCCGATGATCCGTGGCGACCTCGATCTCTGGGGCGTGGACCGGGTCGACTCCTCGATGGTCACCATCGTCGGTCAAATCGAATGTTCGGTTTCCGGGCGCTGGCCGGTCCAGCGCGAATTCTATCGGCGCATGAAGCGGCGCTTTCAGGAACTCGGCATCCGGATTGCCGGCCCACCACAGACCACGACGGTCGTGTTGCAGAATTTCTCAGCCGACAAACCGGATTCAAAAGCCGAGGAAGCGGCGGACGAGCCGCGACGGCGCTCCTCGGCCAATGTTCCGCGCGGTTAAAGCAAGGACAACCGTCAGCCCGGCCTGATGCCGATGTCCTCTCCCCAGCGTCCCACCATGCTATTTTCCACGCCGAGGAGATCGAGCGCGCGGCCGACCGAGTGTCCGACGATTGCGTCTACCGTTGCAGGCCGGGTGTAGAACGCTGGAACCGGCGGCATCACGATCGCGCCCATCTCAGTAACCTGGGTCATCGATCGCAAATGGCCCAGATGATAAGGCGTTTCGCGAACCATCAGCACCAGCTTCCGGCGCTCCTTCAGGACGACGTCAGCCGCCCGCGTCAACAGGCTCGACGTCACTCCGCTTGCGATCTCGGAAAGCGTCCTGATCGAGCAAGGCGCCACCAGCATTCCCATGGTCCGGAATGAGCCGCTCGAAATTGCAGCGGCGATGTCGCCGGCTTTGTAGACGACGTCAGCGAGCGACATGACTTCCGAAAGGCTCATGTCGAGCTCGTGGGCCGCGGTGATCTGTCCGGACTTCGAGATCACCAGATGAGTTTCGATTCCGGCAGCACGTAACGCCTTCAGCGCGGCAACACCATAAACGGTGCCGGATGCTCCGGTGATGCCGACAATTAATCGCTGCGCTTTCATGTGCGGTTACTGTTCCTGCTGTCAACCATTTGCGGCATCCTATCCTATCCACCGATGGATTGCTGCAATCCGTCGCCGCCGCGCACCGACCAGTTCGTCATCCTGCGGTCGAAGAAATCGAAAATGGCATACATGCCGACGCCCATCACGCCGACGACGACCAGCGCCGCAAATACGAGCGGCACGTTGAAATTCGAGCTGGCAACGAGCATGACGTTTCCGATGCCATCATTGCCCGCGACGATCTCGGCGATGACCGAGCCGACAAAGGCCAGCGTGATCGATATCTTGAGCGAAGCGAAAAAGTACGGAAGCGCGCGCGGAATTCCGATCTTGAACGTCATATCGCGCCGCGACGCGCCCAAGGAGCGCATCACCTCCAGAAGCTCCGGCTCGATGGTGGCGAAGGCGATAGCTACGTTGGCGACGATCGGAAAGAAGGAAAGCATGAAGGCGGTCAGCACCGCCGGAATGGTGCCGGCGCCGAACCAGATGACGAAGATCGGCACCAGCGCCGCCTTCGGCACGCTGTTGAACCCGATCAGCAGCGGATAGATCGCGCTGTAAAGCAGCCGCGACGATCCGACGAGAATGCCGATGATCATGCCGAAGACAACCGCAACCACGAAACCGATCAGCGTGCTGGCCAGCGTCGAAGCGCCATGCACGAACAGCGCGTAGTGGTACTTGTAGATCGCCTGCACCGTCTCCAGCGGAGAAGGCAGCACGTAGCTCTTGATATCGAACAGCCATACGCAAAGCCACCACAATGCGATCAGCACCGCGGTCGCAAGCCAGGGCGCAACTCTTTCCAGGGATTTGGTATTCAATGCTTCTTCCCCAAGCTGATGTGGTGTCGCAGATCATGAACCAGATCGACGAAAGC
The DNA here is from genome assembly GCA_035547995.1 of Bradyrhizobium sp. Lineage (GTDB taxonomy): Bacteria > Pseudomonadota > Alphaproteobacteria > Rhizobiales > Xanthobacteraceae > Bradyrhizobium. Next base: position 49,253 of record DASZTN010000046.1, on the reverse strand, counting down.
CGGCTCGAAGGTTGATTCCAGCGTTCGCGGACGCGGAATATTCACCGCGCTGGACTTGAGGATACGCCCGGGCCGGGAACACATCACGTGCACGGTCTGCGCCAGATAGACCGCCTCGCGCAGTTCATGGGTGACCAGGATGATGGTGCATTTGCGGAACGACCACAGGTCCTGCAGGACGCTCCAGAGGTCCTCGCGGGTAAACGTATCCAGCGCGGCAAAGGGCTCGTCGAGCAGCAGGATCGACGGCTCGTGAATCAAGGCCCGGCAAAGCTGGGCGCGTTGCTGCATGCCGCCGGACAATTGCCAGGGCATCCGGTCGCCGAAGCCGCGGAGACCTACCTTGTCGAGCAGCACCTCCGCATGCTCGCGGTTCTTCTCGCGCTCGATCTTGTGGCGGCTGCGATGGGGCTCGACGATCTCCAGCGGCAGCAGCACGTTGTCGCGGATGTTGCGCCAGGGCAGCAGCGTGGCGTTCTGAAACGCCATGCCTACCGTCTTGAGCGGCTGGGTGACCTCCTTGCCGTCAACCGTGACGCTGCCGCGGTTGGGCCGGACCAGCCCCGCGATCAGCTTGAGCAGGGTCGACTTCCCGCATCCGCTCGGGCCGACGATGGCAAGGAACTCCCCGTGCTCGATCGACAGGTTGGCGGACGACACGGCCAGCGTCTGCGCCGCCTTTTGCGAATTCGGGGCTCCATAGACGAGATCGACATCCGTCAACTGGATAAAGGCCATGTCTCTTTACTCCCGAACTTGCAGCCTTCTCGCCAGCGGTCAGTTGACCATTCTTTCGCTTGCCGGCGGCAGATATTGAGGATCGAAGACCTCTTGGCGGCTCACCTTGCGCGGCAATTTGTACGCGTCGGTGATCTGGTCGATGACCTTGTCCAGCCGCGCCGGGTCGACATCGCCAAAGCCCTGCTTGCGCACGGTGTCTGTAATGATGCAGCAGTCCATTGCGATGCGGAGCCGCCGCCGTTCGACATCGGGATCGAGCAGCGGCTCATAGGCGACCGCGGCCTTAACAGCCTCCTCGGGATCGCGGACCATGTCCTTCAGGCCCTTGAGCGTCGCCCGGATGAAGCCGCGCACGGCGTCGGGATGCTCCTTGAGGAAGGAGCGCGATGCGGCAACGGAATTGCTGTAGAGCGGCAAGCCATAATCCTTGTACATGAAGTGGCCGATATCGGAGGCCGGAACGCCCTTGGCCTGCAATTCCATGAAGGAATTGAAGAACTGGCCGGGAGCTGCGTCGACCTTCTTTTGTGCAAGCAAAGCCTCGCGCAGGCTCGGATCGACGCTCGTGATATTGACCGTCGAAAGATCGATACCGGCCTGCTTGGCGAAAATCGGAAACAGCTTGAATGTCGAATCGTTCGGCGCGACGCCGAGCTTCTTTCCGTCGAGCTGCTTCGGCTCGGTAATGCCGCTCGATTTCAGAAACATGATTGCGGCAGGCGCCTCTTCATATCCGCTCATGAGCACCGGAAACGCCTGATCCGGATTCTTCGAATCAAAATCGATCACGACGTTGATATCCGGGAAACCCATGTCATAGACGCCGGATGCCAGCTGGCGCACGACCTCGGCGGATCCCTTGCCGCGATCGATCGTCACGTCGAGGCCTTCCTGTTTGTAATACCCCTTCTGCAGCGCGATAAAAAAAGCGCCATGAGTTGCACCAGGAACCCAGTCGAGGGTGAACCGCACCTTGGTCTGTGCGCTTGCGGCGTCAGGGCTGGCCAGGGCGGCGGCGATCAGAAATACGATGGCCGCGACATTTCGAAGCGTCATGTTACCTCCAGGAATAAGATCGACAGATCATCTTGTTTCAACCGGAAACCCGATGCGCATATCCCGGCAAGCATATGCTTCGGACGACCAGAGCCTTTTGCGGTTCTGATGGAATCAGAACCGGGCTCGAGTTTTCTGTTTTGACGCGGTTTCTTCACGCGAGCCGGTCTCCACTTCGCTCGAAAACGCGCTAGATCACATTTGCATTGGCGAGAATCTCGCGGGCCCGGGAACGCTGCTCCGGCGAAATGGTCAGACGCTCGGCGAAATCGCCCTTCGGCGCGGTTGCATCGATTCCCATCTTCGTCACGGTGAACTCGTCGGGATCGGACGTCGGATCGATGATCGCCGACTTCACGCCTGGGATCAGCAGAACATCCTTTTCGGCCTTCACCCGCGTTGCAACGGCCCACATCACGTCGTCCATGTCGTAAATGTCGACATCCTCATCGACGACGATCACCTGCTTGGTATAGAGCTCGGTGCCGAGCGCCGTGAGCATCGCCATTTTTGGTTCGCCTTCTGCAATCTTCTTCATCGAAACGATTGCAAGAAACGCGCCACAGGTTTTGTGCGGAACATGCACCGCACGAACATTCGGCAGGTTACGGCGCAGCGCGTTCAGGATCTCTCCTTCCCTCGTCACGCATGAGATCAGGATGTGATCACGGGACATGCCTGAAACCACGCTGTGGTAGTAGGCGTCCCGGCGCATCCGGACGCGGTGCGCGACAAATACGTTCTGCGTGCTCCGGTAGGAGGCGTAGCCGGTGAATTCTCCGAACGGCCCTTCCGGCTCGTGCACACCGGCGAGAATTTCGCCCTCGATAATCATCTCGGCGCCCGCGGGCACCTCGAGCTCTCCGACGCCGCATCGCGCCAGGCGATAAGGTTCGCCGAACAGGCCGCCGATGATGTCGAATTTGCGGACGTTCGGCGGATACGCATAGGTCATCGATCCCATGTAATGCAGCGGGTGCACGCCGATGACGATCGCGGCCGGAAGCGAGTTGCCCCTGGCCTCCGCGCGGCGATGGAATTCGTACATGCGGCGGCGCGAATGCAGGGAAACGCCGAGCCGGTTCTTGCCTTTCAGCATCAACCGATGGAAGCCCGTGGTATCCACGCCGGTCTCGGGATCGCGCGCCGTGATCTGGCCCGCGGTGATGTAGGGCGCGGCATCCACCGTGAACTGATAGGGGATCGGCAGCCGCGTCAAATCCACCTGATCGCCTTCGAGCACGACCTCGTCCCAGGCTCCTCGTGCCACGATTTCCGGCGCAATGTAATTCTGGCAGCGCTCCCGAAACGCGGTGGGCAGGTCGGCAACGCTGCTGTTCAGGCAGCGCGCCAGCAGCTCGCGATTGCCGGCGACATTGGTGACGACGGGCATATCGAAGCCAGTCACATTTTCGAAGATCACCACCGGATTCTTGCCGAGGCGGTCAAGTTCGAACACCGTCGAAGTCATTTCGAGCTGAAGACTGACCGGCTCCCTTATTCTCAGGACATCGGCTGCGTTCGCCGCCTCAGTGCTTTCGATAAATCCGCGCAGGCTTTGATTATCCAGATCCAAGATCGTCCCCCGGGTTCTTCCTAGCTCATCATCTTATATGATAAGTTCGACGTGGCAAGCGCCTGCGGAAGCGTCGCGCTTTCTTTCATTCTTGAACGGAGCGATGGAGGGATGGGTGCAACGCGTTCTTAAATCGATTCCATCGGTCACGATGCATCCGAACCTCGAAAGCCTTGTGGCGCTGTGCCGCCATAGGCCAAAGGCCCGAGAGAACGTCTCTCCGGATTTGACATGGCCCAACCTGCTGCACGATAACTTCCGTCGATTCTCAACTCATCAGCGATCCGCCCGGCAAACCAGGGAAATCGAAAACATCAGAATGTCGTGCACAGAATGCGACCGTATTCATCCCGCCATCGATATCACCGCCTTCGGTAGGACGTGAAAGATGCCATATAAGCCGGTGCGCCGGGCGACTGCCTCGAACAATCTCACCGATCGCGTCACCTCGATGCTTCGCGACGACATCATCAATGGCAGGTACGAGCCCGGACGGAAGCTGCCTCCCAGCAAGGAGATGAGCGAAACGTTCGGCGTCAGCATCACGGTCGTCCGCGAAGCGCTGTCGCGGCTGAAATCCGATGGCCTGATTGCATCCCACCAGGGCAAGGGCGTGTTCGTCGAAAACGATGCAAAGGCGCGGCCGTTCCGACTGGCGACGCCGACCGGCACGCAACCTTCGCTGCGCCATATCTTCGAACTGCGCATGGCGGTCGAAATGCAGGCTGCAGTCCTCGCCGCGGAGCGGCGCAGGTCGAGCGACCTGAAGGCGATGTCAGGCTGGCTCAAGCTCATGGAGCCCACCGCCAATACGTTCAAGCGTGCGCTTGAGGCCGATATCGCGTTCCATCTCGCGATAGCCGAGGCGACGCAAAATCCGCTGATCGTGAGTTTCATGCAATTTCTGCAGCCGCATCTCTACGAATCGATCTCCCAGGCGCGCGCCAATTCCGCGCAGAAATCCGCAACCGAGTTGATCGCCTATGAGGATCATTACGCGATCTATGAGGCGATCGCCGCGCAGGATGCGCATCGCGCCCGCCTTGCCACGCGCCGCGTCCTCGAACGCAGCCTCCGCCGCCTGACCAGCCAATAGATTCCGCCGCCGCGCGCATACGATCTGGCCTGGTTCCGACAAGACGGTCAGCCTCCAAGATAGGCCGAGCGGACATGCTCATCATCGATGAGTTCGTCGCCCCTGCCAGACAGCACAATCGATCCCGCCTCCAGCAGATAGGCGTAATCGCACATCTCAAGCGCCGAATAGGCGTTCTGCTCGACCATCAGCACGGTGGTCCCCGACCTGCGTATGTCGTCGATAATGGTGAAGACCTGCTCGACGATATTGGGCGCCAGCCCAAGCGACGGCTCGTCGAACATGATCAGCTTCGGCTTCGACATGATGGCACGGCCGATCGCGAGCATCTGCTGCTCGCCGCCGGACAACGTTCCCGCCACCTGGTTGCGACGTTCGGCCAGCCTTGGGAACTGTGCAAAAATACCTTCACGGTCCGCCTCGACGCCATCGTGATCGCGGCGGAGATAGGCGCCCATGTCGAGATTTTCGTTCACCGTCATATGGGGGAACACCTTGCGGCCTTCGGGACAGTGCGCGATGCCCCTGGCGAGAATCTGCTGCGCCGAACAGCGCGTGATATCCTCGCCGTCGAACATCACCCGGCCCGAGGCCCGCGGCAGGATTCCGGAAATCGCCCGCAGCGTGGTGCTCTTGCCGGCGCCGTTCGCGCCGATCAAAACCACGAGCTGGCCGGCCTTGATCGTCAACGACACGCCTTTGACAGCCTCGACCTTGCCGTAGCAGCAGACGAGATTGCTAATTTCGAGCATGGCGAGTGGCCCCCTGCCCGAGATAAGCGCGTATGACTTCCGGATTCCCCTGAATCGATGCTGGCGGTCCCTCGGCGATGATGCGGCCGTAGTTGAGCACGACGATACGATCGGACACGCCCATCACCATCGGCATGTCATGCTCGACCAGAAGGATCGACATGCCGCGCGCATGCAGCCGATTCAACAGATCCAGAAAACGTGCGGTCTCGGTGGCGTTCATGCCGGATACCGGTTCGTCGAGCAGAAGCATCGACGGGTCGGAAGCCAGCGCCAGCGCAACACCCAGTAGCCGCTGGTCGCCATAAGACAGGCTGCCTGCCTTTTCCGCGGCGCGCCGGGAGATGCCGACGATCTCGAGCAGCTCCGCGGCCAGTTCGCGGAGTTCCTTCTCGGACTTGCGCTGGCGCGGCAATGCCAATAGCGCATCGATCAGGTTCGAACGATTGCGCCGGTGCAGTCCGATCATGACATTATCGAACACGCTGACGCTCTGGAACACGCTGGTGCGCTGGAATGTCCTGGCAAGGCCCAGCGAGGTGACCTGATGCGGCTTCAGATTGCCGAGCGAAGTGCCGCAGTAGCGGACCTCGCCCTTGGTCGGCCGCAGAAAGCCGGTGATGACGTTGAACGCCGTCGTCTTGCCGGCGCCATTGGGTCCGATCAGGCTGACCACCTCGCCGCGATTGACGACAAAATTCATGTCGGAGATCGCAACCAGTCCACCGAAATGGACCGCGATGTGCTCGACGGTCAGCACGGGCTCGGGAGTATGCGGCTGTTCGATCACGGTCACGGCGCATCCTGAATCTTTGCCGGACAGGCGTTGATATCGGCTTTCGGATCAGGGTTCGAAAGCCCGAACCATTTTTCGATCGCCGGCACGATGCCCTGCGGCAGCACGAAGACGATCACGATCATCAGCAGGCCATACAACATCCACTGCACTTCGGGCGCGGCGAAGGAACGCGCCACCACCGGCACGAAGCCGAAGATCAGGCCGCCCACGATCGGCCCGGCCAGCGTGCCCTTGCCCCCGGTGATCACCATGATCACCATCGTGACGGTGTAGAGGAACGAAAAGACGTCGGGGTCGATGATCTCGAGATAATGGGCGTACAGGCTGCCGGCAGCGCCGGCGATCGCCGCGGAAAACATTGCGGCGAGCACCAGATACCGGGTCACGTCGATGCCGACGGATACGGCGAGCGACTCGTTCTCCTTCAGCGCGACCATCGCCCGCCCGACATGCGAATGAACCAAGCGGGAGATGACGATGTAGCTCAGCACCAGAACGCCGAAGACGAGGTAATAGTTCGATTCCTTGCTGTAGAAATCGAGATAGCCGAGCCCGGGCAATCCCAGCGTCATCGGCGGAATCGATGTCAAGGCCAGCGGGCCCTGCGTGAGTTCGACCCAGTTCAACGCGACCAGCCGCACCACTTCCGCAAAACTGATGGTGACAATGACGAAATAGGCGCCGCGGACCCTGAACGACAGCTTGCCGACGACATAGCCGCATAGCGCCGAGACCAATATCGCGATCAGGAAGCCCGACCAGACCGGCCAGGGCTCGTGAACGACGCGGATCCCGGCAAACAGCTCGACGTCGAAACCAAGCGACACCAGGGCGCTGGTGTAGGCACCGATGCCGAAGAACGCGACGTGGCCGAGGCTGAGCTGCCCGGTATAGCCGAGCAGCAAATTGAGGCTCATCGCCGCGATGATGAAGATGCCCGTCGTGATGAACGCATTAAGGAGATAGGGATCTCGCAGCCAGAGCGGCACCGAAGCGAACAGCAGGAAAGCGATCCAGGGAGCGAACCGCCTCATCCGATCCGCTCCGAACGCGCGAACAGGCCGGTCGGCTTGAACAGAAGGACCGCGATGATGAGAAGAAACCCCATGGCATCCCGGTATCCGGACGAAATATAGCCGGCGCCAAGCTCCTCAGCGCAGGCAAGGATGAAGCCGCCGATCGTCGCACCACCGATGCTGCCCAGACCGCCGAGAATGACGATGGCAAAGGCTTTCAGCGAAGCCAGGTTGCCCATCTGCGGCGAGATCACATAGACCGGCCCAAGCAGCGCGCCGGCGGCTGCCGCCAGACTCGATCCGATCGCAAACGTCGCCATGTAGATGAGCTGGATGTTGACGCCCATCAGCGATGCGGTGTCCTGATCCTGGAACGTTGCGCGCATCGCCTTGCCGAGCTTGGTACGGTTGATCAGGTAGTAGGATATGGCGATCAGCACCGATGCCGCGCATAGCACGAACAGGCGGAGCCACGACACCGAAAACGGTCCGATCACCAGTGGAAGGTCGGGGAACGGCGTTGGAACCGACTTCGCCACGCCGCCCCAGATGAACTGCTCGCCATTCTGCATCACGATCATCGCACCGATCATGATCAGCATGGTCGTATCGATATCGGCGCCCCGCATCGGCCTCAGCAGCACGAACTCGATCAGCGCGCCCAGAACAAATCCGGCGACGACGGCCGCTATGAGCGCGACGAAAAAATTGAGCCCGAGCAGAACCGCAACCAGATAAACAAAGTAAGCGCCGAACGAATACAACTCGCCATGCGCGAAGTTGACGACGTTCATGATGCCGAAAATCAGGGTGAGCCCAATTCCGAGCAGCGCATAGGTGCTGCCGAGAATCACCATGTCGATGATGTGCTGGACAAACTCAGTCATGATCGCTCATCCGGGTCTGGCAATCTCGGCATTTCCATCTCCCGACAACGACACGGGACGCCGCATAACGCGGCGCCCCGTCGCCGCTGTGAGATTTCAGGATTCGGCGAGAACGACTTTTCCGTTTTCGATCTTGATCAGATAGAGGTTCGGCATGCTTTGGCCGCTTTCCCGGCCGGCCGGGCCCTGCTTCTGGAACTTGATGGGACCATTGAGACCCATGAAGTCGGTCTTCCAGAGCGCCTGGGTAATCGCATCAGGCTCCGCTTTGCCCGCAGTCTGGATCGCGTGCACAATGGTCCGGATGCCATCGTAACCACGGAAGCTTTCCGTCGCGCCGGCAAAGGAGAAGCCGCGCTTCTTCCATTCGCCAAGGAAATATTCGGTCGCCTTCGGATCGGGTGTCTTGTCCGGATACCACGGCGCGAAGGTCGTCAGATGCATCGATCCATTGGCCGCAGCGCCGGCCTGCTCGATCAGCTGATCTGGATTCTGCGAACCGCCGGTGGTGACGATCTTCTTGGTGATACCGAGCGCCGCCGCCTGCTTCAGCACCAGCGTCAATTGCTCGACCGCGGTCGTCACCATGATGGTGTCGGAATCGGTGGCCTTGATCTTCGCAAGCTGGGCCGTCATGTCCTGCGCCGCCTGGTCCATGATCTCGACCAGACCGACCTGGATGCCCATCGATTTCATGACCTTGCTGAAATCGTCGGCGGAGCCGCGCCCCCAATCATTGTTGATCACCAGGAAGTCGGCCTTCTTGATGCCGATCTTCGGCGCGATCGAGCGGAACGCATCGGCCTCGACCGAGGAAGGCGGCGAGATGCGGAAGATGTAGGGATTGCCGGAAGTCGTGATCTTGCTCGACGACGAGGTCTCGACCACCATCGGAAGCTTGTACTGCATCAGCTTCGGCATCACCGCGAGCGTCAGGCTCGAGCCCCAGGCGCCCATCATGACCGGCACCTTGTCATCGGTGATCAGCTTCTCGGCGACAGCCGCAGCCTCGGTCGGATTGCTCTTGTTGTCCTCGATGACGAGTTCGATCTTCTTGCCAAGCACGCCGCCCTTTGCGTTGATTTCATCGGCGGCGATTTTGGCGCCATTCACCACATAGGTGCCGGACGCCGCGAATGGCCCCGTCAGCGGCTCATTGACGCCGATCTTGATCGTTTGCGCGAACGCATTTCCGGACACGATGGTGGAGATGATGGCGGCGGCAACTCCGCCGAAAAACAGCGCTCGCCGTTGGTTCATTCGCGTTCCTCCGTTTTAACGGGATGAGTAGGTGAACTCCTGAACGGATTGAGCAAGCCGTATGCCAACTTCTATCGGATGGCGATCACACGTATTGCCGGGAAATTAGGTCCTATCATCCTATATTTAGGATATTAAAATCAATCGACCGACTGTCGTCAAGCTAGCGCTGTCCAATTTTGCAGCCATGGCTGCTCACTTTAGTAGCAAGAAGGCGCAGCGTTCGACGTCATGTAGCCAGATCGCCGCGCACTTCCGGAGCGACTGCGAGCAGATGTCAACGATGCGGAATCGCGCCGATCAGCCGCTTCAATCTTCCAGCATGCTCCGGATAAGCGGGCATCGGCTTTCCGAAAAGATCATGCTCGAACAAGGAGATGAGATCATGATCGGAATCGCTCCGATCGAATCATGATCTGGCAGTCAGGCAGCGTCGCGAAGCGACAGTTGTCGCGTTGTCCGCGCTGTCGCATTCATTTCATGGACGGCGCGCTCGATCTATCCGATCGTCGCCCGAATGTCCGGCGTTTGTGCCGCAAAGTTGAGCTGCCTTTGATGGGCAGCATCGAACGATCGCTGCCGCAGCGTGGTCTCGGCATCGCCATAGAGCGTGGTGCGCTGGCGCGGAACGCGGCCCGCCGCGCTGATGATCTGCTCCATCTCCTGCGGCGTCATTTCCTGGCCATGCGATGCGCCGGCGGAGCGGGAAATGCTCTCGTCCATCAGCGTCCCGCCGAGATCGTTGACCCCCGCCGACAAGCAATGCCGGACGCCTTCGGCACCCAATTTCACCCAGGACGCCTGGATATTGGTGATGCAGGGATTGAGGACCAGACGCGCCACCGCATGCATCAGGATCGCCTCGCGGAAAGTCGGGCCGGGCCGCGCACGTCCCTTCAGGTAGATCGGCGCTTCCATATGCACGAATGGCAGCGGCACGAATTCGGTAAAGCCTGCTGTCTCATTCTGCAGGCGACGAATTCGCAGCAGATGCCGCGCCCAATGCTCGTAACGCTCGACATGGCCGAACATGATGGTGGCCGTGGACTTGAAGCCGACCGAATGGGCGGCGCGCATCACATCAAGCCATTGCTGGGTCCGGATCTTGTCCGGACATAGTATCGCGCGTACCTCGTCATCGAGAATTTCAGCAGCGGTGCCCGGCAGCGTGCCCAACCCGGCCGCTTTCAGTTCACGCAGGAAATCGATGACGGGCACGCCCAATGTCTGCGCCCCCTGGTGGATTTCGAGCGGCGAAAATGCGTGGACATGCATCGACGGCACGGCGCGTTTAACCGCGCGGCAGATGTCGATGTATTTCTGTCCGGTGTAGGACGGATGGATGCCGCCCTGCATGCAGACTTCGGATGCACCACGGTCCCAGGCTTCGGCAACGCGCGCCGTCACCTCGGCCATTTCGAGGTCGTAGGGCCTGCCGCGCAAATTCTCGCTCATCTTGCCCTTCGAGAATGCGCAGAACTGGCACCGGAACGAGCAGATATTGGTGTAGTTGATATTCCTCGTCACCACATAGCTGACGACATCGCCGTTGACGTCCCGTCGCAATTCGTCGGCGGCGCGGCATACGAAGGAAAACTCGTTTCCATGCGCACGGAACAGCCGGACGATTTCATCTTCCGCAAGTTCATCGCCGCGCTGGGCCTTCGCGACGATGCCGGTCAGGCTGCTCGCCAATGGCGCCGACGGAACGGTCGTGAGCCATCCGGTCTCGCGCGCAGGCAATTCGCCGATATCGCCGGGGTGCCAGTCGTCGCTGCGCGGAAATCCGTCGCCGTCAACCGAATCCAGCACCGGTTTTTGCAGCTTGGTGTCGACCCAGCGCGAGGTGTGGCGCGCGAAAGCCGGATAGATCGCGAGGCGCTCGACCAGCCGTTTCCCGGTCGCGTTGGTCGCCGCTTCCAGCAGCCGCAAATGCGGCCACGGCGCTTCCGGATTGACGTGGTCAGGCGTGACCGGCGACACGCCGCCCCAATCATTGATGCCGGCGGCGACAAGTGGGGCCAGCGCACCCGGACTGAGATTGGGCGGCGCCTGGATGTTCATCTCGGGCTCGAATATCAGCCGTGCCAGCGCGATCGTCCAGAGATGATCCTCGATCGAAGGCGCAGGCGCATCCGCCATGCGGGTATCAGGCTTGGGACGGAAATTCTGGATGATGATTTCCTGGATATGTCCGTGGGCATCGTTGAGATCGCGCAATGCGAACAGCGCGTCGAGACGCTCCCGCCGCGTCTCGCCGATGCCGATCAGGATCCCCGACGTGAACGGGACCGCCTGCTCGCCGGCAGATTTGATCGTCTGAAGCCTTACCGCGGGCAGCTTGTCCGGCGATCCGAAATGCGGACCGCCCTTTGCGCTCAACCTCTCCGAAGCCGTCTCCAGCATGATGCCCTGCGACACCGATACCTTGCGCAATGCCTTCAGATCATCCCCGGTCATGATCCCCGGGTTGATATGGGGCAACAGCCCGGTCTGTTCGAGAACCGCCCTGGCCGCTTCGGCGAGATAGGACAAGGTCGACTCATGCCCCAACCGGCTCAGTTCGTTCCTGGCGGCGCGATATCTAAGCTCGGGCTTGTCGCCGAGCGTGAATAGCGCCTCCTTGCAGCCGGCCGCTTTTCCCTGCCTTGCGATCTCCACCACTTCGTCGATCGACAGATACGGCTTGACGCCGGCGCGCGGCGCATGCGCGAAGGTGCAATAATGGCAGACGTCCCGGCATAGCTGCGTCAGCGGGATGAACACCTTTCGCGAATAGGAGATGACGTCGTGATGTGCTGCGTCACGGCGCCGCGCGGCGGCCCGGAGCAACTCGTCAAGGTCGTTCAGTTCGATCAGCCCGACCGCCTGATCCCGCGTCAGGCGGCGGTCGAGCGGAAAATCACCTAGCATATCCATCACCAGATCCTTGCGGCGGCCGGCGCTCCATGGAACGCACGACGGTCTTCAAGCTCAAATCCCTTAAGAAGGGACGATGTCAGATTTGAAAAGCTGGAAGGAATAAAGTCCAGTGGCCGGATGTCCTCCGCCATGTCGATGTCCCTGCCAATTCGCACGGATCGGAAGACACCGCAAGAAAGCCGCTTCTGCCCGGCGATGGCGCGGTGCATGGCGAAACTGTCTTCGCCGAAGTGAGGCTTGAGCAAATCCGGCGATCGCATCGCCAGTGCATTGGTGCCACCATCCGACAGCGCCGGGGAAAGAACCACGTCGTGGTGCCGGAGGAGAGCGAGCACCGATTCGAAATCATCCGCAGTTGCAAAGGGAATATCGGCCGGCACCACCAGGGCGCCGTGGCCGTCCGGCGCGAGCGCGTCCAGCCCCTGCTGAACCGCATCATTCACGCCGGACTCGCTGGCATCGAAGATCGGCGAAGCGCCAAGGGCCCGCGCTGTCGCATGAACCGCGGGATCGGCGCTGACCACGACGATGCCGGCAAGCGAGCACGTGGCGCGAAGGCTTTCCAGGACGTCGCACAGCATGGCCCGCGCAAGCGCCACACGCTGTTCGGAGGACAGAACGCCTCTCAAGCGCTGCTTGGCCTGGCTTAATCGTTTGACGGGCACTACCGCCCACATCTCATGGCCGGCCATCTGCGAGCTCGTGGGTAAATAAAATATCAACCGGAGGCAGCAGGCGACAGCCCGGTGATGCGAATGCCCGCGCCGGGCACCTTGTAACGCCGGTTGATCCCGATAAGCACCGACGTCATCGCCTCGGCCGCCGCCGAATTCGCCAGCACGCCGCCGTCGATGCCGGCGGTTGCCACCACATTCGCCAGTTCGATGACCGCGTCGCGGGCCGCCTTGTCATTGCCAAACACCAGGACGTCGCAATCCACGCGGCCGCCCTGGTGAAGCTTGGTCGCGCCGACATTATGGAATGCCGAAACGACGCGGACATCATTGCCGAGCAATTGCTGCGCGATCTGCGCCGCCGAGCCTTCCGCCGGCAGTTGCACGACCGAAACTTTCGGCGGCACCAGGGGCACGGCGGCATCGACGACGATCTTGCCCTGAACGAAATCCTTGACCTCGAGCAAGGTGGCCTCATGGCTGGCAAAGGGCACCGCCAGAACGACGATGTCGGCGGCCTTGGCCGCATTCGCATTGTCGTCACCCAAAACGTCGCCCGCCAGTTCCTCGGCAAAGGCCTTAGCCTTTTCGGCGGAGCGCGACCCGACGATCACCTTGTAACCCGCCGCCAGCCAGCATTTGGCAAGGCCGGATCCGAGATCGCCCGTCCCGCCGAGGATCGCAAGTGTCGGTTTCGCGCTCATCGCCTGCCTGCTTTCGTTCAGTCCAACGTCATCTCGGTGAGCGGGACCAGCTTGACGCCCGCCTTCTCCAGGCCTTCGCGAACCGCACGGGCGGTCGCCACGCCGGTCGGCTCGTCGCCATGAACGCACAGCGTGTGAACCTTGCAATTGATCTTCTTGCCGTTGCGCGAGGTGATGGTGTTGTTCAGCACCATGTCCAGCACCTGCCTGGTCGCGACAGCCGGGTCCTTGATGACCGAGCCCGGTATTTTACGCGAGGTCAGATTGCCGTCATCGTCGTACTGGCGATCGCAAAATCCTTCGATGGCTACACGCAGACCGAGTTCACGGCCCGCCTTCTCCATCTCCGATCCTGCCAGCGCCACATAGATGATGTTGGAATCGACGGCCTTGATGGCGCGGCCGATCGCCAGCGCATAGGCGTGATCCTCGGCGGCCATGTTGTTCAAAGCGCCGTGCGGTTTGAGATGGGTGACCTTGACATCGGAATAGGCCGCCATGGCCTGAAGCGCCCCGATCTGGTAGGCGACCATGTATTCGAGATCGTCCGGACGCATATCGATGCGGCGGCGACCGAAACCCCAGAGATCATTGAAGCCGGGATGAACGCCGATCGTGACGCCCTGACGCTTTGCTTCCGCAACGACATTGTGCATGATGCGCGGATCGCCGGCATGGAAGCCGCAGGCGATGTTGGCGGACCCGATGACCTTCAGAATGCCGGAGTCATCCCCCACATCGTACGCGCCAAAACCCTCCGCCATATCGGCGTTCAGATTGATCTTCACGACCATCGATACATCCTCCAACCAGATTTGATCGATATCCGGCAAGGCCAGGATAACGTTCTATTGTTGGAATGACAATATGTTTATTTGCCGTTTGAGCTTGGCTGCTCCGGATCTGCCCGCCGCAACGGCAGGTCTCGACTTTCGTTTGATTTCTCATGACTGACGAAGCCAGCCGGCGGGCACCAGCGCCAGCTCCATATAGTCGATCTCCGATCGCGGCGGTCAACGTCATCGTTGAATGGTCTTCATAATGATAGTATGAATTCGGGATGGTCTTATCCGTCGCCGGTTTGTCACGCCACCGCGAGAAAGCCGGCCGAGAGGTGGTCTGATGCTCCTTCCAAACAACAATCCCGCTCACAATCAGCCCCTCGATCCCGCAGACGCCGCCACTCTTGCGATCGACGCCGCCGTCGAGGTCGAACGCTTCCTGCAATTCCGCAGGAATCATCAACCGACGCCTCTGCAGTCGCTGCCAAGTCTCGCGCAGGAATTATCCGTCGGTTCGCTGCACATCAAGGACGAAGGTTATCGCCTCGGCCTCGGCAGCTTCAAAGCGCTGGGCGGCTCCTATGCGGTCATCAGGTTGCTGTTGGAAACGGCGAGCCGCGAACTCGGCCGCGCCGTCGATGTGAGCGAGATTGAGACGCCTGCGGTTCGCGAGATTGCCGCCAGGCTGACGGTCGGATGCGCAACCGACGGCAATCACGGCCGGTCGGTCGCAGCGGGCGCGCAATTGATCGGCGCACGTGCCGTGATTTTCGTCCATTCCGGCGTCAGCGACGAGCGCATCGCGGCGATCGCGCGGTTCGGTGCGGAGATCGTCCGGGTCGCGGGCACCTATGACGATTCCGTGGAGGAGTCCGAGACCGTTTGCAAGGAGAACGGCTGGATCGTGGTCTCAGACACTTCGTGGCCCGGATATGAGCGGATTCCGGCGCTGGTGATGCAGGGTTACACCGCCATGCTCAACGAAATCCTGCGCGAACTGCCGCAGCCGCCGACGCATGTTTTTGTTCAGGCCGGCGTAGGCGGCCTCGCCGCCGCGGTCGCCGGTTATTTCGATGTCGTGTTCGGAAAAAATCGGCCGAAATTCGTGGTGGTCGAACCCGATCGCGCCGCCTGCGTCTATCAAAGCGCTGTTGTCGGTAGAGCCGTCAAGATCGATCATGGCGAGCCGACGATCATGGCGATGCTGGAATGCTACGAGCCTTCGCTGGTGGCGTGGCGGATTCTGTCGCGCAAGGCCGATGCCTTCATGACCGTTGGCGAAGACGACGCCGCCGAGGCCATGCGCCGGCTGGCACATCCGACCGGTGGCGATCCCGCCATCGTGTCCGGAGAAAGCGGCGGCGCCGGTTTCGCCGGCCTCCGCAAGGCGGCTGCCGACCCTGGCGCGCGCGCGATGCTGGGCCTTGACGCCAACTCACGGGTGCTGCTGATCAATACCGAAGGCGCTACCGACCAGAAACGGTACGAGGAAATCGTGGGATCCACGCCCGATCAGATCAGGGGCCTATAGCGTTTTCGCACAATGGCGACCGGTTCGCGTGCAGAAAACGCATCAAGAGAAGCATCTAAAGCCCGGTCGTGATTCAACCGGACCCGAAAAGACTTTAGCGGCCTGAACTGAGCGAGCGACTCGCTAGCTTTTTGCGCCGGAACGTTTGCGGCCAGACCTTTCCAAGAGGTCGACGCGGACCGCAAAGCAGCTGCGGTGATAGTGGATGTTGGCCACATAGACCGCAATGCCGTCGCTATCCACCAGCACCAGCCGACAATCGGCTGTCGGTTCGCCCAATCCGATCTTCAAAAGTTCGGCAGTTTCCGGATCGGCGACACCGATCGTCACCACCTGATAGGCGTGGACGATCGAGAGGTCTTCCATCTCGATGATCTTGCTCAGCGCGGCGGTATGCATGAACCGCTTGCGGTCCTTGTTGAAGATATGCCGGGCCAGATGGAGATTGACGACGGAGAAAGGTTCGTCGTTGTTGTACTGCACGCTGCGCAGGAAGGCGTAACCGCTGGCCAGCTGTCCTTCGCCGTTCCTGAGTTCCGGCGGATCGGCATTCTCCTGCACATGCACCCGCTTGATGACGTTGTTCTTCAGGGAATCGACGATCGACTCGAAGTCATTGGCGAGATTCAGCCAGTGCTTGTCCTTTGGCTTGCCCGAGACGAAGGTGCCACGCCCCTGCTGGGCGTCGAGCAATCCTTCCTCGCGCAGCATTTCGATCGCCTGTCGAACCGTGACGCGCGCGACGCCGAACTCGCTCTCGAGCTCCTCGATCGTCGAAATCTTGTCGCCCTCGCTCCAGTGCCCCGTCTCGATGCGCTGGCGCATCACGGAAGCGAGCTGGACGTACAGCGGCACCCGGCTTCGATCAAAGTTGGGAACGAATTTATTCATGGTTGCAGAATAGGCTATTCCATTCCTCAAAGCGAGTTTTGTCGTATCTGGCGCCGTGGTTTCGCACAAGCGCCGGCATCAGCTTCGTCCAAACAGTCGTCTAAAACCCCGTTTGATGTAGTCGGTCACCATCGAGCGAATCAGTGAGCCGGCGTCAAGCTCCGTCACCATCCGGGGCGGGCCCTCCGTTCCGCCATCGCTGCGATGCGATAGCCTGGCTTCGAGATTTTGCACGAACACCGCAATGATGCGTCCGGCGACATCCTGTACCAGTCCCGAGCGGCTGAACTGCGCGAGAGCCCCGGTCAGCGTGAATCCGATGACGACGTCGACCTGAGTTTCATCACCCGTTGCGCCGGGCTTTACGGCATAGCCGATCCGCCCGCGTGTCGCAGAATTGCTCCGCCGGTCCTTGCCGATGCCGGTAATCGTGCCGGTATGCGAGGCGTCGTCGCGCGTGACATCGGCGATCCCCTGAAACTCCGCCGTGATCGGCCCCATCTTGACCTTGATCTGGCCGTCGACGTGCCCATCGACCGGCTCCGCAGCAAGCGAAGCGCCGGGCAGGCAGGACGCAACCTCGGCGACATTGCCGAAGAAACCCCAGACGACGGCGACCGGATGCGACACCCTGAAGCTTTGCGTAAAGGTGGTCTGCGGTTTCCAGTCCGCGTCCTTGCGCAAATCGGCCACCGGCGCAGCATCCCGCTTCACCGCTGGGAGCGGCCTGGTCTCAAGCGCCGGGCGCGACGATGTGGCCGCCATAGCACTCGCGTGGCCCGACCCGGATGGGCCGAGCCGTGTCCGATTGCCGTTCGGGATCGCCTCAATGCCGCGGCCTCGCCGCGCCTCGATGACGCGCTGGATCGCGCGCGTGATCCCGACATAGCCGGTGCAGCGGCACAGGTTTCCGCTCATCAGGATACGGATATCGCGCTCGGTCGGCGCCTGCAGCCGCAACACCACGTCGCGGGCGGAGACGATCATGCCCGGCGTGCAATAGCCGCACTGCAATCCGTGCTCCTGCGAGAACGCCGCGCGCAATTCACCGGCAATCTCGTCGTCGTCAAGCCCTTCGATCGTCGTGACCTCCGCCTGCTCGCAGGCGTGGGCGAAGGTGATGCAGGAGCGTGTCGGGACACCGTCGACCAGAAGCGTACAGGCCCCGCAAACGCCGTGTTCGCATCCGAGATGCGTTCCTGTGAGATTTTGCGTCTCGCGCAGGAAGTCGGCCAGATGCGTGCGCGGCGGAACGTCGGCGCTGACCCTTTTGCCATTGACCTTGAGTGTGACGATGCTCATGCCGGCCGGGCCTGTTCGATCGCGCGACGAAGCGCGGCAATATGCGTTTGCCTGTCGAGCCGGTCGCTCATCCCGGCCGATTCCAGGATTTCGCCGACGGCGCGGCTGTCGACGCAATCGCTCGAACATTTCGCAAGCGCATCGAAAATGCCATCGGCCTTCGTCATCACGATCGGCTTGCTTTCGGTGGCACCGATCACCGCACGGCTTACGCCGCGATCAGCATCATGCAGGAAGCAACCGATGGCATGAGCGAATTCGCCGGTCTTGCGGCAGCTTTTGTAATAACCCCAGCGCGCCGAACCGCTGACCTTGGGAACCTTGATGTGCACCAGCATCTCGCCCGCGCGCAGGTCGGCCTCCAACGCGCCGAGCATATAATCTTCGACCGCAATGGTACGCTCGCCCGATGGACCACGCAGCACCACCCTGGCGCCCAGTGCCGCCAGGATCGAGTGCCAGTCGGCCGAGGGATCGGCATGCGTCAGGCTGCCGCCAATGGTGCCGCGATTACGCACGGCGCGATAGGCGATGCCGCTCGCCACTGTCGGCAATGCGCCGCGACTCACGTCGGGAACGCGCTGATCCTCGATATCGGCATGGGTGACGCAGGCGCCGATGATCATTTCGTCGGAACGCTCCTCGAACCGGCGCAGTTCCTCGATACCGGTGATATCGACGATGAGATCCGGCTGCACCAGGCGCATGTTGAGCATCGGCCCAAGCGATTGGCTGCCCGCCATGACCTTGGCGGTGACGCCGTCATCCGCGATCAGCTTCAGAGCCGCGGTGACGTCGCCTGGGCGCGCATAATCGAAATCGACGGGCTTCACGCCGGCGTCCTCTCTGCAGCTTCGGCAGCCTTTGCCTGCCGCTTTTCTGCCGCCTGCTGGATCGCTTCGAGCACCCGGCGCGGCGTCATCGGCGAATGCAGCAGCTCCGCTCCAAGCGGCCGCAATGCATCATTGACTGCATTGCCGATCGCCGCGGGAGGCGCGATGGCGCCACCTTCACCGAGCCCCTTCACGCCGAATTCGGTGTAAGGCGCCGGGCTTTCCATATGGCCGAGCTTCGGCGCCGGCACCTCGGTCGGCCCCGGCAGCAGATAGTCGGCAAAGGTGGAAGCCAGCGGCTGACCGGAAGCGTCGAAGTTCATCTCTTCATACAAGGCGGTGCCGATGCCTTGGGCGAGGCCGCCATAGATCTGCCCGTCGACCACCATCGGGTTGATCAGCCTGCCGCCGTCTTCGACGATGACATAATCGAGCAGCTCGATGTCGCCCATCTCCGGATCGACGGCGACGACTGCAATATGCGTCGCATAGCTGAAGGTTCCGGAATCCCGCACCGGCTTGTAGCCGATGGTCACCTCCAGGCCGCGGGGATCGACCGACGGCGGAAGATCCTGCGGACGCCGGTACCAGGTGTGCGCGATTTCCTTCAGGGTCACGCTGCCCGATGGTCCGACCACCGAGCCGTTTTCCAGCCGGACGTGATCGATATCGGTCTGCAACAGATGCGCACCGATGCCCTTCACCAGCTTGGCGACCTCGCGCGATGCGGTCGCAACCGCGCCGCCGGCCATGACGGCGCAACGCGATCCCCAGCTTCCGGTCGAATACGGCGTGTATTCGGTGTCGCCATGCACGAGCTTGATCTTGTCGATCTCGATGCCGAGGATCTCGTGGGCGACCTGCGGCAGCGTCGTCTCCAAGCTCTGACCGTGCGAATGCACGCCGACGCGCAGCTCCAAGCCGCCGTCCGGCGTCATCCGCGCGGTCGCCTGCTCATGTCCCGGCACCATCGGGATGCCCCAGCCGGCATAGACCGAGGTGCCGTGCGCGCCCTGCTCGCAATAGATTGAGAGTCCCACCCCGATCAGCCGTCCGTCGGCTTCCGGCTTGTTCTGCCGCTCGCGAAGCGCCGGAAGATCGATCTTGGCCAGCGCCTGACGCAGCGATTCCGGATAATCGCCGCTGTCGAAATGCTTCTTGGTGATGTTGTCGAACGGCATCTGCTCCGGCCGGACCAGATTCTTCAGCCGCACCTCGTAAGGCTCGAGGCCAGTCTCGTTCGCGATCGCATCCATCATCAGTTCGAGCGCGTAGCAGACCCCGGTGCGCGCGACGCCGCGATATGGAAGGATCGGGCATTTGTTGGTGGCCACCGACCAGGTCCGGCAGCGAAACGACGGAAAATCATACGGGCCGGGCAGGATGCTCGCGACCTGCGCCGCTTCCAGGCATGCCGAGAACGGATAAGAGGAATAGGCCCCGGAATCCACCGAGGCCTCGCACTCGATCCCGCGCAGCGTGCCGTCGCGATCGGCATACACCGTGATGTTGTAGTGGTGCTCCCGGCAATTGGCGCCGGCGGTCAAATGCTCGCGGCGATCCTCGATCCAGCGCACCGGATAGCCGCAGCGCATCGCCAGCCAGCCGAGACAGACGTCCTCGGTAAGCAGGATGCCCTTGTAGCCGAAGCCGCCGCCAACATCGGGCGAAACGATGCGGATCTTGATCTGGTCGAGCCCGAGACATTCGGCAAGGCCGTTGCGGATGATGTGCGGCTGCTGGTTGCCGGTATAGAGCACGAGCTGATCCATCCGCTTGTGCCAGAGCGCGACCGTGCCCCTTCCCTCCATCGGTGCCATGCACTGGCGCGAGGTGGAAATCTCCTTGGTGATCCTGATCGGCGCGTCGTAGGCGGCCTCCATATTGATGTCGACGAAAGTCTCCAGGAAGACGTTGTCGCCCCACTCCTCATGCACCAGCGCCGACCCCGGCTTTCGCGCCAGGCGCATGTCGTAGACCGCGGGCAATTCCTCGAAATCGACCTCCACAGCGGCAGCGATGTCCTCCGCCTCGGCGCGGCTGTCAGCCACGCATATGGCGATCAGCTCGCCGACCTGGCGCACCTTCTCAAAGGCGAGGATCGGCTGATCGGATGGCTTGAAGCCCTGCAGGCCGGAGACCGCCCGGATCGGACGGACGCTCGGGGCGAGATCCGCGGCCGTGAACACGCTGTCCCGGTATTGCGGAGGGATCCGGATCTCCCGGATGCGCGCATGGGCGAGCGGACTTCGCACGAAGGCGACGTCGCGCATGCCGGGGATGCGGATGTCGGCGACGAACTCGCCGCGGCCACGCAGGTACCGGTCGTCCTCCTTGCGACGGATCGATGCGCCGATGCCTTGAGCCGTCATCTCGTCAATCCCTCTCGCAGAGCAGCCTTATCCCCGACCGGGATTTCGACTGCAGCCACAGCCCCGGCCGTCCGGCTCAGGCAGGGGACAAATTACACCAGTCATGAATGCTCAGCGCCATGACTTTGATCGCCATGAGATGGTCGTCGATCACAGCATATTCGTCGTCGGCATGCACGATCGTCTGCATGGTTCGCAGCCTGGCTCGGGATCAGGAGGCCTTCAGCCGCGGAATGATCTCGCGCGCGATGGTCTCGACCTGTTCGGGCTGGTACTTGTAAGGTACGAAGATGATCTTCTGGACGCCGACCGCAAGATGCTCTTTCAGCTGCGCCACGCATTCGTCGACCGACCCCATGATCGCGCTTTCGCGGCTGCAATCGCTGTTCGCCGGGAAATCCCATTCCTTGTTGAGCCAGTCCATCATGTCGGCCTCGACCGCCTGACGCGATTTGCCGATCATGATCGGAAGCTGGGACGCATTGAGCAGCGTCGATGGATCCTTGCCGCCTTCCTTGGCGAAAGCGACGATCTTGTCCCAGGATTTCTTGAAGTCGGCGGGACGATAGAAATAGGTCAGCCAGCCATCGCCCCTTAGCGCCGCCCGCTTCAGCACCGGATCGGCATAGCCTCCGATCAGGATCGGCAAATGGGACTGCGCCGGCTTCGGATACATCACCGCCTTCGAAATCTTGTAGCGCATATACTCGCCCGAAACCATTGCCTCGGTCCAAAGCCGCTGCATGATTTCGAGATTCTCGTCCATGATCTTGCCGCGCTTCTCGAAGGGAATGCCGAGCGCATCGAACTCGCGCTTGTACCAGCCCGACGCCATTCCCATGATGAGGCGGCCTTCAGAGAGCTGATCCATGCTCGACAATTGCTTGGCGAGCGCCACTGCGTTGCGCAGCGGCAGCACCAGGATGCCGGTGCCCATCTTGATGCGCTTCGTCCGCGCGGCGATGCCGGTCAGCGCCGTCAGCGAATCGATGATCGGAAAATTGGGCTCGACGCCGAGCAGCATGTGGTCCCACACCCACACCGAGTCATAGCCCAGCTCCTCGACGCGGACGCCGTATTCGACCAGTTTGCGCGCGTCAGGCATTTCGGGATAGGCGGTGAAATTGCGGGCAGCGATCCCGAATGTCTTGCTGAGTACCGTCATGGGTGTCCCTCCAAGCAAATTGTCTTAAGCTGTGAAAAGGCGCTCGGGGTCGAGCAGCCGCAGGGTCGACAGTTCGTGATCTGTCGGCGGCGCCGTCACCTCGATCTTCTGGTCGAAGTCGAGCCGGAAGCCGGTATTGTCCTGAACTTCCTCGCGGCTGACGCCCGGATTGAGCGCCAGCACCTTCATCCGCCGCGTCGTCTGGTCGAAACCGAAAACGGCCAGCTCAGTGATGACGCGGAACATGCCGCCACTGACCAGGCCCGCCTCCGATCGGGTAGTGCCGCCCCTGATGAAGCCGGGGCTGGTGATGAAGTCGACATTCTCCACGAAGCGCCGTTTCTCGTGCTTCATCGCCACGATCATGTTGGTGAGGCTGGAAATGTCGTTGCCGCCGCCAGTTCCCGGCAGCCTCGTCTTGGGTGCGGCGGGATCACCAATGAATGACGAGTTCAGATTGCCGTACTGGTCGATCTGCGCGCCGCCCATGAAGCCGACATCGACATAGCCGCGCTGCAGCAGCAGCAGAACCTCGGCGCTGCCGAGCACCATGTTGGCGCGCTTGGTGCAGCGCTGGTCATTGGTGGACGGCGGCAGCTTGCCCGGCTCGACAAAGGCGCCGATGACACCGCCCTCGAACAGGATCGTCAGCGCCGGACATCTGCTCCGCTGCGCCAGCGTCGCCGCAAGCAGAGGCACGCCGATGCCGGCAAATACGACCTGGCCATCCTGCAGCTGGCGCGCACTCAGGATCGCCAGAAGCTCGCTCGCCGAATAATGATGCGCCTCAGTCATTGTAGATGCTCCGGCCCTTCCGGCTCGCTTCCAGAAGCTCCTCCAGCCCGATCAGCTCAAGATATTCGTTCCAGGATTTAGGGCCGTAGAAATAGCGGTCGAGATAGTCCTGCATTCCCTTCACCGGATCGGAATTCACCTGCGACACATAGGCTTCCATGTGCCGCATCATCGGCTCGTAGAGGCCGTAGCATTCGTGAGGCGCCGATCCATAAGGCACTTCGACCACCGCATCGACGCAGAAGAACGGAATCTTGGTCTGATCGGGAGCGCGGCGGATCTGATCGTTGGAGACGATGCGCTCGGTCGTCAGGATGACGCTGTTGGCGGCGAGCGCAAGATCGATGTCCATGAACTGCAGGCCGTCGATCTGCGCATTGCCGAAAGCGTCGCAGCGCTGGACGTGGATCAGCGCGACATCAGGATTGAGTGCGGGCACCAGAAGCAGCTTCTCGCCGGTGAAGGGACAATCGAACTCCTTCGCCTCGGGCCGCAGCTTCAGCACGTCGGAGCCTAGCATCGAGCGTGTCGGCAGGAACGGGACACCCATGCCGCCGGCGCGAAAGCGCATGCCGATCGCCATATGGCTCCATTCTTCGTAACGCTTGCCGCCGGATTCGACGTGATGGCGCATCACCTTCGACAGGCCCCACAGGATTCCTTGCGCAAACCAGCTGGTGACCATGTGGTCCGCGATCCCTGATCCGAAAACCAGATCGCCATCGGTCGACACGATGCAGCGCGACATCGAAAGGTTCTTGCGGCGCTGGCGGATCAGTTCCCAGATCATCGCCATCGGCGTGCGCGACATCGTCGAACCGCCGACACCGACCTTCATGCCGTCCTGCACGAAACTTGCAGCTTCCTCCAGAGAAACAACCTTTTCCCGCAGACTACGGTCGCGTTGCGACATGCTTTCTCTGAGCCGCAGATAGGGCTCGACCAGAGCGTCCGCCAAAATTTCCTCCGTAGCGCGTGCAGAACCCAAGCGAATGCCAGCCAACGACCCGCAATTGCATACGGATCGTGCAATTGAGACTATCATACTAATGTTAGGATATTAGTCTAGGCCTTTTTAGAGGCACGCGCTGCCCAGCATTCGCGCTGTTGATTGCGCGCGGCGAGGGATTGCAGCGATGTCCGGCCTTGCATCTGAGCAGCGGGGAAACCGACGCCATCATGCAGAAATGCCGCCCGAAGGCGGCATCATGCTGTGTCGAAGGTGGTCGAAGGCGACGAAGGGGATAACCGCGCCGCAAGCTGTGAGCGTGCCGGCGATTTACGCCGCAAGCAGCTTGTCGAGCGTGATCGGGAGGTCCCGCACCCGCTTGCCGGTGGCATGAAAGATCGCGTTGGCAACAGCCGCAGCGGTGCCGACGATGCCGATTTCACCTAATCCCTTGACGCCGAGCGGGCTCACTTTGTCATCCTCTTCGTCGACAAATATCACCTCGATGTCGGCGATGTCGGCATGAACCGGGATGTGGTATTCGGCAAGATTGTGGTTCATGATCCTGCCGAGGCGATGATCGGTCATCGCCTCCTCGTGCAGCGCCATTCCGATGCCCATGACCACGCCGCCGAGGATCTGGCTGCGCGCGGTCTTGGGATTGAGAATGCGGCCCGCCGCGGCGGCACAGACGATTTTCGGAATCCTGACAACGCCGAGTTCTTCGTCGACGCGGACTTCAGCAAACACCGCGGAATGGGTGTAGCTGATATATTTCCGCGCCTGCAGCGCGCTCGGACTGACCTTGCCGTCTTCAACAATCTCGTCGAGATCTGCAGCATGCATGACTTCCGCGATCGAGAGACTGCGGCCAGGATCGTCCTTGCGCGCGATCCGGCCTATCTTGAATTCAACGTCGTCGATGGTTGCGCCGGCCAGCGGCGAATTGGCCATCCTGGTGGCGTGCCTGAACAATGTATGTTTGACTGCCTCGCATGCTGCCTGGACCGCCGAGCCGTTGGATGCCGCGGTCCACGATCCGCCTTCGACCGGCGACGATGGCAGCGAGGAGTCGCCAATATGCGGCCTGACCGATTCGAGCGGAAGACCCAGCGCATCGGCGCCGATCTGGGCGAGGATCGTCCAGGTGCCAGTGCCGATATCGGAGGCGGCCGTCGATACTTCCAGCACGCCATTGGCCGTCAGCCGCGCTCTCGCTGCGGCTTTCATCAGTGACGCATCCCACATGCCGGTGGACATGCCGAGACCGACGAGTTCATGGCCATCGCGCATCGAGCGTGGCTGCGGCTTGCGCCGGTCCCAACCGATCGCATCGGCGCCCTGCCGGTAACATTCAAGCAGCGCCTTGGACGTGAACAGCTTTCCGCTGCTCTCGTCCTTGTCGGCAAAGTTGATCCGCCGCAGCTCGAGCGGATCAATGCCGGCTTCATAGGACAGCTCGTCCATCGCGCATTCGAGCACCGTCACTCCGACCGCGGCCCCCGGCGCGCGCATGTCGCAGGGTGTCGCGGTATTGAGCTTGGCCAGCGCATAGCTGAGTTTGACATTGTCGCAGCGGTATAGCGTGCCGGACCAGTTGACGATCGCCTCCTGATAATCCTCGTAGCACGAGGTGGCGGCGATCGCATCATGCGTGATCGAGACCAGCCGGCCATTGCCGTCCGCGGCCAGCGACACCGATTGATAGGTATCAGGCCGATAGCCGAGATAAAACATCTGGGAACGGCTCAGCACCACGCGCACCGATCGCTTGAGTTCGAGGCTGGCCATCACCGCCAGGAACAGCTGATATTGCGGCCGCAGACCGGATCCGAATGCGCCGCCGACATAATGATTGATGACGCGGACATTTTTCGACTTCAGCCCGAACACCGACGTCACATAGCCATGGCTGTTCTGCGAGCCTTGCGTCTTCTCGTAGATCGTGAGCTTGCCGTCGCCTTCATAGACGCAGGTGGTGCCATAGAGCTCCATCGGATTATGGTGTTCGGCGTTGATGTGATAATCGCCGCTGAAACGGTGGACGGCTTCTGCAAACGCCTTCCCGGCGTCGCCGCGCGGTTCGGGCGGCGGAGGAATCCCGCTGCGTTTTTCCGGCGGATCGTAGGCCTCCGAACGTTTGCGTTCGAGCTCGGTGCAGTGTGCCTCGACCTCATATTCGGCACGAACCAGCGAGGCTGCGTCCCGCGCAGCCTCATGGCTCTCGGCAACGACCAATGCGATCGGCTGGCCGTCGAACAGAATACGGTCCGAGCTTAATGGGCGGAACGGATGGCCTGGCGGCGCCACCTCATCGCGCCAGCTCCGGTCCAGCCAAGCGGCCTTTCCGCGATTTTGATGGGTGAAAATCTCGACCACGCCAGGCACGCTGCTGCGGGCGCGGTCGGTATCGAGGCTTCGAAGACGCCCTGAAGCGATCGTGCTTGAGACAACCACGCCATATAACACCTGATGCGCGGCATACTCCCCAGCATATTTTGCCTGACCCGTAACCTTCAGGCGTCCGTCGACCCGGCTGGTGGGGCGGCCGATATAGTGCAGTTCGGCGGTTTCCGACGAAGTTTGCAACTCGGCCTCCTATCTTATCGCTTTATCCGATTGAACCTGCGGCGTGCCGGCCGCCGCCTGCCGCAGCGCCCGAACGATGGTGCGCCGCGCCAGTTCGATCTTGAAGTCGTTGCCGCCCTGCCCTTTTGCTTCGCGCAATATCTCGCCGGCGCACTGCCTGAACTGGTTTTCGTCGGGCTTCCGGTTGCGAAGCACCTCCTCGGCCGCATGGTCGCGCCACGGCTTATGGGCGATTCCTCCCAGCGCAAGCCGCGCGTCGGCGATCACGCCATTTTCCAGGCGCAGCGCAGCAGCAGCGCTCACCAGCGCAAAGGCATAAGAAAGACGGTCGCGAACCTTGAGGTAGGTATGATGCGGCCCGAAATCGGATGGCGGCAATTCAATGGCGATGATCAATTCACCCGGCTGCATCGTGTTGTCCCGCTGCGGCTCATTGGCCGGCAGGCGATGAAATTCGGCAAACGGGATCGCGCGCGGCCCGTCTGGTCCTTCGACGTGAACGATCGCATCAAGCGCGGCCAGCGCCACGCACATGTCGGATGGATGAACGGCGATGCAGTCGTCGCTCATGCCGAGGATGGCGTGGATGCGGTTGACGCCACCGATCGCGGCGCAACCGCTGCCCGGATTTCGCTTGTTGCATGAAGTGGAGGGATCATAGAAGTAATAGCAGCGCGTACGCTGCAGCAGGTTTCCGCCCATTGTCGCGGCATTTCGCAATTGCGGGGACGCGCCGGCCAGGATTGCGCTCGACAGCAGCGGATAGCGCTTCACTACCCGCGGATCCCAGGCGACCTCGCTGTTCGTGACCAGTGCGCCGATCCTGAGGCCGCCGGAAGGCGTCTCGGCAAAATCCCTCAGCGGAAGCCCGTTGATGTCGACCACGCGCGACGGCTTGGCGACGTCGTACTTCATGAGATCAACCAGATTGGTGCCGCCGGCCAATGCACGGGCATCGGGCGAACCAGCGAGCGCCTTTATGGCTTCGCCGACGGAGCCGGCTCTGACATATTCGAATCTGTTCATTCGGCCGCCTCCCGCGCAGCAGAGCGCTGATGCAGGACGTCCTCGATGGCGTCGGCGATATTCGTGTAGGCGCCGCAGCGGCACAGATTGCCGCTCATCTGCTCGCGGATTTCGGCACGCGTCGTGGCGTGACCTTCGTTCAGCAGACCTGCCGCAGAGCAGATCTGGCCCGGCGTGCAATAGCCGCACTGAAACGCATCGCGCTCGATAAAGGCGGCCTGAAGCGGATGCAGGTGCTCGCCATCCGCCAGTCCCTCGATGGTCGTGATCTCCGCCCCATCCCCGGCCACCGCCAGAACCAGGCATGAATTGATCCGCTTGCCATTGATCAGCACCGTACAGGCGCCGCATTGGCCCTGGTCACATCCCTTCTTGGTCCCGGTAAGTGCAAGCTGCTCTCGCAACAGGTCGAGCAGCGTCACCCAGGGATCGACCGTCAGTTCCTGGCGGCTTCCGTTGACGGTAAGGGTGATGGATACCCCAGTATATTTGGCGGGCTCGGGCACGAGGGACCTCGCTTCGTATCGCGATAATCCCTTAGAACCATCTCAAGGGTCACACGTTCCCTGAAGGACGTGTCAGCCATCGGATCGGCTCTTGAGCAGGCAGCAAAGAAGGAGCTGCAATTACCGGGCTGTGATCCTGGGAAGGATCAACGCTTCCCGGAACGAATCCCGTTGCGCCCTCCGGTTTGCTCCCTCCGAACTATCCTTCAGGCAGTACACACCGCCTATGCAGCGCGAATGCGCTGCAGGAACTGATCGACATCGGCGCGCAATTTCGCCGACTGCCGGCTAAGCTCGTCGGCCGACTGCAGCACCTGGTCGGCGGCGAGCCCGGCCTCGGCGGCGGCCTGATTAACGCCGACGATGTTGTGCGAGACCTGACCGTTGCCCTGGGCCGCCTGCTGCACGTTGCGGGCGATCTCTCGTGTCGCCGCGCCCTGCTCTTCCACCGCCGAGGCGATCGTGGTTGCGATCCCATGGATCGAGGAGATGGTGCCGCCAATCTTCTCGATCGCCTGCACGGCGTCGTCCGTTGCGCCCTGCATTGCCGCCACCTGGGCTGAAATCTCGTCGGTGGCTTTCGCGGTCTGGCTCGCCAGCGATTTCACTTCATTCGCCACCACCGCAAATCCCCGCCCGGCGTCGCCCGCGCGCGCCGCCTCGATGGTTGCGTTGAGGGCAAGCAGATTGGTCTGGCTGGCAATATCGCTGATCAGGTTCACGACATCGCCGATCTTCACGGCTGCCGACGACAATCCCTGCACGGTGACATTGGTACGGCTGGCTTCGGAGACCGCCTGGCCTGCGATCGAGGAAGACTGCGATGCCTGCCGGCCGATCTCGGCAACAGAGGATGACAATTCCTCAGTCGCAGCTGCGACCGTCTGCACGTTTGCAGTTGCCTGTTCGGCCGCGGTCGCGACGGTGGCGGAGCGCTGGCTGGCGGTATTTGCCACCGTCGACATGCTTTCGGACATGGTCCGCAGCCCGGTCGCGGACTTGCCGAGCGTATCGAGCGAAACGCTGATCGCGCGCTCGAACTCGTCGGCCATTTTTCCCATCAGAATCTTCTTTTCGGTTTCGGATTGCTGCTTGAGGCTGTCCTGCTCTCGCCGCAGTTGTGCCGCTTCCGCCATGTTCTCCTTGAATACCTGGACGGATTGCGCCATCGCGCCCACTTCGTCGCCGCGATTGCGCGCCGGAACCTCGGCGTCGATATCGCCGCCGGCCAGTTTGCGCATCGCCTTGGTCATGCCGTTGATCGGCCCCACGATGCTGCGGCCCAGGAAGATCGACATGCCAAGCACCAGCAACAGGCAGATCCCGACCAGCGCGCCGACCTTCTCGACCTGCGACCAGAAGATGGCGTCGACGTCGTCAAGATAGACGCCTGCCGCAATGCCCCAGTGATAAGGCGGATATGACGTGACGTAGACAAGCTTGGGCAGCGGCTCCTTGCCGCCCGGACGCGGGAAGCGGAATACAATGAAGCCGTGCGCGCCACGCTTGGCGATCTCTACCTCTTCCCGCGTATAGAAGACGCCATCCGTATCCGGCTTGTTGATATTGTTCTGCCCGACCAGCTTCGGATTGATGTGCACCGCAATCGTGCCGTCCGGCCCGATCGCATAGAAATAGTCATCGCCGTCGAACCGCAGCGAGCCCAGCAGGGCCTTGCTGCGCGCGAGCATATCGGCCTCTGAAAGGCCGGCGCTCTTGGCCACCTCGCGATCGCGATCCAGCGCCTGACGGGCCATCTCGACGACGTCGGCAAGCTTGTTCTTACGATCCTCGATCAGATTGTCTTTGAGCGTGAAGAGTCCGACCGCAGCGACTGTGACGATGCCGAGCATCGCAAGCGCCACCATGATCATCAATTTGAACGAGATTCGCAGATTGCCAAGCATATGAACAGCGCCGTCGCTGGTATGAACGTAGTGACAGCGCACGCTTAGCGCGTATTGATGAATTGACCCTTAAGGACAGAAGGACTGTCCGTTCATTGCGGTGACGCTTAACGTTTTCGAAACATCCGTTGGGTGGGGGATGCGCGAATGGTCGCTCGGCCGTCGGCAGTGTCGATCCTGACTTGAACGCCGAAATCCCGTCCGCGGATCGATCTTTCGGATTTTGTTCTCTCCCGCATCTCACCGATCGAGCGGGCCTCGGGCCTGTGCCCCTTAAGGTTGTACGAGCCGGCTTGAGCCGGGATGCCGCCAGCCTGGCAAGCCCATAGATTTGGACGGGGAGCAACGCGTCCCGATTCCATTTGGGCCTGCCAAGGCGGTTGACTGGCGTCCGCGCCCTGGCCTAGGTTCGAAAAGAATTTGAACTAATGCTTCATATATGAAGCAAGCGGAGGAATCCAGTGCGTACCATCCAAGAGCCAGCCCGCGACATCCCCGTTCTGATGGATGCCGATATCGTCGTTGTGGGCGGGGGAACCACTGGTCCGATCGCAGCCGTCGCCGCGGCCCGTCGCAACAAGAAGGTCGTCCTGATCGAGCGCTTTGGCTCGCTCGGCGGCAATCTCACGCTCGGCCTCAACACCAAGCCGTCCGGCGCGCTTCTCGGCGGCCTGCCGCTCGAACTCTGGACCCTGGCCCGTTCCGAAGGGGCTGCGGGCGACGATTATTTCGCCGGCACCAAGACCGGAAAGGTCAAGATCGCCTCGCCCTGCGATCCCGAAATCATGAAGATGCTGCTGACACAGCTTTGCGCGGAAGCCGGCGTCCAGATCCTGTTCGAGACCGTGGTCTCGCGTCCCGTGCTCGACGGCAAGACCGTGAGCGGCGTCGTCATCGAAAACAAGGCCGGCCGCAGCTTCATCGGCGCCAAGGTCGTGATCGATTGTTCTGCGGACGGCGACATTGCAGCCGCTGCCGGCGCGCCCTTCGTGATGGGCTCAGGCGAAGAAGGCGACGAAGATCCGAAGATGCAGCCGGTCGGCATGTACTTCACCATGTCCGACGTCAACGTCGTCGAGTTGGCCCATTGGGCGCGCCAGACCGACGATATCCCGGCACAGGCTATCCCAGCCAAGGACGAAGATCTCGATTACGGCCTCTGGCTCACCGGGTTCAACAAGACCATCCAGGCCTATAAGGCGGAAACCAATATCGACCTGCCGCGCGAGAACATCACGCTGAAGACGGCGAACGGCCTGATGTATGTCAACGCGACGCGCGTTCTCGGCGTCAATGTGTTTTCTCCGACCGAGTTCAGCGCCGCGGTCGTCGAGTGCTATCGCCAGATCGAGGAATATGCGCGTTTCCTGATCGCCAAAGTTCCCGGTTTCTCCAAGGCGAAAATCGCTCAGATCGCGCCCGTGCTCGGGGTTCGTGAAACGCGCCACATCGTCGGCGAATATACGCTCACCGAGACCGATGTCCGTGGCGACCAGAGCTTTCCGGACAGCATTGGAGCGGATGTCTCGGCCTTCGACGTGCATGACGTGAAGGGAGCAGACGTCGACTTCCAGGGCCTGCGCCCTTACGAACTGCCCTATCGCTGCATGGTGCCGCGCAATGTCGAGCAATTGCTGGTTGCCGGCCGCTGCATCTCGGCGGACCATGCCGCGCATGGCCGCAGCCGCAACGTTCCGGCCTGCATGGCGACTGGACAGGCCGCCGGCATTGCCGCAGCGATTGCGCTGGAAGGCAACACCACCGTCCGCGAAGTCCCCATCGACCGCGTCCAGGGCGCGCTGCGCGAGATCGGAATGCCGCTGCACGCGGACGAACTGCGTTGATGGTTTTGGGCAACGCCCAAAGCCTATCCGCGCCACCCGAGCTGGGCAGAGACCTCGCTTGCGGCGCGCAGCACTTCGTCGCGCACGGACCTCACGTCTTTCAGCACGGTCTCGGAATCCGACAGGTTGATCGCCGCAACGATCGCCCCCTCCCGATCCCGAATCGGCGCCGACAGGCTGACGATGCCGCTGACGAAACCGGAAATGTTCGAGGCGTATCCCTGTTCGCGCT
Organism: Bradyrhizobium sp.; assembly: GCA_035547995.1. Lineage (GTDB taxonomy): Bacteria > Pseudomonadota > Alphaproteobacteria > Rhizobiales > Xanthobacteraceae > Bradyrhizobium. The sequence goes on along the minus strand of DASZTN010000046.1, from coordinate 17,046 downwards.
CAGCCGTGATCATCGCGTAAAGCGCGTCCACTGTGGTCGGCGTCTGCTCCGAAAAGGCCTGCATCGTGACGCCGCGGTAAAGTGCGGCAAGCTCGTCTCTGCTCATGTCGAACAGCAGTGCGCGGCCCGAGGCGACGGCGTGGCATGGGTAGCGGGTACCGACCGGGATATCCCCTCGCAGGCGATGGTGCGAGGACGCGTTCAGAACATAGACGATTTCGGTGCCGTCGCGCACGCACATATGGGCGGAAAAGCCGGTGCGGTCGCGCAACGCATAGACCGTCTCGCGGCCGCAGGCGACGACCTCCGTTCCGTGCAGATAGTCGAAGCCGAGCAGAAGCACCCTGGGTCCGAGCTGGAATGCGTAGGAGTTCGGAAGGCGCTGCAGATAGCCGTCTCGCTCCAGCGTATAGGCCATCCGGAATGCGGTGGCGCGCGAGAGCTTCAGGCTGGAGGCGATCTCAGGCACGGTGATCACGCGTCGCTCGCGGCGGAACAGCGACAGGATAGCCAGACCGCGGCGCAGGGCGGTCACGATGTAGCGAGCCTGCTCCGGCTCGTCCTGCTGCACCATATTGTCGAATTTCTCCAGGCCTTCGGAGCTGCGAGACGCAAGTCCGAACATCGGGAAGTGTTATTGAAACGAAGCGGGCTTGCAAGGTTGGTCGCAGCCGCGCGTCCTTTCAACAAACAATGCGATAATGGTCAACTCCACAGCGCATCCGGAGTTTGCACATGACCGGCATTGCCCCCGCTCCTGCTACCCAACTGCCGTCCGGGATTCGCGCCCGGATCATCCCCGACGTAAACGGCCTTTCGTTTCACCTGCTCGAAGCCGGGTGGGAGGCAGGCGAACGCCCCACGATCCTGCTCCTGCACGGCTTTCCGGAGATCGCCTATTCCTGGCGCAAGGTGATGGGCCCGCTCGCCGAAGCCGGCTATCACGTGATCGCGCCCGACCAGCGTGGCTATGGCCGCACCTCGCCGGCGCCGATCCGTTTCGAGGACGATCTCGCACCGTTCGGGATTCTCAACCTGGTCCGGGACATGGTGGCGCTGACTGCGGCGCTCGACATCAAACCCGTCTCGTGTGTCATCGGCCATGATTTCGGGGCATTGGCAGCGGCCGCCTGCGCGCTGGTGCGTCCCGATCTCTTCCGCTCGCTCATCATCATGAGTGCGCCATTCACCGGCGCACCATCCTGGCCGCTGCCGCCGTCGCGGTGGAACGATCCCGTCAATGATGCGCTGGCGAAATTGAATCCGCCGCGCAAGCACTATCAGGCCTATTTCGCCACACCCGGCGCAAACGAGAACATGTGGCATTGCCCGCAAGGCGTGCACGCGTTCCTGCGCGCCTACTTCCATTTCAAGAGCGGAGACTGGCCGGGCAACCGGCCGTTCGCGCTCAATTCGTGGGCGGCCGAAGAGCTCGCGCAGATGCCGAACTATTACATCATGCCGCTTCAGCTCGGCATGGCGGAGACGGTGGCACCGGAAATGCCGTCCGCCGCCGGCATTGCCGCCTGCAAATGGCTGACCGAACGCGAGCTGCAATTCTACGGCGAAGAATACAGCCGCACCGGCTTTCAGGGCGGCTTGCAATGGTATCGCGGCCGGATGGACGGAAGCCTCGCGCACAATCTCGCCCTGTTCGCGGGCAGGACGATCGATTGCCCGGCACTGTTCATTGCCGGCGATCGGGACTGGGGCGCGCAGCAGATTCCCGGAGGCCTGCAGCGCATGAGAACGGCCGCCTTCACCCACATGCAGGAGCCGCATTTCATCGCCGGCGCCGGCCACTGGGTGCAGCAGGAGCAGGCGGACGCGACTGCCGCGCGGATCATCGAGTTTCTACACGATAACAACAGCCAATGACGGAGGAGCAACCGTAATGGAAGGCGCTGGAACACAGGGGACGACCGTCTTGATCACCACGATCGCACTGGTCGTGATCTACATGGGCATCACGACCTGGCTGACGATCCGCTATCGAGCCAAGAACTCCGAAGACTTCATGGTCGCGGCGCGATCGGTTCCAGCGCTAGTCATTGGCGTGCTCATGATGTCGGAATTCATCGCGCCGAAATCGACGATCGGCGTCGCGCAGGCCGCGTTCAAATCCGGCATGGCCGCCTCATGGGCCGTTGCAAGCGTCTCCATCGGCTTCCTGCTGTTCGGATGGGGTCTTGCCAAGAAGCTGTACGCCTCCGGCGAGTACACGATCTCGGCAGCCATCGCCAGGAAATATGGCAGGTCGACACAGCTCACCGTGTCGCTCATCATGATCTATGCGCTTCTGCTCGTGCTGGTCGCGCAATATGTCAGCGGCGCGGCCGTCCTCACCAAGGCCTTCGGCTTTTCCCTGACCACGTCATCCCTGCTGATCGCCGCGGTCAGCACCTTCTATTGCATGATCGGCGGCCAGAAGAGCACGGCTTACGTGTCGCTGATGCATACTTTGTTCAAGATGCTGGGGGTGCTGATCGTGCTCACCGTCGCGCTCTATATGAGCGGCGGCGTGACGCCGGTGATCCAGAAACTGCCTCCGGTCTATTTCACCTGGGATGGTTCGATCGGCCTGACCACGATCATCGCATGGACCATTGCCAGCATCGGCGCGATCTTCTCGACGCAGTATATCATCCAGGCGATCTCGTCGCTGAAGCGGCCGGAAGATGTCCGTAAAGCCTGCAATCTCTCCGCATTCCTGTGCCTGCCGATCAGCATCGCGCTCGGACTGATCGGGGTCACCGCAAGGTACCTTTTCCCCGATATCAAGAGCCTCTACGCCTTCCCGGTGTTTCTCAATCACATGTCTCCGTTTCTCTCGGCGCTTGTGACGGTCTCGATCATCGCATCGATCCTCGTCGCGGTCGGAAGCGCGGTGCTGGCGATCTCCGCCCTGATCGTCCGTGATTTCTACGTCCCCTTGCGCAAGCCGAACGTCGAAACCGAACTGCGCATGTCGCGGCTTTTGGCACTGCCGATCGGATTTCTTCCGCTGCTGCTGGTGTTCTTTGTACCGCAGATCCTGCACCTGTCGTTCTTCACGCGGGCGCTGCGGCTCTCGATCTCGGTGGTGGCGGTCTTCGCCTTCTATTTTCCGCGCTTCGGCAGCAACCGCGGTGCAACCCTTGGCCTGCTCGGCGCAACGGTGACGACGACGGCGTGGTATGTGATGGGCGACCCGTTCGGAATCGACGACATCTATATCGCGCTGATTACGCCGGCGATCGTCATGCTGATCGAGTGGCTGGTCCGGGGCACGCAGCGGGAACGCGAATTCGTCCGCCCGTAGCACAAGTGGTTATGGCGCGCGGACGTTGACGCTGAGCTTGTAGACCTCCGGCAGCAGGTGATGCATCGTCCGCTCGAGCGCTTGCCCGTCGATGTCGAACGAGATTCGTTCGAGCGAGAGCAGCGGCGTCGTCAGCGACACGCCAAGCCGGCCGGCTAGGGCCTGGTCCGGCAATTCGCTGCTGATGTTGAACGAGGCCCGATGGGGTTCGACCCCCATCTCCCTCAGGATGGTGTAGACGCCTTTGCTTGCCGCATCGGCGCGGCTCACTTGCTCGCCGAGATGCGCGGGCAGCGCGATTTGCAGGCAGCCATGCGGGCTGCCTGCGGTCTCATAGACGCGCTCATAGAGCAGCACGCTCTTTGCCGGCGCGAAACAGGCCGGCACCTTGCTCTCGTCGCCCCAGTCGAAACCGACCAGGCGCGCGGTGACCTGTTCGCCGGACGCGGCGAACGCGTCCATGAACGGTCCGAGCCGATCGATCTCGTAGGTAATGCGCGGTCTTGGCTGCGCGAGAAACGTGCCCTTGCCTCGCCGGCGGATCAGCAGCCCCTGATCGACCAGGGTCTGGATCGCGCGCCGGACCGTGACACGGCTCAGATTATAGGTCTGGCAAATCGCCTCTTCGGTCGGGATTTGATGGCCGGGCGGACAGGCCGACAGGAATTCCGCTCGCAGTCGCGCGCTGAGTTGCTCGTGCAGCGCGCGCGGGTCCTCCCGGCGCAATTCCACGGCTTCGCCGAACGAAGGGATTGACTCGCGTTTCATCATTGTCTCTTATTGTATCTAAGATGTAGTATTACATCTCTTGGGCGAGCAAGAGAAGCCGAAAAGGCCTGCCCATGACCGGATTCCGTGGGAGGAAGTGTCGATGCGAAAGTCCATTCTGCGCGCTTTTTCAATTGCCTGCGGAGGGGGGCCAGCTCGCTCTTACCGCTCCCGCTTACCTCATCTCCTGACGGCCGCAACCCTGCTAGCGGTGAGCCCGGCGCTGCACGCCGAGCCCAACTATACGCTGCGGCTCTCGACCTGGGGCGCTCCGACCGCCCCGCAAGTCTCCGAATTCGTCACCGCCTTCAAGGACGATGTCGAAAAGAGCAGTGGCGGGCGCATCTCGGTCCAGACCTTTCCGGCCGGCACGCTCGTCAACGAGCGTGCGGTGCCCTCGGCCATTCAATCCGGGGTCGTCGATATTTCGCTGACCACGATGGGAAGCTGGTCCTCGATTGTGCCGACCGCCGGCGCGCTCAACACCGTCTTCTTCCGGCCCACCGCCGACAATTTCGACAAGGTGATCGGGCCGGATACGCCTCTCTTCAAGGCGCTTGATGAGGACATGGCCAAGCATGGCACGCGCCTGCTGGCCGCCCTCTACAACGGTCCCGTGGTCGTGGTGTCGAAGGCCCCGTTCAAGACGCCCGATGACTTCAAGGGCAAGACGGTGCGGGTGTTCGACCGCCTGACCGCCGAGATCGTGCAGGCGCTGCATGGCGCCGCCTCGACGATCGAAGTCGCCGACGTCTATCCGGCGCTACAGCGCGGCACGGTTCAGGCCGCGATCGGCGGGCTCGAAGGCGCCATCGGCCTCAAGGAATACGAAGTCGGCAAATATCTGCTGGCGACCAATGGCCAGTTCGGGCTGCTGCTGACCGGCTACGTCATGAACAAGAGCGCGCTGGAAGCGCTTCCACCCGACCTGCAGAAGGTCGTGCTCGACAGCGCGCACAAGGCAGGCCGCAGCGCCACCGTCGCCATGATTGCGGCCTATGACAAGGAACTGGCGCAGATGCAGGCGCACGGCATGACCGTGACCAAGCTCGAGCCCGGCTCGGACGAATACAAGTCGTTCTCCGGCAGCCTTGCATCGCTCGCCAAGACCCAGGAGGCGCGTTTCCCGCCAGAGCTCGTGCGCCAGGTGCTCGATGCCCAGCACTGAGACAGCGGACCGAGGCAGCTCAGGTCCGGAGGCACGTCTGACCGCCGTCACGCGGCTGATCTGCTACTTTGCGGTCGCGCTGATTCTGCTGCTGCCCCTGCCGGTGCTGTATGAAGTGGTCGCCGATCAGCTCGAACAACCGCCGATCTGGGTGTTCGAGACCACGGGCTACGCCATCATCATGATCGCCTTCGCGGCTTCGGGTTACGGCCTTGCTACCGGCCATCATTTCAAGGTCGATCTCCTGGCACGGCGGTTTCCGGGTCTCGGAATCCCGCTCGCGATCCTGTCCGGCATCCTGGAAGCTGCTTTCGGACTGATCCTCGTCGTCGCCGGATCAATGCAGGCCTATGGCGCATTCGAGCAGGACATGCGCTCGGACACCCTGCTCGCCGTGCCGCTGTTCTGGCCGATGCTCGCCTTTCCGATCGGCGGCCTCGCGATCCTGCTGCAGGGCATCGCCCAGATTCTGAAACGCCGGGGTTAGCGCGTCGTGAGCCTGCTGTCGGGAATTTCGTTTCTTCTCATCACACTGGTGATGTTCGCGCTGATGGCGATCGGCATTCCGATCTTCGTCTCGATCGGCCTTGCCGCTTACGTCGGGCTCGCCCTGATCTTCGGCCCGATCCACGCCATGGTCGATTTCACCTCGTTCCTCTGGCAGAGCGTCAACAATTTCGAGCTCGTCACCATTCCGCTGTTCGTGCTCACCGCGATGCTGGTGGAGGAATCCAAGATCGGCGACGAGCTGTTCCATTGCGCCAAGGCGTGGATCGGCGGCGTGCCGAACGGTCTCGGCGTCGCCGTGGTGCTGACCTGTGCGGTGTTCGCCAGCATCACCGGATCGAGTCCGGTAACGGCTGTCACGGTTGGCCTGATCGCGCTGCCGGCACTGGCGCGTGAAGGTTATCCCGACAGTCTGCGCGGCGCGCTCATCGCCGGCGGCGGTACGCTCGGCATTCTCCTGCCGCCAAGCCTGCCGCTGATCATCTATGGCGTTCTGACGCAGACCTCGATCGGCAGCCTGTTCATGGCAACCGTCATTCCCGGCCTGCTGCTGATGATGATGTTTGCGCTCTATGTCATCGTCTTCCACAAGCCTGCGGTGCGTGCACGGCCGCATTCGATGGCGGAACGGTTCAGCGCCCTGTGGAAGGCGCTGCCGATCGTCGTGCTTCCGGTCTTCATCATCCTGTCGATCTATCTCGGGCTGGTCACGCCGACCGAAACCGGCGCAGTCGCCGTCGCCTATGTGCTCGCGCTCGGCCTCGCCCGCCGGCGCCTTGATCTGGAGAAAATTCTGCGCGCCGGCCGCTCGGCGGCGCTGACATCGTCGATGCTGCTGATGATCTTCGGCGTCGGTTCGGTATTCGCTCGCTACAGCGCCATGCTGCAATTGCCGCAGCATGTCGCAGCCGCCGTCGGCGGCGTTCCCGGAGGTCCGCTGGTGGTGTTCAGCGCCATGGTGCTGACCGATCTCGTGCTCGGCACGTTCCTGGAATCGGGCGCGCTTACGATCCTGACCATTCCGATCTTCTTTCCGATTTCACAGGCGATCGGCCTCGATCCGGTTCAGTTCGGCGTGATGATCGCAGTGAACCAGGAGATCGCGCAGATCCATCCGCCAACCGGTCTCAATCTGGTGACGGTGTCGTCGATTTCCGGCATCCCGCTCACGAAGATGATGGTCAGCATCTTGCCGTTCATCGCCATCGAGCTCGTCATGATCTACCTGCTCTATTTCGTCCCGCAGCTGACGCTGTTTCTTCCCTCTCACATGAGCATGCACTGAAGGCCTATCGGCCCCGCCGAGGGCCATGGAGTTGAAACGATGAAATTGAACGACGAAGAAAAGGCGATGCTGGCCGGCGAGTTCGGCCCGCTTCGGCAATGGGCGATCGATCATCAGATGAAGGTCGGCCAATATCTGAAGGCTCCGGACTTCGTGCCGGTGATGCAGGCCCACATCATGGCCGACACCGAGTCGCTCGGCGAGGCCGGCGTCGAATGGCTCGAAGGCTGGACCAGGCTTCCCGAGAAGGAGCGGTTGGTCCGCATCCCCACCATCACCGATCCACGGGGCACCGATTTCGCCGCGGCAAGCCGGCTGAAACAGCAATCCTGGATGGTCGATCTGGAGCGGCGCACGATCGATGCTTTTCGCTCGCTCGGCGTGTTGATGACCGATACCTGCATCAATTATCAGACCATCATGCCGCCGGTTCACGGCGAGCATGCCGCCTATGGCGACACCGGCGTCGTCATCTATTCCAACAGCGTCTGCGGCGCGCGCTCGAATTTCGAGGGCGGGCCCTCCGCACTCAGCGCGGGCCTGACGGGCCGCACTCCGCGCTACGGCTTCCATCTCGACGCTCACCGCCAGGCGACGCTGATCGTCAACGTCAGATGGACGCCCAGCCTGCTCAACGAATGGGGCGCGCTCGGCGCCTATATCGGCAAGCTGGCCGGCGACTACTGGCAGGTGCCTGCGGTGGTCGGCATCGAGCGCATCCCGACCTCCGACGAGATGAAGCACTTCGGTGCTGCGATGGCGAGTTTCGGCTCGGTCGCACTGTTTCATATCGTCGGGGTCACGCCGGAAGCCCCCACGCTGAAGGAGGTCGCCGCAACGCCGCAATCCCTGCGCAGCTATGAAGTCACCGAAGCCGATGTGCGCGGCTTGCAGGAGCGATACGGCCAGAGCCTCGACAAGGTCGATCTCGTGGTGTTCTCCGCACCGCAGCTCAGCCTGGTCGAATTGCGGCAGGTCGCGATTCTGCTGGAAGGACGCCAGACGCAAATTCCGACACTCGTGATCACGAGCCCGCAGGTAAAGCCGGACGCTGACCGGATGGGCCTCACCGAGCGGATCGAGGCTGCCGGCGCCACGGTGCTGTCTGGCATGTGCTTCTATCAGAGCTATGCCCGGGAAATGGCCGAAGCCAACGGCTGGAAGAGGCTCGCGACCAATTCGGCGAAGCTCACCAACATTCTCGGCGGCTACGGCTATACGCCGGCGCTGCTCTCCATGGAACGCTGCATCGATGTGGCATGTGACGGCGGAAGGTTGAAGCAATGAGCGGCAGGATTTTTTATGCGCAATCCGGGATCGGCCCTGATGTCGCCGGCAGGGCGCTGGTCGCCAAGGACGGCTTTTCTGCGCGCTACGATCTCGACCGCATCAAGGGCGTGTTCTCGCGACCCGAACACAAGCTTGCCGGAGAGAGCTACAACGGGCGGATTCTCGTGCTCGATGCCGCCAAGGGCGGCGTCGCCAGCGCCTGGATGCTGTACGAGATGGCGGCGCGAAAGATCGTTCCAGCCGCGCTCGTGCTCAACAACGTCAATCCGATCATGGTGCAGGGCGCGGCCTTGGCCGGCATGACGCTGATCTCCGGCTTCGACGAGGACATCACGCTGGCCATCGCCAACGGCGCCGATGTCGAGATTAAGCCGGGTGGCGACAAGCCGCTGATCCGCGTGATCTGACTTACTTGACGTGATTTTTCGCGAGCTTCCTCGCCAAGGTGCGCCGATGCATTCCGAGCCGCCTCGCCGCCTCCGAGATATTGAAATCGGTTGCGGCGAGGGTGTCGTGAATGTGCTCCCATTCGATATTCTTGATCGAGGTCGATTTCCCGGTCAACGCGACCGATACGTCGCCTTCGGCACGCCGGAACGCAGCCTCGATGTCATCGGTGTTCGATGGCTTGGCAAGATAGTGACAGGCACCGAGCTTGATCGCCTCGACCGCGGTCGCGATGCTGGCAAAGCCGGTCAGGACCACGATCTTCATCTTGGGATCGCCGGCATGCAGGAGCTTTACACATTCGAGCCCTGATCCTGCTGCGAGCTTCAGATCGACCACGGCATATTCGGGGCGATAATCTTCCAGCACCGGGCCGAGCTCGTTCACAGACTGACAACGCCTGACCTCGTAGCCCCGCCGCTCAAAAGAACGCTTCAGCGCCTTCGCAAAGGAAGCATCATCTTCGACCAGCAGCAGCTTTCGGCTATCCGACATCACTTTTCTCCTCGGGCGACAATGACGCAATCGGCAGCGTCAGCGTCACTTCGGCGCCGCCGATCTCCGCATTCTCGGCGGTGACGACGCCACCCAACTTTCTTGCCACGTTGACCACCAGGAACAATCCCAGTCCTCCGCCCGGACGTCCCTTGCTCGACCTGTAAGGCTTTCCAAACTCTGCCAGCATCTCCGGGCTGAAACCAGGTCCGCGATCCTCAACTGTAACCACAAGCGCATCATCCTTCCTGCTGACCCGGACTCCGACAAGACCGGGGGACGCTTCGAAAGCGTTGTTCAGCAGATTGAAGATCACCTGCTTCAAGGCGGTGTCGGACACGATCTCCATGTCCGGATCGAATTTATTGATATAATCGAAGTAGCTCGGCGACCGGCTGGCGTGCCATTCTGCCACCAGCTCATCCATGAATGCTCTGACCGTCGTGCGAATCGTGCCTTCGCCGCGCGCCTCTCCCGACGACATCAATATTCCCGACACGATCGTTTTGCAGCGATCGAGTTGCGATTGCATCTCCCGAAGCTCCTGCGAGAATTCCGTCGAGGCGTTGATCTCGGGCATATGCTGCCAATCGTTCAGGATGACGGACAGCGTGGCAAGCGGGGTTCCAAGCTCGTGCGCGGCGCCCGACGCCAGAAGGCCCAACCGCACGATGTGATCTTCCTCGATGGACTGCTGGCGGAGACTGGCAAGCCTGGCGTCCCGCGCACGCAGATTGCGATTGATCCGGGTCACGAAGATGACCAGGAGCGTCGCGGAAAGGCCAAACGAGATGAAAGTGGCATCGATACGCAGCCGCGCGAATTCGACGGGGTCGAACTGCACGAAGATATCGTTGTAGATCCCCCGCAGTGCGATAAAACAGATGCCGGTGATCAGGACCAGCGCCCAGGTCGACCACGCATCGAGCAGCACCGCCCCAAGAATGACCTGCAATAGATAGAGCGAAACGAACGGGTTTACGGCGCCGCCGGTCAGGTACAGCTGAACGGTCAGGGCTGCGACGTCGAGAAGCAGGGCAAAGAACAGCTCCGTGTTGGACACGGATTTCCGCCAATAGAGTCGCAGGACACTGAAAAGATTAAGGCAGATCAGGAACACGATGACCGCTGCGAGCTTTTCCAGCGGCAGCTGGATGCCGAGCTTCATGCGCACGAAGGCGATCGTGATGATCTGCCCCACGACGGCGACCCAACGCAGCTGAATCAGCAGCGAAAGATTCTGCTTGTCGGTCGCACCATCGATTAAAATTGAAACTTCTCCGCCAGTGCCGGTTCATCCGGCTGCTACTGGCCTTCCGGAACCTCGGCGGAGCCGGGCCGGACCGCCCGATACGACCAGATCGCCAGCATGATTGCCAGGCTGAACCATGTCACCACGTATATAAGATGATTGTTGGGAAATGAAACCACGGTCAAGCCGCCGACCGGCTGCCCTGCCCCGTTCGCGGAGGCGTCCGCATCGATGAAATACGGTGCGAGGTCGGCAATTCCGAGTTTGGCGCCGATCGCGGCAACATCCCGCGAATACCAGCGATCCTGACCCGGATCGTTCGACCTCAGAAATGCCCCCTTCGGCTCGGTGATCCGCAGCAGGCCGACGACGGAAGTCTGGGCCTGGCCCCCCTTCGCATCGTCCCTTGTTGCAGCCGCGGCGGCCTCCGGCACAAAGCCCCGGTTGACCAGAACGTTAAATCCCTGATCGGTCTCGAACGGAGCCAGTACCCAATAGCCGCCGCCCAATTCCGTCAGCGCCTTCACCAGAACCGGCCGAACAGCGGCAAAATGGCCGGTTACGCGGACGTGCCGGTATTCGTCACGGTCGCGGCTGATTTCCGGCCAGGCACGGGGCCCAGGCGCCGCCGTAGCCGGCGCGGCGATCCGCCGATCGACGCGGGCGATCAGGTCAAGCTTCCAGGTCCGACGCTCGATCTGCCATACGCCGAGCCCGACCAGCAATATCTCGCCCAGCACCACCGCGAGGACGAACAGGATTGTCCTTAGCGGCCTCGGTGTTGCCCGGGTGCGGCTTTCATCCGAGCCGGCACCTGCAGGACCGTTCCAATGGCCGCCATAGGCGCTCAAGGCATCTGGCTCATGTCGGGGCTCAACCTCATGTTGACGTTGAGGTGGTACATCACCCAGAGCGAGCCGGACAGCACGATGCCGACAATGATGACCGTGAAGATCAGGGACATCATCGTCCAGCCCTCCTCGGATCTGCCGTTCATGTGGAGGAAACAGACCATGTGAACGATGATCTGGACCGCGGCCATCGCCACCAGCAGCACGCCGGTGGTCTCCTTGTTTTGGACGATCCCGGACATCACGAGATAGAACGGGATCGCAGTCAGCAGCACCGACAGCCAGAAGCCGATGAGGTAGGTCTTCCGCGAGCCGTGCGCTCCCTGGTCGGAATGTCCGGCGGAATGATCGGACGTATGCGCCGTGACTGTCATCGCAACATTCCCATCAGGTAAACGAAGGTAAAGACGCCGATCCAGACGATGTCGAGAAAGTGCCAGAACAGGCTCAGGCACATCAGCCTGCGCCGGTTTGCCGGGATCAGGCCGTGAAGCTGCACCTGGACCAGCGAGGTGACGATCCAGATGATCCCGAAGCTCACATGCAGGCCGTGGGTACCGACCAGAGCAAAAAAGGACGACAGGAACGCACTACGCTGCGGCGTGGCGCCTTCGTGGATCATGTGGGCGAATTCGCGCAGCTCGATGCCGACGAAAGCAAGCCCGAACAACGCGGTCACCACCAGCCACACTTGCGTGGATTTTTGCTTTCCTTCGTCCGCGGCCAGCATGGCAAAGCCGTAGGTGATCGAAGACAGCAGCAGCATTGTGGTGTTCAGCGCCACCGTCCAAAGATCGAACAAATCCTTTGGTGCCGGTCCGGCGGCGTAGTTGGCGCTGAGCACGCCGTAGGTGGCGAACAGGATCGCGAAGACGAGGCAATCGCTCATCAGATAGATCCAGAAGCCGAGCATCGTGCTGCCGCCTTCGGCATGCTCGTGCTCGTCCTGGAGGTAGAAAACCCGCGCGCTGTCGGGATTATCGACGGAAATCTGCATGGTTCACGCCCCCGATGCGAGCAGGTGGGTGCGGGCGGCTTCGGTGCGAACGACCTCGTCGGCCGCCACGTGATAGTCCCGGTGATAGTTGAAGGTATGGCTGATGGCGACCGCCAGCAGTGCAACGAAGCTTACTGCCGCAAGCCACCAGATGTACCAGACCAGCGCAAACCCGCAGACCACGCTGAGCGCCGAGAGGATGACCCCGGTGCCGGTATTCTTCGGCATGTGGATCGGCTTGAAGCCCTCCAGCGGCCGAACGTAACCGTGCGTCTTCATATCCCACCATGCATCGCGGTCATGCACGACCGGCGTGAACGCGAAATTGTAAGCCGGCGGCGGTGACGACGTCGACCACTCCAGGGTGCGGCCGTTCCAGGGATCGCCAGTAACGTCGCGCAGTTCCTTGCGCTTCAGGATGCTGACGAAAAGCTGAACCAGGAACGCACCGATGCCGATGAAGATGAGGACGGCACCAAAGGCGGCGATGATCGTCCAGATATGCAGCGACGGATCGTCGAAATGACGCAGACGTCTGGTCACTCCCATGAAGCCCAGAACATACAGCGGCATGAAGGCAATGTAGAAACCGGTCACCCAGCACCAGAACGACACCTTCCCCCAGAATGGATCGAGCTTGAAGCCGAAGGCCTTCGGGAACCAGAAATTGATGCCGGCGAACATGCCGAACACGACGCCGCCGATGATCACGTTGTGGAAATGCGCGACCAGGAACAGGCTGTTGTGCAGGACGAAGTCCGCGGGGGGAATCGCCAGCATGACGCCGGTCATGCCGCCGATGACGAATGTCAGCATGAACGCGACCACCCACATCATCGGCAGCTCGAATCTGATCCGGCCCCGATACATCGTGAACAGCCAGTTGAAGATCTTCGCTCCGGTGGGGATCGAGATGATCATGGTCGTGATGCCGAAGAAGGAATTCACGCTGGCGCCGGAGCCCATCGTGAAGAAGTGGTGCAACCAGACCAGGTAGGACATGACCGTGATACAGACCGTCGCATAGACCATCGACGTGTAACCGAACAGCCGCTTGCCGCAGAAGGTCGGCGTGATCTCGGAATAAACCCCGAAGGCCGGCAGCACGAGGATGTAGACCTCGGGATGCCCCCAGATCCAGATCAGGTTCACGTACATCATCGGATTGCCGCCGAAATCGTTCGTGAAGAAGTTGGTCCCGACGTAGCGGTCGAGGGTCAGCAGCGCCAGCGTCGCTGCGAGCACAGGAAACGACGCGACGATCAGGACGTTGGTGCACAGCGCGGTCCAGGTGAACACCGGCATCCGCATCATGGTCATGCCCGGGGCGCGCAATTTGACGATGGTCGCGATCAGATTGATGCCAGACAGCGTCGTACCGACGCCGGCGATCTGCAGCCCCCAGATATAATAATCCATGCCGACGTCGGGACTGTAGGCGATGCCCGACAGCGGCGGGTACGCGAGCCAGCCGGTACGGGCGAATTCGCCGACGAACAGCGACATCATGACCAGGACGGCACCGCCCACCGTCATCCAGAAGCTGAAATTGTTGAGGAATGGAAACGAGACGTCGCGGGCGCCGATCTGCAGCGGCACCACGTAGTTCATCAGGCCCGTCACCAGCGGCATCGCGACGAAGAAGATCATGATCACGCCATGGGCGGTGAAGATCTGATCGTAGTGGTGCGCGGGCAGATATCCCTGGGAAGAGCCGAACGCGATCGCCTGCTGCATGCGCATCATCAGCGCATCGGCAAAGCCGCGAAGCAGCATCACCACGCCGAGCACGATATACATCACGCCGATCCGCTTGTGATCGACGCTGGTGAACCATTCGCGCCAGAGATAACCCCATAGCCGGAAATAGGTGACGGCACCGACGACGGCGATCCCGCCTATCGCGACCCCGATGAAGGTCACGACCAGAATCGGCTCGTGGATCGGAAAGGCATCCAGCGTGAACCGGCCAAAGATGAGCTTGTAGAGCGAAGATTGGGCCAACATCAGAAAACCGCTTTATTTCAAGAGTTCGACGACCGCGCCGTGCCGAGCACCAGTCCATCCGGCGCCGGAGAGAACGGCATCAGCGACGGGCGCGGAAGGCCAGCGCCGGTCAGGTGCGCCGTGTCGGGCACAGGCGAGAATGGCGCGGCCTGCTTCAATCCAGTCGGGTGTTCGGGCGTGCAGAGGCTTGCGACATAGGACGGCGCCGGGCCGAACACCGCGCCGCGGCGTGCATATTTGTCGTATTCCAGCGGCATCAGATTGGTAAGACCGGCGACACCGAGACCACCCTTGGCGTCGATCGCACTCATTTCGTCCATGCACATCTTGCCGGGCTCGACACAGAGCTGGACGATCGCCTTGAACAGCGTGTCATCCACATTTCGATAGCGGCGCACGGGTTCATTCTCGCTGGGCTTCTCGAGCTGCAGGTAAGCGGCGCGATCCAGCACCGTGCCCTGCGATTTCGCCTGCGCGACCCAGGCCTTGAAATCATCCTCGCTCAGGCCATGAAAGGCGAAGTGCATGCCCGAAAATCCGGCACCGCTGTAATTTGCCGAAAATCCTTCATAGGTGCCGGCCTTGTTGATCACGGCATTGAGCTGAGTCTCCATTGCCGGCATCGCATAGACCTGGCCGGCGAGCGCCGGGATGTAAAAGGAGTTCATCACCGAGGAGGACGTGATGCGGAATGCGATCGGCTGATTGACCGGCGCCGCGAGGTCATTGACAGTTGCAATGCCATAGTCGGGATAGATGAAAAGCCATTTCCAATCGAGCGCCACGACCTCGACCCGCAATGATCGAGTATCTTCCGGAACTGCCTGATCGCTCGAAATCCGCCCCAGCGGGTGATAGGGATCCAACAGATGCGTGCTCGCCCAGGTGAGCGCACCGAGACAGATGATGATCAGAAGCGGCACCGACCAGATCATCAACTCCAGATAGGTGGAGTGATCCCATTCCGGCTTGTAGACCGCCGCCGCATTGGACTGGCGGTAGCGCCAGGCAAACAGCAGCGTCGTCACCATCACCGGGATGATGATCAGGAGCATCAACAGGGTGGTTTCGATCAGGAGATTACGCTGTTGGGCAGCGACGTCGCCGGATGGCGAAAGCACCACGGCGTTGCATCCGCCGAGCAGAATACAGGCGGATAGGACCAGAAAAGTTGAAAGCCGCTTCAAGACAAACCTGCCGGACATTGCATTTTTGAGAGCCGGCAGTACCGGCATTGTGCCGCCTGTCCCATTGGACAATTTGCCCAATGCCTCGCGGCAGCCACTGGTGACACAAGCCATTTCCGCCCGTCCGCCTATCGGGCGCCATGGAAAATCTGAATTCGAGGATGTTCTGCGCGTCATGATCGCAAATGCCACCACTGCCACGCCATCCAGCGCAGACGACGTATCCGGCTCGAATGCTCACGACAGCGTGAGCTCCGGTGAGATCGCGATTGGCGTCATCATCGGCCGCACCTCCGAATTTTTCGACTTCTTCGTCTATGCCATCGCCTCGGTCGTGGTGTTTCCGAAGCTGGTTTTCCCCTATGTCGACCCGTTGACCGGCACGCTCTATTCGTTCGCCATCTTCGCCCTTGCCTTCATCGTTCGTCCGATCGGCACCACCATCTTCCTGGCGGTGGACCGCGCTTTTGGCCGCGGCGCCAAGCTGACGATTGCATTATTGCTGCTGGGTACGTCCACCGTCGCAGTGGCGTTCCTGCCGGGCTACGACAGCATTGGCGGGGCTTCCGCGGTCCTGCTGTCGCTGCTTCGCATCGGCCAGGGCCTCGCGATCGGCGGCAGCTGGGACGGACTGCCTTCCCTGCTCGCGCTCAACGTACCGCCCAGGTCGCGGGGCTGGTATGCAATGATTCCCCAGCTCGGCGCACCGCTTGGCCTGCTGGTGGCGAGCGCGCTGTTCGCCTTCTTTATCATGACGCTTTCCGCGGGCGATTTCCTCGACTGGGGCTGGCGCTATCCGTTCTTCGTCGCGTTCGCGATCAATGTGGTCGCACTGTTCGCACGGCTGCGCATTGTCGTGACGCCGGAATATTCCGAGCTGTTCAGCCGCCGCGACCTCGAGCCCGAACCCGTCGCGGCGACGCTGCAGGCGGAAGGACGCAATGTCGTGATCGGCACGTTCGCGCCGCTCGCCAGCTTCGCGCTGTTCCACATGGTTACCGTGTTTCCGCTGTCCTGGGTGTTCCTGTTCACCCAGGATGGCCCGGGCCGCTTCCTGATCATCGAGATGATCGCAGCCGTGTTCGGCGTGTTCGCCATCATCGCGTCCGGTCCGATTGCCGATCGCGTCGGACGCCGGACCCTGCTCGGTGCGTCGGCCGTGGCAATTGCGGCATTCAGCGGATTTGCGCCGCAGCTGCTCAACACCGGCGGCTTCGGTGAAGCGCTGTTCATGCTGCTCGGGTTCGTCCTGCTCGGCATTTCCTTCGGCCAGTCGTCGGGCTCGGTCGCCTCCAACTTTTCCCAGGCGCACCGCTACACGGCTTCAGCACTGACGTCGGATTTCGCCTGGCTGTTCGGCGCCGGCTTCGCGCCGCTTGTCGCGCTGTTTCTTGCGGCACATTTCGGGCTGCTCTCGGTCGGGGCCTATCTGCTGTCCGGCGCCATCTGCACGCTGCTGGCGCTCGCCCTCAGCCGACGGCTCGACCGGAT
>DASZTN010000045.1:0-21038 GCA_035547995.1 Bradyrhizobium sp. | reverse complement strand
ATCGGCCAGACCGTGATCAAGTCCAACGCCAAAAAGGTGCGGAAGCTCGGCAAAGGTGACGTGATCGGCGGCTTCGCCGGCGCCACCGCCGACGCCTTCACCCTGTTCGAGCGGCTGGAAAGCAAGCTCGAGCAATATCCGGGACAGCTCACCCGGGCGGCGGTCGAACTGGCCAAGGATTGGCGGACCGACCGCTATTTGCGCCGGCTGGAAGCCATGATGATCGTCGCCGACAAGGACGTGTCGCTGGTCCTGACCGGCACCGGCGATGTGCTCGAGCCCGAGGCCGGCGTGATGGCGATCGGCTCCGGCGGCAATTATGCGCTGGCGGCGGCCCGCGCCCTGATCGATGGCGACAAGGACGCCGAAACCATCGTACGCCGCTCGCTCGATATCGCCGCCGATATCTGCGTCTACACCAACCGCAATGTCACGATCGAAAGCCTGAGCGGCTGAGACGTGGCGACGGACTACGTCTTCCGCCCGATGACGACGGCCGATCTGGTGCTGGTCAAGGACTGGCTCCAATCGCCTCACGTCCGGCAATGGTGGGGCGACCCGGACGAGCAATATGCCCTCGTCAGTGGCGACCTGGACGAGCCGGCGATGGCCCAATACGTCGTCGGCTTCGGCGGTAGCCCGTTCGGCTATCTCCAGTGCTATGATCTGACCGCATGGGATACGGGTTTCGGTCCGCAGCCGCCAGGCACGCGCGGAATCGATCTGTTCATCGGCAAGGCCGACATGATCGGGCGCGGACATGGTTCGGCACTGCTTGGCCGTTTTGTCGGCGATCTCCTGCAGAACGGTGCGCCACGTATCGTCACCGATCCCAGTCCGGCCAATGCCCGCGCCATCCGCGCCTACGAGAAGGCCCGGTTCGAACGGAATCGTGTGGTGGAAACGCCGGATGGGCCGGCGCTACTGATGACCCGAAACCCGTGACACCGGATCACAGATCGCCGCCAACTTGCCCTCCTGCCATTTTAACCCTAGCTAAGACCCCATGACCGACTTCTCCCCCCGTGAAATCGTTTCCGAACTCGATCGCTTCATCGTCGGACAGGCCGACGCCAAGCGCGCGGTATCGATCGCGCTGCGCAATCGCTGGCGCCGTCAGCAGCTGACCGGCAGCCTGCGCGAAGAAGTGTTGCCGAAAAATATCCTGATGATCGGCCCCACCGGCGTCGGCAAGACCGAGATTGCCCGGCGGCTGGCCAAACTTGCCGGCGCACCGTTTCTCAAGGTCGAGGCGACGAAATTCACCGAAGTCGGCTATGTCGGCCGCGACGTCGAGCAGATCATCCGCGATCTCGTCGAGGTTGCGATCGGGCAGACGCGGGAACGCAAGCGCAAGGATGTGCACGCCCGCGCCCAGCTCGCCGCCGAAGAGCGCGTGCTTGATGCGCTGGTTGGCGCCAATTCCAGCGCTGCGACGCGCGAGTCGTTTCGCAAGAAGCTGCGCGCCGGCGAGCTCGACGACAAGGAAATCGAAATCGAGACGCAAGCCTCCGGCGGAATGCCGATGTTCGAAATCCCCGGCCTTCCCGGTGCACAGATGGGCGCGATCTCGATCGGCGACATCTTCGGCAAGATGGGCGGCCGGACCAAGACCCGCCGTCTCACGGTCGAAGGCTCGCACGAGATCCTGGTCAACGAGGAATCCGACAAGCTGCTCGACAATGATCAGCTGGTGCAGGAAGCGATCAGCGCGGTCGAGAATAACGGCATCGTGTTCCTGGACGAGATCGACAAGATCTGCGTGCGCGACGGCCGCGTCGGCGGCGACGTCTCGCGCGAAGGCGTACAGCGCGATCTGCTGCCACTGATCGAAGGCACCACGGTTTCCACCAAGCATGGCTCGGTCAAAACCGACCATATTCTTTTCATCGCCTCCGGCGCGTTTCATATTGCAAAGCCTTCCGACCTCCTGCCGGAGTTGCAGGGCCGCCTGCCGATCCGGGTCGAGCTGGAAGCGCTGACCCGCGACGACATGCGCCGCATCCTCACTGAGCCCGAGGCATCACTGATCAAGCAATATGTCGCGCTGATGCAGACCGAAGGCGTGACGCTCGATATCACCGACAGCGCCATCGACGCGCTTGCCGATGTCGCGGTCGCCGTGAACTCCACGGTGGAGAATATCGGCGCACGGCGGCTGCAGACGGTGATGGAGCGGGTGCTCGACGATATCTCGTTCACCGCGCCCGACCGCCACGGCGAGACCATCCAGATCGATGCCGACTATGTCCAGAAGCATGTCGGCGATCTCGCCAAGAACGCCGACCTCAGCCGCTTCATTCTCTAAAAGGCGGGGATCAGGTCAAAACCGCACGCGGCGGATGCGCACGTAAAGCGCGCCTTCGCCGCCATGGCCGACATGAGCTTCCTCGAAGCCGACCACCAGCGTACGGAATTCCGGCAGGCTGAGCCATTGCGGCACCTGGCGGCGCAGCACGCCGCGTTCGGATTGGCTCTCTCCGCTCCGGCCCTTGCCGGTGATGACCAGCACGAAGCTCAAGCCATCGGCATGCGCCCGCCGCAGGAAATCCGACAGCGCCCGGTGCGCGCGCGTTTGCGTCATGCCGTGCAGGTCGAGCCGCGCATCGATTTCCTTGCGGCCGCGCGAAAGCTGCGACCGTTCGCGGCGTCCGAGCCGCACCAGGGGCGGTGCTGGCGGCGGATTTGGTTTCGACGCCCGGTCAGTCTTGACGGGTCGCGACGACGGCGTTGCGAGGGCTTTCGCGGCGGGCAGCACTTCCTGATCCTGCGCCCGCGCGGGCCGCGCTCGCTTGCGCAGTGGCTTGATTTGCTTTGCGACGCTCTCCCACAGGGCGTGCTCTTCGTCGCTAAGCACGCGTTTGCGCCGCCGCGCGGGCTCCAGCTCGGCAATCGGGCGCGACCGTTTCATGGGGTGTTGCGATGATGGCGGCTGCGCCGCCGCTGGCCCGGCGCCGGATCCGGCCGGGCCTGCGGCAGGGGAACGGCCGCGGCGCCGTCAATTTCGGGAGCGGATGACGATGTCGCAAGCGAAGACTGCACTACGGCAGCAGCTCCCGCATTTTTTCGATTCTTAATTGCATTGCCCTGCTGATTCCCAAGCGGATCGACTTGCGGATACAGCCTTGCGATCCTCGCCGACGGCCTCGGATCCGGTAATGGCAGCCTGCGGCCGAGAGCGACGGGATCGAGGCTCCTCGGTACCAGCATGATGAAATTGGCATTGTTCTTGAGACGGCCCGACACCTTTCCGGCATCCGCGCCGGCGCCGAAATAAAGATCGGCGCGTGCGGGACCGGTGATCGCCGAGCCGGTGTCCTGTGCAATCATCAGACGATGAAACGGCGTCTTCGACTGTTCGGATTCGATCGGCAGCTTGCCCTCGATGAAAAACGGCGTTCCGTAAACATGCAGCGAATTATCGACCGCAATCGAGCGGCCCGGCGTCAGCGGCACGCCCTGCGCGCCGACTGCTTCGTCCTTGTCGGAGAGCGGCACTTCGCGAAAGAAGATATAGGAACGGTTCTCGCGCCGCACTTCATTCGCCTCGTCCGGATTCTGCTCCATCCATTGCCTGATCTTCTGCATCGACATCTGATCTTTCGGGATGATGCCGCGGTCGATCAGGATCCGCCCTACCGGCGTGTAGGGATAGCCATTATGCGCGGCATAGTTGATGCGGATGGTCGAGCCGTCCTGCAGGCGGATCCGTGCCGAGCCCTGGATCTGTGCGAACAGAAGATCGGTCTGGCTTTTCAGCCAGCAGATTTCCAGGCCGCGGCCGGCGATGGCGCCGTCTTCGATCTGGGCACGATCGTAATAGGGCACCAGCTTGCGCCGGCCGATCTTGCGGAACACTTCCCCCTTGTTGGGCAGTTCCGGCGAGTCCTGGGTATAGCCGCGCACGAACAGATTGGATGGGCGGCGATAGACCGGCACGTTGTAGACGTCGGTCTGCGTTCGTGAGCCGTCGAGGACCGGCTCGTAATAGCCGGTCACGAAGCCGGCATCTTCACCGAGCCGCGAAATCTGCACGGGACGGAAATATTCCTCGAAAAAGGCGCCGGCCCTGGCATTGTCGGAGATGTCGGCGCTCTTGGCGGCGCGGCAAGGCTCGCGCAGCGACATCCCCAGCGCTCTTGGATCGCTCGCGCTGCGCGGTTGTGCGGAAATCGCCTTGCAGCTTGCACGAAATGCCTTGAAGGCGGCGAGGTGGTCATCATCGGTCCAGCCTGCAACGTCAGGCCACGCAAGCGGAACGTACTGACTGCCGCTGATCACCGGCGGCAGCGCGAGCTTCGGGTAGGGCAGATGATGCCGGCTATATCTGCCGTCGGCGGAGGGCAATGGAGCCAGCGACAGGCTGACGGCGATGGCCGCGGCGGCCGCAACAAACCGGCCACCGTTTTTCGATCTGAAATTCCTGATCCCGGCCTGCAGCCCCTGCTGAAGGAATTTCGACAGTAAGACGCTAGTGCGCGCTACCCGTGCCAACCAGCTTCCAGTTCGGATCGCGTGAGGTAACGTCACGGGCAAATGTCCAAACGTCGGTGATGTCGGTGACCTTGTCGGGATTGCCGTCAACGATCGTGCCGGTCTTGTCGCGGGTGACCGAAATCATCTGCGACACAAAGCGCACGGTGAGCTGGGCCGTCCGGTCCCGCGCTTCTGCGCCTACGAGCTCGGCCTTGTCGATCGAGACGAAACGGGTCTCGGTCTTGCGCTCCTGCTTCTCGCGATCCTTGATGGCGCTCTCGAAGCTTTCATAAACCTCAGTGGATAACAAATCCTTCAACGCACGGCGGTCGCCATTGGCGAAGGCCAGCACGATCATCTCATAGGCGCTGCGGGCGCCGCTGAGGAAATGTTTGGGATCAAAAGATGGATCGATTGCGGCAATGGCGTCGAGTCCCTGCGCAAGCGGTGTTCCCGGTTCCGCAATTCCCTTCCAGCGATCAGTCGGAACGTTGACGTCGGCCGACGGCGCCAGCGGCACCTGTTCGATCACCGAACCCGGTACCGGAAGGACCTTGCTGTCCGGGGCGCCCTGAACCACGTTGCGGGCCGCGCGGTCATAGGGCGGCCGCTCACTCCCGGTGCGCTGTCCGAGCACGCTGCGCAGCCGCAGGAAAATAAAAACGGCCAGTGCCAGGAAGATGATCGTATAAATATCCACGTCGTGTTCGCTTTCTGATCGGCACCGGCCATGAAGCCGGCGGTAGAACATTCCCTTCGCGGGATGGCAGAGACTGCCTCATGGATTTGGTCTGCAGCATGTAGGCACGAAACTTTGCCCGGCCAATGGCGCAGTTTGGCGTCATAACGCCCACGCCGGGCAATGTACCGAGACGGCGCTCTCGCCCGTTTGCCGCCCGTGAAGTGTAGCCGGTTTTTGCAGAGAGAGGAAACCCCTGGCTCTGCCCGGAAATCGCGCAGGTTCAGCAATTTAGAGCGACGCAAAGCCGCAAGAGTCGGCCGCTGGCCGACCGGCCCGGGCCTGGGTCACTTCCGCCGTCCGCCTTGTGGAACGAGCCACGCCTATGTTAGCCACTCGCCCCGACAGAGGCCTTACGCAGTCGGGCGCAAGGTGGTCCCTGCCCGCTTGAAGACGTTCCAGGAGAGATTCGATGACAGATGGTAACGGTGCGCCCCTCGAGGCTGCCCCTCCCCCGCAGCTGAACGTGCTGGCGCAATACACCAAGGACCTTTCCTTTGAAAATCCGAACGCGCCGGCCTCCTTGGGGCCGCAGCAGCAGGCGCCTTCGATCAATATCCAGATCAACGTCAACGCCAACAATATCGCCCAGAACGAATATGAAGTGGCGCTCCTGATCGAGGGCAAGGCGGAAAATGCCGGCAAGGTCATGTTCAGCTTCGACCTGACCTATGCCGGCGTGTTCCGCATCATCAACGTGCCGCCGGAAAACCTCCATCCGCTCATCATGATCGAGTGCCCGCGGCTGCTGTTCCCGTTCGCACGCGAGATCATCGCCACGGCGGTCCGCGATGGCGGCTTCCCGCCGCTGATGCTGGACCCCGTCGATTTCGTCGGACTGTACCGGCAGAATATGGAACGGCAGGCTGCGGCGGCGCAGGCCGCCCAAGTTAAACCCAGCTAACTCAGGCCGAGCCGGCCTGGATTGCGTCAGCAGCCACGGCTGGCAGGAAATCGTTCCAGATCGGTTTGTCGCCGAGGGTGGCGACAAAGGCGCGGTGGGCGGCCCGCTCTTCGTCCGTGATCCGGGGCGCGAGCGGTATGTCACGTTGCCGCCGCGGCATTTCGCCGTAGCTGCCGGTACGGGCATCGCCGGCTTCATCGGCCAGGATCAGTTGCGACTGCCGCGCTCCGATCAGGTCGACATAGACCTCGGCCAGCAGCTCGGCGTCGAGCAGCGCGCCGTGCTTGGTGCGGTGCGAGTTGTCGATGGCATAGCGCGAACATAGATCGTCGAGCCGGTTCGACACCCCCGGGTGCTTGCGCCGGGCCAACAGCAGCGTGTCGACCAGCCGCTCCTTCGGGATCGGCGAACGCTTGATCCGTTCCAGCTCGGCATTGATGAAACCGATGTCGAACGAGGCATTGTGGATCACCAGCGGCGCGTCGGCAATGAAGGCCAGGAATTCGTCGACTACTTCCGTAAACCGCGGCTTTGTCGCCAGGAACTCGGTCGACAGGCCGTGCACGGCGAATGCCTCCGCCGACATCTCGCGCTCGGGATTGATATAGACGTGATAGCTCTGGCCGGTCGGCATCCGGTTGAAAATCTCGACACAGCCGATCTCGACCAGCCGGTCGCCCCGCAGCGGATCAAGGCCGGTGGTTTCGGTATCGAGAACGATTTCGCGCATGGATTGGAGCCCGAAGGTGATTTTCCGAAAGTGGAAACCCTCTTCGGAAAGGATCACATCTCAACAAAAGGATGACGGCGAATCAGGCTCGCCGTCGCGGCATTTTAGCAGCCTCGGCCAGAATGTCCCGGATCTGGCGCCGCACCGGATCGAGGCCATTCGACGTATCCACGATAAAATCCGCCCGCTTGCGTTTCTCGGCATCCGGCATCTGCCGCGCCAGGATGTAATCGAGCTTTTCGGCGGTCATGTTGTCGCGCGCCAGGATCCGCTCGCGCTGGATTTCGGGCGATGTGGTGACGACCACGACAGCATCGACGCGCTTTTCGCCGCCGGTCTCGAACAGCAGCGGAATGTCGACGACGGCGAGAGCTGCGCCGGACCGCTCGGCATCGTCGAGAAACTTCTGATGATGGGCTCGCAGCATCGGATGAACCAGCTGTTCCAGATGCTTCATCGCGGCCGGATCGTGCACGACCTTTGCCGATAATTTGGTCCGATCGACCTTGCCATCGACCGTCGTTCCCGGAAAGGCGGCCTCGATCACAGGCACCGCTTCGCCTTGATAGATTTGATGGACGGTCGCGTCGGCGTCGTAAACGGGGACGCCCGCTTCCGCGAACAATTTCGCGGTGGTCGACTTTCCCATTCCAATCGAGCCGGTCAGTCCGAGGACGATCATGGCAGCTTCACGCTCCGTTTGCCGATCATACGGCGAGCAGCTTTTCGCCGCGCAGGAACGCCAGCAACGGCAGCAGGGGCAATCCGAGGATCGTGAAGTGATCTCCCTCGATCCGCTCGAACAGATGGACACCGAGACCTTCGAGCTGATAGGCGCCGACGCTGGTTGTCACCGCCGCACCGGCCGCATCGAGATAGGCTCCGATCTCACTCTCGGTCATCCGCCGCATCGTCATCTTCGCCACCGAGACGGTTTCGAACAAGGTGGTGCCATCGCGCGCGACTGCAATCGCCGAATGCAGCTCGTGGGTTTTCGCCGATAGCGCCCGCAATTGATCGGCGGCCTGCGCACGACCCGCTGGTTTGGTGAAGAGCTGCGATCCCAGCGCCAGGGTTTGATCCGCGCCGATCACCAGCCGCTCCCGATGGGCCGATGACACCGCAAGCGCTTTTTCCCGAGCCAGTAGCGACGCGATCCTGGCGGGATCCGACAGTCCGGAATCGTGCTGGACTTCGCGCTCGTCGATATCGGCTGGAATAGCATCGAAAGCCAGGCCGGCATTGGTGAGCAGCGCCTGCCGCGTGCGACTTTGCGAGGCGAGAATCAACGACTGTTTTCCGCGCCAGATCGTCATCGCCGGATGATCATTCGGAAAGTTGTTGCTGCTGGTGCCGCTGCCGGTCGGCAAACAATTTCAATATGGCGGCTGCAGTCTCTTCGATTGACCGGCGCGTCACATCCAGATGCGCCCAGTTGAATTTCGCGCTGAGCCGGCGGGCAAAGGCAACCTCGTCGGCGACCGCCTGGCGATCGATATATTCGTCATTCCCAGCCCCGGCGCCGATGCTGAGCAGCCGGTTCTGACGGATCTGGATCAGCCGCTCCGGCGTGGCATGCAGGCTGACCACCAACGGCTTCTTCAGGCTTTCCAGCTGATGCGGGATCGGAATGCCTGGCACCAGCGGCACATTGGCGGTGCGGATACCGCGATTGGCGAGATAGATCGAGGTCGGGGTCTTCGACGTCCGGGATACCCCGACCAGCACCACGTCGGCTTCCTCCAGGCCTTCGACATGCTGACCGTCATCGTGGATCATCGTGTAATTCAACGCGTCGATCCGCTTGAAATATTCCGCGTTCAGCGTGTGCTGGGCGCCAACCCGGCCGGTGGTCGCCGCGCCGAGATAGGCCTGAAACAATTGCATCACCGGGCCGATGATCGAAAGGCTCGGAATGTTGATTTCCTTGCACTTCGCTTCCAGCCGCGAGACCAGATCCTTCTCCAGCAAGGTGAACAGCACGATGCCGGGCGCTTCCTCGATCTCATCGAGCACGCGATCGAGCTGCTTCTGGCTGCGCACCAGCGGATAGACGTGCTCGACCGGCGTGACATTGGCGTACTGCGCCGCGACCGCGCGCGCCACGGTGATCAGCGTTTCACCGGTCGAATCGGACACCAGATGAAGATGAAAATAGTTGCCGGTCGTGGGCACGTGGGACCCTGTCTATCCTGTGAATCCCTGTGAAGGTTGCGGAGAAGAATCGGGCCCGGTTCCTCCCTCAAGGGATAACCCGGATCTTTCTTCACAGCGCTTCGTCAAGGGACAAGTTCATTTTGCCGGTAGCGATGATAGTGGAGTTATGTGGACTTGTCTCTTGATAAGCTGACCACCAGACAGCGCAAGCGTTTGAAACCAGTCGAATTATTCGCTTTCCCGGGGAACGCGCTGGATTTGTTGGCAGGTGTGGGCAACGGCCGACAAGGACGGGACAACGTTGTGTGAGTCAAATCCACGTTCACTCAGACTCAAACCCTTAGATTCTAAAATTATTGGTTTGGAAGAGAGGCTCGCTTGCGGATATGTGTTCGTCCCATTCGGTAACGACGAGCCGATGCCGAATGTTCCGACAAGGCGCAGGCCAATGGCCGATCAGGTGAAGTGAACGTCGCAATGTATGTGTGGATCAAGGCGCTGCATATTATCGCGGTCATCTCCTGGATGGCCGGCATGCTCTACCTGCCACGTCTGTTCGTCTATCATTGCGAGGCCGAGCCTGGTTCGAAGCAGTCCGAGACCTTCAAGGTGATGGAGCGCCGGCTGCTCAAGGCGATCATCAACCCCGCGATGATCGTGACCTGGCTCGCCGGGCTCTATCTGGCCTGGTCCGGCCATTGGTTTTCCGCCGGGTGGCTGCACGGAAAGCTGCTGCTGGTGCTTATCCTTTCTGGCGTGCACGGGTTTTTCGCCCGCTGGGTCAAGGATTTCGCCGCCGACCGAAATACAAGAAGCCAGAAATTCTATCGGATTATCAATGAGGTACCGACGGTGCTGATGATCGGTATCGTGATCCTTGTGGTAGTGAAGCCGTTCTAGACCGGCTCCATCAACAATTCGCTTGCAGCGGCCAGCTTGCGGAACGCGGATCGATTTTCTATATTGATGGCATCCCACCAAACGCAGGCGGATGCGGTCGCGCTCCGGTTCTTTGTCGGATCGGCCGCCGCATCGGGTTTGAAGCCTTCCCGGCGCTTTCCTTGCTCTGACCTGCGGACTTTCATTTGCACGTCCGCATTTTCCGAAAGCCACCTCGCATCCCCTTCCTTAAAGCTACTCCACAGGACCACCCCAATGCGGGAAATAAAACTCCAAGACCTCAAATCCAAAACGCCGGCCGAGCTGGTCTCGTTTGCGGAGGAAAATGGGGTCGAAAACGCCAGCACCATGCGCAAGCAGGAGCTGATGTTCGCCATTCTCAAACAGCTCGCGATTGCTGAGACCGACATCATCGGTGAGGGCGTCGTTGAGGTTCTGTCTGACGGTTTCGGATTTCTCCGCTCGTCCGACGCCAATTATCTGCCCGGACCTGACGACATCTACGTCTCGCCGTCGCAGATCCGCCGCTTCGGCTTGCGCACCGGCGACACCATCGAAGGCCATATTCGCAGTCCGAAAGAAGGCGAGCGCTACTTCGCGCTGCTCAAGGTCAATACGCTGAATTTCGAGGACCCGGAGAAGTCCAAGCACAAGGTCAATTTCGACAATCTGACGCCGCTGTTCCCGGATCAGCGTTTCCGCCTCGAGCTTGAAGACCCTACCAGGAAAGACCTTTCGGCACGCGTGATCGACATTGTCGCCCCGATCGGCAAAGGCCAGCGTGCGCTGATCGTGGCGCCGCCGCGCACCGGCAAGACGGTGCTGATGCAGAACATCGCGCACTCGATCACGGCCAACCATCCCGAGTGCTATCTGATCGTGCTTCTGATCGACGAGCGTCCGGAAGAAGTCACGGACATGCAGCGATCGGTGAAAGGTGAGGTGATCTCGTCGACATTCGACGAACCGGCCGTGCGTCACGTCCAGGTCGCCGAGATGGTGATCGAGAAGGCCAAGCGCCTGGTCGAACATGGCCGCGACGTCGTGATCCTGCTCGACTCGATCACGCGTCTGGGCCGTGCCTACAACACCGTGGTGCCGTCATCCGGCAAGGTGTTGACCGGCGGCGTCGATGCCAATGCGTTGCAGCGGCCGAAGCGGTTCTTCGGCGCCGCGCGCAACATCGAGGAGGGCGGTTCGCTGACCATCATTGCAACCGCGCTGGTCGATACCGGCAGCCGCATGGACGAAGTGATCTTCGAAGAGTTCAAGGGCACCGGCAATTCGGAACTGATCCTCGACCGCAAGGTTTCCGACAAACGCACCTTCCCGGCGATCGATATCTCTCGTTCCGGCACCCGCAAGGAAGAGCTGATCACTGATCCGCAGCTCCTGAAGAAGATGTATGTGCTGCGCCGGATCCTCAATCCGATGGGCACGATGGACGCGATCGACTTCCTGCTCGACAAGTTGCGCAACACCAAGAACAACGCCGAGTTCTTTGATTCCATGAATACCTGAGCCACCGGCAGCGGCGTGGCAGAGGAGGGCGCTTGGCTGCAGCCGGGCGCCCTTTTTGATGCGCATGATGACAATTCATGCTGCGCTCATTATTGCAGCAAAATTGCAGCAAAGAAGCTGCTCAAGCCGGCTCTACAGATTGTATGGGCCTATAAAATTTAATTAAAAACAAAGGCTTAATCAAAGAAGTACCGTTTTTGGCTTTTCACCGGAGCCACGGTCGCAAGTGTTATTTTGTGCATCGCACACAATAACCATATCCCTGTCATTAGCGTCGAACCATCGCGATTTATTTTGCCTGCAGAGGATGGCGCGGGCAAATAGGCCATGCATCCAAGAGACCAAACAATTTTTGCGCTTTCATCGGGACGGACGCCGAGCGCCATCGCGCTCGTCCGGGTATCGGGTGCGCAGGCTGGCACCGTCCTCAAGGGACTCGCTGGAAAACTTCCCTCGCCGCGGCTTGCCATGCGGTCGCTGTTGCGCGATGCCGAATCGCATCCGATCGATGATGCGATCGTGCTTTGGTTTCCAGGGCCAGCAAGTGCGACTGGCGAAGACATGGCGGAGTTTCATGTTCATGGTGGGCGGGCCGTGCTGGCTTCGCTGTTCGCCGCGCTATCGGCATTTGCCGATGTGCGGCCGGCAGAACCCGGCGAGTTCACCCGGCGCGCCTTTGAGAATGGCAAGCTCGACCTCACCGAAGCCGAGGCGCTCGATGACCTGATCCACGCTGATACCGATCGTCAGCGCCGTCAGGCATTACGTCAGTTGAAGGGATTGCTCGGCGACAGGGCGCGCGATTGGCGGGCCCGAATCGTCGAGGCTTCTGCCCTGATCGAAGCTGGCATCGACTTCTCCGATGAGGCCGACGTGCCGGCTGAATTGATCGTACTGGCCCGCGACAAGATCACGGCATTGCTTGGCGAGATTCGGCTGGTCCTCGCATCGCAAGGACGCAGTGAGCGGCTGCGTGACGGCCTGGTGGTCGCGATTGCGGGGCCGCCCAATGTCGGCAAGTCGACGCTGATGAATCAGTTGGCGCGGCGCGAGGTCGCGATCGTCTCGCCACACGCGGGCACTACCCGTGACGTGATCGAGGTTCAGCTTGATCTCGACGGCTATCCGGTGACGGTGATCGATACCGCCGGAATCCGCGAGACCGATGATCCGGTGGAGCGGGAGGGGGTGCGCCGGGCGCGGGCGAGGGCGGCCGAAGCCGATCTGGTACTGTGGCTTTCGGAGCGACCGGGCGCCGGGCTGTCGCATGATGCGGTGACGCCGGTATGGACCATCAGGAATAAGGTCGATCTGGAAAGTTCGGATCGGCCATTGGCCGAGAGTCCAAAGGCCGACTATGCGATCTCGGCAAGCCGCGGGGACGGAATCCAGGATCTGGTCGCGGGGCTGATCGCCTTCGCCCAGGACTTCTTCGGGGGCGGCGAGGGTAGTTTGATCACCCGGGAGCGGCAGCGAAATCTGTTGCAGCAGACCGCCGACGCGCTTCAGCGCAGTCTTTCCGTTGCACAGAGCAGCGAAGAGTTGGCAGCGGAGGAACTCAGGGTCGCGGCCCAGGCCCTCGGGCGATTGCTCGGCCGGGTGGATGTCGAAGACATTCTGGACGTCATTTTTCGTGAATTCTGCATCGGCAAGTGAGTTCGCGATCTCTGTTTCACGTGAAACAAAGCTCCATATATCCGGGCTACGCTGACCAGCAGAATCGTTTCACGTGAAACAGAACCGTTATCCAAGTTCCGCTTTCGGGTCGGGCCTTCTCGGGATAGAAGACGCGGCATGATCGCCCAGTCCAATTGGTTCGATGTCATCGTTATCGGCGGTGGCCACGCCGGCTGTGAAGCCGCCGCTGGGGCTGCGCGCATGGGTGCCCGCACCGTTCTCGTTACCCATCGTTTTGCGACCGTAGGCGCAATGTCCTGCAATCCGGCGATCGGAGGATTGGGCAAGGGGCATCTGGTCCGCGAAGTCGATGCACTCGATGGCTTGATGGGCCGGGTTACAGATGCCGGTGGCATTCAGTTTCGCACGCTGAACCGTCGCAAGGGCCCGGCAGTCCGTGGTCCTCGCGCCCAGGCCGACCGCAAGCTTTATGCGGCGGCAATGCAGGCGGCGATCCGCCAAACCGCGAACCTCAGCGTCATCGAAGGCGAAGCGGACGAGTTGCTCGTCTCCGACCGGCGGGTAACGGGCATCAGGCTGTCGGATGGACGCGAACTGGCCGCTGGCGCCGTCGTGGTGACAACCGGCACCTTTTTGCGCGGCCTGATTCATCTTGGCGAGAAGAACTGGCCTGCCGGCCGTGTCGGCGAAGCTCCGGCAATGGGACTTTCGGCATCGTTCGAACGGGCGGGTTTCAGGCTTGGCCGCCTGAAGACCGGCACGCCCCCCAGGCTCGATGGCACCACGATTGACTGGGCGGCGGTCGAAATGCAGCCGGGCGACGATCCGCCGGAGCCGTTTTCGGTCATGACCGACCGGATCACGACGCCACAGATCCAATGCGGCATTACCCGCACCACACCGGCCACCCATGAGGTGATCCGGATCAATGTGCATCGCTCGCCGATGTATTCCGGCCAGATCAAGAGCACCGGGCCGCGTTATTGCCCCTCGATCGAGGATAAGATCGTCCGTTTCGGCGATCGGGACGGGCACCAGATCTTCCTGGAGCCGGAAGGTCTCGATGACGATACGGTCTATCCCAACGGCATTTCCACCTCGCTTCCCGAGGAGGTCCAGCTGGCGATCCTGGCGACGATCCCTGGTTTGGAGCGGGTGAAGATGATCCGGCCGGGCTATGCAATCGAATATGATCATATCGATCCGCGCGAGCTTGAGCCCAGCTTGCAGACCAAGCGTCTGGCTGGGTTGTTTCTGGCCGGGCAGATTAATGGGACCACCGGATATGAAGAGGCGGCCGGGCAGGGCATCGTTGCCGGCCTGAATGCCGCATTGTTCGCAGGCGAAGCTGCGCCGATGATCTTTGATCGGGCCGACGGCTATTTGGGAGTGATGATCGACGATCTCGTCACCCGCGGTGTCACCGAACCCTACCGGATGTTTACCTCGCGTGCGGAATACCGGTTGACGCTGCGGGCGGACAATGCCGACCAGCGGCTGACCGATAAGGGAATAGTGCTGGGCTGTGTGGGTACCGCGCGGGCCCTTCGCCACCGTACCAAGATGGCTGCGCTTGAAGCAGCCAAGTCGCTGGCGAAAAGCCTGTCGATCACGCCCAACGAGGCCGCCAGATATGGGCTGGCGCTCAATCGGGATGGACACCGCCGATCGGCCTTTGAGCTGCTGGCCTATCCGGAGGTCGGCTGGGACCAGTTGCGCGGAATTTGGCCTGAATTGTCGGCCGTGGACTCACTGATAGCGGCTCACCTGGAGATCGATGCCAAGTACGACGTTTATCTGAAGCGCCAGACCGCGGATGTCGATGCCTTTCGCCGTGACGAAGGACTAGTCCTGGCAGATGTCGACTATGCTGCCGTCCCGGGACTATCCAATGAGGCCCGAGCCAAGCTGGAAAAAGCGCGACCCCGAACAGTTGGACAGGCGGCCCGGATCGACGGCATGACCCCGGCGGCCCTTGGAATTCTCGCGGCCTATCTCCGGCGCGAGGCTCGACGTTCGGCGGCAACGGCCTGATCGTTTCACGTGAAACAGGACGGCCCGAAGACCACCTTTCTTCTATAATTCGACGACCCTGAGTTCGCCGCCATAATCCAAGAACGACAATGTCCAAATCTGTACCGGCCGGCACCGAATCGGCCTTGTCTGCCGACAAGGCAGAAGCGCTTCGGCTGACCGCTGTTTCACGTGAAACAGAGGCACGGTTGGACCGCTACGTCGAACTGCTTCGGCAGTGGCAGGCCAAGACCAATCTGGTCGCACCTTCGACGCTTCCTCACCTCTGGACCCGGCACATCGCCGATTCGCTGCAGCTTCTGTCGCTCGCCCCATCGGCCGCGCGATGGGTCGATCTCGGCAGCGGTGGCGGCTTTCCCGGAATCGTTCTCGCCTGCGCGCTGGCTGGCATGCCCGAAGCCACCGTGCATCTCATCGAGCGCAACGCCAAGAAGGCGGCATTCCTCCGCGAGGCATTGCGCGTTACCGATGCTCCGGGAGTCGTTCATTTGTCGGATATTGAGGATATTGTGGATAGTAACCTTAAGCGAATCGATTGTGTCACCGCCCGGGCGCTGGCTCCATTACATCAGCTCATCGGCTGGGCGGCGCCATTGGTCGAGCAGGGCGCAAAAGCCTTATTTCTCAAAGGTCAAGATGTAGAGGTCGAATTGACCGAAGCCACTAAATATTGGAATATTGAGCCGCGTCTTCATCCCAGCCGCACTGGCGGACATGGCTGGATCGTCGAGTTCGACCATATCGAACGACGCTAACCCGTCCGCAGCATCACATGGCGTTCAGACATGACCGTAATTGATCAAATTTATCAGGAAGATAGGGCGCCAAAACCGGCCGGGCAGCCGCGCATCCTGGCACTCGCCAACCAAAAGGGTGGCGTCGGCAAGACAACCACCGCGATCAATCTGGGCACCGCACTCGCCGCCATCGGGGAGCGCGTGCTGGTCGTCGACCTTGATCCGCAGGGCAACGCCTCGACCGGCCTCGGCATCGATCGTCGCAGCCGTAATGTCTCGACCTATGACGTGCTGATCGGCGAAGCGCCGCTGCGTGATGCCGTGGTGTCGACTGCCGTGCCCCGTCTGCATATCGCGGCCTCGACCATGGATCTCTCCGGTCTTGAATTGGAGTTGGGCTCGGCGCGTGACCGTGCCTTCCGGCTGCGCAACGCGATCGCAGATCTCAACATCAACGCCACCGAGGACAACGACTACACCTATGTGCTGATCGATTGTCCGCCCTCACTCAATCTACTCACCGTCAATGCGATGGCGGCCTCGGACGCGATCCTGGTGCCGCTGCAATGTGAGTTCTTCGCGCTCGAAGGACTGTCGCAATTGCTGCAGACCGTCGAGCAGGTTCGCTCCACGCTGAACCCGAACCTGTCGATCCATGGCATCGTGCTGACCATGTTCGATTCGCGCAACAACCTGTCGAACCAGGTCGTCGCCGACGTGCGGCAGTTCATGGGCAGCAAGGTCTACAACACCATGATCCCGCGCAACGTGCGTATCTCCGAAGCGCCATCCTACGGCAAGCCGGTGCTGGTCTATGACCTCAAATGCGTCGGCAGCGAAGCCTATCTGAAGCTCGCGACTGAAGTGATCCAGCGCGAGCGCGAGCTGCGCGCGCATTGATGACGGTAGGGCGGCAGCGGCGTGTCCTGGCCGTACCCACCACCTTCTCTCCGCTGGGCGGCGGGCACGCTGCGCTTTGCCCATCCTGCGATTGATAATCCTGTTTCCGGAGTTTGCTACGTGAATCCAAGGGAGCTGGCGATGGCCGAAGAAGCGCGTTCGCGATTGGGCCGCGGTCTTGCAAGTCTGATCGGCGATGTCGGCGGCGAGGCCGCGAAGGAGCGGCCTCGCACGCAGCGCAAGGTGCCGATCGAATTCCTGAAACCCAATCCGCGTAACCCGCGCCGCGAGTTCGCCGAGGCCGAATTGCGTGAACTCGCCGATTCGATCAGGCAGCACGGCGTGATCCAGCCGATCGTGGTGCGCGCGATCAAGGGCGCGACGGACCGGTTCGAGATCATTGCCGGCGAACGCCGCTGGCGTTCCTCTCAGCTCGCCGGCCTGCACGAAGTCCCGATCGTGCCGGTCGAGGTCAGCGACAGCGACGCGCTCGAGATCGCGATCATCGAAAATGTGCAGCGTGAAAATCTCAACGCGATGGAAGAGGCGCAGGGCTATCACGCGCTCGCCGACGAGTTCAAACGCAGCCAGGAGGAGATTGCAAAAATCGTCGGCAAGAGCCGCAGCCATGTCGCAAATATGATGCGGCTGACGAAACTGCCGGCAGAGGTGCAGGCCTATATTGCTTCCGGCCAGTTGTCGGCCGGTCATGCCCGCGCCCTGATCGGCGTCGACGATCCGCTGGCCGCAGCCAAGCGCATCGTCGAAGAAGGCCTCAACGTGCGCCAGGCCGAAGCGCTTGCACATGACGAGGGCGTTCCCGTCCGCAAGCCGCAGAGGCCGCGCGGCGGTGGCGGCAAGGTCAAGGACCCCGATACGATCGCGCTGGAAAAGCGTGTCAGCGATGCGCTCGGTCTTAGCGTCAGCATCGACCACCGCGATTCCGGCGGCACCGTCTCGATCCGCTATCGCGAGCTCGAGCAGCTCGACGAGATCGTGCGGCGGCTGGGCGATACGGGTTAGCGCGTCTTCGAGCGGAGTACCGGCTCGCGCAAAGAAAACGCGCTAAGACAAAGACCCTGGAGCCTCACCCTCGCCGCTTGGCATTCACCGCGATCGACATCAGCGTGCGCTGTGCGATCACGGCGGCGAGCGAGGCCTGCTTGCGCATCTCAAGGGCGGCGGTGGCGAGCTGATCGATGATCGACAGCAATCGTACGGCGCTGAAGTGCTTCAGCGCAATTTCGACATTGGGCTTGCGCGAAAAATGCAGCCGCGGAAAGCCGCTGTCGAGCAGGGTCGAAATCGGCGTGCCCTCGGCCACGGCAAGCGCCGATTTATGCAGCCAGGCGGCCTGGCGCTGCGCCGCCGAAATGATCACGCCGGGATAGGTGCCGGCCACCATGGCCTTGGCGAATTCGCCTTCGACCAGGTCTGCTTTTCCGGCGAAGGCGCCGTCGACGATCGGATCGATCTTCAGCTCGGAGGCATCGGCGACGACCGCCATCACGTCGTCGAGCGTGACCTCGCGGCTGCCATGCGCGTAAAGCGTCAGCTTGCGTAATTCGTTACGGGAAGCCTGGCGGTCGCCGCCGAGCAGCGATGTCAGGGTGGCACGGGCATCCGGCGCGATGCGCAAATTCGACAGGCGCAGTTCGTCGTCGATCAGTCGGGCGAGATCGCGTTCGCCGTCGGGATAACAGGCGATCGCGACCGCGTTCTTGGCCCGCTCGCAGGCCTTGCGCAGCGGCGATTCCGGCCTGAGGTCGCCGGCCTCGATGACGATACGGCAATCCCTGATGTTCGACTCCGCCAGCGCATCGACGCCGCTGGCAAAACTGCGCGAACCGGCCCGGACGCGAATGGCGCGGCGGCCGCCGAACAGCGGCACCGTCATTGCTTCATCGACCAGCCGCGACGGCTCGGCGGCGAGTTCGTCGCCCTCGAGCCTTACAAGCGAAAACGGATCGTTGGGATCGTCGACGGCCGAGGCCATCAGTGCATCGGCGCGCTCGCGCACCAGCCCGGTATCGGGGCCGTAAAGCAGGATGATCGGACGCGCCGCATCAGGCCGGGCGAGATAGGCGTCGATGTCTCTTCCGCGGAGTGCGACCAAATCAGCTGCCGCTAAAGAAGTAGGATGCCAGCCGGGTTTCGATGTTGCTGGCGATTTCCTGACAGGCGCGATCCTCGGCATCCCGGATGGCGCGGGCGCGGGCGAAGCGCTGATAGCTGCCCGGAATGTCATAGGAAACGTGTGAGAAGGTCGTGCCGGTCATCACCGACTTGTTGGTCGCGATCTCGACCAGATTGTACTGGGCGTCGATGCCGTAGTTTTCGGTGCTGGGCAGGCCGGTGTTCACGTCAACGATCAGCGAGGAGCGAGTGCTGGTGAATCGGATGACCAGCTTGTACAGCGGCGGCGCGCCAGTGGCGGCACCGTAAAGCTTGAAAGCCAGCGCATTGCGGATTTCGACGCCGAGCCGGGCTTCCTGCGAGGCGTTGGGCTTGTCGATCGGCGGAATTTCCACCGTCATGAGCTTGTCGCGCAGTCCAGGCGTGCCGTCACTATGCGCGGCATACATCGGCTGAAAGCAGCCCGCGGTCAGTGCGCCGAGCGCGACGACGGCCGAGAACCGAACGAAGAGCCGAATGGCGATGCGCGTCCTAGCCGACGACATTCACGATCCTCTTGGGAACAATGATCACCTTGCGGACGGCGTTGCCACCCAGCGCCTGTTTTACCGCATCGAGCGCCAAAACGGCAGCCTCAATTTCCGGATTTTGGGCACCGCTTGCCACCGTGACCTCGCCCCGCTTCTTGCCGTTGACCTGGACGACAAGCGTCATCGTGTCCTCAACCAGCAAATCGCGTTCGATTTGCGGCCAGCGGGCTTCGGAAACCAGGCCCGGCTGAGCCATCACCTGCCAGCATTCCTCGGCCAGATGCGGCATCATCGGGGCAAACAGCTGGATCAGGATGACGGCGGCTTCATGAATCGCCCAGCCGAGATCCGGCGATGGCTTTCCCTCGCGCGCCAGCACATCGGCCAGCGCATTGGCGAATTCACGGATATGGGCGAGGCAGACGTTGAAATGCAGCCGCTCGATGCCGCCGGTGACCTTGTCCAGCGCACCATGCGCAGCCTTGCGCAGCGCCAGCGCGTCGGTTCCAAACGAAGCCGGCCGTGCCGAGGGCGCCGTCCTGGCGGCTTCAGCCGACTCATTGACCAAGCGCCATAGCCGCTGCACGAAGCGTGCGGCACCCTGCACGCGCTCATCGCTCCAGATCACGTCGCGATCGGGTGGAGAGTCCGACAGCATGAACCAGCGGGCGACGTCGGCCCCATAGGTTGCGATGATATCGTCGGGGTCGACCGTGTTCTTCTTCGACTTCGACATCTTCTCGATCGGTCCGATCGAGATTTGCTCGCCGGTGCCAAGCAGCGTGGCGCGCCGCTCGCCGCCGAGCGTTTCGACCTTCACCTCGGCCGGTGTCACATAGGTGCCGTCGGCCTTCTCGTAGGTCTCATGCACCACCATGCCCTGGGTGAACATCCCGGCGAAGGGCTCGTCCATGTCGATATGGCCGGTCGCTCTCATGGCGCGGGTGAAGAAGCGGCTATAGAGCAGATGCAGGATCGCATGCTCGACGCCGCCGATATATTGATCGACCGGCATCATCCGGTTGGCGACATCGGGCGTGGTCGGCGCCTTCTCATTCCATGGATCGGTGAAGCGCGCGAAGTACCACGACGAATCGACGAAGGTGTCCATCGTGTCGGTTTCGCGCTGAGCCTTGCCGCCGCATTGCGGACAGACCACGTGCTTCCAGGTCGGATGGTGGTCGAGCGCATTGCCGGGTTTGTCGAAGGTCGCATCTTCCGGCAGCGTCACCGGAAGGTCCGCATCGGGCACCGGCACGACGCCGCATTTCTCGCAGTGGATGACCGGAATCGGGCAGCCCCAATAGCGCTGGCGCGAGATGCCCCAGTCGCGCAGGCGGAAATTCACCTGGCGCTCGCCGACCGGCATGTTGCCGCGGATTTCACCTTCCAGGCGCCTTGCGACGTCTTCCTTGGCCTGCTCGATCGTCATTCCGTCGAGAAAGCGCGAATTGATCATGCGGCCGTCGCCGTCATAGGCGGTGTCGGTAATGACGAAGGTCTTCGGATCCTGGCCTTCGGGGCAGACCACGGGCGTGTTGCCGAGGCCGTATTTGTTGACGAAGTCGAGGTCGCGCTGATCGTGCGCCGGACAGCCGAAGATCGCGCCGGTGCCGTATTCCATCAGCACGAAGTT
>DASZTN010000044.1:0-39101 GCA_035547995.1 Bradyrhizobium sp. | reverse complement strand
GCTGGATGAAGAGATTGTTCTCGGCGATGCCGAGCTCGATATGCTGGCCGCGCGGGGTCTTGCGCCAGAGCTGGGCCGAGACGACCTTCAGCTCGCGGAACACGTCCTCCGCTTCGGTGCGGCCGAACAGACCGCGCCGGTTGATCCATGGGCCAAGATTGGTCGAGACGGAGACGTCGGGCGAGGTCGTCACGATGCGCCTTGCGAGTTCGCTGTCGCCGCGCGCGATCTCGTTCAGCACGAGGCCGAAGCCCTGCTGGGTCGACATCTGCGGCGAGGACTTGAAGGTGAGCTGCGCGGGCACCTCGACCACGGGCGCGGTCAGCCGGCGGCCGTCCCGGTTGAACGGCACGCGCGCGAGGAACGTTTCGATCTCGGCCGTGTCCTGCGCGAGGCCTTCGTACTTGTCCCATTCATGGCCGGGCCGGATGTTCTGGCTCGCGCGGAACTTGTCCATCTGCGCGACCGTCATCAGCCCGGCGTGGTTGTCCTTGTGGCCCTGGAACGGCAGGCCGACACCCTTGATGGTATAGGCGATGAAGCAGACGGGGCGATCGTGATCGATCGCCTCGAACGCCTCGAGCATGCTCGCCATGTCGTGGCCGCCGAGATTGGACATCAAGGCCAGCAATTCGTCATCGCTGCGGCGGTCGATCAGTTGCGTGACCGGCCCCTGGTCGCCGATCTCGTCCTGCAGGCGCTTGCGAAAGGCCGCGCCGCCCTGAAAGCACAGCGCCGCATAGCGCTGGTTCGGGCAGGCATCGATCCAGCGCCGCAGCGCCTCGCCGCCGGGTTCGGCAAAGGCGGCGTGCATCAGGCTGCCATATTTCACGATCACCACGTCCCAGCCGAAATTGCGGAACATGGTCTCGAACTTCTCCCACAGCCCTTCGCGCACCACCGCGTCCAGGCTCTGGCGATTGTAGTCGACCACCCACCAGGTATTGCGCAGCCCCTGCTTCCAGCCCTCGGCCATCGCCTCGAAGATGTTGCCCTCGTCCATCTCGGCATCGCCGACCAGCGCGATCATCCGGCCCTCGGGCCGGTCCTTCATCCAGCCATGCGCCTTGACGTAATCCTGCACCAGCGAGGAGAACAGCGTCTGCGCGACGCCGAGGCCGACCGAGCCGGTGGAAAAATCGACGTCATCGGTATCCTTGGTGCGCGACGGATAGGATTGCGCGCCCTTGAAGCCGCGGAAGTTCTCCAGCTTCTCGCGGCTCTGGCGGCCGAACAGATACTGGATCGCGTGGAACACCGGGCTCGCATGCGGCTTCACCGCGACGCGATCCTCGGGCCGCAGCACCGAGAAGTACAATGCCGACATGATGTTGACGAGCGAGGCGGACGAAGCCTGATGACCGCCGACTTTCAATCCGTCGGTGTTCGGCCGGACGTGGTTGGCATGGTGGATGGTCCATGACGACAGCCACAGCACCTTGCGCGCCAGTGCGGACAATAATTCCAGGCGTGCGGGTTCGACAGGCATGGTGGTCCTCCCGGAGCGCGATGGTCATCGCAATTATCTCAAAGGCCCGATGTTAGCGGGGCCGCCGCCGCTAAAAATCTCAAATTCTCGCGACATACCGGAAAATATTGGGATAAATTACCAACCATCGGCTAATAATACAGAGTTTATTCCAATGACGACGTTGGATGCCATCGACCGCAAAATCCTCAGCCTGCTGCAGACCGACAGCCGCATGACCATGCAGGAATTGGCGGACAAGGTCGGCCTGTCGGTCTCGCCGTGCCATCGCCGCGTCAAGCTGCTGGAGGAGCGCGGCGTAATCACGCGCTACATCGCAACCGTCGACCAGAAAT
Organism: Bradyrhizobium sp.; assembly: GCA_035547995.1. Taxonomy (GTDB): domain Bacteria; phylum Pseudomonadota; class Alphaproteobacteria; order Rhizobiales; family Xanthobacteraceae; genus Bradyrhizobium. Next base: position 37,277 of record DASZTN010000044.1, on the reverse strand, counting down.
CGCTCGGGCTTCACGTCAGCGTCTTCATCTCGATCAAGCTGGCGCGGCAGAAGGAGGAAGACCTCAACCGTTTCGCCCGCGCGATCTCGAAATGGGACGAGGTGCTGGAATGTTACCTGATGACCGGCAACCGCGATTATCTCCTGCGCGTCGTCGCGGCCGATCTTTCGTCCTATGAAGCGTTCCTGAAGAACAAGCTGACGCGGCTCGACGGCATCGCCTCGATCGAATCGAGCTTCGCGCTCAGCCAGGTGAAATATTCAGCGGCGCTGCCGGTATAGTGGCGATGATGCTGCTGAAAGCGTGGTGACTTTTAGTTGGATCGATTGGCCGCAGTTTCTTCCTTCTCCCCTCGTGGGAGAAGGTGGCGCGGAGCAAAGCTCTGCGCCGGATGAGGAGATTCTATCAGCGGATGCGATAAACATAGGGTGAGGGAATTTCGCCCGTGGAGACAACCCCTCACCCGGATTGCATCTTACGATGCAATCCGGCCTCTCCCACAAGGGGAGAGGCGCACCGCCATTGCGGCCTAATCTCATTACACATTGGCTGACAGCTCAGCCTTGCGCAATGAGCTCGGAGCGCCGCAGCCGCTCGCGATGCGCGGTATAGAGGCCGCTGGCCACGATGAGCGCAGCGCCCGCCACGGTCCAGGCATCCGGCACTTCGCCGAACACGACGACGCCGAGAAAACTGACCCACAACAGTTGCGTATAGGAAAACGGCGCCAGCACGGAGGCATTGGCATAGCGGAACGCCAGCACCACGATCCACTGCCCGGCCGTCGATGAGACGCCAACGACGATGCCAAAGAAAATGTCGTGCCAGGTTGGCCGCACCCAGACAAACGGGACCAGCAGCGACATGATGACGAAGCCGACGATGGCGGCATAGACCATGGTGGTCAGCGCTCGCTCGCCGCTGATCATCCGGGTCATGACCAGCGTCACGGCCCAGGACGCTGCGGTCGCGAGCGAGAACAAGGCCGCGGGATCAAATGCGCTGGAGCCCGGCCGCAACACCACCAGCACGCCGATCAGCCCGACCGCGGTCGCGAGCCAGCGGCGCAAGCCGACGCTCTCTTTCAGGAGAAACACCGACAGCGCGGTGACGAACAGAGGCGAGACGAAGCTGATGGCGGAAGCTTCCGCAATGGGGAGAAACCGAAGGCCGGAAATGAAGAATATCGCCGAGGCAAGCAGCGCGGCGCTCCGCACCGCCAGCAGACCCGCACGGCGGGTCTTGAGGGCATAGAAAGGCGTCCCCGGCAGCATGGCGGGAACCATGATCAGCAAAAATACCAGGAAGCGGATCCAGGCGATCTCGATCGACGGTAGCGTCGCCGACAGATATTTCGAGGTGGCATCCGACGTGCCGAGAAAGACCGTCGAGAGCAGAACCAGCGCGATGCCGCGGAACGGCCTGTCGGCATGTGCGGATATGTTTCGCGCCGCCGGCTTTTTTCCGGACAAGGGCAGCGGGGGACGTTCCAGCCTGGCGGATGCGGCTGACGGAGGGGACACGGCAAAACTCGGAAGTGGAAATCAAATCATCGAATCAGGCGGGCGTTAAGGAACGCTAAACGGCGCCTGCAGACAACGGCTGAAAACAGGCAGCCGATATGCGCGATTACGCCTCGCCGCTGAAACAATCTGTAAGGGATCGTAATCGCTACAGCGTTTTCGAGCGAAGGGGGACCCGGTTCGCGTGAAGAAAACGCGTCAAAATAAAAATCTGGAGCTCGGTTCCGATGCAATCAGAACCGAAAGACTTTACAGCATCGGCAGGCTGCGCGGCCTCACACCCCGCGCAAAGGCCTTGTCCAACTCCGCTATTTGATCTGCGCTCAGCGTCAGCCCAGCTGCCGCGGCATTGTCGGCGGCGTGTTCCGGGCTCGAGGCTTTTGGAATGGCGAACACATCGGGATCGCGGGTGAGGAAGGCGAGCGCGACCTGGCGCGGCGATGCACCGTGGGAATCCGCGACCGCCTGCAGCACCTGCCCGGCCTTGCTGCGCGGTGACGGAAAATCACTGTGGCCGAACGGCGAGTAGGCGACCACCGCGACATTGTTCTGCCTGCACCACGGAATGACCGCGTGCTCGATCGCGCGTTCCTGCAGATGGTAGAGCACCTGATTGCAGGCGATGCGACCGGCCTCCGCAACCGCGCTCAGCTCATCGAGATCGTCGGCATCGAAATTGCTGACACCCCAGCTGCGGATCTTGCCGGCGCTGACCAGTTCCTCGAACGCCGCAACGGTGTCGGCAAGCGGATAGGATCCGCGCCAATGCAACAGATAGCAGTCGAGCCGGTCGGTCTTCAGCCGTTTCAGCGACCGCTCGCAGGCGGTGATGGTGCCGCGCCGCGAGGCATTGCTGGGCAGAACCTTCGAGACCAGAAAGACCTCGTCGCGGCGGCCGGCGATCGCCTCGGCGATGACAAGCTCGGCGTCGCCGTACATTTCCGCGGTGTCGATATGGGTCATGCCGAGATCGAGGCCGCGGCGCAACGCTGCGACCGCGCTGTTGCGGTCACCATGATCGATGTACCAGGTCCCCTGCCCGATCACGGACACGTCGACGCCGGTATTGCCGAATTTTCGTTGCTTCATGGTCGCCTCACAATACTCCTGTCATTCCGGGGCACCCGAAGCGTGAACCCGGAATCTCGAGATTCCCCGATGCGCGATTGCGCATCTGAGGTCTGGTGCTTTGCACCATCCCGGAATGACGGGAAATAGACGCTTATGCTCGCCAGAATGGCTAATTAATCACACTGATATCAGCCACCATCACCGTACCCGTCACAGACTCCGTGATGTAAAGCCGATCGCCGTTCCTGCCGCCGATCGCGACGTTGGTGCAGGCCGGACCCGCGCAGGACTTGATGCGCGCGATCATCTCGCCGCTCGGCGCGAACACGAAGACCTGGCCGAGCGAGACATGCGCCACGAACAGGCGCCCGGCCCGGTCCATCGTCATCCCGTCGGGACCGCCGGGCCCGAACATCGAACAGAAGCGCCCGACCTTGGAGACGCTGCCATCCTTCATGAACGGCAGCCGCCACACCGCATTGTCACGCGTCATCGCCACGAACAGCACGGCCTCCGCGGGATCGAGCACCAGCCCGTTCGGGCTGATGCCTGTGTTGATCAGGCAATCGAGCTGGCCGCCCGGCCTCAACCGATAGACGCGCCCGGTCGGATCATGCAGGCCGGTCTGGCCCTGGTCGGTGAAATAGATGTCGCCGTTGGAGGCCAGATGCAGATCGTTGCAACCCTTGAAGGATTCTGAATTGCGCGAGGTCAGCACCGGCAGCATGCGCCCGGCCTTGACGTCGAGCTCCATGATGCCATGCCGGTAATCGGCGACGAGAATGCGGCCGTCGCGGCTGATCTTCAGCCCGTTCGGCCAGCCCTCATATTCGACCGCGAGCGACCACTTGCCGTCGGGCGCGATCCGGAAGATGCGGCCGAACGGGACATCGACGATATAGAGATTGCCGTCGGCATCGAATGACGGGCCCTCGATGAAGCAATCCGTCGGCTGTCCCGGCCGGTTGGCGTCGGCCCATTCGGTGCTGACGCCCTTGCGGCGGAACTGATCGGGCATCGCCGAGAAGATTTCGGCCCGGATGAGCCGCGGCGGGGTGTCGAGATACATCATCGGAAGGCGTCACCTGTTTCGTAGACAGATGCAGCATAGAGGACGTGGGCCGCATCGTCGACCGCCTGACCGGACCGTCACTGCGAGCGAAGCGATCTATCACACGAATCGTCATTCCGGACGGCGCGAAGCGGCGATCCGGAATCTCGAGATTCCAGGTTCGATGCTTCGCATCGCCCCGGAACGACGGACGGAAAGATGAATTGCTTCGCTCGCAATTGTGCAAGTTCACTAATTCGGTAGCGAATTAGTGAACTTGCACAGCAATGACGGCGCTAATTGGACACGGCCGCCAATTGACGTTCATCCTGAACTGCAGCGCCGGCCGTATTCGTCTGCGCAATCAAGCGCTTCAACTCGGGAATGCATGAGCCGCAATTGGTTCCTGCCTTCAACTTTGCCCCGATGTCCGCCGCCGTGCCGGCGCCTGCTGCGATGGCATCGCAGATCGTGTCACGGCCAACACCGAAGCAGGCGCATACCACCGGGCCGGCGCTCGCCGCGCCCTCCATCGAACGGCCGGACAGCAGCGTCCGGCGTTGCTCGCTGCTCAAGGCGGCCTGGGCGAACAGGCCCTTGGCCACGTTCCAGTCGCCGGCATCCCGCGCCGGCCCCACGAACAGGCAGATTGCGATGCGGTCTTCCGCAAATGACGCCGCACGATAGATGCCGCCGTGGAAATCCGTGTATTCGGCGACGTCGTCGCCCGCCACCGAATGCAGCCAGGACTGCCAGCCCGCAAGATCGGCATTGTTCGCCAGCAGATAGCCATAACCCCCGCTGACCGAAACGCGCGTCCACCTTATCTGCGGCGGCAATTCGAGGGAGTTGCGCGAAAGCGCAAACCCGCGGAACACATATTCGTAAGGCGCGATTGCCGCCGGCGTCGCCTTGTTCTCGGGCTGGCCGGAAAACGGATCGGTGAACGGCGCCACCAGCGCGCCGACACGGCCACCCGAGGCGGTTGCCTCGCTCCAATGGATCGGCGCAAACAGCATGCCACGCTGCTGGCGCTCGCTGACGACGACCTTGAGGATGCATTGGCCATAGTCGGTGGTGATGCGCGCAAAGCCGCCGTCATTGATGCTGTACTTGATCGCATCGTCGGGATGAATCTCGACGAAGGGCTCCGGCAGATGCTGACCCAGCCTCGGGCTTGTTCCGGTGCGGGTCATCGTATGCCACTGATCGCGGATACGGCCGGTATTGAGCCGCAGCGGCCGCGCCGCGGTGGTCTCGGTCCGCAGCGCCGGCACTTCCGGCGCAACGAAGCGCGCCTTGCGGTCGTTGGCAAAGAAACCGCCCTTGGCGAAAAACCGCCGCTGCGGCTCCAACTCGCCATAACGCATCGGCCATTGCAGCGGCGACATTTCCTCAAACGCCTCGTCCGACATCGCGCTCAGGCCGCCGATGTCGAAATCGCGGCTGCCATTATTCTCGAAGGCCGACAGCGCGGCATGTTCGCGGAAGATGTCGGCGGCCGACTTGTAGTCGAACGCCGCGCCGAAACCGAGGCGTCCTGCAATTTCGCTGACGATCCACCAATCCGGCCTGGTCTCGCCCGGCGACGGCAGAAACGCGCGCTGCCGCGAGATACGGCGCTCCGAATTGGTCACGGTGCCGGACTTCTCGCCCCAGGCCTGCGCCGGCAGCAGCACATGCACGCCGGAATTCACGGTGTCGTTGGAGCGGACATTGTCCGACACCACGAACAGTTCGAGCTTTGCAAGGGCGGCGCGCGCGGCGTCGGCGTCGGGCAAGGAGACCGCAGGATTGGTGCCCATCACCCACAGCGCCTTGATCTCGCCGCGCCCGATCGCCTCGAATATCTGCACCGCCTTCAGCCCCTCATGGGTAGCGATGCGCGGCGCCTTCCAGAACCGGCGCACGCGGTCGATGTCCGGCGGCGTGAAGTTCATATGGGCGGCCAGCTGATTGGCCAGGCCGCCGACCTCACGGCCGCCCATCGCATTGGGCTGACCGGTCAGCGAGAACGGCGAAGCGCCCACCTTGCCGATCCGTCCCGTGGCGAGATGGCAGTTGAGGATGGCGTTGACCTTGTCGGTGCCCTGCGCCGACTGGTTGACGCCCTGCGAATACAGCGTGACCACGCGCGGGGTTGCCGCGAACATCTGGAAAAACTCGGCGACATCCCGTTCGGCAAGACCGGTCGCGAGCGCGGTGGCGGCCACGCTGCCGGCCATGCTGCGCGCCCGTGCGAGCGCCTCGTCGAGGCCGGAAGTGTAATGTTCGATGTAGTCGCGATCGAGCGCGCCGTGGTCCGCGAGATAGACCAGCAGTCCGCAGAACAGCGCGGTATCGCTGCCGGGCTTCAATCCGAGAAACAGATCGGCATCCTCAGCGGTGTCGGTGCGGCGCGGATCGATCACCACGATGCGCGCGCCGCGCTGCTGCTTGTTGACCATCATGCGCTGGAACAGCACCGGATGACACCAGGCGGCATTGGAGCCGGTCAGCACCAGCAGGTCGGCCTGATCGAGATCCTCGTAACAACCCGGCACGGTATCGGCGCCGAAGGCGCGGCGATGGCCGGCAACGGACGACGACATGCACAGCCGCGAATTGGTGTCGACATTGGCGCTGCCGATGAATCCCTTCATCAGCTTGTTGGCGACGTAATAATCCTCGGTCAGCAACTGGCCGGAGAGATAAAAGGCCACCGCGCCCGGGCCGTCGCGGCGGATGATGTGCTGCAGGCGGTGTGCGACATGGTCGAGCGCATCGCTCCAGGCAACCCGCTCCAGCGCGCCATTGTCGCAGCGGATCATCGGATGAAGCAGCCTGCCCTCGAGATCAAGCGTTTCGCCGAGCGCCGAGCCTTTCGAACATAGCCGTCCGAAATTGGCGGGATGTTCGGCGTCGCCGGAAATTGCCGCGCCGCCGCGGCCATCGGGCGTCGCCAGCACGCCGCAGCCGACGCCGCAATAGGCACAGGTTGTGCGTGTCGCACGCAGGACGGGATCGATGGCGGTCATGGGGCAGGTCGCGGCATCGCTTACGCCGCCTCTTCTCGGATGGCAAAGGAGCGGCCGAACATCAGGTCGCCGCGGATCGCCGCCACGGATTGGCGAGAGCGGATCAAGTCGAGATACCAGAGCGCATCGCCGACATCGCCGACCAGCACCGCGCCGGTGAGGCGTCCGTCGGCAATCACGAGCTTTCGGTAGGTGCCGCGCTTGATATCCTTGAGCACGATGGCTTCGCTGCCCCCGGCGCCCAGGAAATCGCCGGCCGAGAACACGCTGACGCCGGAGACCTTGAGGTTGGTCGCCACCACGCTGCCGCTATAGCTGTCCGGGCCGCCAGCGAGATGCCGCGCCAGAATGCGGGCCTGCTCATAGGCCGGCTCGACCAGTCCGTAACAGATGCCGCGATGCTCGGCGCATTCGCCAAGTGCAAAGATATCCGGGATCGCGGTCTGCATGTGATCGTCGACGACGATGCCGCGGTTGACGGCGATCCCCGCCTCCTTCGCCAGGCTGATGTTGGGCCGGATGCCCGCCGCGAAGATCACCGCATCCGCATCCAGCCTTTGTCCATCGGACAGCTCGACGCCCTCGACCCGAGTCGTGCCGTGGATGCGCGCGGTGTTGGCATTGAGCAGCACCCTGATGCCCTTGGGCTCGACCAGCGATTTGAGCAGATCGGCCGCCGGCGCGTCGAGCTGGCGCTCCATCAGCCGGTCCATCAGATGGATCAGCGTGACCGGCGCGCCGGCCTTGGCGAGGCCGTAGGCTGCCTCCAAGCCGAGCAGACCGCCGCCGATCACGACGACGCGTTTCTTCTGCGCCGCCAGCGCCAGCAGCAGATCGACATCCCTCGTGTCGCGGAAGGTATGGACACCGGCCAGATCGGCCCCGGGCAGATTCAGCCGCAGCGCCGTCGAGCCGGTCGCCAGCACCAGCCTGGAAAACGCGATGCTTTCCTCATTGGCGATCTTGAGTTCGCGGCGGCCGACATCGATCTCGCTCACCCGGCAGCCATATTTCAAGGTGACGCCGCGATCGCGCCACCAGGATGCCGGCTTGAGCTCGATATCGTGCGACTGCGTCTCGCCCGCGAGCACCGACGACAGCAATACGCGGTTGTAGGCGAGCCGCGGCTCCTCTCCGATCACCGCAACGGCATAGCGGCCGAGCGCGACCTTGGCGAGTTCGTCGACAAGGCGCGCGGCCGCCATTCCATTACCGACGACGACAAGGGGTTCGCTCACGGTCTTTATCCTACTCCGCCGCCTGCGACTGGCCGTAGGCTTCGGAAATCATGAAACCGGACAGCGTGGCATAGGCTGCACTCCAGGCGTCCGCGACCTCGGGCGTCCAGCCATCGCCGAGACCCTTTTCCAGCGTCCATAGCAGGGCGGAGCCGACCACCGGATAATGCTCCGGCTTTGCTCCATAGCCGACGTGACGCTTGGCCAGTGCGCTGACCGCCGGCAGCACCGATTCCAGATTGGCGAGCCCATTCACCACGACGGCCAGCGTGGCCATCAGCTTCTTGCGCTGCTCGGTGATGTCGGAGGGAAACATCGCCCTTACCGGAGGCGCGATCTCGAACAGTCGGTCATAGAAGATCGTTGCCGCCTGATCGGAGATCGGTGCGACTTTGGCAAAACTCTGCTGAACCAGTGCGACTTGCTCGGGGGTCATGTCCTGCTCCTGCTGTGGGGTTGGCGATGCGCGGGAAATACCCGCGCATCGATCTGGCTCGCGCCGGTTCAGATCCGAGCTTCGGCGAGGCTCGGCGCGCCTGCGGTTTGCGGCCCCCTGCGCAGATAGAACCACCAGGTCATCGCAAGGCAGATCGCGTAAAAGAGGAGATAGATGACCAGCGCGAGCTGCGGGCCGCCGGTCATGGCGATCGATTTGCCGAACCCGCTCGGGATCAGATAGCCGCCGCAGGCGCCCATCGCGCCGATGAAGCCGAGCGCCGCACCGCTTTCGATCGAAGCCGCCTTCAAGGCCATGGCACGGGCGGCGTCGCCCTTGCCGCGTACCTTGTGCAGATTCTCCTCGCGAAAGATCGAGGGGATCATCCGGTAGGTCGAGCCGTTGCCGATGCCGGTGGTGATGAACAGGATCAGGAACATCACGAGGAAGCCGGCGAAGTCCTTGGCGCCGACGAAATACAAGACGCCGATCGTGGCCGCCGCCATCGCAATGAAATTCCAGAAGGTGATGATGGCGCCGCCGACCTTGTCCGCCAGCAGGCCGCCGAGCGGACGCGACAGTGAGCCGACCAGCGGACCAAGGAACGCGATGCCGACGGTGATCGCCGGGAATTGCGTCTTGATCAGCAGCGGGAACGCGGCCGAGTAGCCGATGAAGGAGCCGAAGGTCCCGATATAGATGAAGGACATGATCCAGGTGTGCCGGCGGCGGAGGATGGCAAGCTGGTCCTTGAACGAGGACTTGGCATTGGTCAGGTTGTTCATGAAGAACACGGCGCCGCACACCGCAATGACGATCGGCAGCACCCACATCAGCCCGGCATTCTGCAGGTAAACCCCGGCCACGGGCCTGGCCTGATAGAGATTGATCAGGCCGACACCCATCAGGATCGGGGTCAGCAACTGAACGCTGCTGACGCCGATATTGCCGCCGGCCGCGTTCAGACCGAGTGCCCAGCCCTTCATCCGATCCGGATAGAAGAAGGAGATGTTGGTCATGCTGGAGGCGAAATTGCCGCCGCCAAGACCTGCCGTGGAGGCGACCAGCAGCATCAGCCAGAACGGCGTCTCCGGATGGCTGACGAAATAAGCCAGCCCCAGTGTCGGTATGAACAGCACCGAGGCGCTGAAGATGGTCCAGTTGCGGCCGCCGAACGTGGTCACTGCGAAGGTGTAGGGAAAGCGCATCAGCGAGCCGATCAGCCCGGGAATCGCCACCAGCTGAAACAGCTCATCGGTCGTATAGTGGAAGCCGGCCTGCGGCAGCTTGGTCGCAACGATGCTCCAGATCAGCCAGACCGAAAATCCGACATGCTCTGCGACGATCGACCAGATGAGATTGCGCCGGGCGATCAACTTGCCGGTGGAATTCCAGAACGTCTCGTCCTCCGGCTTCCATTCCGAGATCCAGGTCGGGCTCTGCTTGGTCACTGAAAATTCCTTTCTGCGATGAATGTCGTTTCCTCCGCCGTCACGCCAGTCAGACCCGCGCACGCAGAGGCGTGCACCGGGGAATGCCCCGGCCTGGCGGCGTCACAATTCGGATGGGAGATTTCGAGGACGGCTTCGATGGCGTCGGGAGAAACTATTCAAGCTCCGTGCCAAGCCGAACGGCGTCGGGAAATGTAAAAATTACAATATGTTATAAACCTGGCGGGCGGCCTCCCCGGCCGGAACGCCGCCCCTTAAATTTGCGATTCGCTCAATCCTTGTGCGCCGCACAAGAATTGAGCAGGCACGTTGAATGATGTTCAGACGGCCTCGGTCTCTCGGGTACCGAGCGGCTGCGGCGCAGTGCCGTGGCCGGGCTTCAAGTGAAATTCGTAGCTCATCAGATGCCAGGGCGCCGCCGCCGGCTTGCCGTCCGGCATCACCGGATCGTTGCGCTTCTCGACCTTGGCGATCAGTTCGTCCTTGACCCCGAACACCACATCGGAATCGAGATATTTGTCGCCGCCTATGAAGACATGGGTGATCAGCGGCTCATAGCCCGGCGCGTTGACCAGGAAATGCACATGCGCCGGCCGCATCGGATGCCGCCTGGTCTGCAGGATCATCTCGCCGACCGGACCATCGGTCGGGATCGGATAGCTGCATGGCAGGATGGTGCGGAAGAAGAAACGGCCGTCGTCGTCGGTGATGAAGCGCGCCCGCGATGACGGGCCCTCGGTCGCATAAGATGCCTTCTGCGAGTCGTAGAAACCGTCATCGTCGGCGTGCCAGACGTCGACCGGCACGCCGGCGAGCGGCTTGCCATGGAGATCGGTGACGCGGCTCTGCACGAACATCCGTTCGCCCGGCAGGCTGGCGGAGATATCGGTGCCGTGCGCCATCTTCTTGTGCTCGCCGACATAGAACGGGCCGAGCACCGTGGTCTCGGTCGCCCCATCCCGCTCGCGGTGGTTCACCGCATCGACCAGCATCGAAACCCCGAGCACGTCGGACAGCAGGATGAACTCCTGCCGGATGTCGGTGCATTTCTGGCCGGTGCGGGTCAGGAAATCGATCGCATATTCCCATTCCGCAAAGGTGAGATCGGTCCTGCGGACATAGTCGTGCAGCGACTTCACCAGTTCCTGGAGCAGGAATTTGACGCGCGGGTTCGGGGTCTCGGCAAAACTCTCGATCACGGCGGCAGTGAGCTGGGTGTCGTTGAACTGGGTCATCGGGACCATCCTCGCGAGCTACGCGTTTCCTTTGGGCTCAGCCTACACCAGCCACCCCGCCGGGGTAAGGCGGCCCCAATTGGAACGGAGCGCCTTTTCGGCTATCAAGGCGAACCTCAAGAACAGCTCCGGAGACATGGCCGATGTTAGCTCCCGCCTCGCCCGAATCCGCCGGCATGTCCAAGGCCGCCCTCGACCGCGTCGAGGACCATCTGAAGCGCCGCTACATCGAGGCCGGACGATTCCCCGGCACCCAGCTTCTGGTCTATCGCCGCGGCAAAGTGGTCCACAGCGCGGTGCAGGGCCTGGCCGATATCGAGCGCAGGCTGCCGGTCAAGGACGACACGATCTTCCGCATCTATTCGATGACCAAGCCGATCACGACCGTGGCCTTCATGATGTTGTTCGAGGAAGGCCGCGTCGCGCTGGACGAGCCGGTCCATAAATATATTCCGGAATGGAAGGACCTCGGCGTCTTCGTTGCCGGCACCGGCCCTGCGTTTCTGACCAGGCCGCCGTCGCGGCCGATGCAGATCATCGACCTGCTGCGGCACACTTCCGGGCTCACTTACGGCTTCCAGCAGCGATCCAATGTCGATGCCTTCTATCGGACAAGGAAGATCGGCGAGGTCGAGAAGGCCGGAACGCTCGATTCGATGATTGAAGAACTCGGCAAGATTCCACTCGAATTCTCGCCCGGAGAGGCCTGGAATTACTCGGTTTCGACCGATGTGATCGGCTATCTCGTCGGCAAGATCTCGGGCCAGCCGTTCGAGCAGTTTCTTAAACAACGGATCTTCGATCCGCTCGGCATGAGCGACACCGGCTTCCACGTGCCGGCCGACAAGGCCCATCGCCTTGCCGCCTGTTACTCGGCTGATCCGCAGGGCGGCGCCACATTCCATGCCGCCGACCGCAAAGGCGGCCTGACGCTGCAGGACGATCCGGCCACGAGCTCGTTCCTGTCGCCACCCTCCTTCATCTCCGGTGGCGGCGGACTGGTGTCGACGGCGGGCGACTATCTCACCTTCTGCCGCGCCCTGCTCAATGGCGGTGAACTTGGCGGCGTCAGGCTGCTCGGCCCGAAGACGCTGGCGCTGATGACCAGCAATCACCTGCCGGGCGGGCGCTATCTGCCGGAATTGTCGCGGTCGCTGTTCAGCGAAGCGGCCTATAACGGGATCGGCTTCGGCCTTGGCTTCTCGGTGACGCTGGATCCGGCCAAGACGCTGATTCCGGGCAGCGCCGGCGAATATGCCTGGGGCGGCGCCGCAACGACCTCATTCTGGATCGACCCAGCGGAAGAGCTGATCGCCATTTTCATGACCCAGGTGCTGCCGTCGAGCGCCTATCCGATACGGCGCGAATTGCGGACCATGATCTATGCGGCGATCACCGACAGCAATTCATAGGGGCGCTTCCCGATCGGATCCAGGCGGCACTAACCGAAATTCTGCAGCGACGGAAACGTCTCCAGCAGCCACACGCTGACGTCCGAGATCGCGCCGGTGAGAAAGGCAATGCCGGTGAGAACCATCAGCACGCCCATCGCCCGCTCGACATTGGCGAGGTGCCGCTTCATGCGCCCGAACAGCGACGTGAACTGCTCGAGCATGAAGGCTGCGATCAGGAAGGGGATGCCGAGGCCGGCGGAATAGACTGCAAGCAGCCCCGCTCCCTTGGCCACCGTCGCTTCGGCCGCCGCAACTGACAGGATCGCTGCCAGGATCGGTCCGATGCAGGGCGTCCAGCCGAATGCAAAGGCGAGGCCCATCACATAGGCTCCCCACAGGCCGACCGGCTTGGGAATCGTCAGCCGCCCTTCCCGCATCAAGAGCCCGATCCGGGTCAGCCCCAGGAAGTGCAATCCCATCACGATGATGACAATGCCGGCCAGGATCGACAGTTCGGCCGACCAGGCACGGATCAGCGTGCCGACCAGGGAGGCGCTGGCGCCAAGCGCCACAAAGACGGTGGCAAAACCCAGCACGAACATCAGGGCCGAGATCATCACGGCGCTCCGCGAGGCGGATACCGGCTCGTCATTGGCGACGTGCTCAATTGTCGCACCGGTCAGATAGACCAGATAAGGCGGAACCAGCGGAAGCACGCAGGGCGACAGGAAGCTGACCAGACCGGCGATCAGCGCCGCGGGGATCGAAACATCGTGGATCATGGAGCCGCTGTCATTCCTGGTGCAGAGATACCGTCCGGAAAGGCGGAAAACCGGTCTTCCGGCAAGATATGCCCAATGAGAAGTTGAGAATATGATCCGATTCAACCAGCCGGAACATATTTCAGGCCGCTCCGGCAGGCCGGAATCGGCGTCGGACCGCAGCTTTATCCGACGTCGTGGAGCGGATGTGTAGACCGGTTCTGATCAACAATGTGACATCCGGGTCGCACCAGCCATTCCTGCCTCTCAGGTCCCATATGCTTGTCTTCCTGGGCTCTACGGACGATAGTACCTCTGAACCTAGAATTGCATCTGGTATTCGATCCATCCTATCATCATAAGGGTCGCCGCGCCTCGAAGCCGTGCCGGACGATCTGCCATCTATGACAGCCATGAACGGAACAAAATTCCCGGGATTTAGGGATTAACTCCCTACATTCCGGCGGTTGAAGCGGTATAAGATGAATCCCTGACCTAGCTGTTCGGGACCCGATCGAAGGACGGTGAAGCAGAATGAACAAATCAGCGGCGAAGAAAATGAAGCAGCGCAGTGCCGGCAAGCCCGACATTGAACTGGGTAAGCGTATCCGGCTGCGTCGCGTCGAGCAGAAAATCTCGCAGGCCGAACTCGGCGAGCAGCTCGGTGTGAGCTTCCAGCAGGTCCAGAAGTATGAAAAAGGCGTCAATCGGGTTGGCGCGGCTCGCCTGCAGCAGATCGCCAATGCGCTCGATGTGCCCGTCACCTTCTTCTATGACGGCGACGGCAAATCGCGGGAAGTTGAAAGCCTGCTTTTCCTCGACAGCTCGTTCAGCCTGAGATTGCTGCGCGCCTACAGCAAGATCAAGGATCAGACCGTGCAGCGTCAGCTCGTGTCGCTGATGGAATCGATCGCGGCCAACGAAGACTGAAGCCGGTTTAGTTCTGATTGCATCAGAACCGGGCGTTGGACTCGTGTCTTGACGCGTTTTCCGCACGCGAAGGTAGCGACTTCGCTTCTGGGCGTGCCGCGCACAGGCAGGCTGCAGCTTCGCTGCTGAAGCCTGGTTCTGAGCTGATCAGCACCACAAGGGCCGTCGGTCCTGCGCGGCGCTTGAGCGCGGCAGCCAGACCTCCATCGTCCAGAATACCCGCCCCGCGCTGTCCGGGCAGCTCAATCGTCAAGAAACCTCCCCGCCTCGCCGAATGGTGGACTAAGGTGGCGATCAGCCTCGGCACGGGTGAATGCTCCCCTGCGCCGATGACCAACAAAGCCCAAACCACCGAACTGGATCGTCAGCGATGCTCGATGCCCCCAAAACCGACGATAAATCCTATGCCGATGGCAAGATCCTGCAGCGGATTGCCGATGGCGTCGGCATCATCACCTTCAACAATCCCGAAAAGCGCAACGCGATGTCGCTCGAGATGTGGGAAGGATTCGGACAGGCGCTGATCGAGCTGCGCGACGATCCGGACGTCCGGGTGGTGATCCTGACAGGTAGCGGAGACAAAGCCTTCGTCTCGGGGGCCGACATCAGCCAGTTCGAGAAGACCCGCCATAATGCGGAAGCCTCGGAGGAATATTCGAAGAGGAGCGCCGCACAGCGCGCCCTGCTCGCGGACTACCCGAAGCCGACCATTGCCTGCATCCGCGGCTACTGTCTCGGCGGCGGCATGCAGGTGGCGATGCTGACGGATATCCGGATCGCCGCCGAAGACAGCCAGTTCGGCATTCCCGCCGCCAAGCTCGGCATCGCCTATGGCTATGACGGCCTGCGCCATCTGGTCTCGCTGGTCGGGCCGTCCTGGGCGCGGCTGCTGATGTATACGGGAATGCGGATCGATTCCAAGGAAGCCCTGCGGATCGGCCTGGTCGACCGCGTCATTCCGACCGACGAATTGTTGGGGGTGACGATGGAGCTTGCAACCACCATTGCCACCAATGCCCCGCTGGCGGTCAAGGCGGCCAAGATCACCATCGCCCAAGTGCTGAAAGACCCTGCCGACCGCGACATGAATGCGGTCAAGCAGATCGGGATCGACTGCATGAACAGCGAGGATTTTCGCGAAGGTCGCCAGGCCTTCATGGAAAAGCGCAAACCGCAATTCAAGGGGCAATGAAGCACGGCGCGGCCCTTGATGGCCGCCCCTGGTGCGGAAATGAATCCGGCGCCGCATTTTATGGCTGCCAGCACAATTTGATCCTGATCAAATATCTTCTCGTCGGCAGCCTCTATCCAGGAGAAGACAGGAGCAGCCCCGCTCCGGTTAAGGCGGCTCCCAGTTGGCGGCCTTTTTTGGAAGCACAGGGCTAAACTGAGCCGGTTTTCAGCGCGGTGCGATGGAGTCATTCGTTCACAACGCCAATATCCGCCACTACCAGAAGCTCCTCGAACAGGAGACCGAGGAAGAAAGGCGGAAAGTCATTCGGGAGCTGTTGGCCGAGGAGACAATGAAGGCTCTCGGCGATCCGGGCGGCATTGCTCCCGGTATGCCTAAGTAGAAACCCGGAGTATCGTCTCAAGACCGGCTATGATTTAGCTCGGCCATGAACAATAACGCTCCCGGCGGCAGAGCAAGAAATCTACTCTTTACCTGCCCAACAACTAGTCAGAAAGTACAGCACAGGTTGGAAGCCACATCCGACTACAATTACGAGTCGGTGACATGTCTGGCCTGCGCCGGAATCCATTTCATCGATCCGAGAACCGGCAAGGTTCTGCAGGGGGACAGGGAATAAGGGCCTCGGCGGCCTGGTCTCTGATAGCGGAGTCATGCCTGCCCGCCGTGACGGGCAAATGCTGTGCTGCCAGCATGCTGGAGGGGTCACCCTCTGTTGTTGCCTTCCTGTTGGTTGTTGCCTTCCTGTTGTTGCCTTCTTCGCACGGCCTGGAGGTCAATTCCATTTCCGGACCATCGACACTACCCGCCGGGTGTCTTGTGCTCCTGTGCATCTCTCTCGGCGCGTCCTGAATTCTTGATCTTTCGCAAATCGAACGAGAGAACTGGCCTCATTATTTTTGATATGGATGAGTGGCGACCAATAACAACTGCACCGTTTGGCCTTGATCTACAGATCGCGGCAATCGACGGCCACGGCATTCATATGCTGGTTTTTCCGTGCCGTCGTGTTCTTCGCGGCTGGATCAAGGCAGAGACAGGCGAGTCCATCCACGTATACCCGACACACTGGCGCGAATGGAACGATCGCTTCAACCCTCTTGCGATCCGCTCTGCCCCTTGAGTCCGGCTGCGAGCTTTACTTCTTCCCCGGCCAATAACCGCTCCGGGACCTCGCGTTTTTTGATGCGCTTCCAAACAGCTTCCTGAAGCGTCCGATATCACCTCGCGATTCCACCGACGTCGAACGCATCTCGGTACTCTCGATCAGATGGTGTCGACGCTTTTTATCCGCGGTAATTCCCAACTGAACTGATCTGCCTCTCCAGCTTCATTTGCAAAAACGTTTCTGCTTCTCGTTTGGCCAAATCACTTCCAACGCGGTTTGAGAACCGAATCCCTTCTGATGGAATCAGAACCGGGCTCCAGGTTTTTATCTTGACGCGTTTTCTTCACGCGAACCGGCGTTCCCTCCCGGTGCAAGTCCGGGGCAGGCTCGAAAGCGCTTCAGCGCAGGTGAGAAGGCGGACTTCACGCCAGCGCTGATCATATCGGTCCAAATGGAAACCAGTGACACCAGGAAAACTGTCTGGTGCCGGCGCAGGATCTTTTGAGTTGTCTCCACGATCCAATCACAAAGGTTTGAGTCTTTGCTCCGCGCACAAATCCGAAATGCCCACGTTGCAACACGGGCTGTCGTTATAAATATTCAAAGATATCGGTAGGTAGCGGACTGAGCCGGCAGCCCAGTTTCGATGAGCCGCGCCAGGAACAAGGGAAAGAGACAGACAGATGCCGTCAAAGATAAATCTCCCTTCGGCTGTCTTGGTGTCGGTCGTGGCCGCGGTGGCCGCTCCCCACGCCGCGGCCGCTGCAGAATGCCAGAATCAAGACACCGGCATCACCCTCTCGCCCGGTTTCTGTGCCACCGTCTTTGCCGACAATCTCGGCCATGTCCGTCATCTCGCGGTCAGCAGCGACAATGTCGTCTATGCCAACACCTGGAGTGGCCGCTACTACCACAACGACACCCCGCCGGCCGGCGGATTCCTGATCGCACTGAAGGATACGACCGGCAGCGGGAAAGCGGATGTCATCCAGCGCTTTGGTCCAGACAAGTCCGCGGGCGCCGCGGGCGGCACCGGCATCGCGCTCTATAACGGTGCGATCTACGCCGAACTTAACGACAAGATCGTCCGCTATGCGCGCGCACCGGGCGAGATCGCGCCGGCCAGCAAAGTGCAGACCGTATTATCCGGCATGCCGCTGACGGGCGATCACCCAATGCACCCGTTTATCATTGATGCAAAGGGCAATCTGTTCGTCGACATGGGATCTGCCACCAATTCGTGCCAGGTCGAAAACCGCATGTTCCAGTCTCCTGGTCACAAGCCCTGCACCGAATTGGAGACGCGCGGTGGCACCTGGCGCTACGACGCCAACAAGACTGGTCAGACCTTCTCGGCGGCCGGACGTTATGCCACCGGCATCCGCAACGGCGAGGGATTTTCGTTCGACAAGGCCGGACGGCTTTATGTCACGCAACACGGCCGCGATCAGCTGTCGCAGAATTGGCCCAGGCTTTACACGGTCGATCAGGGTGTCGAGCTGCCGGCCGAAGAGCTTCTCGAACTCAAACAGGGCAGCGATTACGGCTGGCCGGAATGCTATTATGATCAGAACCAGAAGAAGCTGGTGCTGGCTCCGGAATATGGCGGCGACGGCGGCAAGACGGTTGGGGTCTGTGCCGACAAGCAAGCGCCGGTGGCCGCCTTTCCCGGCCATTGGGCGCCCAACGACCTGCTGATTTATACCGGCACGCAATTCCCCGCGCCTTATCGCGACGGCGCGTTCATCGCCTTTCACGGTTCATGGAATCGCGCGCCGCGGGATCAGGCGGGATACGATGTCGTGTTCCAGCCGCTGGCCGACGGCAGGGCGGCCGGTAACTATGTGGTGTTCGCCGACGGCTTCGCCGGTGCGCACAAGGACCCTGGACGCGCCGCGTTTCGGCCGAGCGGCCTCGCAATGGGTCCGGATGGAGCATTTTATATCGGAGACGACGTGCATGGCCGCATCTGGCGCGTGACCTATCACGGCGACGCCGCAACCGCGCACGTCGCCGCGGCGCCGGCGCCCGCCACGGCATCGCCTTCCGGTGGCGCGGCCGTTCCGCCGGAAGGGACCCATGCCGACGCCGGGCGGACCACCCCGAACCTTCCGGTGCCGCCTGGCGCCACCAAGGATCAGGTTGCGCTTGGTGACCGCATCTTCCATGGCGAGGCCAGCAACGGTACCTGCAGCGGATGTCACGGATCCGACGCCCGGGGGACATCGGTCGGTCCCGACCTCACTTCGGGCAATTGGGTGTGGGGCGACGGCAGCCTCGCGGCCATCACCAGGACGGTGACCAACGGCGTGCCGCACCCGCGCAACTACACCGGCGCCATGCCGCCGAAGGGCGGCGCCGAATTGTCGGATACCGACACTGCCGCAGTGGCCGCCTATGTCTGGGCGGTCAGTCACGCCAAATAGAGGGGTTCGGGATCAACACCGGTTCGCGTGAAGAACGCGTATCAAAACAGGGCCAGGTATTCGCCTGCGCGGATACCCCCTCCCGCAAAGGGAGCGGCACACTACGATCGCAGCACGCAATCGAACTTAATCTCGTCTCGCTCTCATTTGCAGTTTAGCGGCGAAGGCGGCGGCGCAATTGCCTGCAGACAATGATGATGACGGAAGGATAATCAGCCGCGCTATGAAGCAGAACGGGTCGGCTCGATCCGGTGATTTGCCCTGTCCAGCCCCAGAGGCAAAAATATTTCCGTTCCCTGTTTGGCCAAATCACTTCATAAGCGCCGCCGTCCCGCCTCGCTCAAGGGGCGTATCGCGATCGTCACGAACGTGGAGTGCGGGATGCGGTGGACGCGTTCGCATCAGAAGACGAGTGATGCGGTGCGCGGACGGCGAAGTCGTGTGGTCCTGACGCCCCGACGCTGGCGTCAAGTCGGCGACGATGCCGGCGCATCATACAAGTGATGTCGCCTACGTATCGCGCTGGTGATGGTGACAACAAAGCCCGGTCGCCAAGGAGAGCCCGAAGTAAGCCGTTAAAACCACTCGCGTGCGGGAATGCCGGGCGATTCCGGCGGACCTGTAGCGACTACACTCGTGTGCTTCATTTTTGCACACGAGGCTATGGGTGCGGCGGGCACCCGGCATTCCCCACGCCCTCCGGGCGGATGGTTGCTGTTACCAACTCGGGCGCATCGCGGCCGCGAGAGCGCGACGCTGTGTCTGCCAACAAGGTTGTTTGAAACTGAATTCCCTACAGCGCCGCGAGCACTGCCTTGGCGATATCGGCGGTGCCGTTGCTGCCGCCGAACTCCATCGGCCTGATGCCGCTGGCATAGGCCTTGTCGACCGCCTGCTCGATGCGCTCGCCGGCTTCGGCCGCGGCTTCCAGCCCGTGCTTGTCGGCAAGCCAATCCAGCATCATCGCCGCCGACAGGATCATCGCGGTCGGATTGGCCTTGCCCTGCCCCATGATGTCAGGTGCGGTGCCGTGGCACGGCTGGAACACGGCATGGCGGTCACCGATGTCGGCCGATGGCGCCATGCCCATGCCGCCGATCAGGCCGGCGGTCAGATCGGAGAGGATGTCGCCGAACATGTTCTCCATCACCATGACGTCGAAATCCCAGGGGCGCTTGACCAGCATGGCCGAGCAGGCATCGACGTAAAGCCGGTCCGTCTTCACTTCAGGATGACGCTCCGCGGCCTCATTGAACATCTCGCGAAAGAACGCGAACGCCTTGAACACGTTGGCTTTATCGACGCAGGTTAAACCTCCATTGAGGCGTCCGCGGGCCTTGCGGCGCTCGGCCAGCCGGAACGAGAATTCGAACAGGCGCTCCGAGGTCTTGCGGGTGATCACCAGGGTCTCGCGCGCTTCGGTGTCGGTAACGATGCCCTTGCCCATCGACGCGAACAGGCCTTCGGTGGATTCCCGGATCACGACCAGGTCGATGCCGCGCCGGTCGGCGCCGACGATCGGACTGGGAACGCCCGGGATCAGCCGCGCCGGCCGTACGCCGGCATAGAGATCGAAGTGAAAGCGCAGCTCGACCTGCGGCATGATCTCGGTGTTGTCGGGATAACGGACCGACGGCAGGCCGCAGGCGCCGAGCAGGATCGCATCGGCCTCCTCGCACAGACGCACGGTGGAATCCGGCATCGACTTGCCGGTCTCGCGATAGTGGTTGGCACCGGCCGGCGCATCGGTGAAACGGAATTTGAGGCCGGCTCTGGACTCGACCTTGCGCAGGATCTCGAGCGCCGGCGCCATCACTTCGGGACCGATGCCGTCGCCGGCAAGCACGGCGACGTGGAATGCATTATTGGCGGACATGGGGGATTCCCTTGAAGGATAGAATACCTGACCATCATTGCGGGCGTAGCGAAGCAATCCATGAGAGACAGCGGAGTGGATTGCTTCGTCGCTTTCGCTCCTTGCAATGACGGAATTGCGATAGTCCTACGGCGTCAGCACGGCGCGGCCGACCAGCCTGCCCTGCTGCAGATCGGTCAGCGCCTCATTGGCCTTGGCCAGCGGCAACGGCGTCACCGGGATCGGCGCGACGTTCTTGGCACGGACCAGATCGAGCAGTTCGCGGGTTTCCCGCAGATTGCCGACATAGCTGCCCTGGATGGTGAGCGCCTTGATCGGAATCAGCGGCAGCGCCCAGGTTGCTCCGCCGCCGAACAGGCCGACGATCACGAGCTTGCCGCCCTTGGTCAGGCAGTCGAAGGCGAGCTGGGTGCTGTTGGCGTTACCGACGAGGTCGATCACGGCCCGGATCGGCTCGGCGGCTTTCCGGGCAAGCTGCTCCAGCGCATCCGGCGCCTTGCCGTCGACCGTCGCCAGCGCGCCGGCTTTCTCCGCCGCCTCCCGCTTGCGTGCATCGATATCGACGACGATCGCGCCCTTGCCGCCCATCGCCTTCAACAGCGACAGCGCCATCAGGCCGAGCCCGCCGGCACCGAAGATGACGATCGGCGTATTGAAATGCGCTTCGACCTTCTTCAGCGCGCTGTAGGTGGTGACGCCCGAACAGGCGTAGGGCGCCGCGGTCACCGGATCGAGTCCCTTCAGGTTCAACAGATAGCGCGGATGCGGCACCAGCAGATAGTCGGAGTAGCCGCCGTCACAGAAGACGCCAAGCGCATTGGATTTCAGGCACATATTCTCGTCGCCTGCGAGACAGGTTGCGCAGGTGCCGCAGCCGAGCCAGGGATAGGCCAGCGCGACGTCGCCGATCTTAAGGCCGCCTTTATCGGCCTCCTTCACGTCGGGTCCGAACGCCACGATCTCGCCGACCGTCTCATGCCCCATGGTCCGTGGCAGCGATATGCCGCGGTCCCTGAGCGACAACGGCTTGCGACCATGGCCAAGATCGTAGCCGCCTTGCCAGATGTGGAGATCGCTGTGGCAGACGCCGGCCGCTTTCACCTTGATCAGAACCTGCGTCCCCGAAGGCTGCGGCGTCGGCTGGTCGATTTCAACCAGCGGCTCATTGAACTCGGCGACCTTGAAGCTCTTCATGATTTCTCTCCCGATGTTTTTGATCGCTTTGGCGATTTTCTTAAGTTGGACACTGCCACGTCCGCGCGGCCGAGACAAATCCGCCCGGTTCATGCGAGGCGGCCATCGCGGATAGAAAATCGTGCCCGCGAAGAGTTTCGAAGCTTCTTGTCAAATTACCCTTGTCGTTTCCTGCTACCGTTATCGCAAGCCTATCAAGGCCCGACTCCTTTGGCGCGCCGTCGACGCCAGATCGCACCGATGGCACGGGAAAGTATTTACCTTGCGTTTGTTATGACGCTCACCATATCCAGCGGGAAAAAAGTTGGACCTATTCTTGCATAGCCGGGGCACAGGCTGGTCCGAGGGCACTTCTTGAAAGTACTGTTCGTCACCACTGAAATGGACGACTTCGTCCGCGTTGGCGGCTTGGCCGCCGTTTCGGCCGCTCTTCCCCGCGCCCTCCGCCTGCAGAACAATGTCAGGATTTTTCTTCCGGGTTATCGGAAAGTCGTCGAACAACTCTCCCATATCGAGATCGTCGGGCACTGTCCGCCGCTCGCGGAAATGCCGGCTTGCACGCTCGGTCGCGCTTCGACCAGAGACGGCCTCCCGGTCTATGTGCTGTTGTGCTCGCAACTCTATGATCGTCCCGGCAATCCCTATGGCGACACTTCCGGGCGGGACTGGCCGGATAACGATCTGCGCTTCGGGCGCTTCGCCTCGGCGGCTGCCCAACTCGCCGCCGGCATGCTGGACAGAAATTGGGCAGCAGACCTGATCCACGTTAACGATTGGCAGGCGGCGCTCGCGCCGGCTTACCTCGCCTGGAGCGGCATCAGGATTCCGAGCATCCTTACCATCCACAATCTGGCCTATCAGGGCCTGTTTCCGAAGGAGTCGCTGCGGCGGATCGGCGCGCCGGAAAGCTCCTTCCACATCGACGGCCTCGAATTTTACGACAAATTGTCTTTCCTCAAGGGCGGTATCATCTACGCGTCGCACCTCACCACGGTCAGCGAGACCTATGCGCGGGAGATCACCACACCCGAGTTCGGCTGCGGGCTCGAGGGGCTGCTTCGGATTCGCTCCAATGCCGCACGGCTGACGGGCATATTGAACGGTATCGACGAAAGCTGGGATCCGCGCGCCTGCTCGCAACTCGCCTATCCCTTCAGTTCCGGCGATTGGGAGGGCAAGCGAGCCAATGCCGACTACGTCCGCCAGCAGTTCGGCCTCGCCGTTTCGCGCGGTCCGATCTTTGGCCTGGTTGCCCGTCTCGTGCATCAGAAGGGCGTCGACCTCGTGCTGGCGGCGGCCGATGAGATCGTCGAGTCCGGCGGGCAGATCATCGTCACCGGCAGCGGCGAACCGGAAATCGAGCAGGCGCTGGTCGAGGCGCACCGCCGCCGACCGGACGCCATCGGGGTGGCGATCGGATTCAATGACGGCCAGGCGCGCCGGATTTTCGCCGGCAGCGACTTCACCTTGATGCCGTCGCGGTTCGAGCCGTGCGGACTGAGCCAGATGTACGCCCAGAAATTCGGATCGCTGCCGATCGGCCACCAAACCGGCGGCCTTGCCGAGACTATCCTCGACGGCGAGACCGGATTTCTGTTCAAGCAGCCTTCCACGGAATCCTTTCTCGGCGGCATCCGCCGGGCCTTCACGACCTTCGCTTCGACGGACTGCCTCAACTCGATGCGGCGTAACGCGATGGCGCGGTCCTTCAGTTGGGACATTTCGGCGGCCTATTATGGTGCGCTCTACCGGAAAACGGCATCCGCCGCCTAAGCATGATCCGGAAAGGTGGACACCGGTTTTCCTCGCGACCAACGCAGATCGCGTTTGCGCGGAGATCATGCTCAAACAGCTAGGACGGACTCTCTACAATATCGGGTACGGTACTTGGCGCCTCCTGCCGGGTTTCCGGCATCACCAGCCAGATCAGGGCGAGCCCGAGCGCCGCGATGGCGGCCAGTCCGATGAATGCAATGTCGTGACCGAATTTGTCGCTGGCATAGCCGGCCAGCACCGTGCTTAAGGAGGCGCCGATGCCGGTCGCGGTGCCGACAATGCCCTGCGCCAGATTGAAATGGCCGCTGCCGCAAGCGACGTCGGCCACGATCAACGGCACCATGACGGCAAAAACCGCAGCCGTGATGCCATCGAACACCTGCACGGCGACCAGCAGGAAGGGATTGCTGACGGTCGCGAACAGCAGGCCGCGAATCGCAAGCGCCGCAAAAGCCAGCAACAGCAAAGGCCGCCGGCCCCATTCCTGCGCCTTGCGCCCGACCGAAGGCGATGTCCACGCCACGATGATCTGCGGCACCACGATGCACACGGCGATCAGGACCGGCGCCCACCGGCTTGACCGGGTGGTGACGATGCCAGCCATCAGGGGCAGCATCGCCGCGTTGGCGAGTTGCAGCAGCAGCACGCTTCCGGCGAAGATTAGTAGCGCGCGCTGGCGGATAAGGCTGAGAACGCTGGTGGTTCTGACCTCATCAGCTTCCGGCTCGACCGCGCCATGCGCCTGGGTAGCGTCAACCTCGCGCTCGCGGATTCGGGCGAGCGACAGCAACGCGGGAATTGCCAGTATGAAGGTGACGATAAACACCGAGCGGCTCGACAACAGATAGCCGCAGGTGCCCATGACAGCGGCGGCCATCCCATTGCCCAGCGATGCGAAACGCGCATTGCGCCCGAGCCGTTCGCCGATCGCGTGCGGACCGACCAGGCCAAGGCTGATGGCGGCAATCGCCGGACCGAGCACGCAACTCGCCGCGGCGTGCAAGATCGCCGCCATCACGACGATCGGAAAGATCGGCCATACCGCGTAGCCGAGCGCGCTGAAGCCGATGGTGGCAACCGCCAGCGCGGCCACCAGCCGCTCCGAACGGGCGGCGTCGACGATGGCCCCGCCCGGCATCTGCCCGATCAGGGCGACGATGCCCCCGATCGACAGCACCAGACCAATCTCGCCTTGCGTCCACTTCTCCGTCGTCAGATAGACCGCGATAAACGGACCGAAGCCGGTCTGCACATCCGCCAGAAAGAAGATGAACCAGTCGAGGCCGCGCAAGCTCTCGCGCGACGGCGCAGGCTTCGGCATCCGCGCCTTCGGCTCCGCCGGCCGTGGCGCGGCGAGATCGCCGGCGGCCGGCCGACCGCGGCCACCGCCGTCGGTCCGGTCGATCGGGTATATGGACGAGCGAGCGAACAGGATCTCTCTCCGCTTCCCTATTGATCGTCGAGTTCCAGCGGCTTCAGGCTTCCTGAAGCTCCGAGCACCACGATCGGCTGATCTTCCTTGTATTCCGGCGCAGCCTTGACCTGATCCTTTGTCAGCTCGAGCGTGACGGCATCGCTCTTGTCGGAGACGCGGCCGAAACGTAGCGCATTCCAGTCGACGACGATCTTGCGGCTGCCGACGCCGAGGAAACCTCCGAAATCGATCACCGCGGCACGCACCGTGCCGGTGCGGTCGACGATCACGTCGACGATATGGCCCATGTCCTCATTGGCAGCGCTGCGCACGTCGCGGCCGAGCACGCCATGCGCTTCCTTGGCGCCGAGGATCGTGACCGAGGGCGGGGGCGCCGGTTGCTCCTTTGGTGGCGCCGACGGCGGCTCCTTTGGAGCCGGTGTCGACGTTGGCGGCGGAGCCGGTGCGGGCGTGGATTGAGGTGCAGGCGCGGAACTTGGGGTACTCGGAGCCGGATTTGGTGCCGCGGTTTGCGCCGCGCCTGGCGCTGCGGTTTGTGTCTCGGGCTTCGGGACATCCGATTTCGGAGATTGGGGTTTCGGCGCCTCGGGCGTTGCTGCCGGAGCGCTGGCCGCCGGTTGCGGAATACTCTGGTCCGCCGGCCAGGCCGGAACGGCTCCGAGACCGAACACCAAAACAATCAAAGGCGCGACCAAGCGTCCTGCGCGCATAGCGTCCTCTCCAATCACGTGCAGCTTCACTGAGCCAGCACGATCGAAACCTGAATTTGTCCGCGCGTGCGCAGCACTTCCATCGAGACGTCGTCGCCATGGCGACGAACGCAGAGATCAACACTCGAAGAGCCAAGCTGCAGATCGCGGAGCACGACTTCATTGAGGAATGCAGGCAGGCGCGGGTTACGCAGACGAATTTCGCCACGCTGCACATCAAATTCGAGGCCGAGCGCGGCTTCCAGCAGCGTGAACGGCGTGGCGCTCGCCCAGGCCTGGGGAGCGCAGGCGACGGGATAGAGCGTCGGTCCACGCTGCTTTTCGCGACGGAAGCCACAGAACAGTTCGGGCAGCCGGCGCAGATCCATATAAGAGGCGGCATCGAACAAGCCTTTGAACACCTGCTCGACGGCATGCTTGTGACCGTAACGTGCGAGTCCAAGCGCGACCAACGCGTTGTCGTGCGGCCAGATCGATCCGTCATGATAGGACATCGGATTATAGCGCGGCTCGCCATAGGCCACCGTGCGAATGCCCCAGCCCGTGAAGAAATGCGGCCGCATCAGATCTGCGGCGACCAAACTGGCCCGATCTTCGCGCACGATGCCGGTGAACAGCAGCTGACCGGCATTCGAGGTCCGCACCTTGCAGGGCTGCTTGGCGCCATCGAGTGCCAGAGCATAGGTGCCAAGCTCCTCACACCAGAACGCGTCTTCGAAGCGCTTGGCAAGCCGCTTCGCATCCGTCTCCAGCTTTCGAGCCAGATCGGTTTTGCCGAGGTGCCGGGCGCAATGCGCGGCCAATTTCTTTCCGGCGAATACGTAGCCCTGCACTTCCGCCAGCGCGATGTAACCCTCGGCCAGCCGGCCGTCGGCATGAAAGATGGCGTCGTAGGAGTCTTTCCAGCCTTGATTGGCAAGTCCCTGTTCGGAAGCACGCTGATATTCGATGAAGCCGTCTCCGTCCGGATCGGCGGCGCCGTCGATCCAGCGCAATCCCGCCTCGATCGCCGGCCACAATTCAGTCAGCGTCTCGGTATCGCCGGTGCGCTCGAAATAAAGCCCGGCCAGCAGGACGAACAGCGGCGTCGAATCGACGCTGCCGTAATATAGCGCGAACGGCACCTCGCGCAGCGCGGCCATCTCGCCGCCGCGCATCTCATGCAGGATCTTTCCCGGTTCCGCATCAGCGAGTGGATCAGTCTCCTTGGCCTGATAGAACGCAAGGCGCCTCAGCACGCCGCGCGCGACCCGTGGATCGATCCACAACATCTGAAGGGCAGTGATCAGGCCGTCACGACCGAACGTGGTCGAATACCAGGGAATGCCGGCATAGGGATAACGCCCCTGCGGCGTATCCGTCATCAGGATGTTGAGGTCGGCCATCGACTGGCACACCACCTCGTTGAAGATATTGTTGGATGTCTCGATACTGGCGGCGCCTGCCGTCGACTGACGCATCTCGCGGCGATGCGCGAGCAATCCGCGGAAGAACGGCACCGGCGTGAATGGCGCTTCCTTGTTGCAGGAGGCCACCACGAACAGGGAACTCGCCTGATGCGGCGCCAGCTCGAAGTGATAAGTCGCAGCATTCGCCGCAAGCCGGGTTGGCCGCGGATCGAAATGCAGCGCGGTGGTACGCATCCTGTTGTCGAGCCCCTTATATTCGAGCACGACTTCATTGGGGCCGAGCACCCTGCTTGATCCGGTGCCGCGTCGCCTGCGCTTTTCGCCGCGCACCTCGAACAGGTCGGCGAAATCATTGTCGAACAGCAGCGTGACATCGAAACTTGCCGGATGTCCGTTATGATTTTGGATGCCGATCCGCTGATAGGCGGAACCTCGCCACAGGAAGATCGAGCGAACGATGTGCAGCATGTCCTTCTGCAGCACCAGACGCCCGTCGCGATAGACATCGGGATTGGTGAGATCGATGGTCAGCGCGGAATTGTCGTCGCGCAGATTCGACCCGAGCAACAGCGGCTGGACATCGTTCAGAACGAGTTCCAGCCGCGCAATATAGCGCGTATCCGCATTGAACAGACCGTCCGGCCCGCCGGCGGAAGCACCGATGTCGCCGTGGCTGTCGAGCACGATGAAGGTGTCGTCATGCTTGAGGGAGCGCCGCGGCCTAGCCGCCGGCCCGGTCATCGGAATGTAGAAGGGAGATTCTGCGACCAGTTCAACCGTCCTGGTCGCCGTGATTTGCGTTACGACTTCGGCTGGCATTTGACCTCGCGCGGTTTCCCCCGGGCCATGCGATACGCACTAGGACGCTACGCTACCGTAATATATGGGATCAGGCCGCATTTACCGCAGCCAAGCGGCTCATTTCCTGCGTCACAAGATCGCGATAGGGACCCTGGCCCTGCATCAGCCGATCCGGCGATCCATCTTCGATGATCTTGCCTGCCTTCAATACCACAACTCGGTCAAAATTGCGGAGCGTCGCCAGGCGATGGGCGATTGCGATCACGGTACGGCCCCGCATCAGCCGGCTCAGCGCCTCGCGGATCGCCTCCTCGGATTCGCTGTCGAGTGCGGCGGTGGCTTCGTCGAGCAACAGGATCGGCGCATCCTTCAGGAATGCGCGCGCAATCGCAATGCGCTGCCGCTGGCCACCGGACAGTTTGACGCCGCGGTCGCCAACCATGGTGTTGAGACCTTCCGGCAAGGTTTCGACGAAATCGCACCGCGCCGCGATCGCCGCGCGCAGCACCTCGTCATCCGTCGCCGTGGGCCGGCCATAGCGGATGTTCTCCAGGATCGACCGCTGGAACAGCGAGATGTCCTGCGGCACCACCGAGATCGCCTCGCGCAGGCTCTGCTGGGTGACACGAGAAATGTCCTGGCCATCGATGGTGATGCTGCCCTGCTGCACGTCGTAGAACCGTTGCAGCAGCACGAACAGCGTCGACTTGCCGCCGCCCGACTGCCCGACCAGCCCGACCCGCTGACCGGCCTGAAGGCGAAGGCTGAAGTGATCGAAGACTTTCAAGCCGCCGGGATAGCGGAAGGTGACATTATTGAAAGCGATCGCCGCCCCTGCGCGCACCAGCGGCTCGGCTTCCGGATGATCCTTCAGCTCGTGCGGAAGCAACAGGGTCGCGATCGCCTCGGTCAGCCGCGCGACATGCTGGGTGACGTCGACCAGCGCCACCGCAAGATCGCGCGTTGCGCTGAGGATGGAGATTCCAAGCGTGCACACCAGCACGACGTCGCCGGTGGTGGCTGCGCCGCGCTGCCACAGCGTGATTGCCCAGGCCAGCAGGCCAATGATCAGCACGACGGTGACGGCGGCATGGGTGAGGCGCAGCTTTTCGAGATAGCGCAGGCTGCGGCCGCGCGCCGTCAACTCGCGGTTCACGGTTGCATCAAACCGGTCGTGCTCAAGCCGCAGGCCGCAGAATGCGCGCACCAGCGGCATGTTGTTGATGACGTCGACCATTTCGCCATCGACCGCGGCGGCCTTGTTGGCGAAATCATCGTGCAAGGGTTTGCCGGCCGCGGCCAGCTTGAACAGCGCGATGACCATCGCGCTCGCAATGACGATCATGCCGCCGGCCATCATCGGACTTACCGTGCCGATCAGCGCGATCGCCGAAACCGTGGCAAAGCATGGCGGCAGCACGTTCCAGACGAACATGTTCTCGACCGTGAACACGGCATTCGAGGTCGCGGTGATGCGGCTGGTGAGCATTCCCGGCAGGCGGTCGGAGAAGTAACTCGGCGCGTGTCCGGTCAGGTGACGAAACATGTCGCGGCGAAGATCGCCGGTGACGCCGACAAAGGTGAAGCTGGCGACCCAGCTTGCGATCCGCCATAGAAAATTATCGCAGGCGATCAGCGTCATGAGAAAAGCGAATGCCAGCCATACATTGCCGGCGTGGGATGGCCCTCCCGACAGGGCATCGACCAAATTCTTGACGCCGTATTGTGTGCCTACCGAACAGGTGACCGCCCCGAGGACGGCGGTAAGGATGACAGCATGTGTTCCCGGACGCTGACGCAGATAGCGCAGCACGAAGGAGAACGGTCGGTGCGCATATCCGGAAAGATGGTCCATTTCGCTGACACCCCTGAATGAGAACTCGCCTGCCCGTGCAGCCTATATCCGAAAAGCCGAACGTCGGACGGGCGTTTCAAGTTCCACCGACTTCGGCATCCTCTCGTTACAATTGTGCAACGTGAGCGATGAACGGAGCCTGACTGAATGAGAATGGCGCCGGAAAGACCACGATGTGGAATAAGTACGTTTCCTCAAGGAACTTCGCAGGTGCGAGAACGTTCCCGGTTAGGCACGACGGGGTGCCCGTCACGCGGGGGCTTTCATTCATGAACATGACAGGAGACGGATAGATGCGGATCGCGCAGGTTGCTCCGCTTACGGAGGCTGTGCCGCCCCAATTTTACGGCGGAACCGAGCGGGTGGTACATTGGCTGACCGAGGAGCTGGTAGCGCTGGGACACGACGTGACGTTGTTTGCCAGCGGCGATTCCCGGACCTCCGCGAAACTGGACGCGACCTGGCCGCGGGCGCTGCGCCTTGACGGTTCGGTGCGCGACCCCAACGCGCTGCACATGGTGATGCTCGAACGCGTTCGGCAGAAGTGCGACGAAGGGGAATTCGACTTCCTGCATTTTCATCTCGACTATTATCCATGGTCGCTGTTCCAGCGGCAGCCTGTTCCGTTCGTGACGACATTGCATGGACGGCTCGATCTGCCCGAACACCAGCCGGTGTTCAATACATTCTCGTCCGTGCCGGTGATCTCGATCTCGAACGCGCAGCGGCGGCCGGTGCCGCAGGCCAATTGGGTGCGCACCATCCATCACGGCTTGCCGGAAAATCTGCTGACGCCGCGGCCGGTGACGCCGAGCTATCTCGCCGTGCTCGGCCGGATCGCGCCCGAGAAAGGCGTGGACCGTGCCATCAAGATCGCGGTCCGATGCGGCATTCCTCTCAAGATCGCGGCCAAGGTCGATCGCGCCGACGAGGAATATTACGAGGCCGTCATCCGTCCGCTGATGGACCATCCGCTGGTGGAATATATCGGCGAGATCGGCGATCAGGAAAAGCCCGAATTCCTCAGCGGCGCGCTCGGGCTGTTGTTGCCGCTCGACTGGCCCGAGCCGTTCGGCCTGGTCATGATCGAGGCGATGGCCTGCGGCACGCCGGTCATCGCCTATAATCGCGGCTCCGTTCCCGAGATCATCGATGAAGGCCTGACCGGCTTCATCGTCGAGGACGAGATCAGCGCGGTTGCCGTGGTGAAGCGACGGCTGGCGGATCTCGACCGCAACGCTATCCGGAAGCAGTTCGAACAGCGTTTCACGGCACGGCGCATGGCGCTCGACTATATCGCCGCCTATCGCGGCCTGATGGAAACCTCGGAGCCGCGCATCAAGCTCGTGAGCAGCGCGGAATAGCGTTCTCATCGAACAGCTTTCAAAAGGGCGGCCGCGTTCTCTGGATGCGGCCGCTTTTTCCTGGAGCCTCTTTCTCGGAACCTTCGCGTCAAAACGCGAAGCCAACATCGTTCCGATTCAATTCTCCAACGACCGGCTCAGCCTCATGGTGCTCGGCGCATGGCGCTGCCATGCACCTCGCCATACGGTCTGGCATCGCGCTATCTGCTCGGACCTCCTTCTTAAGGAGGCTGCGTCAGCCGGCGTTTCGAAGAGGACGCAAAGATTTCAGACATAAATTCGCGTTCTCGCGGCACGAATGCACCCGAGTGATCGATCAGCCTTCCGCCTGGAAGGCGTGGGGAATGCCGGGTGCCGGTTGCACCCGCAGCCTCGCGTGCAACTTAGAAAGCACACGAGTGTAGTCACCGCGAGGTCCACCGGAGCAGCCCGGCATTCCCGCACGCGAATGGTTTTAACGGCTTACTTCGAGCTCTCCCCGGTGATCGGGCGTTCTTGCCACCGTCATCGCGCGGACATTTCCACGCAACTTGACGCCAGCGTCGAGGCGTCAGGACCACACGACTTCGCCGTCCGCGGGCAGGCACGCTTCGTCTTGCGCGCTGCCGCGTCCATCGCATCCCGTCCCGCGTCCGTGACGATCGCGATACGCCCTCATGTGGGACGAGACGGCAACGGATATAGAACTGATTTTACCCGGCGCAGAAGCGAAATCTTTTTTGTGAGCGGGCTGGACAGCGATACGCTCGAACTGCCTGTCGGGCAAATCAGCATCAGACTATGCTTCGCCAATCCGCCACGCCGACTGGGAATCTCAGCGTCATTGCGGGAAGCCGCAGCGACGAAGCAACTACTCTTTCCTGCGGTCAGATGGATTGCTTCGCGGAGCCCGTCATCGGGCACGCGCATTCGCGCGCTCCGTTGGCTCGCAATGAGGCTGAGATAGCTTTTTCGCTTACGTCACCGGTGTCCGCTTCGGCTCGACGATTTCGAACATGCGCGGAAACTCGTCCATCAGCGCCATCAGTTCGCCGAGTTTCATCGGATTTCCGGTGAAGGTGATCTTGCCGCCGCTCACCGCTTCGGGGAACGTCGTCTGCTTCGCGATCACTTCATCGAGCGTCGAGCGCGCCAGCGTGAATCCGGCATCGGCTTCCGCCGCATGCGCACCGGCCACGTAAGTCAGCGCGCAATTCTCCAGATTGAGGATGAAGGTCTCGTTGGTGTCGGTGAAGCTCCAGTTGAGCACGATGCGTTTGCCTTCGGCCTTGGGTCCGTTGAGACGGATACCGAGCACGTCCCATAATTGTCCGGTGCGCAACGCGGTGACCGTCTCCCGCGGCATCGGCGGCCGCGGCGGCGTCTTCGGCATGCCTTGCCGCAATTCCTGCGCGCCGAACAGATAGGCGTTGCGCCATGTCGCGCTCTCGGCGGTATAGCCAAGCTGTTCGAGCGTATCGGCCAGCATGGCGCGGGCGCGCGCATTGTCGGGCTCGGCGAAGACCAGATGGCTCAGCGCCTGTGCGACGAAGCGGAATTCGCCTTTCGCAAAATCCTTCTCGGCACGCCCAAGGATCGCATCGGCGCCGCCCATGTATTCGACATATTTGCGACCGGCATCGACCGGCGGCAGCGGATCGAGATTGACCGGATTGGCGTCATACCAGCCGAGATATTTCTGATAGATCGCCTTCACATTGTGCCGGATATGGCCGTAATAGCCGCGCGCATGCCAGGCTCCCCCGAGGCTCGCCGGCAGCTTGATGACTTCAGCGATCTCGCTCGCCGTCAGCCCATGATTCATCAGGCGGATGGTCTGGTCGTGGGCGAATTTGTAGAGATCGCGCTGCTCGCGGATCATGGTGTCGATGCGATCCTGGCCCCAGACCGGCCAGTGGTGCTGGCCGCACATCGCCTCCGCCCTGCCGCCCCACATCTGCAACGCCTCGCCGAGATATTTCGACCAGGCCAGCGCGTCGCGTACATCGGCGCCGCGGAACGGCAGCAGATTGTGGAAATTATGCGTGCAGTTCTCCGCAAGGTTGAGCAGCTTATAGCGCGGCACGAAAAAATGCATCTCCGCCGGTGCCTCGCTGTTCGGCGCCATCTGGAATTCGAATTCGATGCCGTCGATGATGCGCTTGTCGCCGGTCTCCATGATCAGATCGGTCGGACGCAGCAGCGCGACCGATCCTGCCGCCATCGACTTGCCGAGACCGCAATCGACCTGGCCGCGGGGCCCCTTGGCCAGGAACGGCCCGAACTGATATTGCGCACGACGCAGCATTGCCGGCCCCGCAATGATGTTCTCGGAGACCGCGTGCTCCATGAACAGGTTCGGGGCGAGGATCGGCACGCGGCCGCTCATCAGCAGATCTTCTTCGAGCACGCCGCGGGCGCCGCCCCAGTGGTCGGTGTGAGTGTGGGTGAAGATCATCGCAGAGACCGAGCGCAAGCCACGATGCTGGAAATAAAGCTCCATCGCAGCGCGCGCGCCTTCGATCGAGGTCAGCGCATCCACCACGATCACGCCCCGGTCGCCCTCGATCAAGGTCATGTTGGCGATGTCGAGCCCGCGCACCTGGTAGACGCCGGGCAACACTTCGAACAGTCCGTGATGCATGTTGAGGCGGGATTGCCGCCACAGGCTCGGATCGACGGTCGGCGGCGCGTCCGCCGCCGACAGAAAGCCGTAGGGCTCGAGGCTCCAGACCACCCTGCCGGTGGCCGACATGATCTTCGCGTTATCGATGGTGCCGAGAAAGCCGCGCGAGGCTTCCTCGAAATCGCGCCTGTCCGAAAATGGCAGCGCCTGCAGTGTTGCGGCGTGACGGGCAACGACCGATGCCGATGCATCCTTGGGCATGTCGTGATGGCCGGCTTCGGTCATGATCGAATTCCTGACGCTGGAGGGAACGGAGCGGAAAATGCGAACCCTATAACGGTTGCGCGGCAAGATATGGCGAATTGGCGATCGACCAGGCCGGCATCGCTTCCATCCGGAAGATCTGCCGCAGGTGAACCTCGTCCGGTCCATCACCGATCCGCAGCAGCCTGCCCCAGGCGAGTGCCTGGTGGATCGGCGTGTCATCGGAGCCACCCATGGCGCCGAACACCTGCATGGCGCGATCGGCGATCTTCTGCAGCATGGCGGGAACGGCGACCTTGATCATCGATACATCGCGCCAATTCTTGATAGCGGGATTTGCGTCCTGGCGGCCGCTTTGATCGAGCCGCCAGGCACAGCGATAGGCGAGCAGACGCGCCTGCTCCAGTTCGACCCGGGATTCGGCGATCCAGCGTTGCACGGTGTCGTACTGGATCACGGTGCGGCCGAACGCCGAACGTTCGGTCGCGCGCGCCACCATCAGTTCGATCAGAAGCTCGCAAAGCCCGATCGAGCGCATGCAATGATGAATTCGCGCGGGTCCCAGCCGGACCTGGGCGACCTTGAAGCCCTCGCCCTCCACGCCAAGCAGGTTCTCGCGCGGCACGCGCACATCATCGAATGCGAGTTCGCCGATCGGCGCCACGTGATCCTCACAGCCCATCCAGCGCAGCGGCCGCACCAAGCGGACGCCTGGAGTATCCATCGGCACGATGACACAGGAATGCCGATGGGTTCGTTCGGCCCCGGCATTGGTCACGGCCAGTACGATCAGGAAGCTGCAACGCGGATGCGCTGCGCCGGTGATGAACCATTTGCGGCCGTTGATGACGTAGTCATTGCCGTCGCAAACCATGCTGGTGGCGATATTGGTCGCATCCGATGAGGCCACGCCCGGCTCGGTCATGCCGAAGGCCGAACGCGTTTCGGCATTGAGCAGCGGCCACAGCCAGCGCTGCTTCTGCTCCGGTGTCGCACAATTCTGCAGCGCGATCATGTTGGGCACGTCGGGCGCCTGGCAATTGAAGACTTCGGACGCCCAGAACAGCCGTCCCATGATCTCGGCGAGCGGCGCATATTCGAGATTTGAAAGACGTGTCCCCGGCTCGTCCCTGGCAAGCTCGGGCAGACCCAGATTCCAAAGTCCGGCGGCGCGCGCCTTCTGCTGCAATTCGCCGATGAATGGCGCGGCCTCGTGCCGGCGCGTGTGCTCGACCCAGTCACGATGACGCGGAAGCAGTTCCTGATCAAAGAACGCCTGCAGCCTATCGCGCCATTGCTCCCCGCGCGCGGACAGATCGAAATCCATGATGCCTCCCAAATTTTGGGCGACATCTAACCGCATACCAGAACTAATTGCAAATCTGTTTCGATATATTGACATATGCCGAAATATTGATCATTATTTTGCCATGGCCTCGTCATCCGCCCCAAATGCGTCCGCAACCCGGCCCAAGGTCATCGCCGATCAGGCCGATCCCTCCTTCGCGACCACGCTGGCGCATGGGCTCGATGTGCTTGCCGCCTTCCGCAACCGTCCGGGCTCGCTTTCGAACGCCGAACTCGCGCTGCATACCGGCCTGTCGCGACCGACCGTGTCGCGCCTGACCTACACGCTGGCGCAACTCGGCTACCTCAAGCGCGACGCCAAAGGCCGCTTCGAACTCGGGCTTGGCGTTCTCGCGGCCGCCTATCCGGTGCTGTCGGCGCTGAAGGTCCGGCAACTGGCGCGCCCGTTGATGCGCGACTTTGCCGCCTATGCCGGCGGCACCGTATCGATCGCCATGCCGTTCGGCCTCGACTTCATCTATGTCGAGACGCTGCGCACCACGGATGCGGTACCGCACGTCCCCGATGTCGGCTTCACCGGATCGCTCGCCACCACGGCGGTCGGCCGCGCCCTGCTGTCGCTGGCGACCGAGGAAGAAGTCGACCACTACGTGCGAACCATCAGGGCGGAGCGTCCCGACGAAATCGAATATGTGCGGACGCGGACGCTACCGGACATCGAGCTGTGCAAGGAGCGCGGATTTTCGATTTCGCTTGGCGAATGGCGGCGCGAGATCTTCGGCGTCGCCGCGCCGCTCTACCGCACGCCCTCAGGCGACTGCCTGTCGGTGAATTGCGGCATTCCCTCGTTTCGGTTCAGCGCCGAGCAGATCGAACGCGAATGCGGGCCGCGCATGCTTGGCCTTGCCCGCAGCATCCGATCGCTCGTTGCCGCGCCTTAGACCATGACGCGTTCCGGATTTGTCGCGAGGAAACCGCCTCACACTTTCCGGATCTCCAGGAGACATCGCATCGGATCGAGTTCTGCTTCGCTGCCCATCAAATAAAAAAGCACGCCGCTGAACGGCGTCGCAACCATGGGAGAGAAACATGCGTGTCATCAGCGCCATCGGCCTCGTTGTGGCCGTTGCGGCGGTGCTCGGCGTTGCGTCGGGCGCGGGCGCCGAGAGCAATTATCCGAACCGGCCCATTCGCATCGTCGTGCCCTATCCTGCCGGAGGCATCGTCGACATCGTCGCGCGCGCGGTGACCGAACAGGTCGGCCGCGACTGGAACGAGACCATCATCTCGGACTCGAGGCCGGGAGCGAACAGCAATATCGGCACCGCCCTGGTCGCGCGAAGCGATCCGGACGGCTACACCTGGCTGGTGACGGGGCCTGCGGTGCTGGTCAATCCGAGCCTGTACAAGGACGCCGGCTGGGATCCGATGCAAAACTTCAAATGCGTCGGCGTCGCCGTCTGGAATCAAAGCGTCGCCCTGGTCAATCCATCGCTGCCGGTGAAGACGCTCGCCGATTTCGTCGATTATGCGCGCAAACGGCCCGGCCAGCTCAACTACGGCAATGCCGGCACCGGCGCATCGACCGATCTGACCGCGCAAAAGCTGTTTCGCGTCGCCAACATCAATCTTGCCAATATCGGCTACAAGGGCCAGCCGCCGGCGCTGGTCGACCTGATGACCAACCGGATCAATTTCGAGGTGGTTTCGCTGGCACTGGCGCTGCCGCACATCAAGGACGGCAGCGCCAGACCGCTCGCCGTCTTCACCGACAAACGCGTGGCCGATCTTCCGGATGTGCCGACGATTGCCGAAGCCGGCTATCCCGAGGCGGCTTATCTGCCCTG
>DASZTN010000043.1:0-55421 GCA_035547995.1 Bradyrhizobium sp. | reverse complement strand
GAAAGGGAATTCGCCATCCCCAACTCAAGAACTTTTCATCAGGGAGAGCGGACACGATCGCAAATATGCCGATTGCGAAGAGATTGCCGATCGGGTTGCCTAACTGAACGATACTGCCGAGCAGGCCGCGGTTGCGGATATCCGCATTCTCGACTGCCATCAGGACGGCACCGCCCCATTCTCCTCCGAGGCCAATGCCCTGCAAAAGCCTCAGACAAACGAGCAGTACGGGCGCGGCGACCCCGATCTGGTCATACGTTGGCAGCAAACTTATCAACGCCGTGCCGATACCCATCAGGATGATGGTGATGACCAACATTGCCTTTCGGCCGACCCGGTCTCCGTAATGGCCGAAGATGGCGGCGCCGATTGGTCTGGCCAGGTAGCCCACGCCATAGGCGCCGAATGCCGCTATCGTGGCAGCAGAGGGGTCGGCTTTTGCAAAAAAGAGCTTATTGAAAACCAGCGCGGTGGCTGTCCCATAGATGAGAAAATCGTACCATTCCGTTGCAGTGCCGATGACGCTCGACACTATGATGCGACGCATATCTGTTTGTTGCGCCTGTTCTACGCCGGATAAATTCAAGTGATCGATGGCGGTCATATGGGCCTCCGATGATTTCCATGCTGGATTGCGAACACACGG
This sequence comes from Bradyrhizobium sp., assembly GCA_035547995.1. GTDB lineage: Bacteria > Pseudomonadota > Alphaproteobacteria > Rhizobiales > Xanthobacteraceae > Bradyrhizobium. The sequence continues at coordinate 54,775 of DASZTN010000043.1, read as the reverse complement.
CTGTGCGATCAAGTGATCGCCGCAGCGCGCCTTGCGCGCTGTCAGGTCAGTTCCTTGTTCGCCATTTCCGGCGCCGCCGAGGTCGCTATTGCCGTAATGACAGCGCAGACCATGAGAAACACCGAGACCGGCCAGGTTGCGCCGCCGGCCCAGGTCATCAGCGAGACTGCGATGAGGGGACTCAAGCCGCCGCTGATGGCGGCGCCGACCTGGAAGCCGAGAGATGCGCCGCTGTAGCGCAGCTTCGCGGAAAACAGTTCCGAGTACCAGGGCGCGCCGACGCCGAACATCACCAATTGGCCGAAGCTGATTGCCGCGATGATGGTGAGGATAATGATGATCGGATCGCGAGTCGCGAGCAGCGAGAACAGAGGAAAGGCGAACAGCGCCGAGAAGAGGCAGCTTGCGTAAAACATGTTCTTGCGGCCGACCCTGTCCGACAACCAGCCGAACAACGGGATCGAGAACAGTCCGACGAAGGATGACGCGAAAACGCCGTTGAGGATGACGTTGCGCGGAATGCCCAGCTTCGAAGTCGCGTAAGAGATGATGAAGACGCCGGCAATGCTGGCATAGGCGATTTCCGAGATTTTCAAGCCGACCGCGATAAAGAACGAACGGCGATGATATCTGAAGATGTCAACGATCGGCGTCTTGACGACCTCGTTCTTAGCCTTGATCTGCTGAAAGGCCGCGGTCTCTTCCATGCTCAGACGGATCCACAGGCCGATACCGACCAGAAAAATTGAAATCAGGAACGGAATACGCCAGCCCCAGGCGATGAACTCGCTTTCGGGCAATCGAGAGATCAGGGCGAACATGCCGATGGCGGCGAGATTTCCGATCGGATAGCCAAGCTGCACCGAACTGCCAAGAAATCCGCGTTTATGGGTCGGACAATTCTCGACGACCATCAGCACAGCGCCGCCCCATTCGCCGCCCAGCCCGATTCCCTGAAGGAACCGCACCGCGATCAAAAGCAGCGGTGCCGCGACGCCGATTTGCGCGTAGGTCGGTAGCAGCCCGATCACAAAGGTGCCAAAGCCCATCACCATGATGGTAATCGCGAGCATGGCCTTGCGCCCGACGCGATCACCAAAATGACCGAAGACCGCTGCGCCGAGCGGACGTGCCAGAAAGCCGACCGCATAGGTGCCAAACGCGGCAATGGTCGCCATGGCGGGGTCGCCGGCAGCGAAAAAGATCTTGTTGAAGACCAACGCGGTTGCAGTGCCGTAGATGAGAAAGTCGTACCACTCGACGGCAGTGCCGACGATGCTTGACCATAAGATACGACGCATCGCCGCCTTGTCGGCGGTGACAGGAATGGAGTCGGTAAATTGATCGGCTACTGTCATGACGTGCTCCTTGAAAAGGCATGTTCAGTTTCAGGCGCAGGTTCTCGTTCTGCGTCGAGGCCTCCCGCGGCGCAGTCTTCTCAGTGATTGATGGGCGCCGGTATTTTCAGCCTGGCGCAGGCCGCAACGTCAGGGGATCGCGGCGATGGCGGCGATCTCAACGCGGATCGACGGATTGGCGAGCCTCGACTCGACGCATGCGCGGGCCGGCGAGGCGCCTTCCGGCACCCACGCATCCCAGACTTTGTTGAAGTCGGCGAAGTCTGCGATGTTGGGCAGCCACACCGTCACGTTGAGGATAGACGACTTGCCGGTTCCGGCCTCGTGCAACAATGCGTCGATCTTCGCGAGAACATCTTTGGCTTGAGCCTCGATGCCTCCCGAAAGATCGTCGGGGACTTGGCCTGCCAGATAGACAAGGCCACCGTGAATCGTGGCCATGCTCAGCCGTTTGCCGGGCTTTAACCGTTTGATCATGACCCTTCGGTCCTTTTCAGGTTAGCTTTTCCCCTCCGGGAATGCCGTCTCGGCTGAACGGACCATGTTTACCAGCAGAAATCAACGTCGCGACCTTGAGCAAATGACTGCGAAATTGGCACCATGGCAGGGATGCTCAGTATATCGGCTATTTTTCAGAATTTTCTGGCCTTTCTGATGAATCTTTGAACGTCTTTGCTGACTCTTTCCGCATGAGATATGTTTTCTATGAGCACCAAAAATTGCCTGTGAAAGGCAAGGACATGCTAAGTCGGTTTGTCGCTACGGGTTGCCCGGAAGGAACTTGCCTTTGCTGGACGTAAGTAAAACTGCCGGCGTTGGCCCCGCCCTTCGCCAAGCCCGTGTCGCCAAGGGCTTGACGCTGGAGCAATTGGGCAGTCTGTGCGATTTGACCCGCGGTTACATCTCGTTGGTGGAACGAGGTATCAAAGCGCCATCCATTGCAGCATTGATGCGCATAGCCGCGGCATTGGATGTGAAAGTCGCTTCGTTTTTCGACCCCAAGCCGGCCGCTTCCACGCGCTACACCATTCATCGGCACCACGAGACGGGTGCGCGCCCCACGGAAAACGGATCATTTGGCTTGTCCGCGCTCGCGGCCGGACGCCCGCACAAAAAGATGGAGCCTTTTCTGCTTCGGCCCCCCTTCAAGTCGACGCCGACATCAGCCCGTGTTCGTCATAACATCCAAAGATCTTTCCATTCCGGCGAGGAAATGCTTTTCGTCGTGAGCGGTCGAGTGGAGATTGAACTCGATGGTGAGCATGTCGAGCTTGAGAAGGGTGATTGCCTTTATTTCTCCGGCGAGACACCTCATCAGGTGCTAAGTGTCGGCCGGCAAAAAGCGGAGGTCTTGATTGTCATTTCGTCCAGCGAAACGCCTTGACCTCAAACGGCAACTTAAAGGGGATAGGAGGCCTCAGTGTTCGTCGAGCCTCACACACTACGGCTTATTTTCGGAAGTCGCCATTGATTACGAAGTACGTCCGCAAGCGCCGCAACGTTCTGGCTACGTAGACAATTTCTGCTTAGCCGCCAATAGTCGACTTCTTGCATTTTTAAGAATGCATGGACTGGCGATGGCGTATCCTCACTCTCACGAGGGGGCCTACGCCTTCCGTCTTTGCGGACGATGACGGCTGAGTGGCTGCGATTGATTTGCCCGACAGGCTGTCTGGTCGATCCGTTGTCCAGCCTGCTTTCGAAAAATTTCGCGCTTCTCTTCCAGCTAAAATCAGTTCTATGTCCAGCGCCGTCCCGCCCCGATGAGAGGGACGTACGCGTCGTCACGGACGTTGGGGTGGGATGCGGTGGACGCGGCGGCGTGCAGGACGAAGCGCGCTCGACGCGGACGGCGAAGCCGTGTGGTCCTGACGCCCCGACGCTGGCGTTCAAGCTCGTGATGATGCCCGCGCATCGCGCAAGCGATGTCGCGTCGCATCACACGGGCGATGGTGACAACAAAGCCCGGTCACCAGGGAGAGCCCGGAGTAAGCCGTTAAAACCATTGCGCGGGGAAGGCCGGTTTGATCCGACTTCACCTGTGGTGACTAACTCGTGTGTTTTTATTTTACACACGAGGCTGCGGGTGCGGCCGGCACCCGGCCTTCCCTGCGCCCTCTTGCCGAGAGGGACACGATCCATGCAACAGCTCGGGCGCGATCGGCGCGGCGGGAATGCGAAGTTGTGTCTCCCGCCATTGCGAGGAGCCACCGGGTCGCGCGAGTGCGCGCCCGATGATAGGCTCCGCGACGAAGCAATTCACGCCGCAGCAAGGGCCGCGATGGGTTACTTCGCTTCGCTCGCAATGACGGTGTCGTTACTGAGCTAGCTGAATGAAACTTGAGCCGGAAAGCGCGCGGCGTTTCAATGCCAATCCCCATCACACGAATGGCCAAATGAAAACGCCGCCCGGGATTGGACGGCGTTTGGATTCGATGTGTAGAGGGTGTTGGCAAAGAACATACACCCGAAATGTTACGGTTTCAATTCTTGTAGCTGGGGTCGAGCCGGTCGAGCTTGCGCAGCAGCGGCGGCCAGACCAGCGTGGTTGCGCGCAATTCCGCACGATCGGGGTTGGAGAGGAGCGTTGCGTTCTTGTCCACCACGGCCTGGTCGACCGGATAGGTCGGTCCGAGCGTCCGGGTGCGCACCTGCATGGTGCAGGCGCGCTCGAGATGGAACATGCGCTCGAAGGCGGAGGCGACGGAGCGGCCCACCGTCAGCGTGCCGTGGTTGCGCAGCAGCATGTGGTTCTTGGTGCCGAGGTCCTTCTGCAAACGCGGGCGTTCGTCGTGGTCGAGCGCGATGCCCTCATAGTCGTGATAGGCGAGGTCCCAGGTCACCAGTTGCGCCGTCTGATTGAGCGGCAGCAGGCCCTCGGTGCAGCTCGAAACCGCGGTGCCGTCGGGCGTATGCAGATGCAGCACGCAGCCGGCGTCCTCGCGCACTTCATGGATCGCCGAATGGATGGTGAAGCCCGCCGGATTGATGCTGTACTGGCTCTTGGTGAGCTGATTGCCGTCGAGGTCGACCTTCACCAGGCTCGATGCGGTGATCTCGTCGAACATCAGGCCGTAGGGGTTGATCAGGAAGTGATGCTCGGGGCCGGGAACGCGCGCCGAGATATGGGTGTCGACCAGATCGTCCCAGCCATAATGGGCGATCAGGCGATAGCAGGCGGCGAGATTGACCCGCTGGGACCACTCGGCTTCCGTCATATCCGACGGCACTTCCTTCAGGCGCGCTTCCGCTGGTGACATGACCAGTTCTCCTCGTGCAATGTCGTTGCCTCGAAGCCTAGTCCGGCGGCGACCGCGCAGCAAGCCTCGCCGCCGGCGTGGCCGGAATGTCCGCAGCCGGGTTCTGCCTCTCTTTTACGTTTTTACGCCTTCCTGCTGTTCACGGTGCCGGAATGGCGAGCAGGCTGGAGATGCTGCGGTTGCGGATATCGTAGACGCGCGCGTACACCACGCCATCGCGCTTGATTTCCAGCATCACCGGTGCGGCCAGGCCTTTGCAGTAGAATTCGCCAAGCGTCATGGCGAAGTCGGCGGCGTGACTGTCCCAGCCGATGGTGAAATCGGGCCCAAGCGCCACCTGGGCCGGCCGCTGCGGCCCGCACACCGCGACTTTCCATCTGCGGCCATGCGGCGGCTTCTCATGCCGCTCGGCAAGCTGCGCGTGCAGGCCGTCCGAGGCCTGCTTGAACGCCAGGCCCCAATAGTCCAGCATGAACAGGTCGTCGGCCTTGCGAACCGTACCCGCAACGTCGTTGAAATAAGTGTATTGATACGGATGCAGCCGGATCATTTCGGCGAGCGGCAGGAACAGGCCGAAGGCGAACACACAGACTGCGAGAGGCTGCAAGGTCGGGCGGTTTTCCTTCAGCCAGTTCATGCCCCAGGCGAACGCGATGCCGCCGACCACCGCCATCGGCGGGGTGATAAAGACGAAATGCCGGATGCCGTTGTACAGCGCCGGACGCTTCACGATGGCGATGAGGATCGGCAGGATCGCCGCAAGCGTCAGCATCAGCAGGATGGTCTTGCGGCGGGCCGGCACATCCTTGCGGGTCAATGCGACGAGGGTGCCGACCATGCCGGCAATCGACAAGGTGGACAGCACTTCGGGCATCTGCAGCGCGAACAGGGTCGGCAGATAGGTCCACGGCATGTCCGGCACCAGCACCAGCGCGCCATCGAACATCTCCTTCCACGGCTTCTCGAAGAAGGCGGAGAAGTAGATCAGCGCGCGGAAGGGATTGCCGGGTTCGATGACCGACCACGGCCAGATCAGGCCCATGACGAGGTAGCCGAACAGCAGGCTCGGCAGCAGCATATAGGCGAGATAGGCGATCCGCTTGCCGGCCTCACGCGCGCCCCGGATCCGGATTTCCTCGGCAAAGAGCGGGACGAAGCCGATGACGGCATAGAGCAGCGCCAGTCCGCCCAGAACACGCGAGCCGAGCGACAGGCCGGCGCCGAAGCCGACCAGCAGCACGGTGCGCGGCGATGGCAGCGGATATTCCTCGGCAAGGCGCACCAGGCCCAGCATCAGGATGATCATCGCCACCGCGAATGGCGCATCCTTCGGGTTCATGAACATGTGCCCGTAGTAAATCGGGCACAGCGCCAACAGCAGCAAAGCCGCAAGACCGGCGACCGGGCCTCCGACCCGCCGCCCGAGCCGCCAGGTCACCGCCAGTCCGATCACACCGACAATGGCGCCGACCAGGCGCCGGGTCTCGAACAATCCGAGCGGAATGACCTTGTGCAGCAGCGCCGCGGCCATATCGAAGCCGCCGCCATACATATAGAGGTTGGCGAACGACAGCGCGTCGGTGTTCTTGAAACCGGAGCCGTACATCTGCAGCAGCAGATCGGCATATTGGGCGTGGGTATAATCGTCCCAGCCCAGGCCATAATCGCGGAAAGTGAGGCTTGCTATCAGTGCGACAATGGCCAGTAGGATAATGGCTAGATCGTCACACGTCTTCTCGACCGAGCGCCGCGAGGGCGTATCGATGACCGACGTAACGAAAGACATGCTATTGGTAATCCGGCGTCCCCTGATGGCCCAGCGTGGCGCTTGTGGGCCTCATTCCCCGGCATCCATATAGCGCAGTTCGTTTCGCGTTAATTTACAATTATGGCGTAATTGCCCTTGCTGCATTGCAACATGAGAAAAGGCTAAATTTTTAGCGTAAGGCCGCTTCGGCAAAAATTATCGGTTAAACTGTGCTTTAGCCGCCTCTGAATTTGCGCAGATCGGTTTTACAAGGGAACTTCGGCTGGAATTGCCGATTGGCGGTGCACACAATATGACGGCACCGTGGCATCGGCGGCGACGCGCGCTTCGGCGCAGCGAGGGACTTTGATGATAATTGCACTGTTGATCGCCGGGATCGTTTTCGTGCTGGCCGGCGCGCTGGGAATCTTCCTTGGGGTTCCGGTCAAGGAGTTCAGCTTTGGCAACACCCTGATTCTCGCCGGGGTGGTGGCGGGCTGCACCGGACTGCTGACGCTCGGTCTTGCTGCCTTGCTTCGAGAGCTGAAACGGATCGCGGGCAGTCTCGAATCCGGCGCTGTGCCGTCAACATATCCAGCCGCTGGCGCCGCGCCGCGCAGCCAGCCCGCCGAAAGTGCCGGTTTCATGCTGAACCGCGACCAGGCTGGCCCTGCGGCGGAGCCTTCAGCTCTCCAAGCGCCGCCCTGGCACGAGGAGAAGGCTGCACGTGAACGCGCGCGCAACGAGCCGCCGGTACAGGCACCACCCGCCGAATCCGCGTCAGCAGCCCGGCAGCGGCGCAATCTGATGTTTTCGTCGTCGCGGAAAGAAGGCAGCGGCCGCGCAGAGACGCGGGTGACCGATCTATCGGCGGTCGAGCCGCGGCCCGTCCCACCGGTCCCACCGGCGGCGAAGCCGGCAGATTCAGCGGCTCCGACGTTCGAAGAGGCATGGCCACAATCCGAGCGGGCGCGGGGCGGCGAGGTGCCGTCACAGCGGCGCGGCCGCACGCCGTCGACCTTTACCGAGCCTGCTGCCCCCGCCGGAGCGGCCGGAACCGATCGGCGGTCATCCCCGACGCGTGAGGAAGAGCAGCCGGCGGTGACGGTCCTCAAGTCGGGCATCGTCGATGGGATGGCCTATTCGTTATATTCCGACGGTTCGATCGAGGCGCAGATGCCCGAAGGCATGATGCGATTCGCGTCGATCGACGAATTGCGCGCGCATCTCGACCAGCGCTCCTGAGCGGAACTACTTGCCTCGAACTTGCCGCAAAAAATAAAACACTGTTGTTCTTGTCAGCTCAGTAACATTTCGCCCATATTCGGCAAGTACTCGACGATTCCGCAAGTGTATTGGCGCTCGGGATAGGACCCGTTGCTCTGGATCGCCTTGCGTACGAGATCGTTGAAAGGTTGATGCCATGAACGACGCCGCCGGCAAGAGCTTCATCGATCTGACTGCGAATATTGTCTCGGCCTATCTGAGCAATAATCCGACGCCGGCCTCCGAGATTCCGGCCTTGATCAGCCAGGTCCATGCCGCCTTGCAGCGGGTTTCGACCGGCCGGACCGAGGTGCCGCAGGAGCCGGCCAAGCCCGCGGTCTCCATCAAGAAATCGGTCGCGGCGGACTATCTCGTGTGCCTGGAGGACGGCAAGCGTTTCAAATCGCTGAAGCGCCATTTGCGTACCCAATACAACATGACGCCGGAGCAATACCGCGACAAATGGGGGCTTCCGGCCGACTATCCGATGGTCGCGCCGAACTATGCGGTGGCGCGTTCACAGCTTGCCAAGAAAATGGGATTGGGCCAGCAGCAGCGGCCGCGCCGGAAATAGCCGAAAGCCCTCAGGAAGCGGCTGCAAGCATCTCGCGCGCATCGGAACGGATACGCTCGACCATGGCGCGCAGGCCGTTGGAACGTTGCGGCGTCAGGTGCTCGCGAAAGCCGAATTCGTTGAACACTTCTGTGGCGTCGGTGGCCAGAATCTGCTGCGGCGTGTGGCCCGAATAGAGCGTCAGCAGAATGGCGATCAACCCGCGCACGATATGAGCGTCGCTGTCGCCGAGATATTTCAGCCTGGGCTTATCGGCCTCGCTGCGGTCGATATGTTTTGAGAGCCAGACCTGGCTGACGCAGCCCTGCACCTTGTTGGCCGCCGAATGCTCGGTCTCGGGCATGGGGTCGAGCGTGCGGCCGAGCTCGATGACATACCGGTAGCGGTCGTCCCAATCGTCCAGCAATGCGAAATTGTCTCTGATTTCGTCGATCGTCATCATGTTCCACGCTCAAGCGGCTCGTCCCTTATATAGGATCACGGGCGGCCGAAATCGAGTTTGTCAGAGGAAAAATGCCCTCGGGGGTAGCAAGCCGGGGGCGTCACGGGGTCGGAGGCAGCCGCCATTCCGCCACCAGATCGTCCTGTGTCAGGGTATCGCGCGAGATCGCACTCGCAGGTGACGGATCATCGCTATCGGAACCACCGATTGAATCGGTGTGGTCAGGCGAGCGCTTGTCGGTGATGATGCGATATAATTTGCGCGCACCATCTTCGGCGCGCTGTCCGATCACGGTTGCGGCCTCGCCGCCGACTTCGCAGGCTGCCGGCTGCCGCTTGCAGAATTGACTGAGGTCGGCGACGGTCGCGGTCGCAGCCTGCACGGCTTCCGACGCATGGATCTGCGGCAGCTTTTCCGATTCAGGTGTTTTCTCTCTTGGCAGCAGCACGAGCACCAGCCCGAGCCAGAATGCCATGCGAAGCAGAAAAAACATCTCGCGACCCTGGTTATTTCTTATCGATTCCGTTGCGGTTGAATTTGCAATCGGTGTCTGACTAACAGCCGTCGATAAATTGCAAGTGTTTGCATTGAATTTAATTCGGCGGAAATCCGCGAAAAATCCGACTGATTTGATTCGGTGTAAATTTTCGATTGATGCGGCGTTTTGCCAAGAACTGTCGTTCTCTGATGCATCTACCATTTCGAAACCATAACTCTGCCCGCTCCGGAAACCGCTCGTTCACCATGCGGATCGAATGGACCATCCGTGAGGCGCGAAAACGCCGCGAAAGGCGGCGATCGGCCGGCTGGCCGCCGCGCCTTAGCGTTCGTTTAATGTCGCTCTGACACGTTGGCGCAACGAAAAAAGGGGGCGTTCCGGCGCGTCTTTTTTGAAGATGTGACCGAAGCGCGAGAGCCGTGACTGTTTTGAGTTTGATACGTGATTGTCTCGATGCGCTGCTGCACCCCTCGGCGCGCCATGACACACTGACGCGGGCGCGTCATCGCGCCTTCATCGCGCCGCGGCTGCTCGGAAGCCTGGCGGCATTCGCGGCGTTTCCGGTTTATCTTGCGATGCGCGGCGCGCCCAGCGTGATCGAGGTGATTGCGTTCACCTGGCTGACCGCACCGATCCTGCTGTCATGGTTCCTGTCCCGCACCGGCCATTATGAGAGCGCATACGCGCTGTCATCGCTGGCGCTGGCGAGCCTCATCATGATCGTTGCCGTCAGTTCCGGCGGCATCGAGTCCTTTGCCGCGATCTGGCTCATTGTCGTCCCGCTGGAAGCGGCGTTGTCGGCTTCGCGCCGCGTGGTCGCGTTCGCCTCCGCACTGGCGCTCGCCTGCGCTGGCCTTTTGATCGTTCTCGGACAAATCGGACTGTTGCCGCAGGCGGATCCCGGCGCGGATCTGCGCGGGATCTTCATGGCCTTCGGTGTTGCGTCCGCAACGCTTTATGCGGCGGGTCTCGCCTTTGCCGCGGAGTCGCTGGCGCGCACCAGCGCATCGTTGCTCAACGTCGAGGAAGATCGTTACCGGCTGCTGGCGCGCAATATGAGTGACGTGATTTCACGCCACCGTCGTAACGGCGCGGTCGAATTCATTTCGCCGGCCGCTGAGACGATGCTGGGAACCCCGGTGCCTCGGCTGCTCGGGCACGGCCTGTTCGATCGCGTCCACGTCGCCGACCGGCCGGCCTATCTCACCGCGCTGTCCGACGCCGCGCGCGGCAGCGCAGAGCGCAGTGTCGAATTCCGCCTCAGACTGGACATCCCGCGCGCCGAGAATAACAAGAATCATTCGTCCGACTTCATCTGGATCGAAATGCGCTGCCGCCCGCTGGAACAGCCGTCCGAGGTGGCGACTTCGCATGACGCCGAGGTGGTCGCAGTGATGCGCGATGTGACCGAGCGCAAGCTTCAGGAGCAGGCACTCGATCTGGCGCGCACCGCCGCCGAACAGGCTGATGCGGCGAAAAGCCGTTTCCTGGCCACCATGAGCCACGAATTGCGTACGCCGCTCAATGCCATCATCGGCTTCTCGGAGATGATCGTCCAGGAGGATGCGCTGATGCTGGATGCGGCGCGCCGCAAGGAATATGCGCAGCTGATCAACGATTCCGGTCAGCATCTGCTCTCGGTGGTCAACGGCATTCTCGACATGTCCAAGATGGAATCCGGCAGTTTTGATATCGCGCCGGAGCCGTTCGCGCCGCGACCTGCGCTGCTCAATTGCTGCAATCTGCTGGCGCTCAAGGCGCGCGATAGCGGCGTCGATCTTGTCACCCGCGCGCCCGACGATCTGCCCGACATGACCGGCGATCCGCGCGCATTCAAGCAGATCGTCTTGAATCTGGTCTCCAACGCCATCAAATTCACCGAACGAGGTGGCAAGGTAACCGTCTCTGCCGTTGCCGAGGGATCGCGGTTCGTGCTCCGAGTCAGCGATACCGGTGTTGGCATCGCTGCCGACGATCTCAAGCGGATCGGCAATCCGTTCTTCCAGGCGGGCAAGACCTATCAACGGCGCCATGAGGGCACCGGCCTCGGGCTTTCGATCGTCAAGAGTCTGGTCGGACTGCATGCCGGCGAAATGACGGTGCAGAGCAAGCTCGATGAGGGAACCACAGTTACGGTGATGTTGCCGCTGGTGTTCACACCGCCCGAGCAGATATCATCGGGCAAGATCGCGACGCTCACACCGGCGCCGCGTTCGATCAAGCCGGATCAAACACTTCAGGTGAAGAAAAGTGCCTAAACGCATTGTTGACGAAGACGAAACACCGCCACGCCGCCGTCGTCGCAGCGCCAAGGCGGTTGCGATCGAGGCGGAGCCCGAGCGCGGTCTTGCGATGCGCGTCCTGCTGTACAGCCCGAAAGACACGGTCGCGGGCTTGCTGGCGTTTGCCGCCGTCACCGCCATCATCACCAACGCGCTGTTCCTGCAGGTCGGACCGCATCCGTCGCCGATGTTCGGATCGGTGGTGGTGATACCGGCAGCGGCGCCGCCATCATCCTCCGCATCATCGCCGGCATCCTCACCAGCACCATCTTTACCGGTACCGCCTTCTGCCAGCCCGATGCCGCGGCCGCGTCCGGTGGAGGCTTCTCCGCCGGAGCCAGGGCCGGTCGAGCTCAAATCCTCGGAAGCCAAACCGGACTTGAAAGCGGAGGCGAAAGCACTCGATGTGAAGCCGCCCGAGGTGAGGGCTGTGGAGCCGAAGACGCCGGATTCGATGACCAGCCTGGTCAAGGCGGCAACCGCTTCGATGCCCGCGACCACGTCCACGGTGTTGCGGCCGCCAGCGCCGATTCCGGGCGTTCACAACAATAACGGCCTCGTACCGGGCGGCTCGCGCCGGATCGCCGCCGTCCAGCGCGCACTCACCGAATTCGGCTACGGCCAATTGCGGCCGAGCGGCGTCGAGGGGCCGGACACCAAGCTTGCGCTCGCCAGATTCGAGCGTGAGCGCAGGCTGCCCGTGACCGCACAGATCTCCGACCGGTTGATCCGTGAGCTCTCGGCGATGACCGGCCGTCCGATCCAGTAGTTGGCGGATGACGGAATCGGCTGAGACGTTTTCTTCGCGCCGGCCGCTATCCACTCCGCTGGAAAACGCGATATCATTCATCCGATGCGATTGAAGTCCAGCATATGGGTCGCGGCGTATCTGCGCCGCTGCCAGACCGAAGGCGTGTTTGCTGCCGTGCGCAAGCGCGGCGCGGAAGAGGCCGGTGCGGTATTCGTCAAAGTCGCGCTGCTCGATGGCAACGCGATGCTATATGCGCCGGCACCGCAAACCGCCTATGACGACAGCCGCCCGACCGAGCGCATCTTCGTGCCGGTATCGCCGCAGCCGATATCGGAAGCTGCGGTGGAGGAGCGGCTGGCCAAGGAAATCCGTTTCGATCCCGATGCCTGGATCGTCGAGGCCGAGGATCGGGCAGGGCGGCATTTCCTCGATCTGGCGCGCGTGTAAGACCGCCCGATTTGTGCCGGACTCGTTTATCGCCCGGAATTTTTCCAGTTGTTGAGCACGACGACGCCGGAGCCGGGTTGCTGGGCCGGGCGCGCCTGGCTGGATGCCGAGCGGGCGCGATGGCGTTCGTCGTCGTAAAGCGAGGACCGGTATTTGGCACGGGGCACCGCCATCACCGAGCCGCGCCATGCCGCCAGCATGATCAGCGCAGAGCGTTCGCTCAGGCGGTCGTAGAGCCGTGACAGCCGGTAGACGGTGTTCACCGAAGAGCCGACTTCAGGCTTGAGAAACAGCAGGATGCGCTGGAACGAGGCGCTCGGGATATTCAGCGCCTTGCAGCCGCAGGCCAGGGGTTCGCCGCCGGGATCGTTGACCACCCGCGCGGCGAGTCGAGAGGGCAGGATCAAGGCCTCGCCGAATTCCAGGGTGAAATTCTCGATGTCGCTGGCGAATGCTGCCATTTCCAGTGTCTGGAGCGCACGCACCGCACGCGCGGCTGGAATTCGCGGCGAGGCCTTCAGCGGCGTATCCGCCAGATTATGCAGGATCTGCGCGCGCTCGCTCGGGCCGGCGCCAAAGAACATTTCGCTGATATCGGCAGCGTCTTGCGGCTGCATCGCCAGGTTCGCCGCCCTGGGCGATGGTATCTCGTCTTCCGGGGCGATTGACGGCAATGCCGAAGGCTGGGCCGGCACCTCGGAGGCAACCGGCGGAAGCGGATCGGGTTCGGCCGGCTTCAATCCGAGCTTGCGCAGGATCTCGATCGGCGTGCCCGGATAAATCGCAAGCCGTGCGCGCACGGCAGCGCGCGTCGCATCGTCGACCTGATCGAACAGGCGCGAGGTCAGCTCGATGAATTGCCGGGCCTCTTCTTCGCTGTGCGCGCTGGTCTGAACATAGAGATCGGTCAGTACCCGCAGCAAGGTCGGACGGATATCGACGCCTTCCCTTCGGGAAAGCGTCATCAGTCCGTCGAAGCCCGGAAAAGTTGGAGATGCGGCCATGTCTGATATACGCGACGAAACAATGCTTCGATCAAATTAGGCCGGTTCTTTTAATGGCTCGTTAAGGAAAACGGCGCGTGAAAAGCCGCAGTTGATTTCGCCGATCCTTCCCACATCGAGACGGCAACTGGTGCCGGCCAGACACACCAGATTAAGGAGCCGTTAACCATGTCCTGTTGTTAATGACCGCCGTTATCGGCCAAATCATTTCAGCGGGACGGCCAGAGAGAATTGGAGATGGGGACGATCATTGCATTTCCGGCCAATGCGGCTTCGCGACGCCGGGACTCAAGCCTGGACAGCGCTATGCCCGAGACCAGGGGGACCGTCCTGATCCTTCCCGTCATCCGTATCGAACGCGCACCCGAAGAAACCAGCGGTGACCGCGGACCGGAACAAGGAACAGCTCCCCGCCGCCGCCGACGGCGGCGCTGATCGATCGGAAGCCCCGATATGCCGGAGATGCGCCTCCCGATCCGGTCTGGACGGCGAGCCCGGCCGGGATCGCCGGTAATGATTCTGGTTCTGACGAGCTTCATGCTTAGCGGCTGCAGCGGCGGCGATTTCGGCCGTACCCGCGAGGATTTTCGCAACGACGACATGCATCGCTGGATGGGCGGCGAGGCGACCGGAAGCATCGGAATGAGGCCGTCGCAATTCCAGCTCACCGAGCCGGAACGGCAGCTTCGCGACCTCGCTTACCAGTTCGTCGAGCCGCCGCTGTCCCGCCCGGCCTGGAAGAGCGTGTTCGGCGACTACAAGCCAATTGCTGCGCCATGGCGGCAGGGCGTGGTATTCGACCGCACCGCCTATGGACGCGCGCTGATCGACGAGCCGCACCGTGCGGATGACTCGCGCTACGCGCAACTGATCGACGACGTACGCAACGACATCACGCGCCTCGAACCGTTCTACGCCACGGCGGCCAATGTGTTCGATCTCGACCGGAAACGTAACGCAAGTCTTGCGCATGTCTCCGAATTATCACCGCGCGAACATGCCGACGCCGTTGCCCGGATGGAAGAAAATGCACTGATCGTGCAATGGGTACAGCAATGCCTGGAGCAGCGGGTTTCGTCCTACCGCTGGGCGCTGGAGCGGCTGGTGATTCAGGCGCCCGATAATACGGCTGCCGATGCCGATCGTCTGATCAATGCTCTCGCCGCACAGATCGCGAACGCGCCGGTCGGCGGACAGCCCGTCGTTGGACGCGCCATCAGCGTGCGCGGCTAGCGCTGGAACCCTTCGGTCCTGATTGAATCGGAACCGGGGCTCTGCTTGTCGCTTGATGCGTCTTCCCATGCGAACCGTCATCCAAGTCCGGGCCCGGCTCCCGCTCGGCAACGCTAATTCTGCTCTCATTGCCGAGATCGCGGCGGATCGGCCTGCTTGGCCACTTGCGGCTCGGTCTGCACCTTGCAGCTCGAAGCGGCGAGCGCCGCCTGCGCCTGCGCCATCAGGCCCGGCTCCGGCGCCAGAGCCTTCAGCAGGATCAAGCCGGTCATGGTCGGAGAATCGATGATCAGCCGGTCGGCCGCGGTGATATCCTCATCTTCCGGCAGATCGGCGTGCTGCGCCTCGGTCATCAAATCGAGCTCGATCACCTTGCGTCCCGCCGAGCGGTCATTGATCGCATAATAGGCGAGGTCGCTGCGGGTATAGAATGACACCGATGTATAGGCCTGGCTGACAGGAACGGTGAGCTTGATCGGTCCGCCAGACAGATCATACCGGCACACGGCGGTGGCGAAGGCCGGATCAAGATAGGGCATCAGCGTATTGCCGGGCGCGGCGGGCGGAAGCGGGGATACTGCGTTGAGCTTGGTCAATGGTTCAAGACGCGAATAGGCGTCGTTGTCGGCGATCCGCGGCAACGCCAGCACGCTGACGAGATGGACGACCCCGCCGAGCAGCACACCGGCAGCAATCGCGAACAACAGCCGGATCACGGGCACCCCACTGTCGAAATGTGCGGCATCGGCGCATCGCGCGGCGTGCGCGTCGCCACGCCAACCGGCGTATCGTAGAGCCGCAGCATCAGCGTGTAGCGTTCGATCCCGCCGGTCGGCAGCCAATTGCCGGCGCGCGCTCGCGATGCCACGCGGATTTCGAACGAGCCGTCGGAGGCGCGGACGATCTCCTCGCTGGAGAAACCGTAACGCTGCAGCGAATTCGCCACCAGATGCCCCTTGCGGTCGTACAAGGTCAGGGTCCAGAAGCGGGCCGCGGGCGTCACGCCGCTGACCGCCACGTCGCAGCGGCCGTCGAGCGGCCGCTTGTGGTCATCCGTGCTCGCCAGGAACGATACGCCGTCGCCGGCGCCGATCGGGAGCTCGCCGTTGCGTGCGATCGTGGCGCGCGAATAGGGATCGACGTCGGGGGTGCCGGTTTTTGGGCGCGCGACCCAGGCACCGATCGTGAGCGTGCCGAAATCGGTACCGCGCGTCGCCGTCATCCAGGTCGCGCCCAGCCCGACGGCGGTGGCGATGATCAGCGTCAGCAAGGTGAGTAAAATCAGCCGCACGTCAGTTCTTACGCGGGAAGGGGGCAGACCCGTCGTCTGCTGCGGCAAGGCTCTCCGGCGTCGCGAGTGCGCTGGACGATAACGGCTTGGCTTGCGGCGGCTGATCGTTGGCAGAGGTCTTGCCCAAGGCCTTGTCGGCGTCGTCGAGCATTTTTTCCACTTGCACCAGAATGTCGGCGCCGCGCTTGGTCAGCACCGGCGGCGGCCCGGGCTTTACCTCTACGATCTTTGGCTCGTCTTTCGCCGCAGACCTCGCTTCGGAGTCGGGCGATTTCGGCAGCTTCGTGCCCATTCCCACGCCCGGCAGCTCCTTGATCTCGACCCCCTGATGCGCCGCGACCATGATGTCATGCCAGGTCTGCGCCGGGAGCGAGCCGCCGGTCATGCGATTCATCGGGGAGTAGTCGTCATTGCCGAACCAGACCGCACAGGTGAAGTTGCCGGTATAGCCGACGAACCAGGCATCGCGGTAATTATTGGTCGTGCCGGTCTTGCCGGCGGTCGGGATGCCGTCGAGCTGCGCCCGCCGCGCGGTGCCTTCGCTGACGACATGACTCATCATCTCCGCCATTTCGGCGGCGATGGAAGGTGGGATGGCCTGCGTCGGCTTCGGACCATCGCGATCATAACGCCAGACCACGTCGCCGGCCCCGGTGCGGATTTCAAGTACCGCATGAGGAGTAACCGCTTTGCCCCTGTTGGGAAAGGTCGCATAGGCGACGGCGTGTTCGATCACCGTGAGCGCGTCGGCGCCGATCGGCAGCGATGGCGTGTCCGGCAATGGCGACTTGATGCCGAAGCGCCGCGCCACTTCAATGATCTTGGCGCGGCCGGCCTTGGGCCCGGCCTTGCCGCCGAGTGCGATCGACAGCTTCACCGGGATCACGTTGATCGAGTGGGTGATCGCCTGCGTCAGAGTCACCGGGCCGGCATAGGAATGACCGTAGTTCTGCGGGCACCAATTGCCGATGCAGACCGGGCTGTCCACCACGATCGAGTTGGGCTTGAAGCCGTTCAGCAGTGCGGTGGTGTAGACATAGGGCTTGAACGACGAGCCGGGCTGGCGATAGGCATCGGTGGCACGATTGAACTGGCTCGCCCCATAGTCGCGGCCGCCGACCATCGCCCGGATGCCGCCGTCCAGATCGGCGACGACGGTAGCTGCCTGGGTCGCGTGATAGTCGCGCCCGTATTGCCGCAGTTCGTTCTCGATGGCTTCTTCGGCGGCGTGCTGCACATTCATGTCGATCGCGGTGCGGACCACGAAAACACGTTCGGTGTAGGATTTCGGAAAGGTGTCGACCAGCCTGCGCACCTCATCGAACGCATAGTCGAGATAATAGTTCGGCGAATTCTCTTCGCGGCGGTCCACCACTGAAGCCGGATTGCGCCGTGCACCGTACACTTGGCCCTCGGTCATGAAGCCGGCGTCGACCAGGTTGTCCAGCACCTGGTTGGCGCGGGCGCGGGCGGCGGGCAGGTTGATGTGCGGAGCATATTTGGTGGGCGCCTTGAACAGGCCGGCCAGCATCGCCGATTCGGCGAGGTTGAGATCCCGCACCGACTTGTTGAAATAGAAATGCGCCGCGCCATCGACGCCGAAGGTACCGCCGCCCATATAGGCGCGGTCGAGATAGAGCTTGAGGATTTCATTCTTGCTGAGGCGGGCCTCCAGCCAGATCGCCAGGAACGCCTCGTTGATCTTGCGCTCGATGGTGCGCTCGTTGGTGAGGAACAGGTTCTTCGCCAGCTGCTGGGTGATCGACGAGCCGCCCTGGCGCACCCCGCCGGCCTGGGCGTCGGTGACCAGCGCGCGGAAGGTGCCGGTGACGTCGATGCCGAAATGATCGTAGAAGCGGCGGTCCTCGGTCGCGAGCGTCGCCTTGATCAGGCTGTCCGGAAAGTCTTCGAGCGGAATCGAGTCGTTGTGCTTGATGCCGCGGCTGCCGATCGGATTGCCGTAGCGGTCGAGAAACGTCACCGCGAGATCGGATTTCTTCAGCCAGTCCTCATCGGCGGTTTGGCGAAAGGCCGGCACCGCCAGCGCCAGAAGCAGGATCAGGCCGGCAAGCCCTATCGTTGCCGCTTCCGATAGCGGCTCAATGAACACCCAGCGTTTCCAGCGCCCGACATAAAAGCGGTCCATGAACGCCGAATAGCGCTCGTAGAGTTCGCGCAGGCCCTTGCCGGAGGAAAACAGGCCGGAGTCGATGCGCGCATCGAGATCCAGCATCCAATGCTGGATTTTCCTCCTCCATTCCGGCGGTAAGATGCGCACCCGGGACCCTTGGTCGTTTGGCAATGCCTCAAGCGCCCGGCTCAAGGCACTGTTGAGACGTTTTGCTGGAGTGTTGCGGCAAACCCAAGGCGCTGTTGCACGCCCCGGAGATTCGCTATTTTGTACCCGAGCAGAGGCCATAAACCAATGGCGCTGCAAGGATATTGATCCATAGGGCTAACCTGGTGCTTTATCGGTGATTGGCACCCGAGCGGGCCGTCAAACTTGTCTCATGTTGCCGCAGGCCCCGTCAGGGCCGCGGCCCCACAGCCGGAACTTTGCAAGACATGACCGCAGCTTCCAAGCCACCCTCGGGGCAGGAGGGATTCTTCTGGAAAACCAAAGCGTTGGAGGAAATGTCCAACGCCGAATGGGAAAGCCTGTGCGACGGCTGCGCCCGCTGCTGCCTCGAAAAGCTGGAAGATGAAGACACCGGGGAGATCTATTTCACCCACGTCTCCTGCAAGCTTTTGGATGCCGGCCTATGTGCCTGTAAGGATTATGCGAACCGATCCGAGCGGGTGCCCGATTGCGTGCGGCTGACGGCGGAAAATGTCCGCACGCTGAACTGGCTGCCCCCGAGCTGCGGTTATCGGCTGGTCGCGGAAGGACGCGATCTCTATTGGTGGCATCCGCTTGTTTCGGGCGACCCCAATACCGTGCATGAAGCCGGGGTCTCGGTGCGCGGGCGGGTCAAGGGCACGGAAGAGGAGATTCCGGACGCCGACCTCGAGGACCATATCGTGCAATGGCCGGCGCAGTTGCCGAAGCGCGCGCGATCGAAGAAGCGGCCATCCTAAACGAATGGCAAATACCGATCACGCAATTGCGAAGGCGCGCTTGGCGGGATGCACCCATGCATGCAACCGTCTGCCGCGACGAGGCTTTACCAACTAAAGTTGCAGGCGACACAGCGATTCCAAACTGGCCGCCGTCGCGCATCGAATAAGCCCAAGCCGATATGAACAAATTTGAAAGGCAAGGCCGGCAGTCGGCCAGCCATCAGACATTGCCCGAAGCCGTCGCCCGCAACCTGTCTCAGAATCCTGCGAAGGTGCTCGATCTCAGCGATGCGCCGCCGCTGGCGCCGCGCGCTCCGCTGACCCAGAGCGAAGTGCGATCCATCCTGATGAGCCTGCTGGTGACGATGTTCCTGGCCGCGCTCGACCAGACCATCGTCGCGACGGCGTTGCCGACCATCGGCCGCCAGTTCCAGGACGTCACCAATCTGTCATGGGTCATCACGGCCTACCTGCTGGCCTCGACCGCAGTGGCGCCGGTGTTCGGCACCCTCAGCGACATCTACGGCCGCCGCGCCATGATCATCCTATCGCTCAGCCTGTTCATCGGCGGTTCCATCATTTGCGCGATCGCACCCAGCATGACGGTGCTGATCCTTGCCCGAGGCCTGCAGGGATTGGGCGGCGGCGGCATCATGCCGATCGTGCAGACGGTGATCTCCGATGTGGTGACACCCCGCGAGCGCGGCCAATACCAGGCCTATTTCAGCGGGGTATGGATGGCCGCGGGAATCGGCGGCCCGGTCCTCGGCGGCTTCTTCGCTGAACATCTGCACTGGTCGATGGTGTTCTGGATCAACGTGCCGCTGGGGCTTCTGGCTTTGGCGCGGCTGCTACCGAAAATGGGCAGGATTCCGGTGTTCCATCGCCGCCGCAAGGTCGACTGGCTCGGTGGCGTGCTGCTGATGGCCTCGGCAGTCGTGATCATGCTGGTGCTGACCTGGGGCGGCAATCGCTATCCCTGGCTGTCGCCGACCATCATCGCAATGGTCGGCGCTTCCATCGCGCTGACGCTCGCCTTCGTCTGGCATGCCGGCAATGCCGAGGAGCCGTTCCTGCCGCTGTCCCTGATGCGCGGAACCGTTGCCCCTTACGCCATGGCGGCGGGCGGCTGCGCGTTCGGTGCGATGCTGGGACTGACGGTGCATCTGCCGCTGTATTATGAGGCGGTCTACCATCTCAGCGCCAGCGAAGCCGGTTTGGCCCTGATCCCGCTGGCGGCGGTATCGACCGCCGGCGCCGCCATCGCCGGCCGGACCATGGCGCGGGCCAAGCACTACAAGCTGGTGGCGATCATCGGGCCGCTGGTTGCGGCATTACTGGGTGCGGCGCTGGCGATGACGACGCCGTCGCTGTGGGTCATGCTGGCAATGCTGTCGGTCTTCGCGCTGGGCCTCGGCACGGTGTTTCCGGTCAGCGTGGTCGCGCTGCAGAACTCGGTGGCGCGCTCGCAGGTTGGCACGGTGACCGGTGCGATGAATTTCTTCCGCGCGCTGATGGCCTCCTTCATGGTGGCCGCGTTCAGTGCGATCCTGCTGATGGCCTTGGGGGGTGATATTTCACTCAATGCCGACCAGCATGGGCCAATCGGCTCGATATCGTCAGCCGAGATGCTGGCCGCTTTCCGCTATGTCTTCGGCGCCGCCACCGTGCTGCTTGCCGGTTCGGCGCTGTTCATGACCCTGATGGAAGAAAGGCCGCTGGCCGGCCCGGCCAAGCCGCCGACCGTGGCGATGGAGTAGGGCGCTGCCGTTCGCGCCGGCAGCGCCACGCACTCGATCGCTTGGCCAGGTTCGCTTGACTAGGTTCCCGGCCGGGAGACTTCCGTCTCCTTTGACGTGATGAATTCCAGCAGCACGGGGACGCCTTCCCTGGTCTTCTGGATGCCGCGCCGGATCGCGGGGATAATGTCCTCCGGCTGTGTCACCCGCTCGCCATGGCCGCCGAATGCACGTGCCATCGCGGCGTAATCGCCGGAAATGTCGGTGGACCGGTATTTCTCGGTTGAGACCGGCATCACTTTCAGCTCGATCGCCATGCTGAAATTGTTGAGCAGGATCGACATGATCGGAATCCGCTCGCGTACCGCGGTTTCGAAATCCATTCCGGTGAAGCCGATGGCGGCATCGCCCCAGACATTGATGCAGAGCTTGTCGGGCCTTGCGAGCTTGGCTCCCATGGCAAGGCCGAGCCCATAGCCGAGCTGCGTGGTCTTGCCCCAGCCGATATAAGACAGCGGCTCGACCGCTTTCCAGAACGGCGAGAGCTGGTCGCGCGGGCTGCCGGCGTCGTGGGTGATGATGGTGTTGTTGACATCAACGGTGTGCAGCAGATCCCATATCACGCGATAGGGGCTGAGCGGGGCATCATTGCTGGTCAGCTTCGGCATCCATTTCGCCAGCCATTCCTTGTGCGAAGCGGCGATTTCGGCCGCAACCGCCGAGGCGTCGCGGTCCGACGGGACCGACCTGCCGATCTGTTCGAGCAGCGCGTCCAGCACCAGAGCGGCATCGCCGATCAGGCCGACCCTGGCCTCGACGTCCTTGTTGAGATGGTTCGGATCGAGCGTCGCATGGATGATGGTCTTGCCCTTGGGCATGGCGATACCGAACGAGGTTTCGGTGAAAGAGCAGCCGATGCCGAAAATCACATCGGCTTCGCCCAGGAATTTCGGCACCGCGCGCGGCACGGCGAGGCCCCCCGAGCCGAGCGAGAGCGGGTGGGTTTCCGGAAATGAGGATTTGCCGCCAAGGCTGGTGGTGACGGGAATGGCGAGCCGTTCAGCCAGCCGCCTCAGCTGCGGCCAGGCCTGCGCATAATGCACGCCCTGGCCGGCATAGATCACCGGCCGCTTGGCGTTGATCAAAAGCTGTGCCGCCTCGTTGATATGAAGGGGATCGGCTCCGTAGCGCGTGCGCAGCACCGGGGTATAGTTCAAGGGCTCCGGTACTTCCTCGTTCCACATGTCCGAGGGGATCTCGACGATGACAGGACCGCCGCGGCCATTTTTCAGCCTGGTGAAAGCGCGCCGGAAGATATTGCAGACCTCGCTCGCCAGGATGATCGGCTCAGTCGACTTCGAAAACGGCTTCATCACCTGGCTGGAGTTGAAGTTCGGCTCGACATTCGCAATCCGCCGGGCGTACCCCATCGGCAACACCAGCACGGGCACCGACTCGCCATAACACTGCGCCACGCCACCCATGGCGTTTTCCGATCCCGGGCCGTGCTGCATGCAGAATGCGCCGATCTTGCGCCCCGAGGTGACGCGGGAGATCGCGTCCGCCATGTGCAGGCCGATACGCTCCTGCCGCACCATCACCGGCCGGATGTCGGCCGCCGCGGCATGCTCGATGATGTGATTGACAGGGTAGCCGCAGAGGATCTCGATCCCCTCGCGCTTCATGATTTCCGCGATGGCGGCGCCAAGTTTCATGCTGATTCCTCCCCAGGAACTGGCCGATGTCGAGCTCGGCCTGATGATCGACAGTTGGAACAGGAATCCGCTGGTGGGTAAAGGGCGGGCTTTACGTCGTGCGGGAAGCTCTGCCATCTCGTTTTGCATCGGCCGCGCACAGCCGCCGGTATGCGCCTCCATAAAGATGCAGTTTCTGCCTTAACCCTGCGTTCAGTCTGTTCGTGAACGGGCCGGCAACCAATGCAACCTAGGTTCGCAACCTGAAGCAGTAGCATCGAGAGTGTCCGGTTGGGCGCAGTGGGGTTTGGATGCGCAAATTATTGTCGAGATTTTGGATTGATCAGTCGGGTGCCACCGCCATCGAATATTGCTTGATTGCCAGCGGCATCGCCCTTGCGATCGTGACCATCGTTCAGGGCATCGGCCCCCAGCTCAACACCAAGTTAACCGCCATCAACGACGGTCTGAGCACGGGAAATTAGCGATCGCTCGCATCACCGCATTTTGCCATCGCCGTTCAATGCTCGCAGCATGGCAATGCGCGCGAACATCAACCAGCCGCCGCCGATCTCGGCGGCATTGATCAGGTTCTCGGCGGCAGTCTGCCAGCAGTCCTGCTGCTGCTTGTCGTTCGGCAGCCCCATGATGTAGTCGGCGGCCTGCTGCAGCGTCACCAGGCGGCGGCCGCGGCGCAACGCAATCGGCTCATCGAACGACGACGACCAGGGCATTTCAGGCCGGTTGTGGTTCCGGTTGCGCCAGTGCCAGCGAAAGTCTGAACGAGAACGCTGCGTGTCGCGGCACGCGCGCTAGCTCGCTTTTTTCGATCGGGCAGGCGCACGGGCCGGCTTTTCCGCTCTTTTCGGCGGCGCCTTTGCCTCTTCCTTGGCTTCGCGCTTGCCGCTGATCGGCAGCAGCATTTCGCGCTGGCCTTCGATGCGCTTGCGCGGCTTCTTGCTCTTGGCAGCAGGCGCGGGAGGGGCGGATTGCTTCTCGTTCGCAAGGCTGCGCTTGAGCGCGTCCATCAGGTTGATGACGTTGCCGCCTGATTTCGGCGCAGCCTTAGCCTTCGGCTGCAGGCCGTTGCGCTTCTGATTGATCAGTTCGATCAGAGCGGCCTCGTAGTGATCCTCGAATTGCTCCGGCTCGAAGGGGGCGGACTTCTTCTCGACGATGTGCTTGGCCAGATCCAGCATGTCCTTGGTGACTTTGACGTCCTGGATGTCGTCGAAATATTCCTTTTCGTCGCGCACTTCGTAGGGATAGCGCAGCAGTGTTCCGGTCAGACCCTTGCCGAGGGGCTCCAGCGCGATGATGTGCTCGCGGTTGGTCAGCACTATGCGCCCGATCGCAACCTTGTTCATGCTGCGGATGGTCTCGCGGATCACCGCGAAGGCATCGTGGCCGACCTTGCCGTCGGGCACGAGATAATAGGGGCGGATCAGATAGCGGTTGTCGATATCGGATTTCGGGACGAATTCGTCGATCTCGATGGTGTGGGTCGATTCCAGCGCGAGGTCGTCGAGCTCTTCCTTTGACACTTCAATGTAACTGTCGGTGTCGACCTTGTAGCCCTTCACGATATCTTCGGAAGCGACTTCCTCGCCGGTCTCGGCATCGACCTTGACGTATTTGATGCGATGACCGGTCTTGCGGTTGATCTGGTTGAAGGAGACCTTCTCGGCATCCGACGTCGCCGGATAAAGCGCGACCGGGCAGGTCACGAGCGAAAGACGCAGGAAGCCTTTCCAATTGGCACGGGGGGCCATGACATACTCCGAACCAGATACTCCGGACGCAACAAACCGATATTTAGATCATACCACCGGGAACCGGATTTTGAACATACGGCCGGTAGAATCTCCTGACGACGTTAATCGCCGCGCTGCGCCTTGGTTGCGCCGGAGCGTTCTCAAGGCCTTGGCAGCGATCTTTAAAGCCGCTCCAAAGCGCCGGAACATCGCGTCGGATCAGGCGTTGCCCAGCCGTACCTCCCGCCGCAAGGCGTTCACGGTACTCAAGAATCGAGGTCACCATGGCAACCAGAGAGAACCAGCGGATCGTCGAAACCCCGACCGAAGCGCGCCAGGGCGAGCCCGGCCCTTCCGTGCTCTCTCTGCTCACGATTTCGACTGGGCTTGCGGTCCTGATCCTCGGTGTGATCTGGTTCGTGTTCTTCCGGAGTTGAGCGCACTCACAGGCAGATAGCCCGCGCCTCATTTCATTAGATATCGATCGGCCCGAATTAAGATTTCCGGTTGTGCAGCTGCCACGATTTGCCGACAGCCGCTTCTCACCTGGACAATCGGGCGGCGAGCAGGCCTCCCGCCGATTGGCGGCTTTTTTAAAGCCGTGTCTCCGAAGCCGGCCCGATCTCTCCGAAGCCGGCCCGATCGTCCGGGATTGCGCCAAGAAGCTTGGCCGTAGCGACGCTTCCTCTATTTTTTGCGGCGCACTTGCCGTCGTGAAGAAAAAGTAACATTGCGGTATATGCGCCGTTCATTGGCTGTTCACGCCGTCCGGCCTCTTCTACAAACATTACGTGTGCAACTTCACATTCGGAGACCAGCTTGCGCCTGCTCGTCGTTGAAGATGATCCAGATCTCAATCGTCAGCTCACCACAGCGCTCACGGATGCCGGTTATGTGGTCGACCGTGCCTTTGATGGCGAGGAAGGGCACTATCTCGGCGACAGCGAGCCATACGACGCCGTCGTGCTTGATATCGGTTTGCCGAAAATGGACGGCATTTCGGTGCTGGAGGCCTGGCGCCGCAACGGGCGCACGATGCCGGTCTTGATCCTGACAGCCCGGGACCGCTGGAGCGACAAGGTGCAGGGCTTTGACGCTGGCGCCGACGACTACGTGGCAAAGCCCTTTCACCTGGAAGAAGTCCTCGCCCGGATACGCGCCTTGCTGCGCCGTTCCACCGGCCATGCCCAGAGCGAACTGACCTGCGGCCCGGTGACGCTCGATACCCGCACCGGCCGGGTCAGCGTATCGGGCAATCCGATCAAGATGACGTCACATGAATACCGGCTGCTGGCCTATCTGATGCATCATACCGGGCGCGTGGTCTCGCGCACCGAGCTGGTGGAGCACCTCTACGACCAGGACTTCGACCGCGACTCCAATACCATCGAGGTCTTTGTCGGCCGCATTCGCAAGAAGCTCGACGTCGATATCATCCAGACGGTGCGCGGGCTTGGCTATCTGCTGACGCCGCCGTCGCCGGGAGCTTGAGACCGGGCTTGCTCGATCGGCGCCTGACAAAGCTATTGATCGGGCGCCGAGCTTGGCCTTTTGTTCTGACATGATCCTGACCGAAAACCGCTACGGGGTAAGGCCGCTTCCGCTTACACATGCGCTGTCCGGGGTAAGGCCTTGAAGCGCGCCAGCTCGCTCGCGACCCGGCTGTTCCTGTCGGCGACGGCGTGGGTGGCCGTGATCCTGGTGATCACCGGCTTCATTCTTTCTTCGGTCTATCGCGATGCGACGGAACGCGCCTTCGACCGCCGCCTCAACCTTTATCTTCGCAATCTCGTTGCGGAAGTCGCCACCCCGGACGAGCCGCCCGATCACCAGTTTCAGTCGCTCGGCGAGCCCCTGTTCGAATTGCCGCTGTCCGGCTGGTATTGGCAGATCACGCGCACCGACACCGAAAAAGGGGAGACGCGTGCCTCCCGTTCGCTGTGGGACAAGAAGCTGCCGCAGTTCGACGAGCACAGCACCGACCTGACCGCGGCCGGGGTCCGTCTCGGCTATGTCGATGGTCCCGAGGGCCAGACGCTGCGCATGGTGGAACGGCCGGTCGATCTCGGGGCCGACGGCAAATATCTGGTCAGCGTTGCCGGCGACGCCAGCGAGATTTTCGACGAGACGCGCACCTTCGATTATTATCTCGGCGGCACGTTCCTGGCGCTGACGATCGTGCTGCTGCTGACCACGGTTTTCCAGGTCCGTTTCGGCCTTGCGCCGCTGAAGCGCATTTCGGATGCGATCGCCGATATCCGTTCCGGCCGCGCCGAGCGGCTCGAGGGCGAATTTCCGGTCGAAATCGCGCCGCTGGCGCGCGAGACCAATGCGCTGATCGATGCCAACCGGGAAATCGTCGAGCGCGCCCGCACCCATGTCGGTAACCTCGCGCATGCGATCAAGACGCCGCTGTCGGTGATCATCAACGAGGCCTCGGCGCATGCCGCCGATCCTTTCGCCACCAAGATCCTGGAACAGGCCGACGTGATGCGCGATCAGGTCGCCCACCATCTGGAGCGCGCGCGGATCGCGGCCCGCGTCACCATCGTCGGCTCGGTCACCGACGTGGCGCCGACCATTGAGGCCCTGCGCCGCACCATGGAGAAGATTCATCGCGATCGCGGCATCGCCATCGAGACCAGGATCGACGCACAGGCGAAGTTTCGCGGCGAACGGCAGGATCTCGAGGAAATGGTCGGCAACCTCGTCGACAATGCCTGCAAATGGGCGACCTCGCGCGTGTTCATCGAGGTGCGGATGGAACGCCCCGCCGGCCCCGCTGCCGCGCCGATCCTGCACGTGACGGTCGACGATGACGGACGCGGACTTTCGGCGGCCGAGCGCGCCCAGGTCTCGCGTCGCGGCCAGCGGCTCGACGAGTCCAAGCCGGGTTCGGGGCTTGGCCTGTCGATCGTGGTCGATCTCGCCGGCCTTTATGGTGGCAGCTTTTCGCTCGGCAGCGCGCCGATCGGCGGATTGCGCGCTGAATTGGCGCTGCCCGGGATTTGAGCGACATTTTCAGGCCCGGCAAAGCCGGTTTCTGAACACCGTTCCTAAACGACTTCTTAACGCGGACCCTCCTATGGTGACTGCTGGACGTGCTTGCCGTCCGCGCGACTTTTGATCACCATTCCGGGCATGGGCCAGACATCAAACGAGCGGCTGAGGAATTATCTCGCGCAGCTTCCGCCGCAGTCGCAGGCGTTGCTGATGCGGGAATTCGAACGCGCCATCGAGCGCGGCGAGGACACCGCTATTGCCACCTACGTGCTGGAGGAGCTGCGCAAGATCGTGCGTGGCGCCGACGTCGACAGGCGGCCACGCATCGACGATCCGGCCCGGCTACTGTTTCGGCCGCTGGAACCGTTCCTTGTCGACGGCAACTTTCCCCGGCGGCCCGGCCAGATCCGCCGCGCCTCGCTCGCCCCGGTTTGGCAATGGCTGGTCCGCGAAGGGGCGCCGCAGCAGGCGCGGGAATTCGAAGCGGCGCTGTCCGGGCAGCGGAGCAATGAACCATCGTCTGCCGCCGAGGCTGCCGTTCGCACCTTTCAGCAGGCGGCTGGCGATGCGATCGTCGCCATCGCGACTCCCGGCACCGGTGGTGACAGGCGTGCGCTGGCCCGCGTCGGTGCGCCCGATGTGATCGAGGATCTGCTCCCGATCGGCCTGTTGCTGCAGGCTCGAGAAGCGATCGACACCCTGAACGGCCGCCTCCCGACACACTACCGGCTGTTCGCCGACTCGCAGATCGCGGCTGCGACCAGTGCGCTGAACCTGCCGGCGCTGCAAACGCCGCAGCTCCTGCCGTTTGCACTGTCGATGGTGATGCAGCGTCTGACGGCGCCCTGGCAGATCATCCGAATCGCGATCAAGATGGCGGCGTCTGACGACGAAATCCGCGTTGCCGCGACGCCTTACGGCGTTGTCGTCACCATTGCGCTTCACGAGCTATCCTATCTGACGGCGGTGTTGCGGACCGATATCAGGCGGGGTCATTTCGAAAATGTCGCGGAGAATCTCAAGACGCTCCATGATGGGGTGAGGGGACTGCGCACCGAACTCGACCTGCGCAACGATTCCACCTGGGGCAGGCAGCTCACCGCGATCCGGGCCGAAATCTCCGACGCACTGCAATCGGAGATCGAGAGCGTGCCGGGCCGGGTCCGCCGCATTCTGCGGCAACGCCCCGACAAGGATATTTCGGTCGGCAGCCGGGTCGATCCCACCGAGGTCGACGAAGCCGTTGCCTTAATCGACTTCGTCGCGGTGTGCCGCACCTATGCAAGTGAGCTTGCGATCAACGAGGTTACGCTGCGCACCTATTCCGAGCTGCAGCAATATGTCGAACAGGCAACCGAGGCCCTGGTGCAGTCGCTGCGCGCCGGCGATCTGAAGACACGCGCCTACCGGCAGATGCAGGCCGACGCCGCCATCCGCTTCTGCGAAGTGCTGTTCGGTCATGACTATGCATCGCTGATGAGTCGCGCCGCCGAGAATGCGGTGAGCGGAGTCAGCGAGCGCAAGTCGTCGCGTGCCGGCTAAAAAGATAGTATAAGTTTCATTATACAATTTATAGTTGACTGCAGGTGGAGGGGATCGTACCTATCCGCCCATGCATTCCACCATCAGTTTCGTTGAGCTTGAGAATCGCGTCGTCTCGGCGACCTATCGCAATCTCATGGTCAAGGCGAAGGTGGTGCTGGTCGACAAGACCAGCGGACAGCGATTGCCCGAGCCGGTGACCACCATTGCTTCTCCAGCCCCGAATGGCTGGCTGAGGATCAGGCTGCCGGATTCAATCACAGCGGGTGTTTATTACCTGCTGGCCCTCAACGGGCATGGTGAGCCGGCGGCGCAAAGCGCCGAATTTCGCATCGGCTAGGCTGAGGGGCACAGCGGGATTCGTCTCCGTCTTTTCGCCTCCCGTGCGGCGCTAAGATGACAGATTTGCAGTGATAATTGTCAATTGCTTGGCTCGCTGCCGGTGGTGTAAAGCGGCATCGGCGCGATGGCGCGCCGTTCCACCGGAACCCGCTTGATGACGCTGTGGTTTGTGTTCGCGCTGATGACGGCAGCGGCGATCTTCGCCGTACTCTGGCCGTTGAGCCGGCGTGGCCGGTCACAAGGCGACGCCAGCGAAGCCACCGTCTACAAGGATCAACTTTCCGAGATCGACAGCGACCTTGCCACCGGCCTGATCGGCGCCTCTGAGGCGGAAGCTGCCCGGGTCGAAATCAGTCGCCGCCTGCTGGCTGCGGCTGACGAACAAAGGGGACCGCCGGTCGCGGCAAGCATCCGGTGGCGGCGGGTTGCCGCACTGATCGCGCTGATCGGTCTGCCGATCGTATCGGTGGGGTTTTACCTCCCGCTCGGCTCGCCCCAGCTTGGCGATTTTCCGCTTGCGGAACGGATGCGGCAGCCCGATGCCAACCAGTCGCTCGACAATCTGGTCGCCCAGGTCGAGGCGCATCTGGAGAAAAACCCGACTGACGGCCGTGGCTGGAACGTGCTGGCGCCGGTGCTGACGCGGCTTGGCCGCTATGACGACGCGGTGCGCGCCTATCGGAACTCGATCACTTATAATGGCGAGAGCGCCGAACGACGGGCCGATTTGGGCGAGGCACTCACCGGCGCGGCCGGTGGCGTTGTTACCGACGAGGCCAAGACCGAATTCGAGCGCGCCGTTGCCCTCGAGGCCGATGAGACCAAGGCGCAGTATTTCCTTGGTCTGTCGGCCGAGCAGGATGGGCGCAAGGCTGAGGCTGCCGCGATCTGGAACAGGCTGTTGGCAAAATCGCCGCCAGATGCCCCGTGGCGTCCCCTGGTTCTGGCTGCCCTGGCTCGGGTCGGGGGAG
The DNA here is from genome assembly GCA_035547995.1 of Bradyrhizobium sp. Taxonomy (GTDB): domain Bacteria; phylum Pseudomonadota; class Alphaproteobacteria; order Rhizobiales; family Xanthobacteraceae; genus Bradyrhizobium. The sequence continues at coordinate 24,516 of DASZTN010000043.1, read as the reverse complement.
CGACGGCGCCGGCGCTGTCGGGCAGCACGATGGCCGCAGCAAAGGACATGAGCGATGCCGATCGCAACGCCATGATCCATGGCATGGTGGATCGCCTGGCGACCCGGTTGAAACAGAATGGTGATGACGTCGAGGGATGGCTGCGGCTGGTGCGAGCCTATATGGTGCTCGGCGAGCGCGACAAGGCCAAAAGCGCGCTCACGGATGCACGCCAGGCCGTTGCCAATGACGCCGAACGACTGCGGCAATTGAACGAAGGTCTGAAAAATCTGGGCCTCGATGGATAGGATAGAGCGTTTCGAGCGAAGTGGATGCCGGTTCGCGTTAAGGAAGCGCGTCAAAACAAAGAGCCAAAGCCCGCTCTGATTTGGTCGGAAGCGGAAAAACTCCAGTGTGACATCATGCGAAGCGATGGGAAACAGGCATGACGCGCAAGCAACGGCGATTGACCCTGATCGGCTGCTCGCTCGCGGTGCTCGGCATTGCCGTGGCGCTGGTGCTGAACGCGCTCCGCGATTCCATCGTGTTCTTTTCGACCCCGTCGATGATCGCGGAACAACATATCCAGCCGGGCCGCCGTTTCCGGCTTGGCGGGATGGTGGAAAAAGGCTCGGTGGTGCGCGGCGCCAACCTGGCTGTTACCTTCAAGGTCGGTGACGGCGGCGATATCACGGTGCCGGTGACCTATAAGGGCATCCTTCCCGACCTGTTCCGCGAGGGGCAGGGCGTGGTGGCCGAAGGCGCGCTCGATTCGTCCGGCGTGTTCAGGGCCGACACCGTGCTTGCCAAGCATGACGAGACCTACATGCCGAAGGATGTCGCCGATGCGCTGAAGAAGCAGGGTCACTGGAAGGACGATTACGGCACCAAGGCCCAGGCGGGATCGGGCGCTGCGCAGACCGCGCAAGAGGCATCACAAGGAGTGGCGCGGTGATTGCGGAAGCGGGTCATTACGCCCTGGTGCTGGCGCTCGGGCTGGCGCTGATCCAGTCGACGGTGCCGATCCTGGGGGCGCGCCTGCGGGATCCGGCGCTGATGAACGTCGCGCGTTCGACCGCACTGGCGCAACTGGTGTTCGTCCTGGGCTCGTTCGCTGCGCTGGTGACGTTGCACGTCACCTCGGACTTCTCGGTCCTCAACGTATATGAGAATTCCCATTCGCTGAAACCGATGATCTACAAGATCACCGGTGTCTGGGGGAATCACGAGGGATCGATGCTGCTATGGGTGTCGATCCTGGCGCTGTTCGGCGGCCTGGTCGCTGCGTTCGGCAATAATCTGCCGCTGTCGTTGCGCGCCCATGTGCTGGCAGTGCAGGCGTGGATCGCCAGCGCGTTCTACCTGTTCATCCTGATCACCTCGAATCCGTTCCTGCGCATCCCCAATCCACCGCTCGAGGGCCGCGATCTCAACCCGGTGCTGCAGGACATCGGCCTCGCCGTGCATCCGCCGATGCTTTATCTCGGCTATGTCGGCTTTTCGATTTCATTTTCCTTTGCGGTGGCGGCGCTGATCGAGGGCCGGATCGATGCCGCATGGGCGCGCTGGGTGCGGCCGTGGACGCTGCTGGCCTGGATATTCCTCACCCTCGGCATCGCCATGGGCTCGTACTGGGCCTACTACGAGCTCGGCTGGGGCGGCTGGTGGTTCTGGGATCCCGTGGAGAATGCTTCGCTGATGCCGTGGCTCGCCGGCACCGCGCTTTTGCATTCGGCGGTGGTCATGGAAAAGCGCGATGCGCTGAAGGTCTGGACCATCCTGCTCTCGATCCTGACCTTTTCGCTGTCGCTGCTCGGCACCTTCCTGGTACGTTCGGGCGTGCTGACCTCGGTGCATGCGTTCGCCACCGATCCCGAACGCGGCGTGTTCATCCTGCTCATTCTCTGCCTGTTCATCGGCGGCAGCCTGTCGCTCTATGCCTGGCGTGCATCCGCGCTGAAGCAGGGCGGGCTGTTTGCGCCGATCTCGCGTGAGGGCGCGCTGGTACTCAACAATTTATTCCTGACGACGGCCTGCGCCACCGTGTTCGTCGGAACGCTGTATCCGCTGGCGCTGGAAGTCCTGACCGGTGACAAGATTTCGGTCGGCGCGCCGTTCTTCAATCTCACCTTCGCGCCGCTATTCGTTCCGCTGCTGATCGCCGTGCCGTTCGGGCCGCTATTGGCATGGAAGCGGGGCGATCTGCTTGGTGCGGCGCAGCGCCTGACCGGTGCCGGCATCGCCGCGCTGATTGCGGTTGCGGTGTTGTGGGCGTGGACCAGAGGCGGCAGCGCGTTGGCGCCGCTCGCCATCGGACTTGCGATCTTTGTCATCATGGGTGCGCTGGTCGACCTTGCCGAGCGCATCGGCCTGTTCCGGGTGCCGTTCAGGCATTCGATGCGGCGGGCGCGGGGGCTGCCGCGGGCGTCCTGGGGCACCGTCTTCGCCCATGCAGGCATCGGTGTCGCGCTGATCGGGATTGTTTGCGAGACCACCTGGAACAGCGAATATATCGGTTCGATGAAACCGGGCGACGTCACCCATATCGCCGGCTACGACATGAAGTTCGACGGCTTCACCGAGCGGCAGGGTCCGAACTACCGCGAGGTGCTGGTGAAGTTCGACGTCAGCCGCGACGGCCGGCAATTCCGGCCGATGACCCCGTCGAAACGCAGCTTCACCACGCGCGGATCGACCACGACCGAATCTGCGCTGCAGAGCCACGGGCTGAGCCAGCTTTATATCTCGCTCGGCGACACTGCCGCTGATGGTGCGACCACGGTGCGCATCTATTATAAGCCGATGGTGCTCCTGATCTGGTTCGGTCCGGTGCTGATGGCGTTCGGGGGGATGCTTTCGTTATCGGACCGGCGGCTGCGCGTCGGCGCGCCGAAACCGGCTCGCGCCTCGCGCCTGCTGCAACCTGCGGAGTGAAGCATTGAGGCGCATTCTCGCACTCGTTTTTGCCCTCCTCGTGATGATCAGCTCGTCGGCGGCTTATGCGGTGCTGCCGGACGAAGTCATGGCGGATCCGGCGAAGGAGGCGAGGGCGCGGAACTTGTCGCGCGAATTGCGCTGCATGGTTTGCCAGAACGAATCGATCGACGATTCCGAAGCGCCGCTGGCGCGCGATCTTCGCCTTCTGGTGCGTGAGCGCATCGCCGCCGGTGACAGCGACGCACAGGTCCTCAACTTTCTGGTTGCGCGCTATGGCGAGTTTGTTTTGCTCAAGCCGCGATTGGAACGTCAGACGCTGCTGCTGTGGCTGTTGACGCCGTTCGTATTGGCGAGCGGGGCCCTGGCGATCTGGGTGAACAGTCGGCGCCGCAGAGCGATAGCCTCAGCCGATCCGTCGCCCCCGCAACTGACGGCGGAGGAGGAGGCGCGGATCAAGCGATTGATGTCGGCGGAACCGGCGTCGGATCGGCCGGTTTAGGTCCCGCGCGAGCGAAACCAAGATCCGGCGCTGGAACAGGCGCCGACGAGAGCGGAAGCCCGGTTCAACCGGAGCGACAAGAGCTTCAAAACGTTTACTTTTTGCCCTGCGATAAACTGCCGCATCCATTTGATGCTCCATTACAAAAGTTTAACTCCTTCGCCAGAGCGTTGTAAGGCGGCAGTCCCCATCTTCACATCTACATAATGCTAGCCCGCATAGTCGATTCAGGCTCTGGAGACCTTATTAATGACTGACCGTCCCACCGACCTTTCGTCTCTTCCGTCCTATCAGCCGCCGCGGCGCTCGCTGTTGTCGGCTCGCAAGTTCGCGCTGATGGCTTCTGTGGTCGCGGGCCTCGGCGTCGCTGCCTATGGCCTCGGTACGTCGAATGGTTCCGGCGACATTTTCGCCACCCCGGCACATGCCCAGGTCAACAACGAAGTAAGCAAGGTGGCGCAGCCGGTCGGCTTCGCCGATATCGTCGAGCGCGTGAAACCTTCGGTGATCTCGGTCAAGGTGAACATCGAAGAGAAGCAGTCCCAGAACGATGATGACTCGCCGTTCCCGCCCGGCTCGCCGATGGAGCGTTTCTTCCGTCGCTTCGGCGGACCTGACTTGCCGCCCGGCTTGCGTGGCATGCCTCATGGACACATCACCGGCCAAGGCTCCGGCTTCTTCATTTCGGCCGACGGCTATGCCGTAACCAACAACCACGTGGTCGACGGCGCCGACAAGGTCGAAGTGACCACCGACGACGGCAAGACCTACAAGGCGAAAGTGATCGGCACCGATCAGCGTACCGATCTGGCGCTGATCAAGGTCGAGGGCGGTTCGAATTTCCCGTTCGCCAAGCTCTCCGATACCAAGCCGCGGATCGGCGACTGGGTGCTTGCGGTCGGCAATCCGTTCGGCCTCGGCGGCACGGTGACGGCGGGTATCGTTTCGGCGAGCGGCCGCGACATCGGCAACGGTCCGTATGACGATTTCATCCAGATTGACGCGCCCGTGAACAAGGGCAATTCCGGTGGTCCGGCGTTCAACACCAATGGTGAAGTGATCGGCGTCAACACTGCGATCTATTCGCCGTCGGGCGGCAGCGTCGGCATCGCCTTCTCGATACCGGCGCCGACGGTCAAGAGCGTGATCGCGCAGTTGAAGGACAAGGGTTCGGTCAGCCGCGGCTGGATCGGTGTTCAGATTCAGCCGGTCACGGCTGATATTGCCGACAGCCTCGGGCTGAAGAAGGCCGAAGGCGCGCTGGTTGCCGAGCCCCAGGCCAACGGCCCGGCCGCCAAGGCGGGCATCGAGTCCGGCGACGTGATCACTGCGGTCAACGGCGAGACGGTCAAGGATGCCCGTGAACTCGCTCGTACCATCGGCAGCATGGCTCCTGGCGCGTCTGTGAAACTCGATGTGCTGCACAAGGGCCAGGACAAGGTCATCAACATCACGCTCGGCCAGTTGCCGAACAATATCGAGGCGAAGGCTGATAACGACAACGACAACAACTCGCACGGCGTTGACGTCGCAAGGCTCGGCCTGACGGTCGCGCCTGCCAACAGCGTCGCCGGCGCCGGCAAGGAAGGCGTCGTCGTCACCGAGGTCGACCCGAAGAGTGCGGCCGCCGATCGCGGCTTCAAGGAAGGCGATGTCATCCTCGAAGTGGGTGGGAAGACCGTCTCCAATGCCGCGGACGTGCGTGAGGCAATCAATTCCGCACGCGACGACAAAAAGAACAGCGTTCTGATGCGGGTCAAGACCGGTGGGATGTCGCGCTTTATCGCGGTGCCGATCGCCAAGGGCTGACCGATCGAACGTTGAAAAGATGGAGGGTGTCGCCGGCATTGTCGCCCCCGCCGACGGCTCTTTCCGGGGAGCGAGTCAAAAGCTCGCTCCCTCTACCCTACCTTCCGGTGGAACATCGCCCCCCTCCGTCGGAAGGCAAAGGGCGGTGAGGTCCCCCCAGCTTCACCGCCCGCTTTTTTGTTTAGTCGAGACGTGTCGGGCCGCCTTGCATGATGCTGCCGCCCGCGCCATGGTGACGGAAGGCTGGCCCACTTGACCGCAATTGACCCACAAATGCGCCTCTTGATCATAGAAGACGACCGCGAGTCCGCCGACTACCTCGTGAAGGCGTTTCGCGAAGTAGGGTACGTCGCCGATCTCGCCAGCGACGGCGAGGAGGGACTGGCGCTTGCCGAGAGCGGCGATTACGACGTTCTCGTCGTCGACCGGATGCTGCCGAAACGGGACGGTCTGTCGCTGATCGGCGCCCTGCGCGACAAGGGCAATCGCACGCCGGTGCTGATCCTCTCGGCGCTCGGGCAGGTCGACGACCGCATCAAGGGGTTGCGCGCCGGCGGCGACGATTATCTGCCGAAGCCATATTCGTTCGCCGAATTGCTGGCGCGGGTCGAGGTGCTGTCGCGGCGCCATGGCGGGCCGGCCGAGGAAACCACCTATCGGGTCGGCGATCTCGAGCTCGATCGCCTCTCGCACCGGGTGGCGCGCGGCAAGGACGAATTGACGCTGCAGCCGCGTGAATTCCGCCTACTCGAATATCTGATGAAACATGCAGGCCAAGTGGTGACTCGCACCATGCTTCTGGAAAATGTCTGGGATTATCATTTCGATCCACAGACCAATGTGATCGATGTGCATATTTCGCGTTTGCGCTCCAAGATCGACAAGGGTTTTGAGCGGCCCTTGCTGCATACGATCCGGGGCGCCGGGTACATGATTCGTGACGGCCTTCGGTAAGCTTATCCGCACCACGGCGTTCCGTCTGACGCTGGTCTATCTGTTTTTGTTTGCTTTATTTGCTGCCTCGCTGCTCGGCTATTTTGCCTGGAACACCCGTCGTCTGATCACCGAGCAGATCACCAGCACTGTTGATGCAGAAACCAGCGAGATCAGCGAGATCTACGCTCGCCGCGGATTGCGCGGTTTGGTCTTCAACGTCGAGAACCGCTCGTTGCGGCCGGGCGCCAATCTCTACCTCGTGACGACGCCGACGGGGCAGGCGATTGCCGGCAATGTCGGCTCGCTCGCCGCCGGCGTCATGGCATCCACGGGCTGGTCGGAAACCCTGTATCGGCGGCTTGACGATCAGGACAACCAGAACCATCGCGCGCTGGTGCGTGTCACCGAACTGCCGAGCGGCTTTCGGCTGCTGATCGGCCGCGATCTCGAAGAGCGCCGGCGGTTGTTCGGCATCGTCGCGAATGCGGCACAATGGTCGATCCTGATCGTGGTCGTGCTCGGCCTCGGCGGCGGCATCTTTGTGGCGCGGCGCGTGTTGCACCGGATCGACGCCATGACCGGTACGACCCAGCGCATCATGGCCGGCGACCTCAGCGGCCGGCTCCCGGTCGGGCGCAGTGGCGATGAGCTGGATCGGCTGGCGAGCAACCTCAACGCCATGCTGGAACGGATCGAGGCGTTGATGGTCGGCCTCAAGGAGGTGTCCGACAATATCGCCCATGATCTGAAGACCCCGCTGACGCGGCTGCGCAATCGGGCCGAGGAGGCGCTGGCGCAGTCGGGCAGCGAGCAGGAATACCGCGCCGCTCTGGAGCGGACCATCGAGGAGTCCGACAGCCTGATCCGAACCTTCAATGCACTGTTGATGATCGCCCGTGCAGAGTCCGGCCAGGCCCGCGACAACATGGACAATTTCGATGCGGCGGAAGTCGCCAACGGCATTCACGAGCTCTATGAACCGCTGGCCGAAGACGATGGCATGACCTTGAGCGTCAAGACCGCCTTCGCACCGCTGCATGGCAATCGCGAACTGATCAGCCAGGCGCTCGCCAATCTGGTTGAAAACGCGATCAAATACGGCAAGCCCGTTCAAAGCGCCCAGCCGCTCGGCGCCAATGCATTTCCGATGTCCCGGGAAATCCTGATTGAAGCCGAGCGCGACGGCGACAAGGTGCTGCTCAGCGTCACCGACCACGGCCCGGGCATTCCGGAAGCCGATCGGCGGCACGCGGTCGAACGTTTCGTGCGGCTGGAGGCGAGCCGCACATTGCCCGGTTCCGGTCTCGGACTGAGCCTTGCATCGGCGGTTGCAACGCTGCATGGCGGCGAGCTCAGGCTCAGCGATGCTCATCCGGGATTGCGTGCAACGCTGGCGATCCCGGTACGCGCCGGGGCAAGCGAGAGGGTTGCGGCTCAAACGCAGGATGTGCCACAGAAGGTGGCATGAATCCCTCCGCGCCGGGTCACGCGGACGATCGACTGGCCACGCAATTCGTGGACGGGCCGCATCTGTCCGCCCCTCTCGAAGCTGAACGACGTTTTGCGGACTGGCTTGCCGATCTCGACTCGGAACAGGCCGCCGCAATCAAGGCGTTTGCGACCGCGTTTCCGCGCGCCAACGCGATCCTGCTCGGCATTGCCGAAGCCTCGCCCTACCTGTTCGACCTGATGCGCGCCGATGCCGCGCGCCTGATCCGGCTGCTCGGCTGCGAGCCGGAGGCTCATCTGGCGCGTCTGATCGACTACGGCTGCCGTGATGTCGTGGCCGCCGCAACCGAAGCCGACGCCATGCAATTGCTCCGCCGCATGAAGGCGGAAGCCGCGCTGTTGATCGCGCTGTGCGATATCGGCGGGGTCTGGCCGGTGATGCAGGTCACCGCCGCGCTGACCGATATCGCGGTCCATTCGGTTCAGGCGGCATTGCGCTATCTGCTGCGGCGGGAAGCTGCGCGCGCCAAATTATCGCCGCCCGATCCGGATCTGCCCGATGAAGGCAGCGGCCTGATCGTGCTGGCGATGGGCAAAATGGGCGCGCGCGAGCTGAACTATTCGAGCGACATCGACCTGATCGTGTTTTTCGATGCGGCGGTATCGAGCCTTGCCCCCGACATCGAACCGCAGCCGTTTTTCGTCCGGATCACGCAGGCCTTGGCGCGGATGCTGCAGCAGCGTACCGCCGACGGCTACGTGTTCCGGGTCGATCTGCGCCTGCGCCCGGATCCGGCCTCGACGCAGGTGGCGATCTCGACCCAGGCTGCGCTGCATTATTACGAACGGGAAGGACGGACCTGGGAGCGCGCCGCCATGATCAAGGCCTGTCCGTGCGCCGGTGACGCCAGGGCCGGAGAAGCCCTGCTTTCGGAAATCGCGCCGTTCGTCTGGCGCAAGCATCTGGACTTCGCGGCGCTTGCCGATGTTCACGACATGAAGCGGCAGATGCAGACCTATCGCGGCCAGAGCGACATCGCGGTCGAGGGGCACAACGTCAAGATCGGTCGCGGCGGCATCCGAGAAATCGAGTTCTTCGCGCAGACCCAGCAATTGATCGCCGGCGGCCGTCATCCGGAACTGCGAGTGCGGCCGACGCTGCAAGCGCTCGAGGTGCTCGCCTCGAGCAGCTGGATCACCTTCCAGGCCCGCGATGAATTGTCGGCGGCCTACCGGTTCTTGCGGCGGGTCGAAAACCGGTTGCAGATGCTTGCCGACGAGCAGACCCATGCACTGCCGGACAGCGTGGAGGCAGTCGAGCGTTTCGCGCGGTTCCTTGGCTATGAGGGCCGCGCCGCCTTCGCTCACGATCTGCTCGGCCATCTCAATATCGTGCAGGGACATTACGGCAAGCTGTTCGAAGGCGATCCGGCCGGCACGGCCAAATTGCCGCCGGCTGATTTCAGCGCCGGTCCGGAAGATCAGCGCGTGCTTGCTCATCTGACCTCGCTTGGCTTCCGAAAGCCGGTCACGGTGGCGGCGACCGTACAGCAATGGATGACAGGCGACTATCGCGTGTTCCGGGTTGCGTCGACGCGTAACGCCTTCATCGAATTCGTTCCGGCGTTGATCGCCGGGCTTGCGGACGCCGAAGAGCCCGACGATGCGGTCGCAGCGTTCGATCGTTTCCTGCAGGCCCTGCAACGCGGCGGGCGGCTGATTTCGCTGCTCAGCCAGAACAGGGAACTGGTGGCGCTGGTGGCGCTGATCCTCGGCGCTGCGCCGCGGCTGGGCGATATGCTGGCGCGGCAGCCGCAGATCATGGACGGATTGATCGATCCGCGTTTCTTTGGGGCAATGCCGGATCAGCATGAATTATCGATGCGGCTGGCGGATACGCTGAGGGACGCCGACTCGTATGAGGAATTTCTCGACCGGCTGCGGCTGTTCGGCCAGGAAAGCCTGTTCCTGATCGGCACCCGCATCCTGTCCGGTACGGTGTCGGCCTCGCAGGCTGGCGTTGCTTTTGCCGATGTCGCCGAAGGCATTGTCGATACCGTACACCGCCTGGTGACCGAACGTTTCGCTGCGCAGCACGGCCGCATCAAGGGCCAGCAGACCGCGATTCTGGCGATGGGCAAGCTTGGCAGCCGCGAGATGACGGCATCGTCCGATCTCGATCTGATCCTGCTCTACGATTTCGACGACGAACAGCCGGACTCCGACGGCGCGAAGTCGTTGCACGGCGGGCATTATTTTGCGCGCTTCACCCAGCGGCTGATCAGCGCCTTCACGACGCGCACCAATTATGGCGTGCTCTATGAAGTGGACATGCGCTTGCGGCCGTCCGGCCGGGCCGGGCCGGTCGCCTCGCGTCTCTATTCCTTCTCCCAATATCAGGAGCAGGAAGCCTGGACCTGGGAACATATGGCGCTGACCCGAGCGCGCGTGATTTCGTCATCGCCGGATTTTCGCAGCAAGATCGAAGAGGTCATCCGCGAGGTGCTGACGCGGCGACGCGACGCGGCCGTGATTGCAACCGATGTCGCCGACATGCGTCGCGCCGTTGCGCTCGAGAAAGGGGAAGATGACGTCTGGGACCTCAAATATGCCGCGGGCGGCATGGTCGACATCGATTTCATAGCGCAATATCTCCAGCTCGTTCACGCGGCCGACAAGCCGGATATTCTCGACGTCAGCACCGTGCAGGTGTTGGACAACGCCGTGCGACTCGGCGTGCTGCCGCCGGCATCGGCCGAAATTCTGCGGACTGCGGCCCGTCTCTACAACAACCTGACGCAAATTCTGCGGCTGTGTGTGATCGGAAAATTCAATCCCGAAACCGCTGGTGATGATCTCCTGCGCGTGATGTCGCGCGCCGGCGATGCACCCGATTTCTCGTCACTCGAAGCGCGGGTGAAGGAAACGCAAGCCGAGGTTCGCCGGATCTTCCAGGCAGTGGTCGAACAGGGAAACAAGTCTTAAGGCGTGATCCGGCGCCGAGATCTCTGACTTGGACTAGGCCTGGGCTTGTGCGTTCCTCAGCGAGGTGAGGGCATCCCGGACGTCCGGATCGAGCCCGGCGCCGCCGGCATCCAGATGGGCAAAGATGGCTTTCCGCATCCGCGGATCCCAGAATTTCCGGATATGTTCGGCAATGCTCGGCACGGCCTTATCGTGCCCCTGGCTTTGGAAGAACTTGCCAATCTGGTTGGCCATGTAGATCAGGCGGTCAGGCGACATAAGCAGACTCCGTGGCGCCGCCGATGGCGGCGATCCGCTCGGGATGGGTGAACACTTCGAAGCCGTCGGCACGGGCGATGGCAACGAGCGTGACGCCGGCGGCGTCGGCCATGCGAACGGCAAGCCCGGTCGGCGCGGATATCGCGACCATCAGCGGCGCGCCGATCGCAGCGGTCTTCTGTACCATCTCGACCGAGACCCGGCTGGTCAGCAGCACCATGCCTTCACCGGCCGGGACCTTGTCCCGTGCCAGCGCGCCGGCGAGCTTATCGAGTGCGTTGTGACGGCCGACATCCTCGCGCAACGCCACGATGCCGCGCGGTGGCATCCAGAACGCCGCGGCGTGGACCGCACGGGTTTCGATATTGATCGGCTGCAGCGGACCAATGCTCTGCATCGCAGCCATGATCTCGCGCGGCGAAAATGATCGTCCGCCGGTGACCACCGCAGCCGGACGCACCGCTTCCGCAATCGAATCGATGCCGCAGATGCCGCAGCCGGTCGGCCCTGCGATATGGCGCCGCCGCTCGCTCAAGCGCTCCGCGTGCGACTGTTTCAGCCACATCCGCAACTCGATGCCGTCATCGAGATCGATGATCTCGAACTGCTCGATATCATCAGGGGAGTTGATGATGGCCTCGTCCAGGCTGAACCCGACCGCGAAATCCCGAAGGTCTCGCGGCGTGCCCATCATCACCGCATAGGTGCCGCCATTATAGGTCAGCGCCAGCGCGGTCTCTTCCGGAATCGTGCGCGTGCCGCGGTCGAGGCCGCTTTTATCGAAGCCGCCCTCGCGCCAGACCTTGCGATGGACTGTCCGAACCGGATCGTGCACGGTTACTCCGCTGCTTCTACGACGGGGGCGATCCGACGGGAGTGGCGTGCTTGCGCTTCGTAAGCCTTCTGCCAGTCCGACGGGCCATTCGAGGGCGATATCTGCACCGCCGTCACCTTGTATTCCGGGCAATTGGTTGCCCAGTCTGAAAAGTCGGTCGTGATGACGTTGGCCTGGGTGTCGGGATGATGGAAGGTGGTGTAGACGACGCCTGGCGCAACACGTTCCGTGATCAACGCACGCAAAGTAGTTTCGCCGGCACGGCTTGCAAGCCTGACCCAGTCGCCATCGCGGATGCCACGCTGCTCAGCGTCATGGGGATGGATCTCCAGCCGGTCTTCCTCGTGCCAGACGATATTTTCGGTCCGGCGGGTCTGGGCACCGACATTGTACTGGCTGAGAATGCGCCCGGTGGTCAGCAACAGCGGGTAGCGCGGTCCGGTGCGCTCGTCGGTCGGGATATATTCGGTGACGACGAATTTGCCCTTGCCGCGGACGAAGCCGTCGATGTGCATCACTGGTGTTCCCAGCGGAGCCTTCTCGTTGCAGGGCCACTGCACCGAGCCGACCTCATCGAGCTTGGCGTAGGAAACGCCGGCAAAGGTCGGCGTCAGCGCCGCGATCTCATCCATGATCTCGGACGGATGATCATAATGCATGTCGAAGCCCATCGCTTTCCCCAGCCGGATCGTCACCTCCCAATCGGCGAGGCCGTTGCGCGGCGTCATGACCTTGCGCACCCGCTGGATACGACGCTCGGCATTGGTGAAGGTTCCGTCCTTTTCCAGGAAGGTCGAGCCCGGCAGGAAGACATGGGCATAGTTCGCGGTCTCGTTGAGGAAGAGATCCTGGACGATGACGCATTCCATCGCCGAGAGCGCCGCGACGACGTGCTTGGTGTTGGGATCGGATTGCAGGATGTCTTCGCCCTGAACGTAAAGGCCCATGAAAGTACCTTCGATCGCCGCATCGAACATGTTGGGGATGCGCAAGCCCGGTTCCTTGTTGAGCTTGACGTTCCACGCGGCCTCGAACTGGTTGCGGACCGCGTCGACCGAAATATGCCGATAGCCCGGCAATTCGTGCGGGAAGGAGCCCATGTCGCAGGAGCCCTGCACGTTGTTCTGGCCGCGCAGCGGATTCACGCCGACGCCGGGCCGCCCGATATTGCCGGTGGCCATCGCCAAATTGGCAATGGCCATGACCGTCGTGGAGCCTTGGCTGTGCTCGGTGACGCCGAGACCGTAATAGATCGCGGCATTGCCGCCGGTTGCGAACAACCGCGCCGCGGCGCGCAATTCCTTCGGATCGACGCCGGTCATGATCGCGGTCGCCTCCGGGCTGTTCTTTGGCTCCGCGACAAAGGCCGCCCAGTCCTCGAATTCGGTCCAGTCGCAGCGTTCGCGCACGAAGGCTTCGTCGACCAGACCTTCGGTGACGATAACATGGGCCAGCGCGGTGAGCACCGCGACGTTGGTGCCGGGCATCAGCGCCAGATGATGCTGCGCCTGGATATGGGGGGAACGAACGACGTCGGTGCGCCGCGGATCGACCACGATCAGCTTGGCTCCGGCGCGCAGCCGCTTCTTCATGCGTGAGCCGAACACCGGATGCGCATCGGTTGGATTGGCGCCGATGATCATGATCACGTCGGAGTGCTCGACCGAGTCGAAATCCTGCGTGCCGGCCGAGGTGCCGAACGTGGTGGCGAGGCCGTAGCCGGTCGGTGAATGGCAGACGCGGGCGCAGGTGTCGACGTTATTGTTGCCGAAGCCGGCACGGATCAGCTTCTGCACCAGATAAGTTTCCTCGTTGGTGCAGCGGGATGAGGTGATGCCGCCGATCGCATCGCGGCCATATTTAGCCTGAATGCCCTTGAACTTTGCTGCCGCGAAGGCGAAGGCTTCGTCCCAAGACACTTCGCGCCAGGGATCGTCGATCCGCTCGCGGATCATCGGGTTGAGGATACGCTCCTTGTGGGTAGCATAGCCCCAGGCGAAGCGGCCCTTGACGCAGGAATGGCCGCGATTGGCCTTGCCGTCCTTGTAAGGCATCATGCGCACGACTTCCTCGCCGCGCATCTCCGCCTTGAAGGTGCAGCCGACGCCGCAATAGGCGCAGGTCGTCACCACCGAATGCTCGGGCTGGCCGATTTCGATCACGGACTTCTCGGTGAGTGTCGCGGTCGGGCAGGCCTGCACGCAGGCGCCGCAGGAAACGCATTCTGAACCGATGAAGCTTTCGCTCATGCCGGGCGAGACACGGCTATCAAAGCCGCGGCCGGAGATCGTCAGCGCGAAAGTGCCTTGTACTTCCTCGCAAGCGCGGACACAGCGCGAGCAGACGATGCATTTCGAAGGGTCGTAAGTGAAATACGGATTGGACTCGTCCTTCGGCATCCAGGCCGCATTGGGGGTGCCGTTGGACTTGGCGAAGACATGATTTTCGCCCTCATAGCCGTAGCGTACATCGCGCAGGCCCACGGCGCCGGCCATGTCCTGCAACTCGCAGTCGCCGTTGGCGGCGCAGGTCAGGCAATCCAGCGGATGGTCGGAGATGTAGAGCTCCATCACGCCCTTGCGCAGCTTCTTCAGTCGCTCGCTCTGGGTGTGCACGACGAGGCCCGGCATCACCGGCGTGGTGCAGGAGGCCGGCGTGCCGGCGCGGCCTTCGATTTCGACCAGGCACAAGCGGCAGGAACCGAAAGCGTCCACCATGTCGGTGGCACAGAGTTTTGGAATTTGCGTACCGGCTTCCATGGCCGCACGCATGATCGAGGTGCCCTCGGGCACCGTGACACTCTGACCGTCTATGGTCAGCGTAACCATGGTTTCGGACTTGGAACGTGGTGTGCCGTAATCGGTTTCCTGGATCAGCGACATGGCGATCTTCCTTTATTCTGCGGCCTGCAGGCGCGTCGGCGCCGGGCCGAAATCTTCCCGGAAATGTTTCAGCGCGCTCATTACCGGGTAGGGCGTGAAACCGCCGAGCGCGCAGAGCGAGCCGAATTTCATGGTGTTGCAGAGGTCTTCGACCACGGCAACGTTCTCCGCGACCCGCTCGCCGCGGCGAATCTTGTCGATGGTCTCGACACCGCGTGTCGAGCCGATCCGGCACGGGGTGCATTTGCCGCAGGATTCGATAGCGCAGAATTCCATCGCGAAGCGGGCCTGCTTGGCCATATCGACGCTATCGTCGAATACTACAATGCCGCCATGGCCGATCAGGCCGTCACGCGCGGCGAAGGCTTCATAGTCGAATGGCGTATCGAACAATTCACGCGGGAAATAGGCGCCGAGCGGGCCGCCGACCTGCACCGCGCGCACCGGCCGTCCGGTGAAGGTGCCGCCGCCGATATCCTCGACCAGTTCGCCGAGCGTGACGCCGAAGGCGGTCTCGAACAGGCCGCCATACTTGATGTTGCCGGCGAGCTGGATCGGCATCGTGCCACGCGAACGACCCATACCGAAATCGGCATAGGCCTTGGCGCCGCCGGCAAGAATGAAGGGAATCGCCGCGAATGACAGCACGTTGTTGATCACGGTCGGCTTGCCGAACAAGCCCTTGTGGGCGGGCAGCGGCGGCTTGGCGCGGACGAGGCCCCGACGGCCTTCGAGGCTTTCCAGCAACGAAGTCTCTTCGCCGCAGACATAGGCGCCAGCGCCGACGCGGACTTCGAGATCGAAATCGTGGGACGAGCCGCAGATGCGTTCACCGAGCGTGCCGGCGCGCCGGGCGGCGGCGATCGCCGCATCCATCGCCTCCACCGCGTGCGGATATTCCGAGCGGATATAGATATAGCCTTTGGTGGCTCCCACCGCGACGCCGGCAATCGTCATGCCCTCGATCACGACAAAGGGGTCGCCTTCCATGATCATGCGATCGGCGAAGGTGCCGCTGTCGCCTTCGTCGGCGTTGCAAACGATGAATTTGCGGTCGGCGCTGGTCTGCGCCACCGTCTTCCATTTAATGCCGGTGGGAAAGCCTGCGCCGCCGCGGCCGCGCAACCCGGAAGCGGTGACATCGGCGAGGATGCCATCGGTGCCGAGCGTCAGCGCCCGTTCCAGGCCCTTGTAGCCGTCATGGGCGCGATAGTCGTCGACTGAACGCGGATCGATCACGCCGCAGCGTGCAAAGGTCAGGCGGGTCTGCCGCTTCAGCCAGGGGATCTCGTCGGCAAGCCCAAGCCGCAGGGGATGCGGCCCGTTCGAGGCCATCGCATCGAACAGGGAAGGGACGTCAGCCGCGCTCACCGGCCCATAGGCGACGCGGCCCTTCAAGGTCGCCACCTCGACCATCGGCTCGAGCCAATAAAGCCCGCGCGATCCGTTTCGGACGATATCGATCGGCAGCCCGCGCTGTTCGGCTACCTGTTCGAGTGCGGCGACGACATCATCGGCGCCGACTGCGATAGCGGCAGCATCGCGTGGAACGAAAATCCGCATTTTCATCGTTGCGCCTCCGCAACCAGCGCGTCGAGCCGTGCTTCATCCAGGCGTCCGACGACGCGTCCGTCGAGCATCGCCGATGGCGCGGTGGCGCATAGGCCCAGGCAATAGATCGGCTCCAGCGTCACCCGGTCGTCGGCAGTCGTCCCGCCAATGGCGACGCCGAGCTTTGCTTCGGCCCGCGCCGCCAGCGCATCGCCGCCCGCCGCCTGACAGGCTTCGGCACGGCACAGCTTCAGCACATGGCGGCCGGCAGGCTCATGGCGGAAGTCATGATAAAAGGTGAAGACGCCATGGACCTCGGCGCGCGACAAATTAAGCGCATGCGCGACCATCGGAATCGCTTGCTCTGGCACATAGCCGAATGCATCTTGCAGCGCGTGCAGGATCACCAGCGTCGCACCCTCAAGGTGCGCATGTTCGGCGATGATTTCGGCGCCGCGTCCGGCATCCCATGGTTCAGAAGTTGATTTCATATTTCGCGCTCTATCAGGGGCTTAGCTTGTTCTTGATGAGAATTGGAATTGCTCCAAAAATCAATAAAGCTGTCTCATGCTGCGATAGCGAAATTCGATCAATCTGGTCGTTGAATTGATCGATAGGAATATTCAATTAACCAGAAGCAGAACGGCAATCTGTTATGCGGAACCTGATAAAGAGGGCCCTGTTTGATCGACAAGCTTGAACTTTTGCTGGCACTGGCCAAGGAACGGCATTTTGGCCGTGCCGCCGAGGCCTGCGGTGTCACCCAGCCGACAATGTCGACCAGCCTCAAGCAGCTCGAGGAGATCCTCGGCGTCATGCTGGTACAACGCGGTTCACGCTTCCAGGGTTTCACCCCGGAGGGGGAGCGGGCGCTGGATTGGGCGCGGCGTATCGTCGGTGATGCCCGGGCGATGCGCCAGGAGATCAACGCCCTGAAAGAAGGGCTTTCGGGCGAGATCGCGATCGCGGCGATCCCGACCGCGCTCGGCATGGTCGCCTCGCTGACCACCCCGTTCCGGGCGCGCCATCCGGATGTCCGCTTCCGGATCGTATCCTGCACCTCGATCGAGGTGCTCGGCCTCCTCGAGAATCTCGAGGTCGACGCCGGCCTGACCTATCTCGAAAACGAGCCGCTCGGCAAAGTCCGTTCGATCCCGCTGTACAATGAAAGCTACCGTCTGCTGACCGCGCCGGACAGCATGTTCGGCGATCGCGACCAAGTCACCTGGAAGGAGGTCGGTCAGGTGCCGCTGTGCCTCCTGACCCCCGACATGCAGAACCGCCGCATCATCGACCGGGCGCTGAAATCCGCCGGTGTCGAGCCGACGCCGACGCTGACCTCGAATTCGATCATCGTGCTCTATACCCACGTGAAGACCGGGCGCTGGGCCAGCGTGATGCCGGCAAGGCTCGCGGAGACGCTGGGCCTGTCCGAGGCTGTCCGCAGCATTCCGATCGTCGATCCCGCCGTCAGCTACAGCGTCGGTCTGGTGGTGCCGCATCGCGATCCGCTGACGCCGCTGATCGCGGCGCTGGCGCAAACCGCGCGCGAGGTGGCGCCGACGCTGAAGCCTTGAGGCGGCCGTGACCCCAGCCGCTGCAGCCGCCCCCTTCAGGCCGCCGCAGAGATTTTAGTTTCTCCCTTTCCCTTTTTTGCGTGGCGCGGCAGCGACACGCAGACCACGGTGCCGGCGCCGAGCCTGGAGCGCAGCCGCATCGATCCGCCGTGCAGATTGGTGAGTGACTTGGCGATGGCGAGCCCCAGCCCCGAGCCGGGATAGGTCTTGGTCAGCTGGCTCTCGACCTGCTCGAACGGCCGCCCCAGCCGGCGCAGCGAATGCGGCGCGATGCCGATGCCGGTATCCGATATCATCAGGTGGATGTGATTTTCGCGCAGGCGGCCGCGCACCGTCACCTTGCCGCCTTCGGGCGTGAACTTGACCGCATTCGACAGCAGGTTGACCGCGATCTGCTTGATCGCGCGGCGGTCGGCGACCAGCGGAATGGCCTCCTCGATATCGGCCTCCAAAGCGAGATTCTTGTCCTGGGCGCGGCCGGCCACCACCCGCATCGATTCCGCCAGCGTCTTCGCCACGTCGACCGATTCCAGGTCGAGCTGCAGCCGGCCGGCTTCGATCTTGGACATGTCGAGGATGTCGTTGATGACCTCGAGCAGATAGCGGCCGCTGGTCAGGATATCGTGGCAGTATTCCTGGTACTTCTCCGAGCCGAGCGCGCCGAACAGGCCGCTGCCCATGATCTCGGAGAAGCCGATGATGGCGTTGAGCGGCGTGCGCAGCTCGTGGCTCATATTGGCGAGGAATTTCGACTTGCTCTGGTTGGCTTCCTCGGCGCGGGTCTTTTCCTGGGAATATTTCTCGGCGAGGTCGGCGAGCTCGAGCGCCTGGCGTTCGAGCGCGCCTTGCGACCGCTTGAGGTCGACGACGGTGGCGCGCAGGCGCAGGTCGTTGTCGATCAGCCGCTGCTCGTGTTCCTTGATCCGGGTGATGTCGGTGCCGACCGAGACATAGCCGCCATCCTTGGTGCGGCGTTCGCTGATATGCAGCCAGCTGCCGTCCTCGAGCTGGGCCTCGAAGGTGCGGGCGCCCGGCGCCTGCGCCGCGGTTTCCTGCAGGCGGGTGCGGACCTCCGGCATGCTGCCGACCTCGATCACGGTTTCATAGGAGGTGCCGGGCGCGACCGCCGAATCCGGCAGCTTGTGCAGGCGCTGGAAGTGCGAATTGCACAGCACCAGCCGGTCGTCGGCGTCCCACAGCACGAAGGCTTCCGGAATCGTCTCGATCGCATCGCGCAGGCGCAGGTCTGCCTCGACCGTCTTCTCGGCCAGGCTCTTCTGCTCGGTGATGTCGACCGCGATGCCGATCAGGTGCATGCCGCCATCGGCCGCCGCATGGCTCAGCTCGCAGCGGACGCGCAGCCAGATCCAGTGGCCTTCGGTGTGCTGCATGCGGAAGGTCTGATCGATGTGATCGATCTTGCCCTCAATCAGCTGGTCGGCGATCTCGAACAGGTCGATGTCGTCGGATTTCACCAGCGCATTGACTTCGCCGAAGGTCAGGAGATCGTTGCGGCCCGCAAGGCCGAGCAGGGTGAACATCGAATGCGACCAGAAGATGCGGCCGCGCGACAGGTCCCAGTCCCATAATCCGCAGCGGCCGCGGTTGAGCGCGGTATCGATGCGGCCGCGGACGGCGTCGTTGATGAGGTCGCCTTCGCGGGCGCGGGTCGACTGCCAGTGGAAGGCAAAGCCGAGGATCAGCACCACGAATCCGGTGGTGGCCGACAGCGTCACCGAAAGTGCGGCATTCGAACCCCACAGCGGATCGATCTCTTCCTGGATCACCGTGATCTGCCCGGGCAGTCCCTTGATGACGCGTTGCACCGCGAATGCCTCGTTGCCGTTGGGCAGCAGGACTTCGCTCATCGCAGACGGCCGGCCCGGATCGGTCAGCGGCAGCGCCGCGCTGATGGCATCGAGCAGGCCCTTGGTATTGCCGATCACGCCGTCCACCGGCACGCGGGCGAGCACGCGCTTGTCGGTCGTGGTGACGATGACATGCCGGCCGGCGGCAACGCCCCAGGCGGGGATGAGGTTCGGCAGCAGCAGCTGCAGCCGGTCGAACGATGCGGCGTGGTCCTGGCGAGCGGAAGCGATGTGGTCGATGCGGTCGGCGAGATAGTCGGCGACGGCGGCGAGGTCGCGCATCGTCGCGGCGCGCTTCTGCCGGGTCTGGTCGAGGACCTGCACGAAGGCGCCGAGGCAGATGGTGATGAGGAAGGCGATGATCAGGGTCGGCACGGCGCGGCGGAGTGCGGGCTCCGCGACCAGAAGCCTGTGATAGGCTGGTTTTGCGATCGATTGCGCCAATCCCTTGATCGAATCGGATTGAACGCACGCGCTCGCCGCGTGTGCACGCGCCATGCAGAAGACCCCCAATAAAATCTTTTTTGGACCCCGTTCGGAAGAAGCCCCAACTCACTTCCGAATCAATGTGATTTGAATCCAGTTTTTCCGGGCTGTCGAGAGTCAACGATTCGTTAATGCGAAATAATTCTTGTCCAACGAAGATTTGCCGTGCCGAAAAGGTCACAAAGCGAGTCCGAAACAGGAACGTGCCTCCGCTTCAAAATTTCGTCCTGACTCTTGATCCGATCACGTCAAATCGAATCATGCTCACGCGTTCGGCGGCTCGGCGTGGCTGATGACGCGCTTCACGGTCGGAAAGGCTCTGCGCAGCGCGCGTTCGATCTCGTCGACGCTGTCGTGCACGTCGATTACGCGCATCGACGGCGCGGCGCGGCAATGGAAGTTGACGATCTCGCCGGCATCGGTGTCGCGCACGCGGACATTGTGAATGTCATGGATCGCGCCGTTGGCGGCAAAGCGGATCAAGGCAGCCTTGATCACCTCGGCGCGCTCGGCCGGGGCATCGTAGCCTTGCGGCAGCTCCGGCTGCAGCGGCTCGATATGGGTGTCGACCTCGACCTCCTCGCCGAACTGCTCGCGAATGGAGTGCTCCAGCTCGTGGGCGATGTCGTGCGCCGCGGTGAGCGTCATCTCGCCGTCGACTTCGAGATCGATGCTGACGGTGAGCTTGCCGCCGAGATCGTGGACGGTGACGTGATGGATGGCGAGGCCGGAATTGCGTGCGATCACCATGACGCGCTCGCGCACGCTTTCATCGTCGAGCGCGACCGGCACTGAAGTGAAGGTGAGGTCGGCGTCGCCGAGCGCCTTGGAGACCGCCTCCTGCGACCGCCGCTTGATCTCCTCGACGCGGTCGATGGGGTAGGTGCGCGGCACCTGGACGATGGCGTCGATGAAATAGGTCGGCCCGACCATGCGCACGCGCAGCCGCTCGATGCCGACCACGCCGGGCACGGTCCTGATCGCATCCTCGGCCTGCTCGGAAATGCCCGTCGGCGCGCGGTCGAGCAGGGTCTCGACGGTGGAGCGCGCCATGCGCAGTCCGAGCGCGGCGATCAGCACGGCGACGCCGATCGCCGCGGCCGCATCGCCCCAGGCATAGCCGAGCCCTGACAGCACAAGCCCGATGATCACCGCGATCGAGCCGAGCACGTCGGAAGCAAAATGCAGCGCGTCCGCAGCCAGCGCCTGGCTCCTGGTGTCGTGGGCGGCGCGATGCAGCGCCCGCGCCCGCCACAGATTGACCGCGATGTCGAGCAAGAGGACGGCGAACGGGATCGCCGACAGCGTCGGCGGCGGCGTGCCTTCGCGCAGGCGGCTGAAGGCCTCGACCAGGATGCCGCCGGCGAGCACATAGAGCAGCGCGGTGACGCCCAGCGCCGACAGGCTTTCGATCTTGCCGTGGCCGTAATGATGTTCCGCATCGGCCGGCTGATCGGACACCTTCACCACCAGCCAGGTGATGACGGTCGCGACCACGTCGACGGACGAGTGCAGCGCCTCCGAGATCAGCGCAAGGCTGCCGATGATGATTCCGACCACCAGCTTGGCCGCAGCCATTCCGGTGCTGGCGAAGATGGAGATCGCCGCGACACGGGCCTTGGTGGCGTGCGTATGATTGACGGGCTGGCTCATGGGCGCTGGTTTAGCAGCCGATTGTGATGGCCGAAAGCGGCGATCGCTCCGCAATCGCCACTCACTTGCAGGAGCGCATTAAGACCCGCGTTATTTGCGAATTGTTCCGATTCCATTATGGGCGAGCTTTCACCGTCATTGCGAGCGCTGGAGAAGCATCCAGCCGATGTCATTCCGGACGGAGCGAAGCGACGAAGCAATCCATTTCATTCCGTCATTCCGGTGCGACGATCCGGAATCCCGAGATTGTGGCGCGAGATTCCGGGTCTGGTCCTCCGGACCATCCCGGAATGACATGGAGCGAATTGCTTCGCATCGCCCCGGAATGACGTAGGCTCGATTGCTTCGTCGCCTCGCTCCTCGCAATTGTGCTGATGGGGCCAGACACGGATCTGCAATCCCGCGGCGCGATGTGCCCGGGTGGCTGATAAATCGTCCGCCCAAAGGAAGAGGGCGCGGGCCCCCAGGAGAGGGCGCCGGGAATGCCGGATGCCCGTTGCACCCGCAGCCTCGCGTGTAATGCAAAAAACACACGAGTTAGTCACCACAGGTTCACCGGAAACACCCGGCATTCCCTGCGCGATGGTTTTAACGGCTTATTCCGCGCTCTCCTTGGCGACGAATTCGTCTTGTCACCATCGCCGGCGAATAGGGCGCCACCTGATCCCGGTTGGGATCGACGCGCCTCCGCCGGCTTGACACCAGCAACGGGTACCAGGACCACACGGCTTTGCCGTCCGCGATCAATGCCGTTCGTCTGGCGCGCTTGTCGTCGCTCACGAGGTCCAAGACCCGCCCTGCGATTCCATCCGCGCGCCCGGCACTGCCGCGTCCACCGCATCCCGCCCCAACGTTCGTGACGATGGCCAACGCCCCTCTGGGCGGGGCGGGACGGCGAGGGAGATAAAAGTGATTTGCGAAAGAAGGGAAGGGGAATGTTTTTGCGCGAGAGGGTGGACGGATAGCATCAGCCTGATCCGGTTGGACAAATCGGAAAAGATCTGCAGGCCGTTTTCGCTGCAGCGGCCGATCGTCGGTCTCGCAACCGGGAGATCGCAAGAGTCAAAGAGGCCGCAAACAGGGTTGCGTGCGCTGACTTGGTCATGCGCCGAACATCTGCGATATGTCCGGGACAACGAAAGGCCCGGCGCCTCGGACGCCAGCCGGCAAGGGAATGTCAGGGAATGTCATGAGCTTTTCCAGCATCTTTGCGCGCCTGGTCGCGCTGATCGGAGTTGCCGCGCTGCTGTGGCGCAAGCTGCAGGGCGCGGCGCCGCAGCCGGCCTGGGGCGATGCGCCGGCGATTCCGGCCGCCAGGCCGCAAGGCGCCATTCCGACCTTGAAAATGCCGACGGCAAAAGGATGGACCAACGGACAGTTGCCCGTCGCGGCTGCCGGGCTGAAGGTCAACGCCTTCGCCAGCGGACTCGACCATCCGCGCTGGATCCATGTGCTGCCGAATGGTGACACCCTGATCGCCGAGGCGACGCAGATCGCGGGACCGCCGAGAAGCGTGTTTCACTATGCGATGCAGGCGACGATGCGGCGTGCCGATGCGCTTGGCATCAGCGCCAACCGCATCACTCTGCTGCGCGACGGCGATGGCGACGGGGTGGCCGAGCGGCGCGAGACCTTCATGGCGGGATTGAACCAGCCTTTCGGCATGGCGCTGGTCGGCGACACCTTCTACGTCGGCAACACCGACGGCGTCGTGGCTTTTCCCTATCAGCCGGGCGCCGATCGCATCACCGCACCGGGAACAAAGCTCGTCACCTTCAAGCCCGGCGGGCACTGGACGCGGAGCCTCTTGCCGAGCCCCGATGGCAGCAAGCTCTATGCCGGCGTGGGCTCGCTCACCAATATCGCCGACGACGGCATGCCGGCCGAGGAGGGGCGGGCGGCGATCTACGAACTCGACCTCGCCGGCGGCTCGAGCCGCATCTTTGCCGGCGGCCTGCGCAATCCCGTCGGTCTGGCATGGGAGCCGACCACCGGCGTGCTCTGGACCGTCGTCAACGAACGCGACGGCCTCGGCGACGAGACGCCGCCGGACTACCTGACCTCGGTGCGCAATGGCGGCTTCTATGGCTGGCCCTACTGCTATTGGGGACAGACCGTGGATGATCGCGTGCCGCAGGATCCGGCGGCGGTGGCCAGCGCGATCACGCCGGACTATGCGCTGGGCGGACACACCGCCTCGTTCGGCCTGTGCTGGCTGCCCGCCGGCACGCTTCCGGGCTTTCCCGACGGCATGGCGATCGGGCAGCACGGCTCCTGGAATCGCAGCACGCTCAGCGGCTACAAGGTCGTGTTCGTGCCGTTCGAAAACGGCCGCCCGTCCGGTCCGGCGCGCGACATCCTGTCCGGCTTTCTCTCTGCCGACGAACAGCAATCCTACGGCCGGCCGGTCGGCGTTGCGCTGGGTGCCGACGGATCACTGCTGGTCGCGGACGATGTCGGCGATGTCATCTGGCGCGTGACGGGTGGTTGAGTGAGTCGCGGGCCTGACATCAGCAACGGTGCCGGGACCACACGGCTTTGCCGTCCGCAAGTTGCGCCGTTCGTCTGGCGTGGCATAGCTTACGAGGTCAAAGACCCGCCTTGCGATCGCCTCGCGTGTTCGGCTTTGCCGCCACGTATGTTTCGCCGATATTGCTCGTGACTTCGGCACTGCAAATTGACGATTGCAATCTGCAATCTCTAACAGCCATTATAAAATGTATAATGTTTTTCGGTGTTATACACCAAAGAGCATTGGACCTTCGGCGAAGGTAAGCATTCAACCCAAGGCGAGCTAATCTGCGCGAACCTA
>DASZTN010000042.1:0-3134 GCA_035547995.1 Bradyrhizobium sp. | reverse complement strand
AAGGCGCCATCCACCGCGTGCCGTCATTGGAGAAGGTCGGCATCCGCAAGTTCTTCAACGGCCCGGAGAGCTTCACCGCCGACCAGCGCTACATCCTCGGGCCGGCGCCGGAGCTGGAGACTTTCTTCGTCGCCGCCGGCTTCAACTCGATCGGCATCCAGTCGGGCGGCGGCGCCGGCATGGCTTTGGCGCATTGGATCGTCAACGGCGAGCCGCCCTTCGATCTCTGGGACGTCGATATCCGGCGGCTGATGCCGCATATGAGCCGCAAGAGCTTCCTGGTGCCGCGCGTCTCCGAGGCGCTCGGCCTGCTCTATGCGATGCATTGGCCGTACCGCCAGTTCGAATCCTCGCGCAATGTGCGGCTGACGCCGTTCTACGAGGACTGGAAGAGCCTCAACGCCTGCTTCGGCGAAGTGGCCGGCTGGGAGCGGCCGAACTGGTACGCGCCGAAAGGCGTGGTGCCGGAATACGAATACAGCTACGGAAGGCAGAACTGGTTCGACTTCTGCGGCCGCGAATGCCGCAACACCCGCGAGCGCGTCGGGCTGCTCGACCTCTCGACCTTCGCCAAGTTCCTGGTGGTCGGCCCCGATGCCGAGGCCGAGCTGCAGCGCATCTGCACCGCCAATGTCTCGGCCGTCGGCCGCGCGCATTACACCCAGTGGCTGAATGCGAAAGGCGGCATCGAGGCGGATCTCACCGTCACCAAGCTCGCCGAGAACCGCTTCATGGTGGTGACCGCCGCCGCGACCGCGACCCGCGACTGGCACTATCTCAAGACCATGATGCGGCCCGGCGCCAAGGTCGACCTGGTCGATATCACCACGACCTTCGGCACGCTCGGCGTGATGGGGCCCAAGAGCCGCGAGCTCCTGGAGAAGATGACCGATGCCGATCTCTCCAACGACGGCTTCCCCTTCGGCACCGCCAAGGAGATCGTGGTCGGTCCGGCCAAGGTGCTGGCGCAGCGCATCTCCTATGTCGGCGAGCTGGGCTGGGAGCTCTATATCCCCGCGGAATTCGCCCGCGCGGTCTTGAAGCTGATCCTGGAGGCGGGCGAGGAGTTCGGCCTGCATCCGACCGGGATGCATGCGATGGATTCCATGCGCATCGAGAAGGCGTTCCGCCATTGGGGCCACGATATCGGCACCCATGACTCGATCCTGGAAGCGGGCTTGGGCTTCACCTGCGATTTCTCCAAGGACTTCATCGGCAAGGCGGCGGTCGAGAAGCAGCGCTCCGCCAACGTGCTGAAGCGGCGCATGGTGCAGTTCGCCATGGAAGACTCGGCGCTGCTGCTCTATCACAACGAGCCGATCTATCGCGACGGCAAGCGCGTGGGCCTGGTGACCTCGGCCAATTACGGGCACACGATCGGTGCCGCGATCGGCATGGGCTATGTCTCGAACGAGGCCGGCGTCGACGCCGATTTCATCAAGTCCGGCAAATTCGAGATCGCCATCGCCGGCATCCGTCACGGAGCCCGCGCCAGCCTGCGCCCGATGCACGATCCGAGCGGCGCAAGGATGAAGGCGTGACGACAAAACACGTCATGCCCAAGCTTGACCCGGGCATCTGGTTCCAATTGGCCTGAGACCCCCGGGTCATGTGTGGATGGCCCCCGCTTGGCAAGGGTTAAGTTCGCGTTGGGCAAGTTTCGGTCGCTTGCGGTCATGTGTACGGCCTGTTTGCGCGGCCGATGGCCGCTGGCCCTGATGGGACCCGTGGATCGAGGCCTGATCAAGCCCACGGGGTCGCTCTGCCCCTTTGACTCGGGAAGGATGCTCTCGATCCGTCGTTCGACCGACGTTGCCATCACGCGCGTTTACCCTCGCAAGCTTTCCAGCTCAGGCGGCGGTCTGCCTGGGCCGGAAGTCCTCCTGGCGCATCATCACCGCCCAGCCGATGCGCGCCATCTTGTTGGCCAAGGCGACCGCGGCCACCTTGCGCTTCTTGGTCTTCATGAGCTTCATGAGCCACGGATCCTGTTTGGCGCGCTTGCTGTTGAGAACGGACATGGCGCCGTTCACCAGCAGCCGCCGCAGATAGCCGTTGCCGCGCTTACTGATCGAGCCCAGCACGACTTTGCCGCCGGTTGAGTTCTGCCGCGGCACCAGGCCGAGCGAGGCCGAGAAGTCCCGCCCGCTGGCGAATGCCTCGGGGGCGGTCACGATCGCCGCCATGGCGCTCGAGAGGATCGGACCGTAGCCGTCGATGGTGATCAGGTGCCGGTAGGTCTGGTTGCTGCGGCCCCATTCCACGATCTGCTTGTCGATCGCCTCGGCCTGTCCTTGAACACCCTGCAGGCGTTCCACGGTCAGCAGCAGCGCACGCTTGAGCAGCTCCGGTACCTGCTGGTCGCTCTGATCCTCCAGAATCGCCAGCAGTTCGCGGATGTGGCGCGGCCCTTCTGGAACCACGACGCCGAACTCCGCCATCAAACCGCGCAACTGATTCATCAGCATCGTGCGCTGCTTGACCAGCATCTCGCGGACCTTGTGCAGTCCGGCCGCTGCCTGCTGCTCCGCCGTCTTCACCGCCACAAACCGCATCGAAGGACGGCTGACCGCTTCGCAGATCGCCGCCGCATCGGCCGCATCGTTCTTGTTCCGCCGCACATACGCCTTGGCATAGGACGGCGGGATCAGCCGAACCGTGTGGCCCAGCCGGCCCAGCTCCCGCGCCCAATGATGCGCGCTCCCGCACGCTTCCAGGCCCACCACACAGGGCGGCAGCTTGGCAAACCAACTCAGCACCGCTCCTCGCCGCAAGCTGCGGCGCACCACAACTTCCCCGGCCTCATTCACACCGTGCACCTGAAACACTCGCTTCGCCAGGTCCAGACCGATCGTGCTAACCTTTTCCATGGATGGCTCCCTCAAGTTGGACAACTATGCAGCCCAACTTTGGCACATCGATGCCGTTCGGGGGCCATCCACCCCATCAAGCCCGGGCATGACGAGTCAAGGGCGCGCCGAGCGCGTCACGCACCTCGGCCGCGATCTCGTACGCCCGCACCCGCGCGGCGTGGTCGTAGATCTGCGCGGTGATCATCAGCTCGTCGACCTTGGTGCGGTCGAGGAACTCGGCGATGCGGCGCTGCACGGTTTCGCGGGTGCCGACCATGGAAT
>DASZTN010000041.1:0-9410 GCA_035547995.1 Bradyrhizobium sp. | reverse complement strand
GATGGCCCGCTATCTGATGATGCGTCTGACCGAGAAATACGGCGTCGACATCGAATGGCATTGCAAGCCGCTCGGCGACACCGACTGGAACGGCTCGGGCATGCACTCCAACTTCTCGACCAAGTACATGCGCGAAGTCGGTGGCAAGGAATATTTCGAGGCGCTGATGAAGCAGTTCGAAAAGAATCTCGAAGCCCATATCGCGGTCTACGGCCCGGACAATGACAAGCGTCTGACCGGCAAGCACGAGACGGCGCCGTGGAACAAGTTCAGCTACGGCGTGGCCGATCGCGGTGCCTCGATCCGCGTTCCGCACTCCTTCGTCAACAACGGCTACAAGGGCTATCTGGAAGACCGCCGTCCGAACTCGCAAGGCGACCCCTACCAGATCGCGTCCCAGATCCTGAAGACGATCTCCGAGGTGCCGACCGGCGCGAAGGCCGCGGCCTGAGATCAAACAATTCGCGGCCTGGACTTCGACCGTTCAGGCCGCGATCCTCGCTTTTTGGCGAGGCACTGCGCATCTCCTCCAAGCTAAACCTGATCCAGCCGGCGGTGGCCCAAACTCCGCTAGCTGGTTTTTTTTGTCCGGTTCTGATTCCATCAGAACCGGAAAGGCCCTAAGGCTGGTGCGCCGGGCCTGGGGCGAATTCGGGCCCTTCAGTTAAGAAGGTTGCCGATGAAAACGACCGTTCGCCTGTTCTCCACGCTCGCCTTGATGGGGGCGCTCCGAAATCTTTCCGGCCGGTTCGAGGCCGAAACCGGCACGCATATCGATGCGGTGTTCGCGCCGACGGTCGGACTGCTGGAACGCCTGCACAACGGCGAGGTGGCCGACGTTCTGATCCTGACCACCGAAGCGCTCGACGACCTCGCGGCAAAAGGCACGGTTGCTCCGGACAGCTGCGTTCATCTGGCGCGCTCCTTCATCGGACTTGCCGTAAAGGCCGGTGCGGCGCATCCGGACATCTCGACCGAGGCGGCCTTGCGCAACACGCTGCTCGGCGCCCGCTCGGTGGCCTATTCGCGCATTGGCGCCAGCGGCATCTTCTTCGCGCAGCTGATCGAGCGGATGGGGATCGCGCCTGAGGTCAATGCCCGCGCGCTGGTCGTTCCTTCCGGATTCACCGCCGAGCGTCTGGTTTCTGACGAGGCCGATATCGCCATCCAGCAACTCAGCGAACTGAAACTGGTCGCGGGCGTCGACGTGGTCGGGCCGCTGCCGCTGCATCTGCAAACCCCCGGCATGTTCTCCGGCGGGCGTGTCACGGCCTCTGACCGGGCGGCCCTGGCGGAGGCGCTGCTGAAATATCTGGCCTCGCCCGCGGTCGCGCCGGTGCTGCGCCAGTCCGGGCTGGAGCCTTGAATTTGCCCGGACTTCCGAGCAGGTTCAGCGTCTCATTATGTGCGCCTCAATGAAGAGATTTACTTCGCAGTGCCTCGCCGTGATCGGTGCCGTTTCGGTTTCGCTCAGTGCGGGGCTGGCAATTTCTGCGGCTGCGCATGCGCAATCGGCCGATCTCGTCCTGTGTGACCGGCTCGCGGCCGATCCTGCCGATCCGGACAAGCCGGCCGACGTCAAGGGCGTCCCGGAGATCGCCGCGTCCGACATCGCGACCGCGATCAAATATTGCAATATTGCGGGCAGGTCCTCGCGGCGCGCGCTGTTCGAACTCGGCCGCGCCTATGCCGCGAACAAGCAGCCGGCCGAAGCCACCGCCGCGTGGCGCAAGGCCGCCGAGAAAGGTTCGACCTCGGCGATGGTCGAACTCGGCGTGCTCTATGCCACCGGCGCCGGCGTGGCCAAGGATGACGGGCAGGCGCGCAAACTGTTCGAGCGCGCAGCACAGGGCGGCAATCCGCGCGGCGTCAGCAATCTCGCCGCGCTGTCGAGCTCCGGCGGCGCACCATCGGATCCGGTCAAAGCGCGCGAGATGCTGTCGAAGGCCGCCGAGACCAATGCCGAGGCGCAATATCAGCTCGGCCTGATGCTGGCCAATGGCACCGGCGGTCCCAAGGACGATGCCGGCGCACGCAGCCTGTTCGAGAAGGCGGCGGCGCAAAATCATCCGGGCGCGCTCGAAGAGATGGGCGAATTCTCGGAAGAGGGCCGCGGCGGCCCGAAGGATTCCGCCGCCGCCAAGGCCTATTATCAGAAGGCAGCGGATCTCGGTAATGAAGACGCCAAGAAAGCGCTGAAGCGGATGGAATGTCCCTATGTGATCAAGGACAAGCGCGGCAATCTCGTCACCAACCTCTGTTTCTAGAGCATCCGCCGATCAAGCTGCAAAGCTGGACAAGCTGGTCATTGCGAGGAGCGAAAGCGACGAAGCAATCTGGATTACATCTGGCGGAGAAAGTCTGGATTGCTTCGCTTGCGCTCGCAGCAGTGACGTTCGGAGGTTGGACGCACGTCCTTCCGCGACTGCTCCAGCATGTTCAAGATGGCCGGTCCCAATAGGCCGGCTGGCCGAAGCGTTCGCTGAGGAAATTCAAAAAGCTCTTCACCTTCGGCGAGACGACTTTCTTCGGCGGATAGACGCCCCAGATCGCCCGCTCGGGCCCCGGTGCGATCAGCCAGTCCCAGTCGTGCAGCAACGTCACGAGGCGTCCGGAGCGCAGATCATCGGCGATCAGCCAGGTCGGAAGCAGCGCGATGCCAAGCCCGGCGATGGCGGAATCGAGCAGCGCTTCGGAATCGTTGGCGCGCAGATGACCGCTCACCGCGATCTCGACCGGGTCAGCCTGCGGGCTTGACCGATAAAACCACGAGCCGGTCGGCTGCAGCGCAAAGGTGAGGCATTCGTGCTCGGCCAAATCCTCCGGCGCCTGCAGCGCGGCGCGCCTTGCGAGGTAGTCGGGGCTGGCGACCAGCCTTCGCCGTTGCGGCGCCAGGCGTCGCGCGATCAGCATGGAATCGCTCAGCGCGCCGATCCGAACCGCGACGTCCGCTCCGCTTTCGATCAGATCGACGGTCGCATCGGTCAGCGTCGCGTCCAGCCGGATGTCGGGATAGGCGGCGAGGAAATCCTTCATATGCGGCATGATGTGCCGCCTTCCGAACGCACTCGGGATGTTGATCTTTAACAGGCCTTGCGGCCGGGCGTTCAACGAGCGGGTGACGTTTCGCGCATCGTCCACCTCGGCGATGATCTGCACGGCGCGTTCGTAGAACGTGCGGCCGGCTTCGGTGAGATGCAGCCGGCGCGTCGAGCGGTTGAGCAGCGCCGCTCCGACATCCGCTTCCAGGGCGGTGACGTATCTCGATACGGTCGAAACCTTGGTCCCGGTCTCGGCGGCCGCCTTGGAGAAGCTGCCGAGATCAACTGTACGGACGAAGGCGCTCATCGCAGCAAGATAGTCCATCGATCGATTTATCCCATTGGTGCAAAAATCATTTGCCGGCCAAGCCATTCTGCCGGTGGCACTGTAAGGCTATTTTGCCTGAAAAGAGGGGATTGGTCGAGAATCTCATGCCGTTCTGCCATTTCAGGAAGTCCAATCCGGCGCGGCTCTCGACCAATTCTTGCAGAATGGGGCAATCTCGGAGAACCGAAAATGTTGATCGCGCTACTAACCCTGATTGGCTGTCAGCTCGCCGGAGAGCTGGTGCGTGCCGTGTTCGGCCTGCCGATTCCGGGGCCGGTGATCGGCATGTTCATGCTCGCCACAGGGCTGGCGGTCCGGAGCCGCTACGCGAAGCCGGGCGAGGGCGCTTTCGACCGCGCGCTGCAGCGGATCGCCGACACGCTGATTGCCTATATGGGCCTGCTGTTTGTGCCCGCCGGCGCCGGCATCGTCGCCGAGGCGGGACTGTTGCGGCAGGAGTGGCTGCCGATCGTGGTTGCCCTGGTCGGGTCGACCGTTCTCAGTCTCGCGGTAACCGGCCTCGTCATGCACTGGACGATGCGGCCCCGCACACCGCGCACGGACGCCGCATTCCATCCGACCGCATCCCCGCAGCGGAGTTGATCATGAACAGGGCCTTGCAACACTTTTGGACACCGCTTGCCACCACGCCCTTGCTTTGGCTCGCCATCACCATTGGCGCCTATGTCATCGGGCAGATGATCCAGCGAGCCTTCAAAGGCTCGCCGCTCGCGAGCCCCGTGCTGATCGCGATTGCGCTGGTCGCCTGCGTCCTGCTGGCGACGGGCACGCCCTATCAGGCCTATTTTGCCGGCGCGCAATTCATCAACTTCCTGCTTGGCCCGGCGACGATCGCGCTGGCTATTCCGCTGGCCAAGAACCTGTCGCTGATCCGAAGCAATTTCAGCAGTATCTGTCTGGCGCTGCTGGCGGGGTCGGTGACATCAATCGTCAGTGGCGTCGCGCTGGTCTGGCTGCTCGGAGGGTCGCGAAGCGTGACGCTTTCAATGGTGCCGAAAGCGGTCACCACTCCGATCGCGGTGGCGCTCTCGCAGCAGATCGGAGGCGTGCCCGCGTTGACCGCCGCGCTTGCGATCCTCGGCGGTATCGTTGCGGCGATCATCGGACAGCAACTATTGCATCGCCTGCAGATCAGGGACCGGCGGGCGCACGGCCTTGCAGCCGGTGTTGCGGGAAGCGGCATAGCGGCCGCGCAGGTTGCCGAGCGCGATGAACTCGGCGCTGCTTTTGCGGCGCTTGGTATCGGGCTCAATGGATTGCTGACGGCGCTGCTGGTGCCGCTGTTGATGCTGCTCTGGCATTGAGACAATCATCGCATTGTGAGGGAACACCACGGCATTTCTCAGGTTATGATCTCTGAGGTTGTGCGAGCGCTGGTCAAACGAGGTGGATTCCATGATCCGCAAATTGCGATCGGGCGAATACCGGCTGTATTCCCGCAAGGTTAATCCCAAGACTGGCCGCCGCCGCAATCTCGGTACCTTCAAGTCGCGCGCCGCGGCTGAAAAGCATGAGCGTGCGGTGCAATATTTCAAGCGTCATTGATGCGGATCGTGCGGAAGGCAGGACTGATCTGCGCGCCGCTTGCAATAGCGCTCGCTTTCGGGGGGCTGGCAGTCGGGCCCGCCAGCGCGCGCAGCACTCACCGGCAAAGCGCTTCCCATCAGGAAAGTGCCTCCCATCAGGACAGCTCCGGCAGGATCGGCCCGCCGCTGGAGACAGTGAAGGCGTTCGAGGACGATTTTCGGCTGGTCGGGATCGGAGTCTCGGCCAAGGGCAGGGTGTTTGCGACCGCGCCGGCCAGCAGGGTGCGTTCTCGCTACAGCATGGTCGAGGTCAATCCGAAGACCGGCACCATCACGCCCTATCCGGACGCGGCATGGAATAATTTCGACGAGCACGGCGATGGCAAATCGCAATGGATTTCGGTGCAGGCGCTATGGGTCGACAAGAACGATCACCTGTGGGCGCTGGATTCCTCGCTGCCCAAAGTCGATCAGGAGCGGTTGCCGCCGAAGCTGGTCGAGTTCGACCTTTCGACCAACAAGGTGATCCGGCAATACGACTTCAACGGCGTGGTCTCGCCGAAGGATTCGTTGAACGACCTGCGCATCGATACCGTCCATGGCTACGCCTACCTCACCAATGCCGGCAACAAGGGCAGCCTGGTGGTGCTCGATCTGAAGACCGGCAAGAGCCGCCAGGTCCTGGTTGGGGACCGCTCGACCTTTGCCGATCCCAAGCAGCATTTGATGATCGGCAAGGAAATCGCGCTGCGGCCGGATGGCTCGGTGGTCGCGATCCATGCTGACGGCATCGCGCTGTCGCCCGATGCGAAGTGGCTGTATTACCGCCCGCTGACGGATCACAATTACTGGCGCGTGCCGACCGCGGCGTTGCGGGATGAGAAACTGTCCGAGGCTGATCTTTCCAGGAAAGTCGAATATCTCGGCAGTTCGGTGCTCTCCGGCGGGCTGATCATGGATCGGCATGGCACGCTCTATGGCGGGGATCTCGAACACAGCACCGTGGTGGCGATCCGGCGCACGCCAAGTCACACGCTCGATGCCAGGATCTTCGTTCGCGATCCCGGCAAGCTATCCTGGGCCGATGGCTTTGCGATCAGCGGCGGCTATCTCTACATCGCCGACTCCCATCTCTGGGAAGTCGCGTTCAAGAACGATCTGCCGCGCTCCGGCCCGTTCACCATTTTCAAAGTGAAGCTGCCGAAACCATAAGACGTCATGCGCGCCACTGGATCCGCGCAGGGCGCCGATAGGGTTAAGTTCGATTGATTGCCGTAATGGCTGAGCGCCTCTCCCCTTGTGGGAGAGGCTGGATTGCATCGAAAGATGCAATCCAGGTGAGGGGGTGTCTCCGCGGGCGAATATCCCTCATTTTATTTCTACTGTACACGCAGAAACCCCTCATCCGGTGCTCCGCGCCACCTTCTCCCACAAGGGGAGAAGGAAGAAGCCGCGATCGAATCGATTCAACCGGAACTCATCGCGCTCTAGAATCCGGTCGGCCCGACCGAGCCGAACCAATGCTTGACCTTGGTCGGATCGGTTTTGTCCATGTAGAAGAAATGGGTCATCACCGGCCGCACCGTCGGCAGTTTGGGATCGTCGAACGTCATCGTGACGATGCCGCGGAAGATCTTCAGCGACGGGCTGTCCCAATATTCAACCACGTCGTGAAGCGCGGTGAATCCCCTGTCGATGAAAGCGCGCAGATTGTTGCGGATGGTTTCGCGCCCGTGCCAGTCGGCGACGCCGAGATTGCAGATCGCGTCCTCGGCAAAGCAATCGAATCCCTTGCCGAAGGTCTTGTCGTCGATCTCTTTCCACATGTCGAGCAGCCATTGCGGCGGCGCGGTCTTGGTGAATGTCATTGTTGTCATATTGGTCTCCATTTGATGGTTGGAATTGAAGTCTCAGCCTGCAGGCGTTGACGGAGGCGGGATGCCGAGCCTGGCTGCGGCGCGCCGCGCGGTCGCCTCGCGCTGCGCGGTGATCGCCGCCACCGACTGCCGCGCATGGGCGAGGATCGCGGGCGGCGCGGTTTCGGGTGTGCCGCTGTTGAAGGGCGGCTCCGGCGCATAGGCCATGTAGAGCTGGATCGCTTGAGCGGCTTCGTCGCCACGAAGCTGCGCCGCCAGCCGCAATGCCCCGTCGATGCCGGCGGTGACGCCGGCGGCAAATATCCAGTCGCCGTCGATGACGACGCGTTCGTTGACCGCGACGGCGCCGAACAGCGGCAGCAGGTGCAGCGACGCCCAATGCGTCGTAGCGCGGCGCCCCCGCAGAAGTCCGGCTGCGCCGCAGAGCAGGGCGCCCGTGCAGACCGAGAAGACGCTGCGCGCGCCGCCGGCCTGCCGCGCGATCCAGCCGAGCACCTCGGCGTCCTCCATCAGCGCTTCCTGGCCGAAGCCGCCGGGCACATGCAGGACGTCGAGCTGGGGCGCCTCGGACAGCGCTGCATCGGGCTTTAGCTGCAGTCCTCTGAGATCACGGATGGCGTCGGCGGTCTTGCCGTAGATCCGATAGGTCGAATTCGGAATGCGCGACAGCACCTCGAACGGACCGGTCAGGTCGATCTGGTCGATGCCTTCGAACAGCAGCGAGCCGATTTGCAGATGGGTATCGTGCGGGATCATGTTCCTGTTCCGGCATCAGAGCGTTTTCAGGCGAAGCGGGAACCGCGGTTCGCGCGAAGAGCGCGTCAAAGGGATGGACAGGGCGAACCTAGCCGGGCATGCTCTGGCGGAAATGCCAAAGACCCCTCGTTCTCCGCCAAACCGCCCCGCCGATGCCGTCCGCATCATCGAGATGCTGGCCTATCCGCGCGTTCAGCTATTGGATGTCTGCGGTCCGCTGCAGGTCTTCGCGACCGCCAACGAGCAGGTTGCGGAGAACGGCGGCACGCCGCCTTACGCGCTGCGGGTGGTCGCGAAAGATGCGCAAAGCGTCACGGCTTCGTCGGGCCTCGGGATCGCGACGAGTCCCTTGCCGCGCAGCAGCGCGGTGGTGGATACGCTGATCGTTGCCGGAGGCCCGGGCGTCGAGGCAGCCGCGGCCGATCCGATGCTGGTGGAATGGCTGCGGCGCCGCGCCAACCGGGCGCGCCGGGTCGCCTCGGTCTGCACGGGTGCATTCCTGCTCGCGGCCTCCGGTGCGCTCGATGGACGGCGCGCGGCGACGCACTGGTCGGTCTGCGGCGAACTTGCCCGGCGTTTTCCGGAAGTGCGCGTCGAATCCGATCCGATCTTTGTCCGTGACGGCTCGGTGTGGACCTCGGCCGGCGTCACCGCCGGCATCGACCTGGCGCTGGCGCTGGTCGAACAGGATCTCGGCCGGACCATGGCGCTCGCGGTCGCACGCTATCTCGTGGTTTTCCTCAAGCGTCCGGGCGGTCAGGCGCAGTTCAGCGCCGCGCTGTCGCTGCAGACGGCGGAGGATGAATTCGGCGCGCTGCACGACTGGATCAACAGGCACCTTGCCGACGATCTCTCGCTTCCGCGGCTGGCGGATCGGGCCGGCATGAGCGAGCGCAGCTTCAGCCGGCATTATCTTGAGGCGACCGGGCAGACGCCGGCACGGGCGGTCGAGCGGCTGCGGGTGGAGGCGGCGCGAAGGATGCTCTCCGAGACGCGGCAGCCGGTGAAGCGGATTTCGCAGCGCTGCGGCTTTGGTTCCGAGGAAACCATGCGGCGCAGCTTCCTGCGGGTGTTGGCAGCCACGCCGCAGGATTACCGCATCAGGTTCAGTTCCTGAAAGCGCGTGGTCAATCTGTCATCACCGGCGCGCAGGCCTTCGCGGTAGAGATGCGCCGAGCAGGCTTCCACTTGCCGGCCTTATCGAATAGAGACGGCAACAAATCCCTCCCTCCATTTTCGGCTCCATGATCCGCCTCGACAACATCAGCAAGCAGAACGGCCACCAGATCGTCTTCATCGAAGCTTCCGCGGCGCTTCAGCGCGGCGAGAAGATTGGCCTCGTCGGCCCCAACGGCGCCGGCAAGACCACGCTGTTCCGATTGATCACCGGCCAGGAACTGCCCGACGAGGGCCAGGTCGCGGTCGATCGCGGTGTGACCATCGGCTATTTCAGCCAGGATGTCGGCGAGATGTCGGGCCGCAGCGCCGTCTCCGAGGTGATGGATGGCGCCGGTCCGGTCAGCGCGGTCGCGACCGAGCTGAAAGAGCTGGAAACCGCGATGGCCGATCCGGCCCGCGCCGACGAGATGGATGAGATCATCGCCCGCTATGGCGAGGTGCAGGCGCGGTTCGAAGAGCTCGACGGCTACGCGCTGGAGACGCGGGCGCGCGAAGTGCTGGCGGGCCTCAGCTTCAGCCAGGAGATGATGGACGGCGATGTCGGCGCCTTGTCCGGCGGCTGGAAGATGCGCGTCGCGCTTGCCCGCATTCTCTTGATGCGGCCGGATGCGATGCTGCTGGACGAGCCGAGCAACCATCTCGATCTCGAGAGCCTGATCTGGCTCGAGCAATTCTTGAAGGG
>DASZTN010000040.1:0-75132 GCA_035547995.1 Bradyrhizobium sp. | reverse complement strand
ATCGTCTGCTGCGAATAGGCCGTCACACTGCCAGCCACCTGCTGGTTGCCGCCGGCCGTGCTGGCGACAAGATCCTCGAAACTGGTATTGATACCCTTATAGCCGACGGTCGAGGCGTTCGCGATGTTGCCAGAAATGTTCTGCAGCGCGAATGACTGAGCCTCGAGGCCCGCGACCGAAGTATTAAGCGCGTCGAAGATACCCATAACATTGTCTCCACATTCGAACCGTGCGGGCCGCTGGCAACGCCGGGCCATAGCCGTCATCTGCAAGGAGACATCGCAAGCGCCATGCCAAAATAAAAAACATGGCGGATCAGCTACTTAAATAACAAAGCCCCGGTCCTAAGACCGGGGCACAATTGCCGGGCGGGCAACAATTGCCGGGCACATTCGACGAATTTGTCGAAGGTGGGTTCCGGCGTTTTTCATCCGAAGTTGCTTTTGGTCGATTAAACGAGCCAAAACAAAAAACCGGTCGAACAAAAAGCGCCAAAACGAAAAATACAGACGTCGCCCTGATTTCATCAGAGCTAAATCCATGGAACGCCGCGGGTTTCGTTGAATCGCCGGCGCGAGCGACGTCACTTAAGTCGATGACGGGGCCGCCGGATGAAACACCATCGCAAAACCATCCATGCAGTAGCGCAGGCCGGTCGGCTTCGGACCGTCATCGAATACATGGCCGAGATGGCCGCCGCAACGGCGGCAGTGGATCTCGGTACGGAGCATGCCGAAACTGCGGTCCTCGCGCTTGCCGACGGCGTTGTCGAGCGGTTGGTAAAAGCTCGGCCAGCCGGTGCCGCTGTCATATTTGGTGTCCGAGGAGAACAGCGGCAGGTCGCAGCCGGCGCAGGCAAAGATGCCTTTGCGATGCTCGTTCAGGAGCGGGCTCGACCACGGGCGTTCGGTGCCTTCCTCGCGCAGGATCTGATATTGCATCGGCGTCAGCTGCGCGCGCCATTCGGCATCGGTCTTTTCGATCTCGAACTTCTCCGCCGCCTGCGCCGGGGCGGCACGCAGCCAGCGCAGGCTGGAAAGGCCGAGCAGGCCGGCGAAGGATGCGAGCAGGATGCGGCGGTCCATGATGCGGTCTCCGTGCTTTAAGCGAATTGAAGGCGTCTTCACTGCGAAATACGGCACCGAGAGGCAGATGTTACATCGGCCGCTGCGGAGATTCCTCACTTTCCTGCGAGGTTGCCGAGGCGTTTTCGAGTTCTGGCTTGCGACCAGCCGGCAGCGAGCAAGACGTCTGCATCCTCGCATCCGCCCGGCGGCTCACCTCGACCCGGCGTCCTTCGCCAACATGCCGCCCCTTGCCCGTTCCCGGTAGCGGGCCAGCATGCCGGCCGCAGCCGAACTGCCCCGCGCCCACAGGCCGACCAATTGGCCTGCAACCCGGCCGGTCGGGCCGCCGGCCCAGACCAGTTCGAACGGCGAAAACAGCCGCCAACGGTCGTCACCCCAGAGGATGCTGCGCGCGATCAACTGGCCGGCAACCGCCGAGATGGCGAGGCCCTGACGGCCAAAACCGCTCGCCACCCACAGCCCGCGGCGCAGCTGGCCGATCTGGGGCATGCCATGTACCGTCAGTCCCATGGCGCCGCCGAAGGTCTCGCTGATCTCGACCTGATCGAGGCTGGGAAAAACGGTGCATATCCGGCGCGCAACAGCACCGGCAAAACGCTGCGGACGCATCTCCCAGGTGGTTTCCGGTGAGGCCCACATCAGCCGGTCGCCCTCCACGATGCGGAAGTGATCGATGCCGTCGCTATCGATCACCGAGCCCGGAAAGGTGACCGCCTCTTTCAATCGATCGCCGAGTGGCGCGGTGATGCCGGCGTAGCGCCACACCGGCAGCAGCGTTTCGGACAGGCGCTTGAGCGGCGTGCCGAGATGGATGTTACCGGCGAGCACGATGTGGGAGGCGCGCAGACGCGCCGACGGCGTGACGATGCGCTTGCGAACGCCGGACGCTTCGATGCTGACCACCGGCGTGTCCTCGAAGATCCGCACCCCCGTCCGCCGCGCCAGCGCCGCAAGGCCGTGAACATATTTGCGGCCATCGAGCTGAAACGCCTTGGGATAATATATGCCGTGGAAGTAGCGGCGGGTCTTCAACGCGTCCCGCACGCGTTCCACCTGCCAGCCCTCCACTTCGGTGTCAAAATCTTCGCTCAACGTCTGGAGCCGACTGATCAATTGATCTCCGACATCGACATTGGAAACTTCCAGCGCGCCATCGCTGAGCGCGATGCCCGGGATCAACTGTTCGGTGGCCTGTGCCCGGACATAGTCGGCGCCTTGCTTCGACAGAGACCAGAGTTCGCGCGCATCCTCAAAGCCGACCCGCGCGATCAGATCGCCAATCGGCAGGCCGTAGCCCGGCATCACGGTACCGAGCTGATGGCCGGAGGCGTTCCACCCGACATGCCTGCCCTCGAGCACCGCGACGCTGGCGCCGAGACGGGCCGCCTCCAGCGCAACCGTGAGGCCGGCAAGCCCGGCGCCGACAACGCAGATGTCGACATCGAGATCAAAGGAAAGGCGCTGACGCTCGGCGGCGGCGGAATCGGCAGGCGTGATGGCGTTCTGGAACGTCTCGCTCATATTCGTTTTCTTAAGGACCGATCAGCCGCTTGTCACCTTGCCCTGAACCTCGGTCTGTAGATTAATCGCACCACTTTGAACGAATCGAGATCGCGCCATGCGCCGTTTGATGTTGCTCCGTCATGCCAAGACCGAGACCGACGCGCCGAGCGGCCGCGATCAGGACCGCCGGCTCGATGAGCGTGGCCGCAAGGATGCCGCCGAGATCGGCCGCTGGGTCGCCGCCCATCCCCCGTTTCCCGATGCCGTGCTGGTTTCACCGGCGGTGCGGGCGCACCAGACCTGGGAAATTGCCTGGGCTGAGATGAAAGAGACGGTCCCCGCCCCGCAGTTGGAACTGCTGCCGGAACTCTACGGCGCCGACGCCGCACAATTGCTGCAGAGCATTCGGGAAGCCTCGGTGTATGACCCGAAACGGCTGATGCTGGTCGGCCATAATCCCGGCATGCACGAACTGGCGCTGCGGCTGGGGGGAAGCGGCGACGAAGCCGGACTTAAGGCGCTGTCCCACAACCTGCCGACGGCCGCCCTCGCCGTCTATGATTTCGCCGTCAATGACTGGAACGATGTGGCGTTCCATCGCGGACGGCTCGTGGAGTTCGTCAGCCCGAAGCTGCTCAAAAAGGCGCTGGACGACTGAGATCACGGCACCCAAGCCCCTGCCCCTATGCCATTGCACTTTCGACTCGATATCGGTTTGCGTTGAGAAAACTTCTCAAGGCAGGACAGGAGCTGCGGTTCTGGTTTAACCTGAAGAAAAAAGACTCGTCCGATCCAAAGAAAGGTTCTTTGGTTCGATTCTTGCGTTCAGTTTCTTGGGTGACCGACAGGGAGGCGCAGATGTACAAATCCATCCTGGTGCCGATCGATCTTGCCGACAGCGATCTGGCAAAACCCGCGATCACGACAGCGGCGACGCTGGCGCAAATCTGGGGCGGCACGGTACGGTTGTTGAACGTGCTGCCGATGACGCCGGTGATGCTGGCCGAATATGTGCCGCCTGATTTCGATACCCAGCAACGGCAATCATCCGAGGAAGCGCTGGCGATGGTAGCGCGCCAGTCCGGCATTGACGAGGCGCACCTCTCCAGCGTCATCCGTCAGGGCGGCATCTATCACGAGATCCTCGAAGAAGCCGCGACGATGAAGGCCGACCTCATCGTCATGACCTCGCACCGGCCGGCCATGCGCACCTATTTTCTCGGCTCCAATGCCGGTCACGTGGTGCGCTATGCCAAGTGCTCGGTGCTGGTGGTGCGGCATTAGCACCTGGTGCGGCCCGGAAGGACCGCGGCCGCGCAAAGATCAAAAAATGGGCAGCGGCGCTATCCGCGCGGCTTCGCCGTCATCGTCAATTCATTTGCCATCGCATCCGGCACATCCGAGAATTCGTCCTAGAGACTTCCCAGTTCCGGCGGAATCAGAACAGGGCCCCGGGTTTCTGCTTTGACGCGTTTTCTTCACGCGAACCGGCGTCCACTTCGCTTGAAAACGCTTTAAACCCGTTGGAGGAATTCATCATGCGCCTGCCGATCATTCCCCCCGCCGAGCTGAATGCTGAACAGAAGCCG
Organism: Bradyrhizobium sp.; assembly: GCA_035547995.1. Lineage (GTDB taxonomy): Bacteria > Pseudomonadota > Alphaproteobacteria > Rhizobiales > Xanthobacteraceae > Bradyrhizobium. The sequence continues at coordinate 70,952 of DASZTN010000040.1, read as the reverse complement.
CTCTACGAGGACATGAAGCAAGGCATCGCAGCGAGCTTTCAGGGGTTTGCCAGCATCCGCGACGATGGTGCGCTGCTCGGCCCCTGGAATCCCTGGATTCATGAGCCGAAGTTCGGCAAGCCGGTCTGGGAACTGGTGAAGGCGATTGCCTCGAAGCCCTCGCTTCCGCCGGCGGTCAGAGAAGTCGCGATCCTCGTCACCGGCTCGCATTTCAGGTCGGGCTATGAACTCTATGCCCATGTGATCGTCGCCGAGAATCGCGGCCTGACCGATGAGAAGCTGGCGACGATCGTGGCAGGCCAGCGCCCGGTCGATTTGACGCGGCAGGAAGCCGTCGCCTTCGATTTCGCGTTCGCGCTGGTCAATGGCGGGGTGCTGCCGGAGCTGACCTATCGCGCGGCGGTTAAGGAATTCGGCGAGCACGGCGCGGCAGAACTGTCCTATCTGGTGGCGGTCTACTGTCTCGTCTCGGTGACGCTGAACACTTTCGACGTGCCGGTGCCGGATTAGCGCGCTTACGGCAGCAGCGCCGCGGGCAGATGATCGAAACTATAGGCCCGCGGGCGGTTGCGCCTGATAAAGCCACCGATCTGCCAGCCGAACAGCGCCGCGAAGCCGGCCAGGAACAGCACGCCGGCCCATTCGCCGATCAGAACTGCGCGGATGAAAAGCCCGGCCATCGCGAGCATGACCAACACCAGCAATATTATGGCGGCACCATAGAGCTTCGGGCTCAGGCCTGCGGCCAGCTTCGCATGGCTCCCGGCCGCCGCCATGCGGCGGTGCAGCTCAACGATGAAGGCGCGATAATCCTGGTCCTGCGGCGCCATCAGTGCTGCGGTTTGCCAGCTGGTCGAGAGCAGCGCGATGCGTCCGCGGCCCCCGCCCTCGATATCGGCACGAAACCGCCGCGACTGCATCGACACTGGACGGTACGACAGCCGGATCGCGCTGATATCGGCGTAGGGCCACACCCCGGACTTGCCCGCCACGCGCCAGCTCAATCCCCCGTCGGTCAGCTCGAACTGATGTGCCGCACCGACCAGCGACGCCTTGAATGCGTAGCGGGTCACGATGGCAGTGTGGTTCAACAGATCAGTGGTCATTGCGACTATACCGTCAGAACCGACTTTAACGCGACAGGCACGCCACCAGGAAGGCCACTGATGCGACCGCCCCCACTGCAGTTCGCACGGCGTGGAGCGAGCCCCATTTGACAAGGAGCGTTCGTGATTGTGGCCCCGCCTGCTCTGGCGGCGTTGCAAGCAGCGCATCATTGACCGGCTTGATGATCAGCAGCGTCCATGGCCATGGTGCGATGATCGCCGCGGAGCCAAGCAGAAAGCCAGGATGTGATTCCTGCCACCACGCAATGATCCCCAGGACGAAACCGAGCAGCGCAAGCGATGCCTGCATGGCTGCGCCACGCTTGTAGGAAGGTTTCCACTCGGTGAGCAGCGCGCGATCATCCAGTGTCAGCCGCGCCGGCTGTTCCGCTACATTGACGTAGACCGCAGCACCCGTGAACAGCGCAGCCACCATCAGCGCAAGAAGACCGGCCATCATGTCCGCGCCTTTCAAACGTATCGGTACAATGCGGCCCGAAAGTGCTGCGCCGCAGCCTTTTCGGTTCCGATGGAATCAAAACCGAGACTCTATTTTATTGTTTTGACGCGTTTTCTTCACGCGAACCGGTCTCCACTCGCCCGAAATCGCTATGGCTTGCATGGCCGCCGGCCGACATTCTACAAAGAGATCATGGCCGAGACGACCACTTTTCCCCGACACCTCATCCTGGCGGGCGCCCTGCTCTCCGGCGTGCTGCTGGCGCTCGCGATGCACATGCTCGGTCCGCGCTTCGGCCTCGACCTCGGCGGCCTGTGGCGCTCCAACACCAGCGACTTGATGCCGGCGAGCGCCGCAATCGCATGGTGGCTGGTCGCGACGGCCGGTTTCGGCGGCGGCTATTTCACAGCCACGCTGATGCACAGCGCGGCGTCGGGCCAGATTCCAAGACGGCTGCGGCAATTCCTGGTCGTGGTCAGTGTGCTCCTGCTGGCTGGCGCGGGAGAAGCGGCTTCCGCGCCGAGCCAGGGTCCGACGCTATCGAGCCTGATCGCCAGCCTCGCCGCCTTGGGCCTCGGCGGGCTGATGGCGTTCTGCGGTACGCATTTTGCGCTGCGCAAGCTTTGAAACAGAGTTTCGGTGGTTCACCGCTGCGACACCGGCTGTGAAGCGCCCCATCCGATCACTGCGGCGGCCGCGACCATCAGCGCGGCCGAGATCACCAGCGCCTGATGTGTTCCCGATAGCAGGCTGTCAGTCCGGCCGACCAGCGAGCCGAACAGCGCAACGCCGAGCGTGCTGCCGGTTTGCCGGGTGGCGTTGAGGACGCCGGCGGCGATGCCGGAGCGCGATTTCTCCACGCTGCCAAGCAGCGTCGAGGTGAGCGGCGGCACCAAGAGGCCCAATCCGCCGCCGATAACGATGAGCTGCGCTCCGATCGCCCAATAGCTCGTTCCCTGCCCGATGCCGAGCAGTGCCAGACATCCGATCGCCGCCAGTGCGGCGCCGGCCGCGATCGTCGCCCGCGCGCCGATCCGTTCGGCCAGCCGCGGCGCCAGCAGATTGACCGGAAAGACCGCTCCCATCATCGGAACGAAGGCCAGACCGGTCGCGAATGGCGACCACTGGTTGACGCGCTGGAAATACAGGCTGAACACGAAGATCAGCCCGTAGAAGGCGATATTGACGAGCAGTCCGATCAGGGAGGTCAGCGAAAACAGCCGATGGCTGAACAGCGATAACGGCAACATCGGTTGCGATGCGCGCCGCTCCTGCAGCACGAACAGGATCGCCAGCACCACGGATGCTGCAAAGCCCGCGATCACATAATGGTTGCTCCAGCCCAGCTGGCCACCTTCGATGATCGCGCCGGCGAGACAGCCAAGCGCGGCGATCGCGGCGATCTGTCCAGGCAGATCGAGCTCGCGTTGCGCAAGTTGCGTGGTCTCGCTCGCATAGCGCCAGCTCAGCCACAGGCCGGCAAGACCGATCGGCAGATTGACCAGAAATATCGAGCGCCACCCGGTCAGCGCAATCAATCCGCCGCCGACCAGAGGACCGGCGGTGAGCGCCAGGCTGGCGCCAGCCGCCCAGATGCCGACGGCGCGGCCGCGCCCCCTGTCATCAGGATAAGCATGACTGAGCAGCGCCAGCGAATTCGGCACCAGGATGGCGGCGCCCAATCCCTGGATCGCTCTCGCCGCGATCAGGATGGCGGCATTGGGCGAGAATGCGCAGGCAACCGAGGCTGCGGTGAAGATGGCAAATCCGGCCATGAAGACGCGCTTGGCGCCGATGCGGTCGCCCAGGGCGCCGGCCGTGAGGATGAAAGACGCAAAGGCGATCGTGTAGGCGCTGACCACCCATTGCAGCGCGGAGACGGCGCCACCCAGCGACGAACCGATGCTGTTGATCGCGGTGTTGACGATGGTGATGTCGAGCTGGACCACGCCATAGCCGAGGCTCATGGCGGCGAGGGTGAGCGACGTCGCGAATCTTGACGGCGGCGCTTCGCCCTGTTCGCGACCCTGGACAGATTGCATCTGCGCCGCCGGAAGATTGAAGGATGTGCTCGGCATGTGGTCACCTCCTTTCGTGAAGGTAACTCGTCGTCTAGGCCTCGTTTCCCCCGGAATGCTTCGGTGACGATCGAACCGTGTCCTTATGCCGGCCTCGGCGAGCCGACGGCTGACCCATGCAAAAATGCCGCGCCGGTTGCTTTCCCGGCGCGGCGTTTTGCCTCAGCTTGATACGAAAATTAGCTCGCGGCGCGCAAGTTGACCTTGCCTTCCGCCAGCGTGGTCAGCTTCTTGTCGGTCGCCTTTTCTTCATCGAGCGTTTTCTGCAGGATGCTCGCGGCATCGTTGCGGCCAAGCTGCCTTGCCCAGGCAATCAGGCTGCCATAGCGCACGATCTCATAATGTTCGGCGGCCTGCGCGGCGTTGATCAACGCAGCGTCGAGCACATTCTTGTCGTCGACCTCGCCCGCGGTCTCGTTGGCTTCCTTGATGATGCCATCGATCGCCGGGCAGTCTATCGCCTTCGCCTTGGCGCCGATCATCTCGAACACCTGCTCCAGCCGTTGCACATGGGTCTTGGTTTCGTCCAGATGGGTCAGGAAACCCTGTTTTAACTGCTGTTCTGTGGCCTTCTCCGCCATCTTCGGCAACGCCGCCACGAGCTGCTTTTCGGCATAGTAGATATCCTGCAGCTGGTGCACGAAGAGATCGTTCATTGTTTTGATGTCTTTGGTGAATAGACCCATTGCGCTGGCTCCTTGTTGGTGGAACACGCACGATGCCCGATTTCATCGGAACGCCTTACATGTTCGATTTACCAGCTGCGCTAACGGGCCTGATGCGCTGATGTTCCTGCCCTCCGCCACGAGCCTCGAGTGAAAGGCATGACGGAACAAGGAATTATCGCAAAAGGTGGAATGTTCAGCCGAGCAACCTGGAGCAGAATCTCAAGGCTCGACTTCGATGTGGCGGGACATATGTGATGTGACGGGACATATGTACGGCTTATGACGGTTTGGCCCATCAGAAACTGAAAGCGGACCTTGTCAAGGACTGCACACCGGCTTGTTTTTGCCCTATGGGTCTTCACGCACCGAAACGATTTGGCTGTCTTTTGACACCATCGCTTTGAAAACGCTTCACTTACTGCCGCCCTGCCCGGGAGGATGAATGCATCGACTGCTGACCGCGCTGGGGCGTGGTTTCAAGGAACGGATCGGCTGGAAACGGCTCGGAATTGCCGCAAGCCTCGCCATCATCGCGCTTGCGATCACGACCCTGGTCCGCACCCTCAAGGGCGTCGATGCCGGCGTGATTCTGACGGCATTGGCGGACACCAAGCCCCATTATGTTGCGCTCGCCGCGCTTTGCGTGGTCGGGGCGTTTTGCACGCTGACCTTTTATGACTATTTCGCGCTGCGAACCATCGGCATGAAACACGTGCCGTACCGCATCGCGGCGATGTCGGCCTTCACCAGCTACACCATCGGTCACAATATCGGCGCCACCGTGTTTACCGGCGGCGCCATTCGTTTCCGGATCTATTCGGATTTCGGCTTGAGCGCGATCGACGTCGCCAAGATCTGCTTTCTTTCCGGACTGACTTTCTGGCTCGGTAATCTGCTCGTGCTCGGCTTTGGCCTCGCATGGCATCCATCGGCAGCCGGCGCCATGGACCTGCTGCCGCCGACGATCAATCGCCTGATCGCACTCGGATGCCTGGCCGGCATCGTCGCCTATTTCGTCTGGCTGGTGCTGGGCAAGGAGCGCCGCGAACTCGGCCAGAACGGCTGGAAGGTGATCTTGCCCTCCGCCAGGCTGACACTGGTGCAGATGCTGATCGGCGTGGTCGATCTCGGCTTCTGTGCGCTGGCAATGTATCTGCTGATGCCGCAACAGCCCCATATCGACTTCATCTCGCTGGCGGTGGTGTTCATCCTGGCGACGCTGCTGGGTTTCGCCAGCCACGCCCCTGGCAGCCTCGGCGTGTTCGATGCCGCAATGCTGGTGGCACTGCCCCAATTCGGCCGCGAGGAGCTCGTGGCAACGCTGGTGGTGTTTCGCATCCTGTATTTCGTCATCCCCTTCGGTATTGCGATCTCGATCATGGGCACCCGCGAGCTCTGGCTCAACGTGGTGAAACCCTGGCAGGAGCGCCGCCGGCTGAACGAGGGCTTTCGAGGACCAAGGGCCGTCCACCGGGTCGAACCGGTAGCGCCGCCGGCCGCCGCGCCGCAGCCGGTCAAGCGCATGAAGTCGCAGGGCTAGCTCCCGTCGTCCCGTCAACCCGATCCGACGGCCCCTCGCCGAGGCGCGGGGGCTCGTCGATGATACCCTTATCGACCATCCCCACTTCGGGCCGAACGCCGGTCATGCAGCCGGCATATGGTCGGTCGACGACGACGCCCGCTTTGCTGCGGTGACTGTTGCCCGCCGGCATGCACAGCCTCATCGATGACGTCTATTTGAACAGGAAGCGGATCGGCGCGGCCGCCAGGTTGAAGCCTGCAACGGCTCTGCTTCAGGACGGCTGGATGCCTTCCGACGATGATTTCGACACCAAAGGCACCGGCCATCGCAGACAGGCAGCCGGATTGGAAAACAGGTCGGAAAATCGGGCTGGCGCAAAACGCCGAGTGCTCTTATTTCCGCCCCACCTCTAACGTCAAACGCAGCATGCTCAGATTTCATTTCCGTTTGTTGGTTCCATATGTGCTGTTGGCAACGGTTCTAACCGGACTGCCCCTGGAATGGGCGGCGGCGCAGGATGAGCCGATGCAGATCTCTTGGGAGGTCCGCAACCGCTTCCGCCTGTTCCGCGAGGAGCGCGATTTCCAGCTCCAGGTCGATAGCGACCGCGCCGGCAGCATTCTAGCCTCGGAAGACGCGCTGGAATTGCAGAGTGACGGCCGCGGCTGGGCACGCAACACCGTCAACCGCCTCTGCATCGATCTGGCCGGGCGCATCATGGAGCCCTGCACGCGCGACAACGTCAAGGAAAGCTATCTGTCGCCGATCGACCATCCCGTGACAGTCCGCCTGACCGGACAAGTCCCGGTGGGCGCGATTTGCGCCTGGTCGTTCGACGTCGGCGACGGCCCGCCGCAGCAATCGACACTTGACTGCGCCGAAGAGGTCAATCTGCGGGTTGCCTATGGCCGCGCGACCGGCGTCACCGTCGACGTCAGCAGCGGATCCGAGGCGCCGCAGCGCTTGGCTACGACCATCGAAGTCCGCGACATCTTTATCGCCGGCCTCGGCGACAGCATCGCCTCCGGCGAAGGCAATCCGGACAAGCCGGTCGCGCTCTCCGACGTGGGCTTCTGCTTCCGTTCCTATCTCGGCACGGCGAGCGCGCAATATTATCGTCCTAGCCGCGCCGGCTATAAGGGCGGACGGGCCTGCGAGGCTCCGGACTCGCTGCAGGTCTGGCAGCGGCAGTCCGCGCTCTGGTTCAACGCAGCCTGCCACCGCTCGCTATACAGTTATCAGACCCGCACCGCGCTGGCGCTCGCGGTACGCTATCCGCACATTGCGGTCACCTATCTGCCGCTGGCCTGCACCGGCGCCACTATTTCCGACGGGCTGTTCGGCTCGCAACGCGCGCGGGAATGTCCGCCGACCAAATCGAACGCGCCTTGCCGCGGCACGGTCAATTCCCAGCTTGCCCAATTGCGTGCCGATGTCGCCGCAGCGCATCGCCGGCCTGACCTGGTGCTGCTGTCGATCGGCGCCAACGACGTCAATTTTTCCGGACTGGTCGCCGATACCATCGTCGATGCGCCGACCGAACGCGAGCTGTTCACCCGCATCGGCGTGATCGGATCGGTTGACGATTCACGCGACGAGCTGAGGCAGGATTTGCCGCGCGGCTTCGCCAGGTTGCGCGAGGCGCTGAAGCCGCTGGTCGGCGGCAATCTCGATCACGTCGTCTATGTGTCCTATGCCAATCCGGCGCTCGTCAACGGTGCGCCCTGCCCCGGCGGCCGCGCCGGTTTCGATATCCATCCGTCCTTCAACGTCGACCCGGCGCGCCTCGTCCGCGTCTCCGGCTTTGTGCAGAGCGAGTTCCTGCCTGCGCTCAAGGCGCTGGCGCTTTGCCAATCCGGCGTGCTGTGCAGCGATCCCGACCACGATCGCATGACGTTCGTCGATGCCCATCAATCGGCATTCGCCAACCATGGATTCTGCGCGCGGGCCGACAGCGATCCGGATTTCGATCGCGCCTGCTTCTCCGACAAGGGCAACAGCTTCGTCACCGACATCGTTGCCGCGGCGAACCAGCCGCTGGTCTGCGGCCGCAGCGCCGGCGAATATCGCGCGTATCTTCCCCGCGCGCGCTGGATCCGCGATGCCAATGACAGCTACTTCGCGGCAATGACATATCCGCAGGGCCTGCCATCGGCGATGCAGCCGACCGATATCCATGATGCGACATGGGGCGTGCTGTCGGCGGTCTATGGCGGGGCGGTGCATCCGACCGCTGAAGGCCACGCCGCGATGGCGGATGCGGCACTGCCCGCCGTGACCACGGTGCTTCACCTCAACGGGGTCGTGCCGGATGTGACGTCGGAGCCCGCCCCACCGCTGCAGACCACCGACCCGGCAACACCAATGCCACCGTCGCCGATCCCGTCTTCGCCGGCCGGCGGCGCATCCGCTCCACGACCATGAACAAGATCGTCCGCGCAATTATCTCGCGCGGACGGGTAGCCACCTCGCTGGGTCGTTAGAGCGTTTTCGAGCGAAAGTCCGGTTCTGATTAGGACCGGACGTGCTCAGGAGCTTAGTGCCTCTTCGCCGCCACCGGCTTCATCGCCGCGGCCTGGGTCGGCAGATATTTCGCGACGATGGCGGGATCGAGCTGGGCGATCGAGGTGTCCGGCAAGCGGTCCCACACCTCATCCCGACCGAGCAGCGAAATTCCCCAATAGCCGCGCATGGTGAGCTTCTGGCCGTCGGGGCTGACGCTCATCTTGGCGTGATAGATCTTGCCGTCGCGCGGGTCGAGGACGTTGCCATCCTCATAGGACAGGCCCTCGCCCTGCCGCTTCATGTCGCGAATGAAGGAAATGCCAAGTACCGGCGCATTCCTGCGGTCGTCGGTGCATTTCGAACAGATGTCGGTGGTGTCCCGAGGAAAGGTCTTGGCGATCACACCTTCATAGGTGCCGTCATGATGATCCACGATGAGAAACCACGCCACGGGTTTACCGTTCTCGATCTTCTGCCACAAGCCTGCGGCCGACGGCTCATCCGCCTTGGCTGGAAGCGCAATAGCAAGCGCCATTGCAAGACCGGCGACGGCAGGCCACACGGAGCGGAGTCTGGATAGCGAAGTCCACATCATCGATCACCCTGGTTGAGTGCACCAAACGGCGGTGTGAACGCAGACTACGGCCATTTCGCGGACGGTTCCAGCCGTGGCCGTAAATTCCTCGATCACCTGGTTCGACAATGTCATAAGCACGTCGCAACAGCGGCGCTTCCGCCACGGATTCGCCGCAACGGTTTCAATCTGTTTCTTATTAGTTGACGCCCAGCTTCTTCTGCAGGCTCGAAGACGACGTCGTGTATTGGAACACCAGCCGCTTGTCCGGATAGACGTAGCGGTGCGCCTTCTGTGCCATCAACGCGCCTTCATGAAACCCGGACAGGATCAGCTTCAGCTTGCCCGGATAGCTGTTGATGTCGCCGATCGCGAAAATCCCGGGCACGTTGGTCTCAAACGACGCGGTCTCGACCGGAATCAGATTGTTCTCGAGCTCGATGCCCCAATTCGCGACCGGACCGAGCTTCATGGTCAGACCGAAGAACGGCAGCATCGTATCGCAGCTCACCTTCGTCACCGTATTATCGTTGCCCTTGATCTGGGCGGCGGAAAGCTTGCCGCCCTCGCCTTCAAGCGCAGTGACCTGACCGATCTTCAAATCCATCTTTCCGGCGCTCACCAGCGCACGCATCTGCTCGACGCTGTGGGGTGCCGCGCGGAAATCGTCGCGCCGATGCAACAGCGTCACGCGCCTGGCGAGCGGATGCAGATTGAGCGTCCAGTCGAGCGCGGAGTCGCCGCCGCCGACGATCAATAGTTCCTTGTCGCGGAACTGCTCCATCTTGCGCACGGCGTAGAAAACCGAGCTGCCCTCATAGGCCTCGATGCCCGGCACCGGCGGCCGCTTCGGCTGGAACGATCCGCCGCCCGCGGCAACCACGACCACCTTGCATTCGAATACCTTGCCGGCATCGGTGGTGATGCGGAACGCGGGATCGCCGATCTTCTCGATCGTCTCCACCATTTCATTGAGATGGAAGGTCGGACTGAACGGCTTGATCTGCTCCATCAGCGCATCGGTCAGGCCCTGACCGGTGACGAGCGGAATGCCGGGAATGTCGTAGATCGACTTCTCCGGATAGAGCTCGGCGCACTGGCCGCCGATCTTGTCGAGGATGTCGACGAGATGCACCTTCATGTCGAGCAGGCCCAGTTCAAACACGGCAAACAGTCCGCACGGGCCGGCGCCAATGATCAGCACATCGGTTTTGATCGTTTCGCTCATATCCGTTTCTTTTCAATTGGCCTTCCGGCGGCACGCCGGATGTCCGGTAAATGTCCCTGGGCGCGTATTCTCGGAGTTTCGCTTGTCTAGCCAAGTGGAGGCCTTGAGGAAAGCCATAAATCGGCTGCCAGCAATGCCCGCAAGCCCTTGCCCACGTTCGTGAACTCGGCTTCAACGGCGACAGAAATCCCGGAGAGCAACCCCGTGAATGCCGAAGCCCGCCCTGATTTGACGCCAAAGCTTGTCGATTCTCCAAGGCTTGAGGATTTTCCCTATCGGCTGACCGACAATGTCCGGTTTGGCGATCTCGATCCCAATCAGCACGTCAACAACGCGGTGTATGCGACCTATTTCGAAACCGGCCGCGTCACCCTGATGAAGGATCGCAGCTATGGGGTAATGCCGCCGGGCTTTGCCTGGGTGATGGTGAGGCTCGACATGCATTTCCGCGCCGAGCTGCGCTGGCCCAATACCATTGAGCTCGGACTGGGCGTCTCGAAATTCGGCCGCACCTCCGTGACCTTCGATCAGGTGGTGTTCTCGCAGGGAAAGTGCATCGCCTCTGCGGTTTCGACCACCGTGCTGCTGGATGAGAACACCCGCAAGCCGACGCCGCTGACGGCAGAGATCATCCGCAGCCTGCAACCGTGGCTGCGCCGCGGCATCGAGGTTGCGCTGCCCGCGCCATAATACGTCCGGGAGTTTAAGCCTGACGCTCGGGGGTGGTGACGACCAGGCCGTCGAGTTCGTCGGTCACCTTGATCTGGCAGGACAGCCGTGAGTTCGGCCGCACGTCGAAGCCGAAGTCGAGCATATCCTCTTCCATCGGCGATGGCGGTCCGACCTTCTCGCGCCAAGCCTCATCGACATAGACGTGGCAGGTCGCGCAGGCGCAGGCCCCGCCGCATTCCGCCTCGATCCCGGGAATGGCGTTGCGGATCGCCGCTTCCATCACGGTCGCGCCGTTTTCGACATCAACGGTTCGGGATTCGCCGGAATGGTCGACAAAGGTGATTTTGGCCATGATTGCTCGTGACTAGCGGGAGATATAGGGCGGATGACCTGTCCTATAACGGGTCGATCCGGTCTAGGCCAGCGGGTATGACGAAAACCTGTGGGCCTTGCGGGGGGCGCCAGTCAGCAGCGCCGGAGCAGCATATCAATGGCCGCCCGCGCCTCGGCGACCGCATCGTCGACCTCGGCAAGCGCCGGAGACGGATCTTCGCCGTTGCGCAAGCTGGCTTCCAGCAATTCGGAGGCTTTCGCGACGCGGAACGCACCGATTGCCCGGGCTGAGCCTTTCAACATGTGTGCCAATGTGGTGGTATCGGCCGATCCGGCGGTGAGGCCCGCGAGCAGGCTGACCGATTGGGCCGAGAACATCAGCAGCACTTCACGCTCGAGACCGGCATCGCCGAGCGTCATCCGCTGAAGATGGTCGATGTCGATCGGACCGTCATCCGGCGCAAGCGGCGGCGAGGGCATCCATTCAATCCGTTCGAGATGAAGCGACATGGCAATAACCCAGCTTCCCTGCCGACGACTTTCAGCAGGCCATTATTCGGGTTACCCAATCATGGGATAGTTAATGGAACCTTACGACCGCCTGCCGCAGGTCCGCCTTATTTTCGACGCAAAGCCGCCACCGTTAACCATAACCGATCTGAATTTCTGTGGACTTTTAATATCTTACAGCACATGCCTATTAACGATGATTAAGATTGTCTTAATCGCAGCCATTTCATTCGCACCGCTCCGTCAATAGGATGTTTGCGGATGTAGCGGACAAGCCGACCGGTGGCTGCGCTTGCGCACCGCGCAAGGCACGACTGGCTGCGCAAGCAAGAAGCGTGGATTCAGCCGGATGGGTAAAGAGTACAACGAGGGCTCGGACTGAACATGGCGAACAATCCCAAGAAGGTCAAAGACCCCACCGAAGTCGCGCTTTCTGCCATCCAGGAAGCCTTGAACATCGAGACTCCGTCCGACGATGCCAGCCGGGACTCCGCCGATGGCGATATTAACAATAATGGTATGACAAATTCTTCGTCGCCGGTTTTCCCGGAGCCGAGCTTCGATATCGGGCCCCGGCCCGAGATCGGGCCGCGGCCTGACCGCACCGTCTTCGACGCGATCGAACAGCCGCCGATCACGCGCCGTGCGGCCAATGATGACCGCGAAACCATCGGCCAGATTCTGCAGGCGATTCAGAGCGGCCGCCCTGCCCGCGGCGTCTATACCATGGCCACGCTGTTCGCCGCGGTCTGGGGCGTCGGCGCTGCCGTCTTGATCATCGGCTTTCTGCCGTCGCTGAAGGCCGCCATCGGCCAGGGCGCCGGCGGCATGCTGGCGCTGGCCGGCCTTGCCGCACTGCTGGTAGCGCCGATTTTGCTGATCTATTTCCTCGCGGGCCTGTCCTGGCGCAGCCAGGAACTGCGGATGATCGCGCAGTCGATGGCGCAGGTCGCGATCCGCTTCTCCGAGCCCGAGGGCGCCGCCAGCGATTCCGTGGTTACCGTCGGCCAGGCCATCCGCCGCGAAGTCGCCGCCATGGGCGATGGCATCGAACGCGCGATTGCGCGCGCCGGCGAACTGGAAAGCCTGGTCGCCAATGAGGTGGCGGCGCTGGAACGCGCCTATAGCGACAACGAAGTGCGCATCCGCGCGCTGCTGCAGGACATCGCCCATCAGCGCGACAACCTGGTCGGACAGGCCGAGCAGGTGCGCAGCGCCATTTCCGGCGTGCAGATCGACCTTCGTCACGACATCGCGCTGATCTCGGACGCTATCGCCTCGCGCGTCGACGAAGTCGCCAAGAGCATCACCACGGCGCTCGAAGAGCGTGGTGCCCACATCACCAGCGCGCTGAGCAATGCCGGCGACAACATGATCCTCGCGCTCGGCGAGCGCGGCGGCGACCTGCTCGACCGTCTCGAGGAGGCCAGCGCCGAAACCACCCGCGCGGTGCTCGACGCCAGCGAGCGGCTGACCAGCAGCATGAATTTCAAGACCGGCCACGTGCACGAGGAATTCGCCGATCTCGCCGACCGCGTCCATGACATGCTGAACGAGCGGATCGACCGCATCGTCAGCGAATTCGAGCAGCGCTCGACCGCCATCGTCGACGGCATTTCCGACCGCACCGAGCAGGTGCACGACTCCCTGAAGACTTCCGGCGACTCCCTGCTCCTGGAGCTCGAATTGCGCAGCGGCGATCTGGTCGGCAAGATCGACGAGGCCGGCCAGCGCCTCGCTGCCAACATCCTCACCAGCGGCGACAAGGCGGGCGATGCGCTCGATGCCACCGCCAGCTCGCTGGTGGCGCGGGTCGTCAACCAGACCGAGACCGCGCACGATAACCTGTCGCTGCAGATCAACGCCTTTGAGGAACTGGTGAAGACCAGGGGCGCGGAGCTGGCAGAAAGATTCGCGCGCGACAGCGGCACGCTCGGCGCGCTGATCACCCGGCACATCTCCGAATTCGACCGCACCGTCAAAACCTTCGGCGGCGAGATCGTCGAACGCATGGGCCAACGCACCCAGGATATCACCGACAGCCTGAAGAACTATGTCGACAATTTCGACAGCCGCTTTACGGCCAATGGCGGCGAAATCACCGCCGCTTTCGACCAGCGCCTGTCGTTGTTCGAGACCACGCTCGGAAGCCGCATCGCCGATCTCGACACTTCGCTCGACGGCAAGATGCGATACTTCGACGAAACGCTGGGCGGCCGCCTGCAATCCTTCGATGCGGCGATCAACGGCCGGCTGCAATCGCTCGAGCACAATTTCGACAGTCGCGCCTCTTCGGTGACCGAGACCATCAGCCATCATCTGGGAAGCCTGTCCGCATCGATGACCGAAGGCGCCACCCAGGCGATCCAGTCGATCGATGCTCGGCTCACCCAGCTCACCACCACGCTTACCGACGGAACGACGCAGGCGATCCAATCGATCGACGCGCGTCTCACCTATCTCACCAGCTCGCTGACGGCAGGCACCGCAGAGGCGATCCAGTCGGTCGATACCCGTCTCACTCATCTCACCAATTCGCTGACCGAAGGCACCGCGCAGGCGCTTCAGTCCGTCGACACGCGTCTCACCCACCTCACCCATTCGCTGACCGAGGGCACCGCACAGGCGGTCGAAGCCGTCGACCAGCGCATCGCCAACGTGATGCAGACCATCGACGGCCGCAGCATGCTCCTGAGCGACACCATCTCGGCTCGCTTCCAGGAAGTCCATGAGAACATCGACAGCAAGATCGGCACTGTTGCGAACGAGATCGACGCGCGCGTGGCGCAGTTCGAGGATCTGCTGGGCACGCGCGTCGAAGCGGTTGCCGGCCGCATCGAGAGCAGCGGACGTCAGGCCAGCGAAGGCCTGCTGGCACGCGCCGAGGAACTGTCCTCCACGATCAAGGCGCATGTCGAGGATGCCGAACGCTCGCTGACCAACCTCGTGGTCAATACCAGCGAGACCATCCAGACCGGTGCACGCGCAGCCCAGCAATCGCTGCTGTCGGTATCCGGCGATGTCGGTACCCAGCTGAAGTTGACGTCTTCGGAAGTCGAAGCCGCCCTCGCCGCGCTCGGCACCGGCGCGGCAAACTCGATCTTGGGCAGCGCGCGCGACGCCCAGGCGACGCTGATAACGTCGTCCACGGAGGCGACGACACAGATCAAGTCGCTCGCGGCCGACATCCAGCGCACGCTGTCGGCCACCGTCACCTCGAGTGCCGGCGCGGTCGTTGCCGGTGCGCGCGAGGCCCAGAGCATTCTGGTCACGGCGTCGACGGATGCCGCCAGCAAGGTCAAGGCGCTGGCCACCGACGTCGAGCGCTCGCTATCCATGGCCGGCGCCTCCACCGCCGAATCGATCACGAGCGGCGCACGCGAGGCCCAGAGCACGCTGGTTACGGCTTCGTCGGATGCCGCGAACCATGTCCGGTCGCTGACGGCCGATGTGGAACGCACCTTGAGCACGGTCGGCGCCGAAACCGCCGCCGCCATCCTGAACAGCGCGCGCGAAGCCCAGACCACGCTGCTTTCATCGTCCTCGGATGCGACCGGTCAGATCAAGGCGCTTGCCGTCGAGATCGAGCGTTCGCTCACGACGGCGACCGCCAGCACCACCGACAGCATCCAGGCCACCACGGCGAATGCGCAGAACCTGCTGGTCGCGGCCTCCAGCGAGATCAACACCAAGATCAAGTCGACCGCGGCGGACATCGAGCGTTCGGTCCTCGCCGCCAGCGGCTCGTTCGGCTCGAACATGACCGGCAAGACCGACGAGATCGTCACCTATGTCCAGCAGCAGACCGAGCGGCTCAGCCTGATCATCGACGGCAACCGCGGAACGCTGGTGGAAGCCCTCACCGCCAAGACCAATCAGCTCACCGCCGACATCGATCGCGCCACCTCGGAGGCGCTGCGGTCGATCGAAATGCGCGGCCAGTCGTTCTCGCAGTCGATGATGAACAACGGGGCCGACGTCGCGCGGACGATCACCTCGGCCGGCGAGCTCGCCACCGGCGCACTCAACAAGTCGATCAAGGATCTCGAGCAGTCGTCGCGCGCGGCCATCGACCAGTCGCGCCAGGTCTCGATCGCGGCCGTGACCGAGATGCAGGAAACCAGCAAGATCCTGCGCACCGATACGGTCGCGCTGTTCGAGCGGCTGCGCGAGGGCAACATCCTGCTGCAGGAAGTGTTGACCGGGGCGCACGACAATCTGAACTCGCTCGAGCGGGCGCTGGTCACCCGCGTAGCGGACTTCGTCAGCGCCATGAACGACGTCACCGCCCGCAACGGCGTGGCGACGCAGGCATTGGAAGATCAGTTGAACGTCTTCAACGCCAAGACCGCCAACGTGCTGGAAAATCTCGGCCTGCTGTCGGGCCAGTTCGATGCGCACGGCAGGGCGCTGGCCGATGCCGCGGCGAGCGTCGAGCAAAGCAACCGCAATGCCACCGCCTCCGTCGCCGAGCGCAAGGCGACGCTGGAATCGCTGATCACGACGATCGATCTTAGAACCACCGATCTCGACCAGCGGCTGTCGCGGTTCACCAGCCTGCTCGATGAATCGCTGGCGGCCGCGGAAGCGCGCGCACGGGACATCGCCCGCGTGGTGGCGGAAACCGCCGGCGCCGGCTCGGCCGCAATCACCCGACAGTTCGAAGCGGTCCGCGAGGCCGCCGAGGAGGAACGCCGGCTGACCGCCGACACCATGCACCAGCTCTATCGCCAGGGCACCCAGGAAGCCGATGCGATGTTCAAGCAGTCGGCCGACAAGTTCGCCGCGGTCGTCACCAGCATGAAGGAGATGGCATCGGAGATGCAGCGCGAGCTGGAGGCCACCCGTAGTGAGCTGCGTCGCGGCGTCTTGGAAATGCCGCAGGAGGCCGCCGAGAGCACCTCGCAGATGCGCAAGGTGATCGTCGATCAGATCGAGGCGCTGGCCGAGTTGAACCGGATCGTTGCCCGTCACGGCCGCGGCCTCGATGTGGCAAGCAGCAGCACGCGCGCGGGCAGCACCCCACGCGAGGAAGAGCCGGCACTGGCCTCCATCATCGGCGGACGCAACGAGGCCCCGACGCGTTCGGCGCCTGCACGCGCACGCGACAACAACAGTGCATCAAGCCTGCCCCCGCCCGATCTCGGCCTGACCGGTCCGCGCCGCACCGAGGCGCCGCCGGTCAGCCCGGCAAGCACCGACCAGGCCAATGACGGCTGGCTGTCCGGCCTCCTTAACCGCGCCGACAGCGGCAGCAGCCAGGATGTTCCGCGCGGCCGGCCGCAGCCGCAGCCCACCCCCGGCGGCAATCCGCTGGAATCGTTGACGCACGACATCGCCCGGCTGGTCGATCGCAATCTCGCCGCCGAAATGTGGGACCGATACCAGCGCGGCGAGAGCAAGGCCTTCACCAAGCGGCTCTATATGCCCGCCGGCCAGAAGGCGTTCGACGAGGTCGCTCGCAAGTACCGCTCCGACCGCAGCTTCAAGCAGACCGTCGACCGCTACATCACCGAGTTCGAGCGCCTGCTCGACGAGGTCGCGCGCGACGAGCGTGGTCCGCAGATGCTGCGCACCCACCTGATCTCGGAAACCGGGCTGGTCTACACCCTGCTCGCCCATGCCGCGGGACGGTTGGGATGATCGGACGAATGGTGAGCAGGGAATAGCGAGAATAGGGTTTCGTTATTCCGGGGCACGCGAAGCGTGAATCCGGAATCCCGCGCCGCAATCACGAGATTCCGGATCGCCGCTTCGCGTCGTCCGGTATGACGGGCATGGTTGGCAGTCTACGGTAAACCAAAAACGGACGCTGCAACGCCTCCGTTTTTCATTCGCTATTCGCCACTCGCCATCCGCCGCACCTACGGCCGCCTTCTCACGCTGCCCGTCGGAGCCGCTGCCGGCGGAGGCGCTGCCGATACGGTGCTGCTGGAGGGGCCGAAGATCAGCCGCGTCGGATTGCGGTCGAGATTGTTCACGGCGTGGCTGATGTCACCGAGCGTCCGGCGGCCATCAGCCATCAGCAAACTCGAGCGCTTGTCGAAATCCTCGGCCAGTTCGCGGATCGATTTCACCGTCAGATAAAGCTCGCCGCCATCCTTGCCGCCGGCCAGCGTATCCAGGCCGAGCATCAGATTGTCGGCCTTCGCCATCACGCCGTCGACCTTCCCCATGAGGTCGTCGAGCTTGTCGGAATTGCGCGCCAGCGCGTTGGTGAAGGTTTCGAGATTATGCAGCGAGTTCTTGACCGATTCCTGATTGTCGGCAACCACCCGGTTGATGTTCTGCAGGGTGCCGCGGATCGCCTCGGTGATGTCCTGCAGCGAATTCGGATCGGCGGTCAGTACCGGCACGCCGTCTTTATCCCGCGGCACCGGTGGCGCGGAATCGTCGCCGCCGGTGAGCGAAATCGCCGCCACTCCAGTGAGGCCCTGAAACTCCAACCCGACCTTGGTGTCCTTGCGGATCGGGGCGTTGTTCTCGACCATCGCCAGTGCGACGACGCGACGCGGATTGTCGAGCTTCACCGAGACGACCTCACCCACCCGAATACCATTGAAATTGACGCTGCCGCCATCGCGCAAGCCTGAAGCCGGTCCTTCGAAGATGATACGCAGCGGCGTCCGCGCCTTGGTGGTGTGCAGGCTCTGAAACCACAGAACGAAGCCAAACGCCGCCGCAATCACTGCCAGCGTGAACGTTCCGATCAGGACGTAATTCGCCCGCGTTTCCATCAAACCAGCTCCGGTCCTTGAAGATTAGCCCATGACAGCTCGGGCTCGCTTGCCGTGGAAATAAGCCCTCAGCCAGGGATGCTGCGAGGCCTTCATGTCGGCCATCGATCCCGCGGCAATGATCTTGCCGTTACCCAATACGGCGATGCGGTCGCAAGCCGTATAAAGGCTGTCCAAATCGTGGGTTACCATGAAAACCGTCAATCCCAAAGTACGCTGCAGGGTCCGCACCAGCTCGTCGAAATCGCCGGCGCCGATCGGATCGAGGCCAGAGGTCGGCTCATCGAGGAAGACGAGTTCCGGATCCAGCGCCAGCGCTCGTGCCAGCGCGACGCGCTTGATCATGCCGCCGGACAGTTCCGACGGATAACGATCGGCGACCTCGGGTCGCAGGCCGACCATGCCGAGCTTCGCCACCATGATCTCGTCGAGCAGCCGCTGCGACACTTTCAGGTTTTCGCGCACCGGAAACTGGATGTTCTGCCGTACCGTGAGCGAGGAGAACAGCGCGCCCTGCTGAAACAGGATTCCCCAGCGCTTCTCGACACCGCGCCGTGTCCTGGAATCGGCCCGGTCGAGATCGACGCCGAACACCTCGATGCTGCCGGCCAGTTTCGGCACGAGGCCGATAATGGTGCGCGTCAGCACCGATTTGCCGGCCCCTGACGGCCCAACGAACCCTAATATCTCGCCACGCTTCACATCGAGATCGAGCCCGTCGAGCACCCGCGTCGAGCCGAACTGCACGGTGATATCGCGGACCCGGATAATGGCGTCGGTTACCTCTGTTGCCATCGTCAGATTCCGATCGAGGCAAAGAAGATCGCGAACACGCCATCCATCACGATCACGAAGAAGATGCTCTTCACCACCGAGGAGGTGGTGTGCTGGCCGAGCGATTCCGCGCTGCCCTCGACCGCAAGGCCTTCGACGCAGGCGACGATTCCGATCACCGCCGCCATCACCGGCGCCTTGACCATGCCGACGATGAAATGATCGATCGAGATCGCATCGCGCAGACGCAGCAGGAAGGCTTCCGGATCGACCCCGCCATAGAGCCATGCCACCAGTCCGCCGCCGTAGAGCGCGGCCATGGCGCCGAGGAAAGCCAGGATCGGCAGCGCGATGATCAGCGCGAGCAGCCGCGGCAGCACTAGCACCTCGATCGGATCGAAGCCCATGGTGCGCAGCGCGTCGATCTCCTCGCGCATCTTCATCGAGCCGAGTTCGGCGGTGTAGGCGCTGCCCGAGCGGCCGGCCACCATGATCGCCACCAACAGCACGCCGATCTCGCGCAGCACCAGCACGCCGAGCATGTCGACCACGAAGATGTCGGCGCCGAAGCGGCGGAAATGGAAGATGCCCTGCTGCGAGATGATGCAGCCGATCAGGAAGGTGATCAGGCCGACGATCGGTACCGCGCGCCAGCAGACCTGTTCGAGATGATGCACCGTCGAGGTCAGGCGGAAGCTCGTTGGCCGGATCACCACCCTGCCGGTCGCAGTCAGCACCGCGCCGAGCATATCGATCAGTTGCAGGATCGTGGTAGCAAAGCCGGCAACGCTGCGGCCGATCTGCTCCAGCATGGCGGTGATGGTCAGAGAAGGCTGGTCGTCGTTCGGCGCCGCCTTCACCCGGCGCACCTCGTCGACCAGGCTGGAATAGTTGGCCGAAAGCCCGGCGATGGCGGGCTCGACATCACCCTGGGTCAGACTGCGCCGCAGCCGCTCGATCAGCCAGGCGCCGAAGGTGTCGAGCCTGGAAACCTCCGAGACATCGATAGAAATATTGCGCCGGCTGCCCTTCAACTTTTCGGCATCGGCCACGATGCGCTCCAGCACCGGCGCGAAGGGAGCCGTCCAGGGGCCGGCGGCGCGCAGCGCAAGCCCGCCCTCCTGCGCAACCCGCTCCAATGTCGGATCGCCGCTCACCGGGTCCGCTCCCGCGTCAAATCCGCGCCATTCATGCCAAAGATGGTTCCCACCGCGCCGCCGCCTTGTCGAAACGGCTCCCAACCAGCCATACTCGGCCACCCCGGGATAAGCTTATGCCTGAGAAATTTGCCAGACCTTAAAATGAGTTCCAGCCGGATCATAAAGCTTTCTGCCCGAATCGAACGCTGGCCGATCGCGGGTTCCTTCACGATCAGCCGCGGCGCCAAGACAGAAGCGGTGACGGTTGTGGCGGAAGTAAGCTCATCCGGCCATGTGGGCTGCGGCGAATGTGTCCCCTACCCCCGCTATGGTGAGACGCCGGAGGCCACGCTGGCGACCCTGAAGCCGATGCGGGAGCTGCTGAAGCGCGGCCTCGACAGGCAGGCCCTGCAGGCCGCGATGCCCGCAGGCGCCGCCCGCAACGCGCTGGATTGCGCCCTGGTGGATCTCGAAGCCAAGATCTCAGGCCAGCGCGCCTGGGACCTGCTCGGACGTCCGGCGCCGCAGGCCTGCACCACCGCATACACGATCTCGCTGGGAACGCCGGAGGCGATGGCGGAGGCGACGGCCAAGGCCGCGCACCGGCCGCTGCTCAAGATCAAGCTCGGGGGCGATGGCGATGCCGCGCGGATCGCCGCGGTGCGCAACGCAGCTCCTGCCTCCGAGCTGATCGTCGATGCCAACGAGGCCTGGACACCGGACAATCTCGAGCAAAACCTTGCTGCCTGCGCCGATGCCGGCGTCACCCTGGTCGAGCAGCCGCTGCCGGCCGGAAAGGACGAGGCGCTGGCGAAGATCAAGCGGCCGCTGGCCGTCTGCGCCGATGAGAGCGTGCATGACCGCGCCTCGCTCGATGGCCTGCGCGAGCGCTACGACGCCGTCAACATCAAGCTCGACAAGACCGGCGGGCTGACCGAGGCGATGGCGATGGCGGATGCCGCCCGCGCGCTCGGCTTTGAGCTGATGATCGGCTGCATGGTGGCGACCTCGCTGGCGATGGCCCCGGCAATGCTGCTCGCCGGGCAGGCGCGCTTCGTCGATCTCGACGGTCCGCTGCTGCTGGCGCGCGACCGCGAGCACGGGCTGCGCTATGACGGCAGCCTGGTCTATCCGCCGGAAGCTGCACTCTGGGGCTGAAGGGCGAGCCTTTGCCGCACCAGCCACATCACGGCGCCGCCTGAGAACGCCATCGCCGCCATCAGGTAATAGACGCCCTGGCCGTAGCGGGCATAGACCATGCCGGACAGGATCGAGGCCGCGGTATAGATCATGCCGCTGCAGGCGGCGAGATAACCCTGGCCCCGTGCCATCACATGACCGGGTACATGATGGACCAGCAGGCTCATGATGCCGACCTGGGTCAGGCCGAAGGTAAGGCAATGCAAAACCTGCAACAGGGCGAGCAGCGCCAGCGGTGGCTCCTGCGCGGTCAGTGTCCAGCGCAGGACGCCGCTCAGCGCCCCGATCATCACCATCATCGCGGGCGCCAATGTGAACCGGGGCGACAATGCAAACACGACGATTTCAGCGATCACGCCGATCGCCCAAAGCGCAGCGATGGTCAGTCCGCTCAGACCTGCAGCCTGCCAGGTGATGGAACCGAAGCCGTAATAGGCCGCATGGCTGCCCTGGATCAGCGCCGAGGCCAGGATAATACCTAGGAAACCGGGATCGCGCAGCAGCGCGCCGGCATGATGTATTTCCGCCACCGCGCCACGGACCTGAGCGAGCGGCCGCAAGCCGAGGCCCATCAGCGCCCCGATCCAGGCCATCCCGGCAATCACCCAGATCAGATCCCTTGCCGCAATGACGTCGACCAACAGGCCACAGGCGAGCGCGCCAAGGATGAATGCCACCGAACCCCAGAGCCGCAGCGGCCCATAGTTGAGGCCATAGCTGGCAACCCCACGCAAGGCATAGGCATCGGTCAGCGGCACCATCGGCGTCCACACGCAGGCGGTTGCGGCAAAGCACAGAAACACCGATAGCGGCTGATGCTGCGTTCCGATCACGGTAAAGCCGGCCGCGGTGGCGAAGGCGGTGAGGATCATGGCGCCGCGCACCGCCTGCCGCCGCTCCGCAAGGCTGGTGAGGAAGGGCAGCACGGTGAAACGCGTCACCGCGGGCGCGGCCACGATCGTCCCGATCCATGACGGATCGATGCCGACCGCCTTCAGCCATACCGGGAAAAACGGCAGATAGGTGCCGCCGAGGCCAAAGGTTGTGCCGTAAAACAGGCTCAGCCAGGTTGCGAATCGCCTGCGCAAATCCTGAGATACAGGGGAGATTTGTGATTCGGCAGCCATCAATTCGATTGCGATTCGCCTGATATCATGATGATCGTTAGCCCATCGCGCAGTGATTTGCGCGCAAGAGTTTAGCATGGTCAAAGACGCATTCGCCCTGTCGCCGATCTCCGCTCGCGCTGTTCAGCCGAGCGAGGAAGATTATGAGGCGATCAGCGAAGCCTTCATGGAGACTGCGCGGGGCCGCTGGTTTCTCGGCGAATACGCCAAGCGCAACCGCAATGCCGATACAAGCATGGTGCTCGATGCGGTCGCGCGGATCGAGCAGTCGCTTGCTGCGCAGAAACAGCAGCACGCCGGCGACAAGCTTGCCGGCGCGTTGACGGCAATCAAGGCCGCGCTGGATCAGGCGCGGAACGCCGCCTCCGCCGCGCTCGACGGCCTGGCCCTGGAGCAGAATCTGGCGCCGGTGCGCAAGGGCGCGCGGATCATGAAGGAGATATCCTGGCGCTGGCGCGAGATCGGCGCCGACGGGCGGATCTGCGACCTGATCGACCAGCAGGTCGCCTCGATCGAAGCAAGCTGCGAGCAGCTCGGATCGGTCGATCCAAGCGCGGCATTAGCCGAGGCTTTCGACCTGATCGCCCAGCGGCTGGCGCAATTCGGAGACCATGACGATGCACCGGTCGAGACCGCCGCGGCTCAGGAAGTTGTCGCGGGCGAGCCGGTTGCGGAGGCAGCACCAGCGCCCTCACCGGCGCCGGTGGTTGCCGATGAAGTGACGGAAGCTGACGCGGAAGCGCCGGCGAGCGCCGCCGCCGAAGTCCTTCCGGAAGCGCGCATCGAGACCGCGGAAGCCACCGTAGCGGCCGAAACGACTTTGGAAGTAGCCGCGCCGACGGCTGAGATTCCAGAGCCCGCAGCCGCGGAAGTAGCGGTGATCGAGACTGCCGAGCCGATCGTAGACGGAGCGACCGAGGCGACTTCCGAAAACGTGGAGATGTCGGCTGAGGCGGCAGACGCCCACGACGAGGCGGTGCTCGACATGATCGCGATGGAAATGGCCGTCGTCGATCCTCCCGATGAAGAAGAGCAGGAAAGCCAGACCGTGGAAACTGCGGCGGCAGCGCTGGCAGCTGCGCCGGAGTTGATTGCGCCAGAACCCGAGCCGATCACGGCCCCGGAAACTGCCACGGCGTCAAGGGCGACGACGCCTCCGCTTCAGACGACACCGGCAGCAGCGATCGAACAGTCCGCACCAGTGATGCAGCACGTCATTTCGCCGGCAACCGAGCCCTCACCGGCTCCGCCGCCATTGCAGCCGGTGATGGAAGCGGCCACCGAACGTCCCTTCGCAAGGCCGGCGCAACCCTCGCCGGAGGCGCTGGCGCAGGCGATCCTGAAAGCCTCGCCCGAGCCGTCGCTCGGCTCGGCGATCATTGCCAGCGGCATCATCCGCAAGCCGATCTCGGCCTCCGATCCACTCGCCGCGCTGCGGCGGCTGACCCAGGCCGAGAAGATCGCGCTGTTCTCGTGATCTCGGCTGCAGCGACAAGTTTCAATTGAGTCGTATAGCGTCATTACTTGCGGCAAACACGAAGCGTTTGCGTAAGGGAGCAAAGCGACGAAGCAATCCATTGATACGAGCGGGGTCTGGATTGCTTCGCTTCGCTCGCAGCCGGTGACGTCCTTCCCAGGCCTTGTCGCGCTTCGGCGCAATCAACCGATCAGTTGTGAAAACATCTCGGCATCGACATTGCCGCCCGACAATACGATGACCACATTCTTGCCCTTCGCGTCGATGTGACCGGCAAGCAGCGCCGCAAGGCCGACTGCGCCGCCCGGCTCGACCACGAGTTTCAGTTCGCGAAATGCAAAGGCGACGGCTGCGCCGACCTCCGCATCGGTCGCGGTGACGCCCTGGCTCAGCAGGCGGGAGTTGATCGCGAAAGTGATCTCGCCGGGAATCGAAGCCATCAAGGCGTCACAGATGGTGCGGCCTTCAGCGCGATGCGGCTCGCGCCGGCCAGCGCGCAGCGAGCGCGCATGATCGTCAAAACCAGCCGGCTCCGCCGACATCAGCATGGCCTTCGGAAAACGCGCCTTCACCGCAGTCGCGATGCCCGCGATCAGCCCGCCGCCCGAAGCCGGCGCCACCACGATATCGGGAGCGACGCCGAGCGCTGCCATGTCCTCGGCGATCTCCCGACCCACCGTGCCTTGACCTGCGATCACGAAGGGATCGTCGTAAGGCGGCACCAGCGTCGCGCCGCGCTTGGTCGCGATCTCCCGTGCGATCGCCTCGCGGTCCTCGCGATCGCGGTCATACAACACGACTTCGGCACCATAGGTCTTGGTGCGCTCGCGCTTGGAAAGCGGCGCATCGGCCGGCATCACGATCGTGGCCTGCATCTTCAGAAGCTGCGCTGCGGCCGCGACGCCCTGCGCATGATTGCCGGACGAGAACGCCACCACGCCGCCGCCGCGTTTGGCCTCCGGGATCGAGGAAAGCTTGTTGAAGGCGCCGCGGAACTTGAAGGAGCCGGTACGCTGCAGCAGTTCCGGTTTCAGGAAGACGCGGGCACCGATATGATCGCTGAGCACCGGTGGCGACAACAGCGGCGTTCGCACCGCAAATGGTGCAATCACGCGGGCGGCGGCATCAACATCGGCGGGGGTGACGGGCAAGGCCTGGGATGGATCGGTCATATCGCGCTTCTATCGCGTCGCCGTCCCCATCCGCAAGCAGGGGTTAAATCACAAGGCTCGGATCACAGGACTTAAGTCACAAGACTTGGCTCGCTCGGCTCGAATTCGACCGAATCTTCAGTCGGGAGAGCGGAATGAATCGCCACATTGTGGTCGACGAAGGCACGCGCGGACGCTTCCCAGGTGTACTGGCGCGCAAAGGCGACGCAGGCCTCGCGCGGGATCCTGAGCGCCGCGAGGCAGGCCTCCTGCAGGTCCTCGTCCAACACGCCGACGGGCGCAGTCCCGATCACGTCGCGCGGGCCTGTCACCGGGAACGCAGCGACCGGCAGGCCGCTCGCCAGCGCCTCAAGCAGCACCAGGCCGAAGGTGTCGGTCCGACTCGGGAAGACAAAGACATCGGCAGCCGCATAGGCCTCCGCCAGCGCCTCGCCCTGGCGCGCGCCGAGGAACACGGCTTGCGGATATTTCCGCTGCAGGCTCGCGCGCGCCGGCCCGTCGCCGACGATCAGCTTGGTGCCGGGCAGATCGAGATCGAGAAAGGCCTCGAGATTTTTCTCCACCGCAACCCGTCCCACACAAGCGAACACCGGACGCGGCAGGCCGAGATCGACATTGCGCGGATGGAACAGCGCGGTGTCGACGCCGCGCGGCCACAGCACCACATTGCGGAAGCCGCGGGCCTGCAATTCGCCGGCGAGCGCCGGTGTTGCCGCCATCACCGCCCGGCTGAATTTGTGGAACCGGCGCAGCATCAGCCAGATCCAGGCTTCCGGGATCGGCAGCCGCGCCGACACATAATCGGGAAAACGCGTATGGAAACCGGTCGTGAACGGCAGGCCGCGTTTGCGGCAATAGCGGCGCACCAGGAATCCGATCGGGCCTTCGGTGGCGATGTGAATGGCGTCCGGCCGGGCCTGTTCGATCAGTTCGGCGGTCCTACCTGGCCCGGGCAAAGCCAGCCGCAAATCCGGATAGCTCGGCATCGCGAAGGTGCGGAAGGATTGCGGCGTGAGAAAAGTCATCTCAACGCCGAAGGCTTTTGCCGCTTCCGCCATCATGGTCAGCGTGCGTACCACCCCGTTGACCTGCGGGTGCCACGCATCCGTCGCGACCAGGATGCGCATCAGGCCGCGCGTGCGGTCATCGACGCTGCGATCGGCGCCACCTTGCGCAGCGGTTCGGTCCAGGTGATGATTTCAAATCGGCCGTCTTCGTGCTCGACCAGCGCGGTGCAGCTTTCCACCCAGTCACCGCAATTCATGTAGCGGATGCCGTGCTCGTCACGGATCGTGGCGTAGTGGATGTGGCCGCAGATCACGCCATCGGCGCCGTGGCGGCGGGCTTCGGCGGCGAGCGTGGTCTCGAACGCGCCGATGTAATTGACGGCGTTCTTCACCTTCTGCTTGGCCCATTGCGACAGCGACCAATAGGGTGCGCCGAACCAGCGGCGGAACATGTTGACGAAGCGGTTGATGCGGATCGCGAGATCGTAGGCGGTATCGCCGAGATGGGCGAGCCAGCGCGCGTTCTGCACCACGA
This sequence comes from Bradyrhizobium sp., assembly GCA_035547995.1. Lineage (GTDB taxonomy): Bacteria > Pseudomonadota > Alphaproteobacteria > Rhizobiales > Xanthobacteraceae > Bradyrhizobium. The sequence continues at coordinate 44,128 of DASZTN010000040.1, read as the reverse complement.
GGTCGAAGATATCGCCGTGGATCACCAGATAACGCTTACCGTCGACGCCTTCATGGATGATGTTTTCGACGACGTTGATGCCGCCGAAATGCGTGCCGTAATAGTTGCGCAGGAACTCGTCATGATTGCCAGGGACGTAGATCACCTTGGCGCCCTTGCGCGCCTTGCGCAGCATCTTCTGCACGAAATCGTTATGCGATTGCGGCCAGTACCAGTTGGACTTCAGCGCCCAACCGTCGACGATATCGCCGACGAGATAGATGGTGTCGGCATCGTGGCTGCGGAGGAAATCCAATAGTCGTTCGGCTTGCGAGCCGCGGGCTCCGAGGTGAACATCGGAGATAAACAAAGTGCGGAAGCGCCGCTCCGGGGCTTCTTCACTTATCGAGTCGCTTCCCATGGGTGTTGTCATACTACAATCCCGTGACAATGCGATGACACAGCCTGCGGCAAATGGAACCGACCTCGGCGCCGACCGCTTTCAGGGACGACGTCCGGCGCTACCTTGACGCTCCATTTGTCGGGGTCCATCCACCGCCGACACGTCCGAACCGAATCGGACATTTCTTTCCCTTATGCGGCGATAACAGCGCTGTACGACAACCAAGCGACAGCAGCGGGCCATCAGCTGCCCGGCCTTGTTCGAAAAATGCGAGGGCCATGGCGCAGCCGTCCTAATTTTGCAGCGGAACAAGTTAACGCTGCCAGGGACGGCGTTTTCAGACACAAATGGACGGTCGTTCTTCCGGGAAAATACGGCTGTGAACAGCGCGTCGCATTTCTTCAAAGCGACGTCGGTATCGGATCTCGCGCAGCTTAATAAAATCTGTGAAAATGATGGATCGGCCCATGGCCGTGTCCGACGCCAAGACGATCAGCTTGCTTGATCGCGCCGCTGATCCAGGTCTTGGCCTCACGTACCGCCGTTTCAAGGCTTTCGCCCTTGGCAAGCCCTGCCGCAATCGCTGACGACAGCGAGCATCCGGTGCCATGGGTATTGACGGTGGCGACACGCGGCGCTGCCAGCGCGATCATGCCGCCCGAGCTGAACAGATAATCGATGCTGTCGGCGCCCTGCCCGTGGCCGCCCTTGATCAGCACCGCCGCACAGCCCATGGCGAGCAGCTTCCGTCCCTGGCGCTCGATCGCGGCTTCGTCATGCGCCTCGAACTCTTCCACCAAGACAGCAGCTTCCGGCAGATTCGGCGTCAGCAAGGATGCGCGTGGAATGAGTCTGGTTCGCAGCGCCTCGACCGCATCGGGCATCAGGAGATGATCGCCCGAGGTCGCCACCATCACGGGATCAAGCACCACATGCGCAGGCGACCATTTGATCAGACCGGCAGCGATCGCCTCGATCGTCGCGACTTGCGCGACCATTCCGATCTTGGCGGCCTTGATGTCGAGATCGCCGAACACCGCGTCCATCTGCGCGGTGACGAAATCCGCCGGCACCGGATGAATTCCGCTGACGCCACGCGTGTTCTGCGCGGTGAGCGCGGTGATTACGGAAGCGCCGTAGACGCCAAGCGCGGCAAACGTCTTCAGGTCGGCCTGGATGCCGGCGCCACCGGAGGAATCCGAACCGGCGATGGTGAGCGCAACGGGAAGCGCCATCATCCAGCCTGCTGTAATCTGGAGTCTTGCCTGGAAGCCATGTTCATGTCCTAGCCAGCCATCCCATCGACGGCAAGTTAGCGCCATGGTTCTGATGCTTTTTCTTCACGAGAGCCGGTATCCATTCCGGATCAAGTCCGGGACAGGCTTTCGCTCGAAAACGCTATGGCTTGCTACGCCGTCGGCTTTTCTGCTGTATATTGGCACAAAGGTTTCGGAGACGACAGCGATGGTTCCTTTCTTCGTCCAGTTCAAATGCAAGCTCGGCCAATCCTATGCCGTCGCCAATGCCCTTGCCGAGGCCGAGATCGCCTCGGAGATCTATTCCACCGCGGGAGATTTCGACCTGCTGGTGAAGTTCTACGTCGATAACGACGTCGATATCGGGCATTTCATCAACGAAAAGGTGCAGGTCATTCCCGGCATCCAGGATACCCGCACCATCATCACGTTCAAAGCATTCGGCACGCCCAGATGAGCCCTCGGGGTCTTCGGGTGCTGCGAACAGTTCCGCTTAGGATTGATCACTATTGCTCTTGCGCGGCCGCGGCGGTCCATCGACCGGCGGCAGCGACTTGACATATTCGGCGATGGCGTCGCGATCTTCCGCGCCCAATTGCGAGGTGTTCTTGATCACGCTCGTCATCGCCCCGCCGGCGGAATCACCGTCAGGCGTTTGTCCAGTTTCCAGGAAATAGGAGATATCCTTGGCGCTCCAGTCGCCGAGCCCCTTCTGGGTGATATTGGGCACCCAGCCCTTGCCGTCTGGATTGGGCCCACCGGCAAAGCGCTGCGAGGAGACGATGCCGCCAAGGAAATTGCGCGGACTGTGGCACTCGGCGCAATGGCCGAGGCTGTTTACGAGATAGGCGCCGCGATTCCATTGTGCCGATCGCGAAGCGTCGGGTGCGAACGGCTTGTCGTCCATGAACAGCAGTTTCCAGATGCCGATGTTGCGGCGGATATTGAACGGGAATGGCACATCGTGATCGCGCACCTTGCCGGAGACCGGCGGCAGCGTTTTTAAGTAAGCGAACAGATCACGGACATCGCTAATCCTTGCATGTGCGTAGGAATCATAGGGAAAGGCCGGGAAATAATGAAAGCCCTCCGGCGAGACGCCGCGCATCACTGCATTGACGAACTCGGCCTCGGTCCAGCGGCCAATGCCGTCAGTGGGATCGGGCGAGATGTTCGGCACGTAGAACGTCCCGAACGGCGAAGCCAGCGCCAGTCCGCCGCCGAGCCTGAAACGGTCAGGCTGGCCCGGCACGGCATGGCATGAGGAACATCCGCCGGCGTTGAATATCGTCTGCCCGTTCACAAGGTCCGGCGTGTAGGCAGCTTCGGTGACGGTGACACCGGTGAACCTCGTCCCCGTCAACCCCCAATAGATGGCAAAGGCCACGATGCCGGCCAGGATGAGCACAAGGGCTGTTCGTCGCATTCACCGATCCGTCATTGCAGGCCTCGATCCAGCGGCTGGCATGGCCTCGCTTCCCGCCATACACTGCACGAAATCGACTTCGGAAACACTGCGCAAGGCTGCGCGCGGAATAAAACTGAAATGTTATTGTTTTGAGGAAATGTCATTATTTCGAAGCCGCACGCAAACGTGACATCAACAGGGAGAGCATCATGTCGAAGACCAGAATTGCGCTTGTTACGCTGGCACTAGGTGCGTCCGTCGCCTTTACCACATCGGCCTTTGCCGAGAAGATGAAGGCAATCCTTGACGGCAAATCGGAAAACCCGCCGACCACCAGCGCCGGCAAGGGCGAAGCCGACATCAACTACGATCCCGCCACCAAGAAGCTGAGCTGGAAGCTGACCTATTCCGGCCTCACCGGTCCGGCGACCGCCGCCCACTTCCACGGGCCGGCCGAGCCCGGCAAGAACGCCGGCGTCGCCGTTGCGATCCCGAACGCGGCTTCAAGTCCTGTCGAAGGCAGCGCCACGCTGACCGACGCCCAGGCCGCCGACCTCGAGGCCGGCAAATACTATGTCAACATCCACACCGCAGCCAATCCGGGCGGCGAGATCCGCGGTCAGGTGACGAAGTAGGCTCCCGCGAAGCAATCCAGAGTCCGGATAATGACTCTGGATGGCTTCGTCGCTTGCGACCCTCGCATTGACAACAAAAAGGGCGAGCGCATCAGGCGCCCGCCCTTTTGATTTCACCAAGCTCAATCAGCTGTTCTTGACACGGAAGGTTTCGTGGCAGGCGCCGCACTGCTTGCCGATCGCAGAAAGCGAAGCCTTCAGCGTATCGAGGTCCTTGGTCGATGCCTTGGCGGCCGTGACCGCCTTGCTGAAGCTTTCGATATGCGCGCTGAAGTCGGCCTTGTCCTCCCAGATCTTGGGCGAAGGGCCGTAGTCACCATCCGCCTTCAAACCCTTCATGCTGTCGGGGAACAGCGTCGGCAGCTTCCTGGCGGTGTCCTCGAATTGGGCGAGCGCGGTATTGACGGTGGCCTGATCGTAGGGCTTTTCGCCCTTGACCATCGCGGCGAGCGCAGCGGCATTCTTGCCGTTGCCCTTCATATAGGTCTGCGCCTGCTTGACCTGGTCCTGTTGCGCCACGACCGCGCTGACCCCGAGCAGCAGCATTCCGGCAATCACGACAGCTCGCATCATCTTCCAAATCCCCTTCATTTCCCAAGGCACGCGATCCGCCGCGCGCCCTGCCACGCTGCTGCAACACCGCAGCCGGCGTTTCATTCCGCTGATATCAAAGGCTATGTTGGCGCTGATGCTCGCGGATCGCAATCCAGACCCGCTCGGCAGTGGCCGGCATGTCGATGTGATCGATTTTGTACTCGCGCCACAGCCCCTCGATGATGGCATTGACGATCGCCGGACAGGAGCCGATCGCGCCCGCCTCGCCGGCGCCCTTTACGCCCAGGGGATTGGTCGTGCATGGCACGTTATGGGTCTCGAACACGAAGGACGGGCCGTCGGACGCACGGGGCAGCGCATAGTCCATGAACGTGCCGGTGACGAGCTGGCCGTCCTTGGGATCGTAGACCGCCTGCTCCATCAGCGCCTGGCCGATGCCCTGCATCGCCCCACCATGAACCTGTCCCGCCAGCAGCAGCGGATTCAGGGTCACGCCGAAATCGTCGACGATGACGTAGTTCACGATCCGGATGATGCCGGTCGAGGGGTCGATCTCGACCTCGGCAATATGCGTGCCGTTCGGGAAAGTGCCATCGGCGCTCGCGAAGGTCGCGCTCGCCTTCAGCTTCGACGGATCAACGCCCGGCCGCTTGGCCAGATCGGCAAAGCTGATCGAACGGTCGGTGCCCGCGACGCGGATGGTGCCGTCGCTGATCTCGAGGTCGCCGACGCCGGTCTCCAGCGCTTCGGCGGCAATCTCGCGCAGGCTGGCGCCCAGCGTGCGGGTCGCCCGCTCGACGCTGACGCCGCCTGACGGGATCGAGGCCGAACCGCCGGTGCCGAGGCCGGTCGCGATCATATCGGTGTCGCCCTGGAAAACGTGCACGCGCTCCGGCGGGACGCCGAACTGCTCGGCAACCAGTTGCGCATAGGCGGTCTTGTGGCCCTGCCCGCTCGACTGGGTGCCGATCAGGACGGTGATGTCGCCATTGGGATCGAGCGCGACGTTGGCGGTCTCCTCGCCCATGGTGCCGCATACCTCGACATAGGTCGACATGCCGATGCCGCGCACCAGGCCGTCTTTCTTTGCCGCTCTGGCGCGCTTTGGAAAATCCTTCCAGTCCGCGATCTCCATCGCCCGCTTCATATGCGCGGTGAAATCGCCGGAATCATAGACCTTGCCCGTCGCGGTCTTGTAGGGCATCGCCTTCGGCGCGATGAAGTTCTTGCGCCGGATCGCGTCCGGCGTCATGCCGAGCTTGCGCGCAGCGGCATCGACCAGGCGCTCGACCACATAGGCCGCTTCGGGACGGCCGGCACCGCGATAGGCATCGACCGGCACGGTATTGGTGAAGACCGTGCGCACCCTGCAATGGAAGGCCTGGATGTCATAGAGCCCGGGCAGCATCCCGGCGCCGCCATGGGGGATATAGGGGCCGAAGGTCGAGAGATAGCCGCCCATGTCGCTGACCAGATCGACGTCCATGGCGAGGAATTTCCCATCCTCCGCAAGCGCCATCCGCGCCTTGGTGACGTTGTCGCGGCCCTGCGCATCGCCCATGAAATGATCGGCGCGATCGGCGGTCCATTTGACGGTCCGTTGCAGCTTGCGCGCGGCGACCGAGATCAGCGCGTATTCGCGATAGGGAAACAGCTTGGTGCCGAAGCCGCCGCCGACGTCGGGGCAGATCACCCGCATCTTCTCCATCGGCATCTTCAAGACGTGCTGGCACAGGATCTCGCGCAGGCGGTGACTGCCCTGGCTGCCAATCGTCAGCGTCAGATGGTCACGCTTGGCATCGTATTCGGCGACCGCCGCACGTGTCTCCATGAAATTGGTGACGATGCGCGGATTGACGATCGAGACCTCGGCGACCGCATGCGCCTTGGAAAAGGCCGCCTCGGTCGCCGCCTTGTCGCCGATCGGCACGTCGAACAGCACATTGCCCGGATGGTCCGGCCAGACCTGCGGGGCGCCGGGCTTGATCGCATTGGCAGCACCGACCACGGCCGGCAGCGGCGTCCACTCGACCTGGATCGCCTCGATGGCGTCGCGCGCTTGATCGACGGTTTCGGCAACCACGAAGGCCACGGCATCGCCGACATGGCGCACCTCGCGGTCAGCCAGGATCGGATACGGCGGACCGGTGAAGGGATTTTCCTCCAGGTTGAACAGGCACGGCAGCCCACCGAGATCCTTCACGTCCTCGGCGGTCAGGATGACGCCGACCCCCGGCAGGCCGCGGGCACGGCTGACATCGATGGTGAAGGTCGCGTGCGCGTGCGGCGAGCGTAGCACCAGCGCGTGCATCGCAGCGGACGGAGCGTGGTCGTCGGTATAGCGGCCCTTGCCGCGGATGAGCGCGTCGTCTTCCTTGCGCAGGACACTTTGACCGACGCCAAACTTAACCGGAGCAGTCATCATCTCTCCACTTGTCATCGCGATTTTCTGTCATATTGCAGCGGATCGCGCGGAAGCGCAAAGGGTTTAGCCGCGCACCAATGACCGCAGCCAGCCCTTGCCGAACAGCAGCAGGATCGAACCGCCATAAACGATCACGCCGACGACGATCAGCAGCGCCAGCGTAGCTTCGCTGCGAAAGGCGGGCAGATGCGCGAACTGCACTGCGGCAAATTTCGCCGCAAGCCAGAACGCGGCGGCCAGCACAACGCCGGAGAGAGCGAATTTACCGAGCGAGCGCATCAAGGCGCGATCGGGCTCGAAATGGCCGGCACGCACGGCGAAACCGAGCACGAGCAGCAGGTTGATCCAGGCCCCGACGGCGGTCGCCAGCGCCAGCCCCATCTGCGCCAGCGAACCCATCAGCAAGAACTTCAGGATGACATTGACGGTGAGGCCGGTCAGCGAAGCCTTCATCGGGGTCGCCGTATCCTTGCGGGCGTAGAACGTCGCCACCGCGCTACGGATCATCACCGAGGGGATCAGCCCGATCGAATAGGCCGCCAGCGTCATGGCAGCAGCCACGGCATCGCCCTTGGTGAAGGCGCCGCGCGTGAACAGCGCGCGCGTAATCGCCTCAGGCACCGTGAGGAAGGCGGCGACGAACGGAATGACGGCAACCAGCGTGAATTCGAAGGCGCGGCGCTGCGCCCCCGCAGCACCCGCATCATCGCCCGCCGTGATCTGCCGCGACATTTCCGGCAGCAGCACCGTGCCGATGGCAACCCCTATCACCCCGATCGGAAGCTGATAGAGCCGGTCAGCATAATATAGCGCCGACAGCGCGCCGGCGGGAAGGAAAGTCGCGATGATGGTGTCGGCGAACATCGCGACCTGTGTCCCCATCGATCCCAGCGTTGCCGGCCCGATTGCACGGAAGAAGTCACGCACATCATCGTCGAGCTTGAGCGACGCAAAGCGCGGCAGGCTGCCGTGACGAGCAAGATCAACGGCCAGCAAAAAATATTGCAGGAAGCCGGAGATCAGGACGCCCCATGCCGCGGCATGGCCGGCGGTGGGAAAATACGCCGACAGCGCCAGCATCGCCATCATTGCCAGATTGAGCAGCATTGATGCCGCAGCCGCGCTGGCAAAGCGATGCTTCACATTGAGCATGCCGCCATAGAGGGTCACCAGCGTGATCAGCAGCAGATAGGGAAAGGTGATGCGCGTGAGCTCGATCGCGAGATGGCGCTGCGTCGGCTCGTCGGTGAATCCAGGCGCCAGGATGCTCATCGCCTGCGGCATGAACAGCCAGGCGGCGGCGAGCAGAGCCACCTGCGACAGAAACAGCAGCGTGAAGATGCGATCGGCAAACAGCCGCGCCGACGCCTCCCCGCTCTTGCCATCGACATGGGCATAGGCCGGCACGAAGGAAGCGTTGAAGGCGCCTTCGGCAAAGATCGCCCGGAAGTGGTTGGGCAGCCGGAAAGCGACGAAAAACGCATCCGCCATCGGCCCTGCCCCCAGGATCGCGGCCAGCATGATGTCGCGGGCAAAGCCGGTCAGCCGCGAAAGCAGCGTATAACCGCCGACGGTGAAGATGCGTCCAAGCATGCGTCCGCTTCTATCGCATCTTCGGTTCCGATTGAATCAGAACCGAAGCATTAGGACTTTCACTTGTGGACCACACTCCATCATTGCGGCCGCTTTTGTCCCTCTGACAAAGGGAGATCGGTTGGTGCTTGTAGCCAAAACCGGGGGGCGGATCTTGTCTCCACGAGCATCAGCGCTCGTGGCGCCCCCCACCCTTCCCTTTTCAGGATCAGGGAGATTGGCTCGCAAACGCTGTGAAGCAGCGAATCAGGATGAAAGCGCGCTGCGCACGGCCTTGATGACACGCTGCTGCGTCGGCTCGTCCAGATAGGCATGCATCGGCAGGCTGATGACGTCGGACGACAGCCGCTCGCTGACCGGAAGACCGCCCTGGGCGACGGGGAAATCCCGATAAGCGGTCTGCTGGTGCATCGATTTCGGATAATAGATCGCGGTCGGAACACCCTTCGCCTTCAGCGCCGCGGCGAAGCCGTCGCGATCGGTCCCCTTGGGCAGGCGAACGGTATATTGCGCCCAGACCGAGGTGCAGCCGCTGGCGACATGCGGGACGGTGACGACGTTACCGAGGCCCTGTGCATAGCGTTCGGCGACCTTGTTGCGGGCCGCGATTTCGTCCTCGAAGATCTTCAGCTTCTCGAGCAGGATCGCCGCCTGCATGGTGTCGAGCCGCCCGGTGACGCCGAGGCGGACGTTGTCGTATTTGTCCGAACCCTGGCCATGGACACGGATGCTGCGCAGCGTCGCAGCAAGCTCCTCGTCATCGGTAAAGATCGCCCCGCCGTCGCCGAAGCAGCCGAGCGGCTTGGCCGGGAAAAAGCTGGTCGCGGTGACAAGGCCAAACGTGCCGAGCCTGCGGCCCTTGTAGCTGGCGCCAAAGCCCTGCGCGGCGTCATCCAGCACGAAGAGGCCTTCGGCTGCGGCGAACCTGCCGATCGCATCGTGATCGGCGCTCTGGCCGAACAGGTCGACCGGGATCACCGCTTTCGGCTTGAGGCCGTGCTTCTTCGCCGTCGCGATCCCGCGCTCCAGCGAAGCAACGTCCATGTTGAAGGTGGTCTCATTGACGTCGACGAAAACCGGCGTCGCCCCTACCAGGGCGACCGATTCGCCGGTGGCGCAAAAGGTGAAGGACGGACACAGCACCGCATCGCCGCGGCCGATGCCCTTTGCCATCAGCGCCATCACCAGCGCGTCGGTGCCACTGGCGCAGCTCACGACATGCTTGGCGCCGCAGAAGGCGGCGAGCTCAGCCTCGAGCTGCGCCACTTCGGGGCCGTTGATGAACTGGCAATGGGCGAGCACGCGGGCCACTGCTTCATCGATCGCCTTGCCGAGACGCCGGCGCTGCGCGGCGATATCGATAAAGGGCACGGGTTGTTCTACGGGCGTGTGCTGATTCATGGCGTCTTCGATGGTCAGGAGTGATTTGGCTTCATAGCGTTTCGAGCGAGACGGCTTTCGGTGCGCGTGAAGAAAACGCGTCGGAACAAGGATCTAAAGCCCGATTTCTGGTTCAATCAGAACCAGGCTTCAGCCGACGACAGCCCGCGGTCCCTTGCGGGCCGGCGCCGAGGCCGCTGCAGGTCGCGCAGGGGTTTCCAGGCAGCGCGTGGCAATCTCAAGGCTGGCGACCCCTTCGTCACCGGTCACCGCCGGCGCGCCACGGGTTCGGACGGCCTTGAGGAAAGCGATCAGTTCGGCACGCAGCGGCTCGTCATGACCGACCGGCAGGTGCCGCATCGAGTAGCTGCCATCCGGCTTGAAGCCGAAGCATTCGGTCACCTGGCGGGTGAGCAGATCACCCATGACATATTTGCCGCGGGTCGCCACCGTGACGTTGCGCGCCTTGAACGGCGTCAGCCAGTTGGTGTTGATATGGGCCAGCACGCCCGACGCCGTGCGGAACTGCAACAGTGCGATGTCCTCGCGTTCGGCAACCGCGCTGGAGAGCTGCGGCTGCACCTCGACGATGTCGGACTCGGTAAACCAGCGGATCAGATCGATGTCGTGGACGGCGAGATCGATCACCACGCCGACATTCGACATCCGCGGCGGAAACGGACCGACCCGGGTGATGCCGATCGAGAGAATGTCCTCACCCGAAATCGCCTGCTTGATGGCTGCAACCGCCGGGTTGAAACGCTCGACATGCCCGATCATCAGCGTCACACCGGCCTGTGAGGCGGCGGCGACGATCTCGCGCCCCTCCTCCACCGAGGAGGCGATCGGCTTCTCGACCAGAACGTGGACCTTGCGCTCGATGCAGGCGAGCGAAATCTCGTGATGCAGATGCGTCGGCGCCGCGATCGTCACTGCGTCGACGCCCTCGGCAATCAATTCGTCCAGCGTCGCGAAGGTCCGGCAGCCCGCCAGTTCGGTGGCGCGCGCGCGATGCGCCGGCACCGGATCGACCACCCCGATCAGTTCCGTTCCCGGCAATCCGGCCAGCACGCGGGCATGATTGCTGCCCATCACGCCTGCGCCGACCACCCCGACGCGCAACGCGCTTTTCGCCTCGGCTTTCACATCCGATGCGGACACTTTGGAACTCATCCCGCCACCCTCATCCCGGCACCTTGCGTAATATCTCTGTCACGAACGCCCCCGGCGCGCAGTCCTAGCACGTCGCCACAGTTGTGGCGAATATCCTGCCCTCCTCCCACACACGTTTTGATTCAAAAAGTTACATCACCTTCCGATGGGCCGGAGCGCCAAAAAAAGCCGTAAAAGGAGTAAACTCATCCCCGATTCGCACCTTGCGCCTCCATGGCGGAAAGTAACAGCCGAGGCTAGCGATCCCCGTGCAATCTGTCGGGTGAATACTCGATCGCTTTGCCGTATTCGGGGTTATCGTCGTAGGGCGTGACAAAAATACGCCCCGGGCGAGGCTTGAATTCCCGGCCGGTCAGGCAGGCAAGCACAAGCGGAAACGTATCCACCAGCGTCTGGTCCATCGTGATGTCGTTTCGGCAAGATGGCGGCAGGCGCATCGCGTTCAACACACCGAAGCGCTCCCACAAATCGGAATCGGACCATTCCGATGCCTTCTTCTTAAATTGGCCGGAGAACGCGGTTCCGTGATCTGACTGGACGATAATGATCGCATCCGAATCAGTTTGGGCGATCTTTCGGAGCAGCGTTAACGCCTGTGCATTGACGCATTTGAGTTGATCGATGAAGTCGGGCTTGGCTTTGGGATTCCACGCCACCAGATCCGGCTGCGCCCGCCGCATGCTGCAATCGGCCCGGAAGCGGATCGGCGGATGTGGTGCGATCACATGCGCATAAACAAAAAACGGGGCAGGCTCCTCCTGGATCGCGGGTAATTTCGCCGTCAGGTCGGCGACGCCGCCGATATGGAATGGAGTCGCACCGTCCGCATTTCCCTCGAAGCCGGCGATGAGATCAATCAGCGGCGTGTTCGAGAGTATGGCGACGTCCTGCTCATCCAAATTCTTGTTGCCGCGAATGCACCGTCGCTCCGTTTCTGCGCATTTGGTCAGATAATCATAGCCATTCTCGAAGTGAACGTAATTGTATCCGAGTTCTTCAAGGCTCGAAACGGTCCGGCTCTTCCCCTTTACGATCGAATACAGTTCGGTCGCGGGAAACGGATGGAGAACTCCACCGTCCGAACGGACGGTGTAATCCATGTTAAGCGTGCTCGAGACCGAATTCATGGTGACCGGGAAATTAGAAAGCCCGCGTTCGACGACCTTGAACCGAAGAGACTTCAGCGAATCCAGGAAGTCGCTGTTGTCGAACCCAAAGCTCTCTCGAAGCACGTCTGCTCTGGGGTATCCATCAAGCACGATCCAATAGATGTTTGGCGAAATCAAAGGACGAACGCCGGATGGCGCGTGAACATCCGTCGCGTCATGAACATCTTGCGCAGTCGCCAAAAGCCCGACCGCCCGGGATATCGACGGTGCGGCAAAGGCCAGCGACAGGACAAGCGCAATCGAAACTATGGCCGGCCGTCGCACGAACGCCAATGCGCCCAGCACGGCCAGAAGCGAAACCGACGTCCATAAGACCGCAGCCAACTCCTTGTGAGTGGAAAAAGACGCGGCTCTTGCCATTTCCAGCCGGTGAAAGGAGAAGAAAACAAATGTCCCGATGCCGACAGCAAGTATCGCTCGCCAAATCGGGAGAGTTCTCCAGCAGGCCTTTATGACGGCGGTAACGAGAATGACGGCCAATAACGTCATTCCGGCATAACGAATGACACGACCGGGTCCGGGAAGCTTCTGCGCGTTCTGCACGTAGAAATCGAGAAGCGTTACGGTCGAAAGGATAGCCGCCGCAAGGGCTGCGCCGACAAGCAGCCAAACCTGATCCTTCGTCCTCTTGGCAGACGGACCCACCTCATGATGCCTTTCTGTACTCATAAAGCGTTCTGCCGCCTTGCGAGAGTTCAAGCCTGCGAACAATCGCAGCGCGCTCGGAAAGCAACGACTCAAATTGTTCGCGGCAGTAGTCAGGAAATATGTCTTGGCGAAAACGCATCATGCGTTCAATCATCGGATCGGATTTCGGAACGAACTCGATGACTCCCCTTGGAGCCAGTTCAGTGAGCCAATGGAGCACCGACGGAAGCGGAACATTTTTTCCGATCGCAAGATGATGAACCAGCGCAAGCGCGATGAGCGCATCCGCAGGTCCGCGCGACGCCAGGCTTTTTCGCTCGAGACCAGCCCATCCCTGTGCAGGACTTGGATTGGCAGCGTCAGCGAACAGCGGAAGTAACCGCAATTCCCCACTGGAAGCACGATCAACGGCAGCTTCAAGGGCCAGATGATCGAAATCAAATCCAACGACCGATCCCGTTCCGTTTTGCAGCAGAACCTCGGAATAAAGGCCGGTGTTGCAACCGATATCCCAGGTACAGTCAGGCTCTACGGATCGGGAAAATTGGGCAACGAACTCCTTCTTCCTGTTCTCTTCGTCCGAACGATAGGAAACGTTGCTGGTCGCGTAGCTTTGCCAATCCGTCGGGCCGACATCCTTCGCGTGTAATTTTCCGATCCAGCGGCGAAGCTGCTTCAACATGAAAAGTAGCGCTTCCTTCGGAAGCGCGCGGGGGCGATCCAAAGTGGCGTTTTCAGGAACGCGCCTCGCTTTGCGCTGCAAAATGTTGGGGAGAGTGATGTTGGTGAGAATCTGGGGTGACAGCCATCGTCTGATCGGTCCGATCAGGCAATCCATTTCGGCGATTGATATCCCCTCCATCGTACCTCGGTACCATGCATTATGAGGCACGCCGCGCAGCGCCCAAAGCAGTAGTGGATTGAGAAACTGTTCGACGAATTGTCGCTGGCCCATCCAGAGATCCCCGTCGCGATAGGGGATCAACGACGGCGTATCGATGAAGATGGGCTCAACGCCGCGAAACTGGATGTTGTATGCGGTCGCATCCGACAGGGTGAAACCCAAATCGAGAGCGCAGATATGCAAGTCCAGATGTAACAGCGCGGCTCGCTTGAGCAGCGAGAATGGCCATTCGTACGGATAGGAGATGAATGGAAGCTCTGGATGTTCCAGGACTTTGCGACCGGGTTGCCCGGTATCGTCCAATTCCACTTCTTCTGTCGCGATCAGCCAGCCCCTGTCATGGAGCACATCATAGGCGCCGGATGTCCGAAGGCTTTCGAAATTGCGGTACGCACCATCGTCGAGCATACGAAATATCCGTCCGTTCCGGCGGAAAACGTAGCTCGACGGGTCGCGAAACGACCCTGGATCACGCATGATCTTTGCGGGCTCGCTCCGAAGCATCGGTTTGTTCCGATCTCTCAGCGCGGAAGAACCTGACGATCCGAGTCCAATATGTACGAATGGCGAAGAGCGAGCCTGCGATGCCGGCAATGATACTCTGCAACAGGACACTTCCGGTACCGGGGTCGAGATATGCATAGGCGCAGGTCGGCTCGACACCGAAAAGAAATGCGAAGGCGAAGATCCAGGGGAGTCTTTTTTTCATTGTTACGCAACCGTTATGAATTCTTCACAAAACTCTTCACTGCAAGTACAGCAGGTGTCAAGCATCAAAAACAACTAGCGTGGCGCACGAGTCTGCATCGACAAAACGAAACAGATTCCGATAGTGATATCAGGCCATTGGATCAGTGCGCGCGGAGCGATCCATGGGAAGAGTTTAGTGGATACGCGCGATGTCCACAGCCGATCGACGCCCGTCGAACCTCACGGAACTTCGACTGGAAATGGGTGCTAGGTCACACATCCTGACCAAGCTTTCAAACTTTGCGCTTGGTCCCCGAAGGGCTGGATGTTCGCCATAACTGTGGCAGCGTGCTGGTTCGCACGGCAGCTCGTCCGGCTGGACGTCTGGAGTAAAGCGCTCACGAACGCCGGTAATCATCCTCGATGCGGATGATGTCGTCCTCGCCGAGATAACTGCCGGTCTGCACCTCGATCAATTCCAAGAGGATCTTGCCGGGATTGGCCAGCCGATGGACGGCTCCGATCGGGATGTAGATCGATTCATTCTCGTGCACCACCTTGACGGTCTCATTGACGGTCACCTCGGCCGTGCCGCGCACCACGATCCAATGCTCGGAACGGTGATGGTGCTTTTGCAGCGAAAGCCGCTCGCCGGCCTTCACCGTGATGCGTTTGACCTGATGACGATCGCCGTTGTCGACCGACTGATAGGAACCCCAGGGGCGGTGCACCTTGAGGTGGCTTTGCGTTACGTCGGGCGCAACGGACTTGACCCTGGCAACCAGCCGCTTCAGCCCGTTGGCGTCCTTCTGCCGCGATACCAGCACTGCATCCTGGGTGGCGACGACGACGAGATCCTCGACCCCCTCCAGCGCGACCAGCGCCTTGTCGCTGGAAACGTTGCAGTTGCGTGAATCCTCGAACACTGCAGCGCCCTGCGCCGCATTGCCCTGCGCGTCCTTGTCGGACAATTCCCACACCGCGCGCCAGGATCCGACATCGGACCAGCCGCACGACACCGGCACCACGGCGGCGCGCGAGGTCTTTTCCATCACCGCATAATCGATCGAGATCGCCTTGGCTTTCTCGAATGAGGCCGGCTCGAGCGTGACAAATCCAAGATCGCGGCCGGCCTTGCTGACGGCATCGCTCACCGCCTGCACGCTTTCGGCATCGAACCTGCCGTATTCATCCAGCAGCACCGACGCGCGGAACATGAAGTTGCCGCTGTTCCAGAGATAGCCGGCCTTGACGTATTCGGCGGCCGTGGCGGCATCAGGCTTCTCCACGAATTTGGCGACCGAGCGGACTTCTCCGGAAACCGCCTCGCCTGGGCTGATATAGCCGTACTCCGTGGCCGGGCGTTCGGGCTCGACGCCGAAAGTGACGATACGGCCTGCCTCCGCTGCGACCAGCCCCTGGCGGCAGGCGGCAAGGAATGCATCGGTGTCGCCGACCACGTGATCGGCGGCGAGCGCCAGCACGACCGCCTCCTTGTCGCGCGTCTGCGCGAACACCGCGCCGGCCGCAATCGCCGGACCGGAATCGCGCCGCGCCGGCTCGAGCAGAACGTCGGCCTTTTTTCCGATCTCGGCCAACTGCTCGACCACCATGAAGCGGTACGCCGCGTTGGTAATGATAATCGGAGACTCAAACAGCGTCGCGTCCGACACCCTCAAGATGGTATCCTGAAACGTCGAGCGCGTGCCGAACAATGGCAAGAATTGTTTTGGGCGAATCTCGCGCGAGGCGGGCCACAGCCGGGTGCCAGCGCCGCCGCACATGATCAGTGGAATAATCCGTCGGTCCATGGCCATTAAACCTTGTAATGGTCGCGGTACCACGCGACAAAATTGTGAACGCCATCTTCGATGCGGGTTTCGGGCCGGAAGCCGATGTCACGCGTCAGACTCCCGACGTCGGCAAACGTCGCCGGCACGTCTCCGGGCTGCATCGGTAGCATCTCCTTCACGGCCGTACGGCCCAACGCCTGCTCCAGGAGAGCTACCACATGATTGAGCTCTTCTGGATGATTATTGCCCACATTGTAAATCCGCGCGGGCGCGCCGCCAGCGCCATTATCCGGCGGAATGTGGCCGATCAGGCGCGATATGACCCGGGTTACATCGCCGATATAGGTGAAATCACGGCGCATGATGCCATGGTTAAACAGCTTGATCGGCCTCCCCTCAAGAATCGCTTTCGTAAACAGGAACAGCGCCATATCGGGGCGGCCCCACGGCCCGTAAATGGTAAAGAACCGCATACCGGTCACCGGAAGCCGGTACAGATGGCTGTAGGAATAAGCCATCAGCTCATTGGCCTTTTTGGTCGCGGCGTAGAAGCTGATCGGATGATCGGTGCTGTCATCGACCGAAAACGGCACCTTGGTATTGGCGCCATAGACCGAGGAAGACGACGCGTAAAGCAGATGACGGCAGGAATGATGCCGGCACCCTTCGAGAATGTTGGCGAAGCCTTCGAGATTGGCGTCGACATAGGCATGAGGCTGCTCGATCGAGTAGCGGACGCCGGCCTGTGCGGCCAGATGCAGCACGACCGCAAAACGATATTTGGCGAACAGCGCGGCGATGGCCGGACGGTCGGCAAGGTCGGCCTTCACGAAACTAAACCGCGGATCGGCTTGCAGGAGGGCCAGCCGGGCCTGCTTCAGCGCCGGATCGTAATAATTGTTGAGATTATCCAGCCCGATCACCTCGCGCCCTTCGGCCAGCAACTGCCGCGCGATATGAAAGCCGATGAACCCGGCCGCTCCGGTGACTAATATCGGTTGTTCAGGCATGTATCCTCGGGGCCCCGGTTCCAACATCGGCATCACGTGAGGCGAGCATTCCTACGAACGTTGGCGCCGATAAGATACCCGCTTCTTCGCCTGAAATTTTCTCGAACGATATTCCGGACAAAACCATATTGAAATCACAGACTTATAGCCTTCTTGAACCCGAACCTAGCATGGACGGGTGTCACGAACTATAGTGAGGTTGGTGTTGGAGAAAACCGCCGAAAGCGGATTCGAAGATGGGTTTGATCTCCGCTGTACCGGGTTCGTGGCAAATCCACAGCGGACGTCAATCGCGCGAGGCTGGACTCGCGAAGTCAGCAATAGCTGTTTGAGCGCCTGTGATCGCGCCACGTGGCGCGGACCCAGAAGCCCGATGGTTTGATCGCCTATCCGGTTATTACCTTCCAGGCATTTGTCACGCGATTTTCACGAAGCCAAGCACAAGCGTGCCAAACGAATTTTCATCCAGTAGACAACGTCGGGACAGTTGATTACTAAGATGGTCGCAACTCAAGCGTCTCCCCGGAATTTTGATGGATAGAGCCCCGCTAACCCAAGATTGCGCGCCTTCACTATCCATTGTTGTCCCCGTCTATAACGAAGAGCAATCACTTGAGCCTTTGTTCGATCGTTTGATGGATACGTTGAAGACGCTGCCGAACCCTGCCGAAGTCATTTTTATTAATGACGGAAGCCGGGACGCATCGTTGGCTGTCCTTCGACGGCTTGCTGGTGAACACCCTCTCGTCAAGATCATAGATTTCCGGCGCAATCACGGTCAGACCGCCGCCTTGATGGCCGGCATCGACTACGCGACGAATGATCTCATCGTCATGATTGATGCTGACCTGCAAAACGACCCGGCAGACATTCCGAGGCTGCTGGCAAAACTGGAGGAAGGATACGACGTCGTTTCGGGATGGAGGCGAGATCGGAAGGACGCGGCAATAAGAAGGAACTGGATAAGCCGCATCGCGAACCGGCTCATCTCGCGCATATCCGGCGTCGAACTCAACGACTACGGCTGCACGTTGAAGATCTACCGCAGTGACGTCGTCAAAGGCATCCGTCTTTATGGAGAGATGCATCGCTTCATCCCCATTTATGCCAGCTGGCAGGGCGGTCGCATCACGCAGATCCCCGTCGCGCATAATCCCCGCAAGTTCGGCAAATCAAACTACGGACTGGAACGTATTGCGAAGGTCGTGCTCGATCTTATCGTGGTGATGTTTCTGGATCGGTATTTTGTAAAACCGATCTATGTGTTCGGCGGCTTCGGTATCCTTTCCACCCTTGCGTCGCTTGCCACCATCATCTTTGCGCTTTTGTTGAGGGTGTTTGCGCATATTTCCCTTATCTTGACGCCGCTGCCATTGTTGGCGGCCTTGCTGTTCCTGGTGGGAAGCATCAGCATCTTGCTCGGGCTGCTCGCCGAAATGCTCGTTCGTACCTATTACGAAGCCAGCGGCGGACGCGCCTATGCGGTTCGGGAACTAATCAATTTCACGGACAAGCAGACGGTGAAATCCTAGTGTGTGGCATTGCCGGATTCTGCGGAAGAGGTGCGGTTTCCGATCTCGAGGCAATGACGTCTGCCTTGTCTCATCGCGGCCCTGATGGAGAAGGTTATCATGTGGACGCGGTCACCGCCGTCCATTTGGGCCATCGACGCCTCGCCATTATCGATATTCAGGACGGCAAACAGCCAATGTGGAACGAAGACCACTCCGTTGCAGTGGTCTTTAACGGCGAGATCTACAATCACGCCGAATTAAGACGTGAACTCGTCTCGTGTGGCCACCGTTTCCAGTCCGATCATTCGGACACCGAAGTGCTGGTTCATGGCTACGAGGAATGGGGAGCAGAACTGCCCGTTCGTCTCAATGGCATGTTCGCCTTCGCAATCTGGGACAAGAACAGGAAGCGACTGTTCCTCGCCAGGGACCGGTTCGGCGAAAAGCCGCTATTCTACTGCAATGTCCCTGGCCTGTTTTGTTTTGCCAGCGAGCTCAAGGCGCTGACCGCTCATAGCGGATTCGACACAACTCTGGACCCGCGCGCGCTGCAGAAATTCTTTGCCTATGGATTTTTCCCGGCGCCGAGCACACCCTACAGATCCGCGGCCAAACTTCCTGGAGGTCATTCGCTTACATTCGATCTGCAGACAGGCGAAGCCAAGGTTGCTGCCTATTGGCGGTTTTCGCTGCAAGCCGAAGACCGTTGGCTCGAGCGCAGCGAGGACGAACTCTCGGAAGAGCTGCTGGCACTTTTCGACGAGGCCGTTAAACGCCGCATGCTCAGCGACGTACCGCTTGGCGTGTTTCTCAGTGGCGGGATCGATTCGAGCGGCGTTCTTGCGGCGGCAACCCGCGCCAACGGGGGAAATCCCATTGAGACATTCTCGATCGGCTTCAACGAGCCCTCGTTCGATGAATCGAAATACGCGCAGATCATGGCGACGGCATCAAGTAGCCGGCATCATCTGCGAATGCTGAGCATCAACGACGCGCGAGATCTAATTCCGCCACTGCTCGCAACCGTAGGTGAACCACTAGGCGACCCGTCTCTGCTGCCGACATTCCTGCTGAGCCGGTTCACACGGGAAAAAGTGACGGTAGCCTTATCTGGCGACGGTGGCGACGAATTGTTCGCTGGATACGACCCGTTTCGGGCACTCGCTCCGGCCTCCATCTATTACAAGTTTGTTCCAGCGCCAATCCATCACGCATTGGGGAAACTTGCCGAAGTTCTGCCGATTTCAAGCGGAAATATGAGCATGGAGTTCAGGATCCGCAGAACCTTAAGGGGTCTTTCGTATCCGCCGGAAATGTGGAATCCGGTGTGGCTCGGCCCGCAATCGCCAGCAGAAATCAAGGAGCTTTTTGCCTCTCCATCCGATGTGCGAGCTATTTATGAGGAAGCAATTTCGCTTTGGAATGCTTCTCCGGGCAAAAGTTATGTCGACAAAACGATGGAGTTCTACACCAATTATTATTTGCAGGATGGAATCCTCACCAAGGTAGATCGGGCCTCGATGCTCAATTCGCTAGAGACGCGTGCAGTGTTTCTCGACAACGACCTGGTAGCATTCTGCGAAAAACTTCCCCACTCGCTGAAATATCGCGGTGGAACAGGCAAGTACCTCCTGCGAAAGGCGTTTTCGAGCCGTTTGCCGAAATCGATTCTGTCCCGTCCCAAGAAAGGGTTTGGAATTCCGCTGGCATTGTGGTTGCGGGATTTTCCCAAGCAGGTGCCATTCGTCTCGATACCCGAAGTAGACGGCGCCAAGATGCAGATGAAATGGGCCGAACATCGCTGCGGAAAGGCAGATCACAGACTGGCGCTGTGGAGTTGGCTCAGCCTTCAGGGGTTCCGCTGTCCTACCTTGATGATGCAGGCAGCGGGCTGATCTGAGAGCTAGCCGGCGATTCTGATTGAATCGGATTAAGGAAATGCCGATGCCGACAGAGACGATAGGAACACAACACCAGTTTGGCTATGAGTGGGCCGCCTACCCCGAGATCGTTCCACTTTACAAGGAACAATTCAGGCGCTGGCTTGGGCCATTCCCATTGGAAGGCTTCAAGGGAAAGAGATTTCTGGATGGTGGCTGTGGCATAGGCCGAAATTCGTTCTGGGCCCTGTCCGAAGGCGCACAGTCGGGCATCGCTATTGATTATGACGATCGTACCGTGGCTGTCGCGCGTAAAAACCTGGCCACGTTTCCAAATTGCGATGTCCGCTTCCAATCAATCTACGATTTCGACGAGATCGCCGTGGTCGATGTCGCATTTTCCATTGGCGTTATCCATCATCTCGCCGATCCAAGAAAGGCACTGGAAAGGCTGGTCAATGCAATTGTTCCAGGGGGGACGTTGATCGTTTGGCTGTACGCGAGGGAGGGCAACGAACTCTTCCTTAGTGTCATCGACCCGCTGCGGAAGCTTGTTACGTCGCGACTACCGAATTTTGTGACTCACTGGATCGCGTTTTGCCTGACCGTCCTCCTGAAAGGCTACCTGGCTCTTCCGCACAAGAGGCCTTACGAGCTTTTGTTGCGTGGCCACTCGTTCCGCCAGCTTGAGGCGATCGTCCTCGACCAGTTGATACCCTCAATCGCCCACTATTGGACGGCCGACGAGATTCGCGCGCTCATTTCTGACTTGCCATTGTCCAATGTCACATTGACCCATACCAACAAAATGAGCTGGACCTTGACCGCCACCAGGGCCTGATCAACGGACGAAGCTCTCAATGGCGAGGTCACCCAACTTTGTGCAAACAGATTGTCGCTGATCCCTGTCATTCAGCGCAGGTATTCGGATTGGTTCGCCAATGATTAGATCGATCGTCGATAGAGTGCTCGAAACTTCGTTGGGCTATCAGCTGAATCAAAAGCTGGCCAACCCGACCGTGCGCCTATTCAAAGACCTGATCAAAACCGAGTTTCCGCGCCGAGAAAATATCCAGATCCTGGATATTGGCTGCGGTACGGCCAACTATCGCAACTGCTTCAACGGCAAATATACCGGCTTGGACATCAATCCAGCCTATGTTCGCCTGGCGGCTACCCGCTATCCGGACGGTCAATTCGTGGTCATGAGCGGTGCCGAGTTGGCTTTCAAATCCGAAACCTTCGATGAAGCGTTCTCGATCGCAACCACCCATCATCTGACGGATGACCAGCTCGTTTCCATGGCACGGGAAGCCCTGCGTGTTGTACGCGCAGGCGGACACTTCCATGTATTTGATGCGATTTTGCCGCTGGATGGGAGCGCTTTCAAGTCGACTTTCTTTCGCCTCGACCGCGGTCGATTTCCCAGGGAGGCAAAAGATCTGCTCGGGCTTTTACAACAATGCGGCCGGATAGAACATCAGAAAACCATGACGGGATTTCTGCACGATGTGATTTACATCAGCCTTGCAGGTTCTAATTAGCCCTTTTTCGCAACGCCGATCACCGACGTGCCCCATACGTTTTTTGGCAAGAGCCAGGCGTCGAGTATTCCAACGACACCGATGACCTTATGTAACCAGCGATTTCCCGGTCGCTGGATTGCGACTGCACGGCTTCGATTGATGTTTGAGAGTATCCACATCGGCGGATATAAAAACCTGAAGAAATAACGGCTTTCCACCGACTTGAAACCGGCCGAGTTAAACAGATTCTCCAGATCCAACCTTGTATAACGTCGAAAATGACCGAAGTGATCGTCATAGTTTGACCAGAGTTCACGACGGGCGGGAACAGTAGCAATCACGGTCCGGAGAGAGGGCATGGCGACCGAAAGCTGCGCCAGGACGTCTTTCGGCTCATCCAGATGTTCGAGAACGTCAAAAAGAAGTACCGCTGAGACCTTCGCCAATACTGCCGGATCGAGATCGCGAAAATCCGTTCCGGTACGGACATAATCCGATACGACATCGTGAACTTTGGGTTTTCCCAGATCACAGCCGAAAGCGGCAAAACCCGCCTCTCGGGCCTTCGCGACATAGAGGCCACGCGCGCATCCAATTTCCAGCACGACGCTCGATTTCGGGACGTGCCGACGCAGGGCGTTCAGGACAACCCTTATACGAGCAACATGCCAGAAATGGTCCTGATAGCCTTCCGGATAGGACTCGTCATACTGGTCGCCGGAAAAGGCGGTATCTTTCTCAGCTCCCATTACCGCGGCCTGCAAGTTGGCGACTTCGGACCCTTGATTAGTCATGAACGCCTCGACTAATGACTTGCGTGAATCTGGCTACCCGTCCCCGGTAGATCACGCCACAGACCGTTGGGGAAGATCGGGATATCCGTGAATGCTGCTGCATCTTATGATAGTGGATTTATGTCGCACAAGAAGGGCCTCGGCGCGCCACAGCCGCAACCGTTCCGATCCTGGGATATTCGTTGAGGGTTGGAGCGTTCCGGATGTCGGCTGCACTGGAAGAGCCCGCCGACCCCATAGCAGAAGACAACGTCGGCGATTACCACGGTAAAGGTAGGGATAATGTTCAAGCCGGTCAGCTCAAATCTAGTCGACAATGGCCAGCGCGCGCGCGTCCCAAGCGGCTGGTCCTATATTTTGGTGATTTTGTCGATTCCGGCAGTAGCGCTCGTGAGTTCTTCGATCTCGATGTTGGGTGTGTATGTCTCGGACAGACCTTCTGCCGAACGGCATAGGGCGGCCGAACTGGTCGAGAATCTTCAAGCCCTGGCCTTGGCGATCCCGCGATTGCCAAATGGAGATATTCTACGGCAAGGCGTGCTTACGACGGATTGGCTCGACCGGGAAGGAGCTTTACCGGGCGGGCTGCAGTCGTCGCTCGTAAGGCTAGTTCGCGCCCAAGGTCAAGTAGCGCCGACCTACAGCGTGCAGGTCGATCAATGGGGGCACTATCCTTCGGTTACGGCCGAAGGTTCTACACTGCAGGTTCAGTTTACCAACTTCCTCCAAGGTCAGTGCACAGCACTTTTGAGCGCCTCCCAATCTGCGCAGGCGGTGGGCTACATCAGCACGAATGGAGACCCTTTGGCGTCGCTCAACAAAGTCGAAAGCAAGTGGACTTGCCGGGCTCAAGTCGGAATCCTGAGCATAGCTCTCATTGATCCGGAGATAGAGTTCCAGCGTTTCGGATCTGCGATCAGCCAATTCCTCAACAGCGGCTCGGGTTCTGACGAAAATCAGGCGCGACCGGATACAAAAGAGACAATGATGGGATCCGGGCTCAGTCCCATCTCCGTCGACGTTCAACGCTCAACCGATAACGTAACGCTGCGTTTTGGCAATCTACCCTTCGGTCTATGTACGAGAGTACTTCTGGCCGGGCCACGAGCGTTCAGCTTCACTCAAGCTTCGATCGCCGGGCAAACCATCGTCACGCCTCAAGCTGCAAACACCGCGTCGGCCCTTTGCCTTCGGTCTTCCGGTTCACTCGCCATGAGCAAGGGACCTATTTCGGGATAGGCCTCACCGAGTAACCAACCAGAAGGTCAGTCCGGCCCGGCGTCAAACAGCGTCCTTATGTCGCCGTCGCCCGCAGCAGCCTTCCGAGCCAACAGGTAATACCAAACGGCCTCATCTCGAAATTCAGGCTTCTTGGTTTTCGCCGCCATGGCCACGATAGAGTTGTCGTAGCGACGGCCAAGCTCGGACTTGGCTTCCAGATTAGCCTTTGGTGGCACCCTTAATGCGAAAGCTATAGCTGCGACAGCGGCAAGACAAACGAAAACGCTCAATACACCAGCTGCACGTGGATATCGTGCGGTCAAACCGTTCCAGAGCGGGAACAAAAAGCCGGCAAAAACGCAAAGTTGGAAAGTGCCCGCATAGCGAGGAGGAAGTTCCGACCAGAAATAAACAGTCCTGTACCAAGCATCATGATGAGCTAATGCGTAAATAAAGGGAATAATAGTCACCCAGATAAGCATGATGAGTGTGGCATCAGCTAATGGCTCGGGCACCGCCCCGATGGTTCTGTCGCGAAATGAGGCGACTGGCGACCATAAAGCGAGAATCCGGCTACCACGCTTTTTGATGAGGATGAAGGCTGCCGCAGCAAGTCCCAGGACCAGTACTACGAAAATCGGAGAAATTTCCAAATTCATGATCCGCAGCATATGCTCGCGCAGAACGATCAAAGCGGCGCTAAGCAAAAGCGGAACGGCACAGCGCCATTCGAGCAAGACCCTGGGCCGGGTAACAAAGTCACAAAAGATCATGACGACGAGCAGGATCAGAGCAGTGCTCTGGTGAACGAAACCGACAGCGATTGGAATTGAATAGGCAAGGCCGCGTTGGCCGTTCCAGCGTAAAACAAACGCGGCCAAAGCGAGTAGACAGACGTTCGCGCGAGGGGTGATGCCAAATGCGCGATATGCTCGGCCGACGCTAACCCAGCTCTGAAGATAGTGCCACCAGACAAAGTCCAGCTTCACAAGCGGTGCAGGCGGGGCCGGAGAGCCCTGATAGAACAACCAGGTTGTGTACGCCGGAGGCACAGCCATCACCAGTATGGCGGCGATTATAACGGCCGAGGCGACCGAGATACGCAATTCGTCCTGCCGCACCCGAAAGGCCGTAAACAGAACGGCAAGTCCAATAAGCGCGCCAGAGACGAACATTCCCCAGTACAGGGCATATATCAAGTATCGGCCCATATCCTCTTTAGCATTGACGATTCCAAGCCTCGATAAAATGCGGCCCGCGGTATAGGATGAAAGAGACGCGACCAAATAATTATTGCAATAGCTTGCGCGCAATGTCGCACGATAGACCAGTTGATCGTCTCCACCGGAGCGAACAACTCCGTCGACGAGTGCAACTTGTTCCTGGTGCAGGCCGGGGTGTACGAACTCTGCCCCGCAGTCGTACAGATACATGAAGTCGGTCGCGAGCCAGAGCTCGTCGCCCGCTGATTTTACGAACATCGTCAGCCACAGCGCTACGCTAAGCAGCAACGCAAACTTTGTCAGGGCCGAGGTGACGCCGATATGGGATTGCGACAGTGTATGGGACTGCGACAAGGCTGAAAGCTCGATGTAACTTACAACTGCACTATGCAACTAGCACAATCGCGATTAATTCAAAATATTGCTGGAGCCGTTCTGCAATTTATATTCGTCGCAGGCGCAACCTCGCTGGACCAGCGCCCTACGACGCGATAATGTTTTTGTGACTATCGGAAATTTCCTGGCCGCAATACCCGTTTGAGGGGCTATTGCCAGATCGGCATTAACCCCATACTCAAGGGTGCTGCGCGGCGCCGGGTTGCGCGGTGTCTGACCTCCTCAAGCGCGGATCCGATGCGCCAGATTTTGCTTTCCGCCCTCAAGATTCTGATCTCCGTGGCGCTGCTCTATTTTGCGCTCCGCAAGGTCGACCTCGCCGACCTCGCCTCGCGCATCGATCTGACCAGCCTGCTCTGGCTCGGACTCGCGGTTGCCGTGACCTTCCTGCAGATCTACGCGGGTGCCCTGCGCTGGCGCGAGATCAGCGCCGATTGCGGCGCGCCGCTCAGCTCGCGCCAGGCTATGCGCTACAATATGATCGGAACATTTTTCAATCAGACCCTGCCCTCCTCGATCGGCGGCGATGCCATGCGGCTCTGGCTGCTGGCGCGTGGCGGCGCCGGATGGCGGATCGCGACCTATTCGATTTTCGTCGACCGCGCCGTCGGCCTGATCGCACTTGCGGTGGTCATCGTCGCAAGCCTGCCGTGGAGCTATGAGCTGATCCGCAACACGGATGGCCGCTCGGCATTATTGTTGGTCGATTTGGCCGCGCTTGCTGCCGGCCTCGGATTCCTGCTGCTCGGCCGGCTGCCCTGGACCTGGCTGCAACGCTGGTGGGGGACGCAGCACTTTTATGCCTGCTCGGTGGTCGCGAACCAGGTGATCTTCGATCGAAAGCGTGGACCGATGATCGCGATGCTGTCGATCCTGGTCCACATTCTTACGGTGATCATCGCCTGGTGCGTGGTAAAGTCGATCGCGGCTCCCGTGCTGTTCAACCAGGTTTTCCAGCTCGTTCCGCCGGTCATGCTGATCACCATGCTGCCGATCTCGATCGCCGGCTGGGGCGTCCGCGAGGCCACCATGGGGCTGGCGTTCGGATATGCCGGGCTGATGCCGAATGAAGGCGTCAACGTCTCGCTGCTGTTCGGCGCGGTGTCGTTCGCCGTCGGCGCGGTTGGCGGACTGATCTGGATCCTCAGTGCCGAGAAGGCGGCACAGGGCGCCAAGCCGATCGAGATTCCGGAATCTTAAGCCGTCGCACAGCATGACCATCCCCGGCTTCTTCCTCATGCTCGTCGCGCTGCTCGCAGCAGCCGTGCTTTCAGCCATCCTCACCTGGGCAATCCGCCCGATGCTGCTGCGGCATGCGCTGGCGCGGCCCAATGCGCGGTCCTCGCACAAGATCCCGACCCCACAGGGGGCCGGCATCGCCGTCACCGCCGCAACCTTGCTGGTTGCCGCCGCGACCGCCGCATTCGGCACGGCCGGTGAACTGGAAATTCCGCTTTCGCTGTTTGCGGCCACGCTGTTCATCGCGGTGGTCGGTTTCGCCGACGACGTGAAATCGATAGACGTGCTGCCGCGGCTGGTGCTGCAGGCGGCCGCCGTCGGCGCGATCATTGTCACCGCTTTCGGCGACCGCCAGATCGTCGCCGCCTGCCCGCTATGGCTGGAGCGCACGCTGCTGCTGCTGGCCGGGCTTTGGTTCGTCAATCTGGTCAACTTCATGGACGGGCTGGACTGGATGACGGTTGCCGAGGTCGTGCCGATCACGGCGGCGCTGGTGGTGCTTGGCTGGCTCGGTGATTTCCCGGGCCCCGCAACCCTGATCGCCGCGGCGCTCTGCGGCGCCATGCTCGGATTTGCACCGTTCAACCGGCCGGTGGCGAAGGTTTTCCTCGGCGATGTCGGCAGCCTGCCGATCGGTCTGCTGCTCGGCTGGTGCCTGCTGCAGCTCGCTTATGACAGGCAGTTCGCCGCCGCCCTGCTGCTGCCGATGTACTACCTCGCCGATGCTACCGTGACGCTGCTGCGCCGCATGGTAAGGCGCGAGCCGTTCTGGGCGGCGCACCGTTCGCATTTCTATCAGCGCGCCACCGACAACGGCTTCACGGTCTGGCGCGTGATCGGCAATGTGTTCGCGCTCAACGTGGCACTTGCGATTCTGGCGATCGCATCGGTCGCCGCGCCATCAGGTGCAGTGGATATGCTGCTGCTTGTCATCGGCGGCGCCGCCACCGCGTTCGTGATGTACCGGTTTTCGCGGCGGGCTGCGTAAATCAGCCGCTCCGCAACAGCGTCCGCATCAGCGCGGCATAGCCGTTCATGGCGTCGGCGAAATTGTAGCGCTCTGCGGCAACGACCGCGCGATTACCGATCGAGGTCATATCGGCTGAAGATGCATCCCGGATCGCGCGGGCGAGCGCGGCGGCATCGCCGGGCTCGACCACCCAGCCGAGCCCATGTTCAGTGACTGTCAGCGCCGCCTCGGCGCCGGCCTCCGAAACCAGGATCACCGGCCGGCCGATCGCGAGCAGATTATAGAACCGGCTCGGCACCGACACCCCCGCCAGATCCCTGCGATAAGGAATCAGCCAGACATTTGCGGCCGAGAGAAATTCATCGAGCTGCTCTTCCGGCACGCGCTCGGCCAGAGTCACATTCGGCAAGTTCTCGGCTGCCTGCATCTGCTTCAGCCGCTCGAAGCCGATGCCCCAGCCGGACAGCAGGAAATGAATGTCCGGATCGTCGCGCAGCAATCGCGCTGCCTCGAACACCACGACAGGATCGTGGGTGAAGCCGAGATTGCCTGACAGCCCGACGATGAAGCGCGCGGAGATCGCGCGGCGATATGGATTGGCCGGCTCGATCGGCCGCAGCGCGGGCTTAAGCGTCGCCCAGTTCGGGATGAAGCAGAGCTTCTCGCGCGTCATCCCGCCGTAAGCCAGCAGCAGCGGCTCGGTATCGCGGCCGATGATGATGACCGCATCCAACGCGCGGAACATCAGCGCATTGGCGGCGCGGATCACCTTGGTGACGATGGACGACGGCCTGAGCAGGCCCGCCATGACCAGCACGTCGGGAAACAGGTCATGCATGATCAGCGCCGAGCGGGCGCGCTTCAGCCTGGCAGCCGCCGCCACCGCGTAAGGCAGCATGAACGGCGCGGTCACGGTGAGCGCGACGTCGCCCTTGCGCAACCGCATCAGCAACGCGACAAACGTGCGCAGCGTGAACAGGATTTCGGAGGATGCGCGCCTGATCAGCGCGGCCTTTTCCGGCAGCTTGTTCCTGATCTCGATGATCTCGGGCCGCCCTGCCCCCTGTGCCGCTGACGCCGAGCCCGGCATGCCCGAAAGCACCATCACGGGCGCCACGGATGTCAGATGGTTGGCGATCGCCGCCATGATCGAAGCGGTCGTGCTGTGATCGGGCGGATAATGCTGGCTGACGACGACGATTTTGGCGTCCTGCTGCATCGCTGTTTTCAGCACGGCCATGTCATGCGGCCGAGGAACCGAACTCCGGCACCGCATCTTTGAGGATCGCCCTGATCGTCGTGCGGTCGTCATTGGCGATCGCCTGGTCGAGCGCCGCAAGCCATTTGCGGATCGTCTGCATCGGCGGCTCGTTCGGCTTGGCGGCCATCACGCCGGGAACGCCGATCTCGACCGCCGGCTCCTCATTGGCAAACAAAATCTCGTGCAGCCGCTCTCCCGGCCGCATGCCGGTAAAGGTGATTTCGATATCGATACCGGGCTCGAGCCCCGACAGGCGGATCATGCGTTCGGCCAGTTCGACGATCTTGACCGGATGGCCCATGTTGAGCACGTAGACCGAGACGTCGGCGCGCACGGGTCCCAGCGCCAGAGCGTGGGTTGCGGCCGTGAGCACGAGATCGCAGGCTTCGCGAATGGTCATGAAATACCGGACCATGTCGGGATGCGTCACCGTCACCGGGCCGCCCGCCTCGATCTGCGCCTTGAATTTCGGCACCACTGAACCGTTCGAGGCCAGCACATTGCCGAAGCGGACCGAGATGATGCGCATCCGCGCTCCGCCGCCAGCCTGCACCGCAAGATCGTGATCGAGCGCCTGGCAATACATCTCGGCAAAGCGCTTGGTCAGGCCAAGCATCGATACCGGCTCGATCGCCTTGTCGGTCGAGATCATCACCATCGCCTTGGCGCCGGCCGCGAGCGCGGCGTCGGCGACATTGACCGAGCCAAAGATGTTGGTCTTGACGCCCTCGCTCCAGTCGCGCTCCAGGATCGGCACATGCTTCAGTGCCGCCGCGTGGAACACGATGTCCGGCTTGAACTCGGCCATCAGCCGCATGATGCGCTCGCGGTCGCGGATATCGGCGATCCGACCTTCAATCACCGCGCCGGTTTGGCGTCCATTCAGCGCTTCCGTCACCGCGTAAAGGGCCGGCTCGGAATGTTCCAGCACCAAAAGGCGCGCAGCACCAAAGGTAGCGACACGGTCGCAGATCTCCGAACCGATCGAGCCGCCGCCGCCGGTGACGATCACCGCCTTGCCTTTCACCAGCGTTTCCAGCCGCGCGTAATCGATCTCGATACTGGAACGCAGCAGCAGATCCTCGACCGCGACCGGCGTCAGTCGCGGCGTTTCGCCTCCCTCCAGCGACGGCAGGCGGCTGACCACGAGGCCGACGCGGCGCGCCTTGATCAGGACCGACTCCGGATGCGCCTCCGGCTCGAATGCCGAGGGCGTCATCACCACGCGGG
The DNA here is from genome assembly GCA_035547995.1 of Bradyrhizobium sp. Lineage (GTDB taxonomy): Bacteria > Pseudomonadota > Alphaproteobacteria > Rhizobiales > Xanthobacteraceae > Bradyrhizobium. Next base: position 13,853 of record DASZTN010000040.1, on the reverse strand, counting down.
TGATCGGCTTCTCCCGCCGCGCATAATCGCGGACCACATCTTCAATGTCATCGATGCCGCCAAGCACGGGAATGTTGCGGATCGACTGGCCGCGGTCGGCCATCGATGGCGACAGCACACCGACCGGCCACATATGGGTGACGGCGCCGCTCTCGATGGCGCGCAGCAGCACCTCGGCGTCAGCGGCGCGACCGATCAAGAGTGCCGGCGATGCTCCGTCGCTGCGGGCATGACGGCGCACACGCGTATAACGGAAATAACGATAGGCGAAGCGCAGCGCGCCCAGGAACGAGATTTCCAGAAACCAGAACAGGATGATCGTGACCTTGCCGGCGAAGAACGCGCCATGGACGTTGGGAGCGACCAGGATGTAGTCGAGCACCAGCAGCGCGAGCGCCAGTATCGTCGCGGCGCGCAGAATATTCAGCGCGTCGGGTAGCGAAATGAAACGCCATTTCGTGGTGGTCAGATTGCAGAGATAGCAGACTACGATGCTGAGCACGAGGAAATAAGGCAGGATGCGCAGCAACAAGGGCACGCGGACGTAGAAATATTCGCTGCCCTCGAAGCGAACATAGAAACTGGTAAAAAGCGCAATCGCCGTCGCCAGAACGTCATGCAGCGCGATCAGGGCGTTGCGTGAGGTCAGATTTGAAAGACGCATCATTTTACTGGCCGGTGGCGGGAGAAATGCGGGTTATCAGAGCCTTTTCGGTTCTGATGAAATCAGAACCGAAAAGGCTCCAGCTCTTTGTTTTGACGCGTTTTCTTCACGCGAACCGGTATCCACTTCGCTCGAAAACGCTCCATCTGCTGATAGCTCATCTGCCGCAGGCATGCCAGCCATCATGACTCGCCCCGACCTGCCTGTTCCGCGACCATCTTGCGCCTGCCGGCCTGCAGCACCGTTCCCCCGGCGACGCCTGCGCCGAGCACATACATCCACCCCTCGTGGAAATCGAAGATGTGAGAGTTGAACAGCGAGGTGAAAATATTCTGCACCACGACCATCAACCCGATCCAGGCGATCATGCCTTCGCCGCGGAACAGCAGCAGGTGCGACAACCACATACCGTAGAGCAGGATAATTCCGATCACACCCCACTGCACCGCGACATTGAGGGTTTGATTATGCGGATTTCCGATCACTTCCGCGGCGGCGCCGGTCTGGCCGATCGCGGCCTGCTCGAACAGCCCGAGCGTCGAGCCGGTACCGTGACCGATGATCGGAGCCTCGGCAAAGAAACGCAGCGATTTTTCCCAGAACTCGATCCGCAGGCCCGCCGATGTCGGGATGTTCTGTTCCTTGTACAGACGATAGTCGCGCGAAAACGTCCCGATCGTCTTGCGCAATTGCGGCGATGTCACCCACGCAAGACCGGCGAGCGCCGCGATCACGCAGGCGATGATCACGATGCTGCGCCATCTCAAGTGCAGCATCGCGAACACGGCGAGCATGATCGGCATGGTGACGAGCGCAGTGCGCGACACCACCACGAACGCCATGTTGACGAGGAAGCTCAGCGCCAGGGCTCCTAAAAGCAGCGCCGGCACGGTCTTTTTCTCACGAAGCAGCATGAACACGGGAAAAGCAAGCACGACCGCGCATAGCGCGAATTCCTGACTCTGGTCGATATAGTTCTTGACGAAAATGCCCGGCTCCAGCTTGTCGAACCCCTTCGGCTTCAGGGCGAGGCCTGGATCGAATTTCACCACCCACGACATCACCATCAACAGCGCACAGGAGACCAGAAAGGCCTTGAACACCCAGATGCCGCGTTCCGAGCGCGCGTAATGATGAAACAATAGCGGCAGCATCAGGAGCTTGGCGGTCGGGCTGATGGCATGAAGCCGCACGCCCCAGGCCGCATCGGACCACAGCGTTCCAACCACCGCGAGGGCGAACAAAGCGAGCGGAAAGATGCAGATCGGGCGCTTTGCCAGCGCTGCCAGTTCCTGCGGATCGATGGTCGGTACCACCGCGATGATCCAGACCACGTTGAGGATCCCGACCAGCGAGGTCGACCACGGCAGCGCCAGCGCGATCAGCACGGCAATGATATCCGCCGCCTTCGCCCAGACCAGCGGATTGCGCCAGGCCGGCTGCATGGATTGCGCCCGGGACGTCGTCGCCATCACGTTCACGCCCGGCCCTCCCGCGCACGATTGACCAGCGAGGTGGTGCTGAATCCCGGCAGGATATCGACCAGCCGGACTTCGCCGCCATAGGCCTCGACGACGTCATGGCCGACTACCTGCTCGCGGGTATAGTCCGAGCCCTTCACCAGCACGCCCGGCTTGATCCGTGTGATCAGGTTGAGCGGCGTGTCCTCCTCGAACAGCACCACCAGATCGACCGCCTCCAGCGCCGACAGCACTTCCGCACGCGCGCGTTCGTTCTGCACCGGGCGGCTCTCGCCCTTCAACCGCCTCACCGAGGAATCCGAATTCAGGCCGACGATCAGCCGGTCACAGGCGCCGCGCGCCGCGGTCAGCAGCTTGACGTGGCCGGGATGCAGGATGTCGAAACAGCCATTGGTGAAGCCGATTTTCAGGCCCTGCTTGCGCCATTCCACAAGCTGGGCGTCAAGCTCGCGCGGGTCCATCACGATCTTTTCTTCGGCCGCCAGGAAAGCATGCGGCAGGATCTTGCGGCGCAATTCCACCGGGGTCACTACCGCCGCACCCGCCTTGCTGACGGCAACCGCGGCCGCCGCATTCGCCACCCGCACCGCGGCCTCCCAATCCGCGCCGGCGGCCAATGTCACCGCCAGTGCAGCCGAGACGGTATCACCAGCGCCCGAGACGTCACGCACCTTGACCGGAAGCCCGGCGACGTGGATCGGCTCGCCCTGCCGCGGCACCAGCGTCATGCCCTGCTCGCTCTGGGTAACCAGCACCGCGTCGCAATCGGCAAGCTGCATGATCTCCTGCGCGGCTTCGGCGATGCTGTTCTCGCCGTCGATGCGGCTGCGGGTCGCCTCGCTGAACTCCTTGCGATTGGGCTTGAGCAGCGTCGCGCCGCGATAGACCGCAAGGTTCGGGCTCTTGGGATCGACGATCACAGGCTTGCCGAGCTTGCGCGCGGCGTCGATCACATTGCGGATCACGCGCGCCGTCAGCACGCCCTTGGCGTAGTCGGACAGCAGCACCACGCCGACCTCGGGCAAACGCGGCAGCACCGCATCGATCAGCTTCTGCTCGATCTCGGCGGAAGCCGGTTTTGCCAATTCCCAATCGGCACGCAGCATGTGAGTCGAGAAATGTTCGGAAACAAAGCGCACCTTGCGCGTCGTCGGCCGGCTTTGATCGCAAACCAGTACGCTTTCGATCAGGCTCTCCCGCGCAAGCGCCGCCTTGAGCCTGGCGCCGGTCTCGTCCTCACCAACCAGCCCGACAAAGATGCAGCGGGCGCCGAGCGAAGCGATATTGCGCGCCACGTTGCCGGCGCCGCCGACACCGGTCTCGCTGCGCTGAACCGCGATCACCGGCGCCGGCGCTTCCGGCGAAACCCGCGACACCTCGCCATAGACGAACTCGTCGAGCATGAGATCGCCGACGCACAGCACGGTCTGGCGGGCGATGGCATTCGACAGGGCGTCAAAATCGAACATGGGTTCTCGTGATCTGTTGCAGTCAGCGGAAACGATCGGCCCGGTCGAGGAAGCCTTTGACGTAAATGTCCACCGCATCTTCGAGCGACGTGAAACCGCCATTGTAGCCGGCGCGCTGCAGACGATCGACCTTGCTTTGCGTGAAATACTGGTAAGCGCCGCGAATCTGCTCGGGCATGTCGATATACTCGATGTTCGGCCGGACGCCGAGCGCCGCATAAGCCGCCAGCATCAGATCCTTGAAGCTGCGCGCCTTACCGGTTCCGACATTGAACAGGCCGCTGACCGAGGGCGTTGCGAGCAGCCACATCACCACCCGCACCACGTCGTCGATATAGATGAAATCGCGCCGCTGATCGCCATCGGCGATGCCGTCGCGATGCGACTTGAACAGTTGCACCACGCGGCCCGCCTTGATGTCGTCGAAGCGGCGCGTCAACACGCTCATCATCGCGCCCTTGTGGTATTCGTTGGGGCCGAACACGTTGAAGAATTTCAGACCGACGCATTGCGGCGGCAATTTCTCGCCGCGCGCGGCGCGCTCGGCGACCGCGATGTCGAACAGATGCTTGCTCCAGCCGTATAGATTCATCGGCCGCAGCGCCTTCAATGTCTCGAGCGACGGGTCGTCATCGAAGCCTTGGGCGCCGTCGCCATAGGTCGCTGCCGACGAGGCATAGATGAACGGCACGGCATTGGCGGAGCACCAGTCGAGCAGCCGCATCGACAGGCGGAAATTGGTCTCGATCACCAGATCGCCGTCGGTTGCCGTGGTCTCGGAAATCGCACCGAGATGGATGACGGCATCGAGCCGGCGGCCGTTCAGCCAGGACGAGAGTTCCGCCGGCGGCAAAAGGTCGGCAAGCTGGCGCTTGGCAAGGTTGCGCCACTTGCCGTCATGGCCAAGCAGGTCGCACACGGCGACATCGCTCCGGCCGGCGTCATTCAGCGCGGCCACCACATTCGATCCGATAAAACCGGCGCCTCCGGTCACCAGCAGCATAAAGGTCCCTGCTCAGATTGTGCCGGGCCAGCTTTGCCCCACTCCCGCCCGCCAGGCAATGCGGGCGATGGAGGTGATGCGGACAACCCACGGCTTTCCATTGGCTTGCCTCCTCGCTCGCCTTGCCTCGCTCTCGCTGAGCAGTTAGCAGCATGCAAACATGACAAATTCAGCAACTTTATGAATCAAGATTCACTTATCGGCGGAATTACCGTGGATTCCGACGACACCCGGCCGATCCTGATCGTTCCCTATATGTGGATCGGCGACTTCGTCCGCGGCCACACGGTCGTGCGGGTGCTGAAGCAGCGCTGGCCGAACCGGCCGGTCGACCTGCTCACCACCACGCTATGCGCACCGCTGGTCGACTACATGCCCGGCGTGCGCGCCGGTATCGTCTGGGATCTGCCGCGCAGCCGCCTTGCGCTCGCCAAGCAGTGGCGGCTGGCCAAGCGGCTTCGCGCCAGCCATTACGGTACCGCTCTGGTGATGCCACGCACCTGGAAGTCGGCCATTGCACCGGCGCTGGCCGGTATTCCGGAACGGGTCGGCTTCTTCGGCGAGGGCCGGCTGGGCCTGATCAACCAGCTGCGCTGGGGTGACAAGGCCCTGCCTCGCTTCATCGACACCAATGCCGTGCTGGCGCTGCCCAAGGGATTCCCTTTACCGCCGCAATGGCCGGTGCCGCAGCTTCGGGTTCCCGACGCCGAAACCGCGCGATGGCGGCAGGCCAAGGGGCTCGGCGAAGGTCCCGCCGTGGCGCTGGCGCCGGGCTCGGTCGGCTCGTCCAAGCGCTGGACCTATTATCCTGAGGCCGCGCGGCTGCTCGCCAACCGCGGTTTCGACGTCTGGGTGGTCGGTGGCCCCGCCGAAAAAGCGCTGGCCGCCGAGATCGTCGCCGCCGGCGGCACGCGGGTCCGCGATCTCACCGGCAACGATCTGCGCAACGGCATCCTGGCGATGGCGGCCGCCAGCCTTGCAATCTCCAACGATTCCGGGCTGATGCATATTGCGGCCGCGATCGGCACGCCGACCATGGGCATTTTCGGCCCGACCAGCCCCTATCACTGGGCGCCGCTCAACGGCCTTGCGGCCACGATCAAGACCAAGACCGTGGTGCCGTGCCAGCCGTGTCACCGCCCGGTCTGTACCATGAATGACCATCGCTGCATGCGTGACATCCCGGCATCCGATGTCGTTGCTGAGGCAGAAAAGGTGCTTGCGGGGGCATAGGCGACGCACACTCCGGCGTTCGTGGCTCACCCCCCTCCCCGCCCCTCCCCCGCAAGGGGGCCCACAAGGGGAGAGGGAACGAGAGACCGATAGACTTCCGCGATCCGGTTCGCTTCGGCATCAAGGCTGAATCTTTCCACCACGCGCGCGCGGCCGCGCATTCCCATGGCGTTCGCCGCTGCTGGATCTCGCATTAGCGGCTCGAGGGCGGCGGCCAGCGCATCGGCATCGCCCGGCGGCGTGAGCACGCCGGTGATGCCGTCCTCGACCACCAATTCGGCAGCGCCGGCACGCGAGGCTACCAGTGCCGTCCCCGCCGACATCGCTTCGATCAGCGTCAGGCCGAAACCTTCGTTGCGCGAGGTGAAGGCATAGATCGTCAGCCGCTGATACCAGCGCTGCACATCCTCGATCGGCACTTCACCTGTCATGACGATCCGCGACTGCAGATTTGCAGCCTCGATCCGCTTCTTCAGTTCATTGGCGAACGGGGTCTGCTCCACCGCGATGGCGCCGACGATGACAGCGGTGAAATCCGGATAGCGCGGCAGCAATCGGCACATCGCCTCGACAAACACGTCAGTGCCCTTTTGCGCGCGTACCCGGCCGAAGCAGCCGATCGCATAGCGGCCGGGCAGTCCCGCCTCAGTGAACGCGGCGGCGCGATCGGCCGGCGGCGCGTAGCGATCGGTGTCGACGCCATGCGGAATCACGGTCGCCTTCCGCTTGAGGAAGGACGCGGAAATATCGCTGGTGGCGATGATCGCATCCATCTGCCGGATCAGCCAGCGCGTGATCCAGGTGTGGTGACGCTGCGCGGCCGACGTGAACACCAGTTTCAAGGGCCAGCCGAGCCAGCGCAACAAGACGCCGACGATCATCTCGTTGTTGCGGCGCGCGTGCCAGATCAGCGGCCGGCGGCGCCGCCACAATCTCACGAGTTCCGCAACACTCATGCGCGCGATGCCGTCTGGCGCATCGGTTCCGAACCAGGCCGCAGGCAACAGTTTCGCAAGCTTCGGCGCAACCATGCGGTTGGTCGCGGTAACGCCCGAGTAACGCCTGTGCAGATTCGGCACGATCAGTAGCAGATCGTCAGTAAAATTGCTCTCGATCGGCACATCGGGCTCCGTTTCGCGGATCTCCTATACGCAACATTAAGGATGGCCGCCAGTTCGGCTTTGCTGAAACCCCGTCTTCACCTAGCTGCGGCTAGCATCGGCCCAACAACATAACAAACAGGTAGGCTCATGACCGTGCTCGTCACCGGTGGCGCCGGCTATATCGGCAGCCATATGGTTCATGCGCTGGCGGATGCCGGCGAAAGCGTCGTTGTCATTGACAATCTTTCCACCGGCTTTTCCGCCTTCGTGCCCGAAGGCGTGCCGCTCTTCATTGGCGATGCCGCCGACGAAAATCTCGTCGAGGGCGTGGTCGCGGCGCACAACATCGACAGCATCATCCATTTTGCCGGCTCCGTCGCGGTGCCGGATTCGATGCGCGATCCGCTGGGATATTATCGCAACAACACCATGACGACGCGCAGCCTGCTCAACGTCGCGGTGAAGTGCGGCATCAGCCGCTTCATCTTCTCATCGACCGCTGCCGTCTATGGCAATCCGGATCAGGTGCCGGTGCCGGAGAATGCGCCGACACGGCCGCTGTCGCCTTACGGCACCTCGAAGCTGATGACCGAGATCATGCTGCATGACACAGCCTCCGCGCACGGCATGAGCTACGTGGTGCTGCGCTACTTCAATGTCGCAGGCGCCGACCCGGCGGGGCGGATCGGGCTTGCCACCATCGGCACGACGCACCTGCTCAAGGTCGCGGTCGAAGCCGCCATCGGACAGCGCGCCAAGATCGATGTCTTCGGCACCGACTATCCGACGCCGGACGGCAGCTGCATCCGCGATTTCATCCATGTCAGCGATCTCGTGCAGGCCCATCGCACCGCGCTGGCTTACCTGCGCGAGGGTGGCAGTTCCGTGACGCTGAACTGCGGCTATGGGCGCGGCTATTCGGTGATCGAAACCATCGAGGCGGTGCGCCGCGTTTCGGGGCGCAATTTCGCGGTTCAATACGCCCCGCGCCGGGCCGGCGACATCATCACCATGGTCGCGGACACGGCCCGCATCCGTTCGGTGCTGAACTGGACGCCGCAATTCGATGATCTCGATACCATTGCGGCGCATGCGCTGGCATGGGAAGAGAAATTGTCCCGCGAGCGCAGCGGCGAGGTCCGCCACGCCGTCTCGGCCTAAAGCCTTTCCGGTTCTGATTGAATCAGAACCAGGGCATCCACCCCGCTATCCGGGTCCGGGACAGGCTTTCGCTCGAAAACGCTCCAATCTCGCGTTTTTCAAGCCCTGATTCGGCTTGAAAAAGACCGACATAGCGGGCAAGGAGTCATCCGCAAGGCCCTGACGCGCCGGCCGATCTCCGGTCCGCGCCGTCAATGGAAAGCGGATGACCGAACCTCCAAAGAAAATCACTGACGATCCCTATGGTGCGGCGGTCCTGATCCGCCGGCTGATCATGGAACAGGGAGCCGCGCATTGGCGGCGCTATCTGCTCGCCTTCGCCTTTATGGGCGTGGCGGCCGCCACCACCGCGGGCTCGACCTATATCCTCGGTAAGGTGATCAACGAGGCCTATGTCAACAAGAACATTCCCGGCATCGCCGCGCTCTCCGGCGTGATCGTCGTCCTGTTGTTCATCAAGGGCATATCGACCTACGGCCACACTGTGATCCTGTCCAGGATCAGCAACGCCATTCTCGCTGCGAACCAGCGGCGGCTGTTTGCCAAGCTGATGAGCGAGAGCATCGGCTTCTTTTCCACGCGGCATTCGTCGGAGTTCCTGGCGCGGTTGACGGCCGGAGCGAAATCCATCACCGACGTCCTGAGCATGCTGATCAATGCGATCGGGCGCGATCTGTTGATGCTGATCGGCCTGATCGGGGTGATGGTGGTGCAAGATCCGATTCTGTCGCTGATCGGCCTTGTGGTGGTGCCGCCCGCGATGCTGATGCTGCGCAAGCTGGTGAAGCGCATCAAGGGCCTCGCCCACAACCAGTTCATGGGCACCGCCGACATTCTGGAGACCATGCAGGAATCGCTGCAGGGCATCCGCACCGTGAAGGCGTTTACCCTCGAAGAGACCATGCAGCAGCGCATCGACGAGAATATCGCAGTCGTCGAGCGCAACGCCAACAAAATGGCGCGGGTCGCCAATCGCTCCAATCCGCTGATGGAAACGCTCGGCGGTTTCGCGGTCGCCGGCTGCCTGCTCTATGGCGGCTACAGCGTGGTCGCGCGCGGTGCCACGCCGGGCGCGTTCTTTTCCTTCATGTCGGCCTTCCTGATGGCGACCGAGCCGGCCAAGCGGCTGTCGCGGCTGAACATCGACCTGAACAGCCAGCTGGTCGGCGCGCGCATGCTGCTTGAAGTCATCGACAGCCCGGCGAGCGAATTGTCCGACGACGACAAGCCGGACTTGAAGCTGACGGACGCTCGGATCGAGCTGCGCGACGTCACCTTCGGCTATCGGCCCAACGAGCCGGTGCTGAACGGCATGAGCTTTGTCGCCCAGCCGGGCAAGGTAACGGCGCTGGTCGGCCCGTCCGGCGGCGGCAAATCCACCGTACTGGCACTGTTGCTGCGCTTCTACGAGACGACACAGGGCGATATCCTGATCGACGGGCAGCCGATCACCTCGGTATCGCGCAAATCGCTGCGCCGGCAGACTGCCTATGTCGGACAGGATGTCTATCTGTTCCGCGACACCATCCGCAACAACATCGCCTTCGGCAAGCGCGGGGCCACCGAAGACGAAATCGTGGAAGCGGCCAAGGCGGCCTGTGCCCATGAATTCATCATGAGCTTCCCGCTCGGCTATGACACGCCGGTCGGCGAGCACGGCACGCAGCTCTCCGGCGGCCAGCGCCAGCGCATCGCGGTGGCGCGGGCGCTGATCAAGAATGCCCCGGTCATCCTGCTGGATGAGGCGACCGCGGCGCTGGATTCCGAATCCGAGCGCCAGGTGCAGGAAGCGATCGAGCATCTCTGCCAGAACCGCACCACGATCGTCATCGCCCACCGCCTGCACACCATCATGCATGCCGACGCCATTCTGGTGGTCGAGGGCGGCGAGATCGTCGAGCGCGGACGGCATGATGATCTGCTGCGCCGCGGCGGCCGCTACGCCTCGTTCTTCCGCCATCAACATCGCGATACTGGCGTGCTTGCACTGGCGCCGATCAGCGCGACCGCGTAAAATCAGCAACCTTAGTTCGAACCCTCCGAGACCCTTCCATGAACGCTACAGCTTTCGTCATTCCTGCACCGCCGCAAGCTTCGATTCCGGTCGCGGGCGAATCCAAGTCGTTCCCGGTTCGCCGCATCTGGTGCGTCGGGCGCAACTATCTCGAGCACATCCGCGAGCTGGGAAATGATGAGCGCGACCCGCCGTTCTTCTTTGCGAAGCATGCCGACATGATCGAGCCGGATGGCGCCACCATCCCCTATCCGCCGATGACCAACGACCTGCATCACGAGGTCGAGCTGATCGTGGCGATGAAGAGCGGCGGCCGCAACATCCCGGTCGAGAAGGCGCTCGATCACGTCTACGGCTATTCAGTCGGCATCGACTTGACCCGCCGTGACCAGCAATGGGCGGCGCGCAAGAAGGAGCGGCCGTGGGAGATCGGCAAGTCCTTCGACCATTCCGCCCCCTCCTCGGCACTGCAGCCGGCCTCGAAGATCGGTCACCCCACGACCGGCAAGATCTGGCTTTCGGTCAACGGCAAGGAGCGCCAGAAGGGCGACCTCTCCGAACTGATCTGGAGCGTGCCGGAGATCATCTGGCAGCTTTCGCAGCAGGTCGAGATCGGCGCCGGCGATATCATCATGACCGGAACGCCGGCGGGCGTCGCCGCGCTGTCGCCGGGTGACAAGATCGAATGCGGTGTCGACGGCATCGGCACGCTGAAGGTCACGATCGGCCAGCCGGAGTAGAACAGGCTCCTGCAACCTCTGGATTCCGGGTTCGACGCTGGCGCGTCGCCCCGGAATGAGACTGTCAAAATGACGACGCGACGATCAGGCCGAGAACAAGCGCGGCCAGCGAATATTTGAGCGTGTAATAGACGTTGCGATTCCACTGCTTGATGCGGCGGGTGGCGAGATGGATTTCGTAGAGCCCGCCGAATACCCTGTTGAGCGCACCGACATGCTCGCCGTCGACGTTCTGGGTCGCCGACGCCTTGACGACATGATGGCTGACCCAGCGATTGATCGCGGTCATGAAGCCATACTTCATGGGGCGTTCGACATCGCAGAACAGGATGATCCGGTTCTGACCGGTGGCGTTCTCGGCGCTGTGGATGAAGGTCTCGTCGAACATGAACGCCTCGCCGTCGCGCCAGACGCATTCCACGCCGTCGACCACGATACGGCATTTGTCCGAGTTCGGCGTGACCAGCCCGAGATGATAGCGCAGCGAGCCGGCGAACGGATCGCGATGCGCGCCGAGCTTGCCGCCGGGCGGCAGCATCGCGAACATGGCGCCGTGAACGTTCGGAATTGAATTGAGCAGCTCGACGGTATTCGGGCACAGCGCGCGTGCCGAAGGAAGAAAATCGTCGTACCACTTCAGATAGAAGCGCTTCCAGCCGCTCTTGAAGAAGGAGTAAAAACCCCAGTCGTTGTTTTTTGCGGCGGCGCGGATGAAGCCCTCGTCGAACAGCCGCACCGCTTCGTCGCGGATCGTCTCCCAATTGTCGCCGAGCTTGGCCAGCTCCGGAAACTTGTCGACCGCAATCACTGGAGAATTCGGGACCGCGGAGCCTGCATACATCAGCACATTATAGGGCGCGAGGTAGGTCGAGTGGTCGCCGATCTGGCGGGCGAGCCGGAGCCGCTCGCGACCACGGAAATGCACGTAAATCGTCGATGCCGCAAAAATATAAAGAACGACAAGCTGCGGCGCGAAAAGCTGCTTCAGCATCCTTTCCCCCGTGATCGTGGCCCACCACCACGCCCCGTGACCCCGGGGCACGGCTCAAGCGGGCCCCGGAAATTCCATATAGATCATGAAAGGCGCGACAGAAGACCGGGCAGAATATTGCTCCGCGACAACCTCGCTTAGCTCATTTCATCACGTAGCGAATTCAACGGCAAGTCCTGGACAGGAGTTACCTGCTACCTCTGGATTGATTCGCTGGCCTGATGGCGGCGAGAGCGTGAGGTGATCTCTGGAGCCATCCACGTGATCGTGGAAACATCAGCAACGAAGCAGTCCCGCTCTCTTTCTGCGGACAGATCCTTGATTGCTTCACCACGATCGCAATGATGAAGACCATCGATGCAGCGGGACGATTGGCCGTGGAGCCGGTCAGCTGGCGGCGACACTCTGTGCCAGCCGTTGGGCTGCCAATGACGGCTTGACCGTTCGACAGAACGAATCTCGATGACCGAATCAGAAAGGCCTTGGCAGCCTCGCTTACGCCTGTATCGCCTGCAGGCCCTTGAAGGTCAGGCGCTTGGGGTCCCTTACGCCGGCCAGATAAAACCTGCGGATGAGTGCTGTGACCGTATCGCGATCACAATCGGTCAAGGCGATGACGGCATCGACGGCAATTCGCTGGGCGTCCATGTGGTCTTCCCTGGGGCTCTCCTGCTGACAGCAGCCTCAAGCCGCACAGCTTACACACCATCGGTTAATCCGGCGTTAACCGTGTCGGAACATCGCCGATTCGGCGCCGATCGCGTATACGCAAAACGACGCAACGCGTTCAATTCGGCGTCAAGCCGAGACGTCGGTGATCATGCCGGCGCGCTTGTCGCTGCTGTTCTGGACCTGCTGCTTGATCATCTGCTGAATCTTCTCTTCGACCTTCTGCTGGTCGGCGGGGCTCATCGCCTTGAACTGGTCCTCGGTGAGGCCGAGCTTGTTCAGCATCTGGTCGAACATGCGCTGGGCGGGCGACATGTTGGCGTATTTCAAAAATTGCTGGACGATCGAATTGTCCTGAGAAGATGCCGCGCCCGAACTCGATGACGACGGCGTGCTGAAAGAACTGTAAGGCGACGAAGAAACACCTGAAAGGGAAGAAATCGACATGGCAGCCCCCGAATGCTCGTCGGACGGAGCAACGGGCATGCCAAGCCGATGAGGGATCAAAAGCTGCGGGCGTTCAAGGGACTAGGGCCGCAGCACGGAAGATGAAACCGCCTGCAAGGGCGCGGTGAGAAAAACCTGCCGGGAAGAAATTTCCGCCCGCTCGGGCGCCGTCAGCCGAGCCGCCCTCAGGAATAGCGCAGCACGCCGTCCTCGATCCTGCCGTAGCGCAGGCTGACGATGTCGAGCGCGTAGTTCTGATACAGGCGCCACGGTCGCTTCGATCCCTGTTTCGGCAGGGTCGCGATCGCGCGCTGCACATAGCCGGAGGTGAAATCCAGCGATGGCAGTTCGGCGATGGCGGGATCGACATTATGCGGCACGCATTGTTTGTAGCCGCGCCGATCCATGTAGTTGAGCAGACGGCAGACATATTCGCAGGTGAGATCGCATTTCAGCGTCCAGGACGCGTTGGTGTAACCAAGTGCAGACGCCAGGTTCGGCACGTCCGAATACATCATGCCCTTGTAGGTCAGCGCACGGGCGAAATCGATTCTGCGGCTGTCGACGCTGACTTCGAGGCCGCCGAGCAGACGCAAATTCAGTCCGGTCGCGGTGACGATGATATCGGCCTCCAGTTCGCTGCCGTCCTGCAGCCGGATGCCTTTCGGCGTGAAGGTCTCGATCACATTGGTAACGACAGAGGCCCGCCCGTCGCGGATAGCCTTGAACAGATCGCCGTCAGGCACCAGGCAGAGCCGCTGGTCCCAGGGATTGTAGCGCGGGGTGAAATGCTTGCCGATGTCATAGTCCGGCCCGAGCGCCGCGCGGACGCCGCCGAGGATCATCCGCTTCATTTTTTCCGGCCGGCGCCGCGCCAG
>DASZTN010000039.1:0-39713 GCA_035547995.1 Bradyrhizobium sp. | reverse complement strand
GGCCGACCAGATGCAGATCTACAAATACTGCATCCACCAGGTCGCCCATATCTACGGCAAGACCGCCACCTTCATGCCGAAGCCGATCTATGGCGACAACGGCTCGGGCATGCACTGCCACCAGTCGATCTGGAAGGAAGGCAAGCCCGTCTTCGCCGGCAACAAATATGCCGATTTGTCGGAGACCTGCCTCTCCTACATCGCCGGCATCATCAAGCATGCCAAGGCGATCAACGCCTTTACCAATCCCTCGACCAATTCCTACAAGCGTCTGGTTCCCGGATACGAGGCTCCGGTGCTGCTCGCCTACTCCGCGCGCAACCGCTCGGCGTCCTGCCGCATTCCCTACACCGCCAACCCGAAGGCCAAGCGCGTCGAGGTTCGCTTCCCTGATCCGATGGCCAATCCCTATCTCGCCTTCGCCGCGATGCTGATGGCCGGCCTTGACGGCATCAAGAACAAGCTCGATCCGGGTCCGGCGATGGACAAGGACCTCTATGACCTGCCGAAGGAAGAGCTGAAGCAGATTCCGACCGTCTGCGGCTCGCTCCGCGAGGCGCTGGAAAACCTCGACAAGGATCGCGCGTTCCTCAAGCAGGGCGGCGTGTTCGACGACGACTTCATCGACGCCTATATCGAGCTGAAGATGACCGAGGTCGAGCGCTTCGAGATGACCCCGCACCCGGTCGAATTCGACATGTACTATTCGTACTGATCGCATCCGGCGGCTGCTCCGCCAGCACGTTCGGTCTCAACATCAAGGCGCCCCGTCGGGGCGCCTTTTATTTTGTTGGCTTGGGAGCCGTTTCAGCGGCGCCTAGCCGCCTGCAGCGCCTCGCCGAAGGCTTCAAACAGCGCGCGGTTGACCGGGTTGCGCTGCGGATCATATTCGGCATGCCATTGCACCCCGAGCGCGAAGCCGGGGGCATCGGCGATCCGGATCGCCTCGATGGTGCCGTCCTCGGCAACGCCTTCGACAACGACCCGCTCGCCGGGCTCCAGAATGCCCTGCCCATGCAGCGAATTGACACGGATGGTCTCGCAGCCCAGGATGTTGGCGAATACGCCGCCCGGCGTCAGAGCGACCTCGTGCCGGTCGGCGAACACGACCGAAGGATCGGGATGGATCTCGCCATTCTCCAGCCTTGGCATCCGGTGGTTCATCCGGCCAGGCAGTTCGCGGATTTCCGGGTGTAGCGAACCGCCGAAGGCAACGTTCATTTCCTGCAGGCCCCGGCAGATGCCGAACAGCGGAATGCCGCGGGCGACACAAACTTCCGACAGCGTCAGCGCCACCTCGTCGCGATGGACGTCATAAGGTTCGTGCTTGACGCAGGGCTCGGCCTTGAAGCGCGCCGGGTGCACGTTCGCGCGCGCCCCGGTCAACAGGATACCGTCGACGGTGTCGAGCAACGCGCCGATATCGGTGATATCGGGCGAGCCGGCAAACATCAGCGGCAGCGCGCCCGCGACTTCCGCCACGGCGCGGAGATTGCGTTCACCGACCATCTGCGTGGCGAAGCGGTTTTCGACGCGATAGGCGTTACCGATCACGCCGACGACGGCCCGTTTCATCGCTCCGCTTTCAACTTCTCAAGGCAAGGATATTCTATATTTGGCATGATTCCGAGTGGATCATGCCCCTCAGGCGGTGGCGGATCAATATTTTACACCCCGCTTTTACGAGGCCGCAGGCCTGCAAGAACCGTGGCTCTGGCCGGGGCCGCCATCTCCGGCGGGACTTACGCGGGATCGCACGCCACCAGCATCACCGGCAAGTCCGGTCGCTGTCGGACGCGCTGACGCCCTGCCCTTGATTCCCCGGCGCGTTTGACGAAAGAGTGGGAACGCAAATGGTCCAAAAAAGGATTTAGCGTGACAGTCTCCGCCGACGATCATCATCGGGCCCGTAAAGATCTCGCCTGGGCAATATCCGTCGGCGGCATCGGCGTGGTCGGATTTGCGGCTCTGTTGCTGTTCACCTGGTATTTTGCCGCCACCCTGTTTCTGATTTTTGCCGGCATGCTGCTCGGCGTCGCGCTCAATGCCATGACCAACCTGCTCGGGCGGATGGTCAAACTGCCGCATGCTTTGCGGCTCACGATCGTTTGCCTGGTGCTCGCGGGCCTGTTGTCAGGCGTGGTCTTTCTCGGCGGCGCCACCATCGCACAACAGGCCAAGGTGCTCAGCGACACGATCAAGTCGCAACTCGTCAACGTCAAGGCCTTCCTCGACCGCAACGGCATCGACACCAGCTATTTCGATCTCGGCAGTGCCACAGCGGCGGCCTCGGGATCCTCTCCGTCGGCAACGCCGGGATCAGCGGCAACCCACAGCCTGCCGGGTGCGAGCGCAATTGCCTCCAGTGGCGGCGCAATCGTCAGCCAGACGTTCAAGCTGTTGCTCGGCACCGTCAGTGCCGTCGGCAACTTCTTTATCGTCCTGTTCCTTGGCCTGACCTTTTCGGCACAGCCCAGTATCTACCGTAACGGCCTGTTGTTCCTGATGCCGGCACGGCACCGTGCCCAGGCCACGATCATTGTCGACCATATCGGCGATACGCTGGAACGCTGGCTGATCGCGCAGATCATCACCATGGCTGCGGTATTCGTGGTGACCTGGATCGGGCTTGCGCTGATCGGAATCCAGAGCTCGTTCATCCTGGGCATCCAGGCCGGATTGCTCGCATTCATCCCGACGATCGGCGCGCTGCTCGCCGGCGTGATCGTGGTGCTCGCCAGCCTGGCTTCCGGATGGGTCGCAGCGCTCAGCGCCTTCATCCTGTTTCTCGGCGTGCACGCGCTGGAAAGCTACGTGCTGACGCCGATCATCCAGCGCCAGGCGCTCGATATTCCGCCGGCGACGCTGTTTGCCTTTCAGATCCTGCTCGGCGTCGTGTTCGGCATCTGGGGCATTTCGCTCGCGCTGCCGCTGATGGCGGTCGCCAAGGTCATGATCAATTATTTCAAGGCCGAGGAGACCGCGCCTCGGCCCGCATCGACCTGAGGCCGATCATTCCGCCGTGGTGACGACGACCTCGGTGTGCTCGACTTCCGGCGGCGCAGCAAAATACTGTCCGACCAGCGCCCGCCAGGCGGTAAAGTCCTCCGAGCCCCTGAAGTCGACGGTATGACTTTCCAGCGTCTCCCACTTGGCCATCAGCCGGTAGCGGGACGGCTTCTCGATCGACTTGTGCAATTCGAACCCTCTGCCGCCCTTGGCCCGCAGGAACAGCGGGCGCGCCTTGGCGACTGCGGCTTCAAAGTCCTTCTCGGTACCCGGCTTGACGTCAATCTGCGCGATTTCGGTGATCATGGAATGGGCTGCCTCTCGTTGGAGAATGCCGGTCTCTACCCCAGCCAGGCCCCAAGAAAAAGGCGCCAATGGCGGCGCCCGGTCTTCCCAGCGGCAGGGCTTCAGCGCAGCAGCAAAACGGAGCCGGCAACGATCAGCGAGCAGCCGATAAACATCAGGAGCGGCCAGCGCTTGCCGGCATGATCGTAGCGGCCCTGGGCACGCCGTTCCGATATCAGCGCGCGCTCATATTCGTCCGAGCTCGAGAACACGCAGCCGAACCCGCCGCGGGCGGATGTCGCGGCAGCTTCGAGCGACATCAAAGCGGTGGTGGCGTTCTGGCGGGAGCTTCTGTCCATGGCCTTCAGGATACGGAGAAGATGGTAAACAGACGATTACCGATCCTCCTGAAACCTTGCCAACCTGTTCGTCCGATCAGCCGGACTGGGCGAAACCGGCAAGGCCTGCTCTCGGCTTCTGGCCGACGGTTTTTCGCCGCCATTGCTCCAGCGACAGCGGCAGTTCCTCGGCCACCTCGACACGGTTACGGCCGCCGCGCTTGGCCTGATAGAGCGCGGTATCGGCGGCCGCCAGCAACACTTCGAGCTCGGTCCCTGCCGGACCACCGGCAACGCCGATGCTGACGGTGGTATCGACCCGCCCCTCGTCGACGACGATATCCGAAGCCTCGAAGGCTTCGCGGACGCGCTCGGCGACGAGCACGCCCTCCTCCAGCGAACAGGGCAGCAGCGCCGCGAATTCCTCGCCGCCGACGCGTCCCGATAGATCGGTGATCCTGAGATTGTTGACGATGATGGTCGAGAACAGTTTGAGAATTTCATCCCCGGCCGGGTGGCCGAAGCGGTCATTGATCGATTTGAAATGATCGATGTCGAAGATCATCACGGTGACCGGTCGTCCTGCCTGCGCTTCACGCTCGATCACGCGCGATGTCGCCTCGGCAAAGCCGCGCCGGTTGAACAGGCCGGTCAGCGGGTCCATCGAAGCCGCCGTCTTGTGCGCGGTCACCGTGCGGTCGGACACCAGCATGAAAATCACGAACACGGTGCCGACTGCATAGAGGATCAATTCGACCGCAAATATCGTGACCCAGATGCTGTTGGCAAATGCTTGGTCCTGCGGCCGCAGGAAGTCGCCGAGCAGGATCGGCAGCATCAGCACCAGGCCATGCAGCACCGGCACGACGATCGCCGGCCAGCGTTTCTGCAATTTCCGGCGGCGCTCGGTCCACAATTCGGATGCAGTCAGCGCCGCGTAGATCGCGACGATGCCGGCGCCGACCGTCATCCGCATCTCGGCGTCGGGTGCGAACGAGGTGACCGCGGCAATCCACGCCAGCGCCCCGAGAACCAGTCCCGGCAGGTTGGGACTGCGGCCGTGGAACACCCGCGAACCGCTCCAGACCATGCCGCAGGCCAGAAAGCCTATCGCGTTCAGGACCAATTGGGACGACGCACCCAGCCGGGTGCCCACGAGCGTCCACAGCGCGACCGAGCCGGCGCCGAGCAGATAGGCTGCGCCCCACCATTTCAATGCCGGAATCCGCTCCTGCCTGGCGAAAAACAGCAGCATGATGCCGAGCATCGCCGCGAGCATCGTTGAAATGAGATAGAGCGTGGCAGTATCGAGCGACATGCAGGCCCCGAACGATTGTGAAGCGGAAAATATCCGCCGCAACGTCAGCAAAGTGCGAGTGAATACACACAGGCTACGAGCGCCGTGTTGGCAATCCGTTTGCGCAGGTCAGCAAGTTTTCAGGAAAAACTGCGTCAACTCGTCGATAAATGCCCAGCAAAAAAGGCGCCCGGAGGCGCCTTTTTCGAACTGCCGAAGCCGCATGTTGCGGCAAATTTGAACGAAGCGATTAGCGCTTCGAGAACTGGAACGACTTGCGCGCCTTGGCGCGGCCGTACTTCTTGCGTTCGACCACACGCGAGTCACGAGTGAGGAAGCCGCCCTTCTTCAGAACGCTGCGCAGCTCCGGCTCGAAATTGGTCAGCGCCTTCGACAGGCCGTGACGGACAGCACCAGCCTGCCCGGAAAGGCCGCCGCCGGTCACGGTGCAGATCACATCATACTGGCCGGAACGGGCGGCAGCGACCAGCGGCTGCTGGATCATCATCCGCAGCACCGGACGGGCGAAATAGACTTCGACCTCGCGCGAATTGACGGTGACCTTGCCGGCACCCGGCTTGATCCAGACCCGGGCCACCGCGTCCTTGCGCTTGCCGGTGGCATAGGCACGACCGTACTTGTCGACCTTCTTGACGTATTTCGGTGCTTCCGGCGCTGCCGGCTTGAGCTGCGAGAGCTGATCGAGAGACTGCATGGTATCGGACATCGTTATGCGGCCCTCATGTTCTTGCGGTTCATCGCGGCTACGTCGATCTTTTCGGGTTGCTGGGCTTCATGCGGATGATCGGCTCCGGCATAAACGCGGAGATTGCCCATCTGCACGCGGCCGAGCGGCCCGCGCGGGATCATCCGTTCGACCGCCTTTTCGACCACGCGCTCCGGGAAACGTCCTTCCAGGATCGCCCTGGCGGTGCGCTCCTTGATGCCGCCGATATAGCCGGTGTGCTTGTAATAGACCTTCTGGTCGCGCTTGCGACCGGTCAACACCGCATGCTTGGCATTGATGATGATGACGTGGTCGCCGCAATCAACATGCGGCGTGTAGGTCGGGAGGTGTTTGCCGCGAAGGCGCATGGCGACGAGCGAGGCGAGCCGGCCGACGACCAGACCCTTGGCGTCGATCAGCACCCACTTCTTCGTCACCTCGGCGGGCTTTGCCGAAAAGGTTTTCATCTGAGCTATCCGTGAAAGAGATTATCGGACGCGAGCCGCGCCGAATTGCTGCGCTTTCTAGATAGCTTGCACTTTCACGTCAATGCAAAAAGCGGATAATTATCCCTGTAAAAACAGATGCTTATAAATATGGTATTTTTATACCGCAGAAAAGACTAAGTATTTGGAATGGAATAGGTGGCCGTAACGTGGGCGATCGGATCAGGAGATCCGGCCGACAACAGGTTCACCTCGCCGACCGCCAGCCGCTTTCCGAGCTTGAGAAGCTTCGCGGCCGCCAGCACGTCCTGCCCCGGCTGCCCCTTGCGCAGGAAATTGATGTTGAGGCTGGTCGTCACGGCAAGACCGACCGGACCGATCGCCGAGAGCAGCACGACATACATCGCGAAGTCCGCCAATGCCATCAGCGTCGGACCCGAGATCGTCCCGCCAGGTCGCAGCATGCGATCGCCGTAGCGTTGGCGCAGCAGGCACGACAGGCCATCGGCACGCTCGATCGAAATGTCGTCGCCGCTGAAGGCCTGCGGAAATTCCTTGACGAGGAATGCGGTCAGTTCCGCAACGTTCATTTTTGCCGATGTCATTTCGCCCCTGCCCTCGCCCCGATCTGCTTGTTACATTAAGTCATCAACACCCTAGTGGAAATTTGCAATGTCCGCCCAGACCGCCCGCGCCGCAGTTCCCCAAACACCGATCCTCCTTCGCGAGGCCATCGGCAGCATTGCCGTGCTGACCCTCAACCGGCCAGGCGCGCGCAATGCGCTCTCGGAAGCCATGATTGCCGAACTGCACGGCGCACTGAAGGATATTCAAGACGACAAAAGCGTACGCGCCGTGGTCATCGCCGCCAACGGCCCCGCCTTTTCGGCCGGCCATGACCTCAAGGAATTGACGGCCCGTCGCAGCGATGCCGATCGCGGCCGGGCCTATTTCGCTGAGCTGATGAACGCCTGCAGCGCCATGATGCAGGCCATCGTGCATCTGCCGAAACCCGTCATCGCCGCGGTGCAAGGCATCGCCACCGCCGCCGGCTGCCAGCTCGTTGCCAGCTGCGATCTTGCCGTTGGCTCGGAGGCCGCGAGCTTCGCAACCCCGGGGGTCGATATCGGCCTGTTCTGCTCGACGCCGATGGTCGCATTGTCGCGCAACGTTGCACGCAAGCAGGCGATGGAAATGCTCCTGACCGGCGAGCCGGTTTCCGCGGCGCGCGCGCGGGAGATCGGCCTCATCAATCATGTCGTTGCCGCCGGCACCGAGCGCGATGCCGCCATTGCGCTGGCGGAGAAAGTCGCGCTGAAATCGAGCTATACCGTCAAGCTCGGCAAGACCGCGTTCTATCGCCAGGCTGAAATGAACCTCGCCGAGGCCTATCGCTATGCAGCGGAAGTGATGACCGAGAACATGATGGCGCGAGACGCTGAAGAAGGCATCGGCGCCTTCATCGAGAAGCGCGAGCCGAAATGGCAGGACAAGTAAGCCTCTAACTCGTCATTGCGAGCGCAGCGAAGCAATCCGGCGACGTGCATCGAAAAATTGGATTGCTTCGTCGCTTCGCTCCTCGCAATGATGCATGAAAGTGAATCCCGATCCAATGAACCACGACGCTTACGACGACAATTACATCCGCGGCATTCTCAACAACGTCAAAACGATTGCGATGGTCGGCGCCTCGCCGGTCAATGTGCGGCCGAGTTATTTCGCTTTCAAATATCTGGCTGAGCGCGGTTACGACATGATCCCGATCAATCCGGGCCATGTCGGCAAGAGCCTGCTGGGCAGGCCTTTCGTGGCTTCGCTTGCCGATATCGGCCGCCCCGTCGACATGGTCGACATCTTCCGGAATTCAAGCCAAATCATGCCGGTGGTCGACGAAGCCCTCCGCCTCGAGCCGTTGCCGAAAGTGATCTGGATGCAGCTTGGCGGCCGCGACGACGCGGCGGCCGCCAAGGCCGAAGCTGCAGGGTTGAAGGTGGTGATGAACCGCTGCCCGAAGATCGAGTACGGACGGTTGTCATCGGAGATTTCGTGGATGGGCGTCAATTCGCGGACGCTGAGCTCAAAACGCGCGCCGATGCCGACCCAGGGCATGCGGCTGTCGCTGAACCGGACGAGCGTCGGTGGCGGTGAGACCGCAGCGTCCGACCGGGCGGCGAAAAACAAGAGTGAGCCTTCGTAAGGCAATCGCGAAACGATTGTTCTGAAAACGCGGCAAAGCGAAGCACGGCCTTTTCAATCACCGACCGCGCGTCAAGTCGGCTTGACTGCGCGCAGCTCTGCCGCGAATGTCCGCGCGCAGAAAGGCGGTCTGGTTCTACTCCGGGCCGCCGGATCGGCTATCGCTCGTTTATCGACGCTCGCAGGCCGAAGAGCTCTCGTTGCAAGCAAGATATTGGCAAGCAAAGATATCGGAAAGGAAACAGAATGACCGATCGCTCTCCCGGATTTTCGACTCTTGCCGTGCATGCGGGTGCGCAGCCCGATCCCACCACCGGCGCGCGGGTGACGCCGATCTATCAGACCACCTCGTTCGTATTCAACGATGCCGACCATGCGGCGTCGCTGTTCGGACTGCAGGCGTTCGGCAACATCTATACCCGCATCGGCAATCCGACCAACGCGGTGCTGGAAGAGCGCGTCGCCGCGCTCGAAGGCGGCACCGCGGCGCTTGCGGTTGCCTCGGGACATGCCGCGCAAGTGGTCGCATTGCAGCAACTGCTGACGCCGGGTGACGAATTCATTGCCGCGCGCAAGCTGTACGGCGGCTCGATCAATCAGTTCACGCATGCCTTCAAGAGCTTCGGCTGGAACGTCGCCTGGGCCGATCCCGACGACATCGGCAGCTTCGAGCGGGCGGTCACGCCGCGCACCAAGGCGATCTTCGTCGAGTCGATCGCCAATCCCGGCGGCAGCATCACCGATCTCGAAGCGATCTCGGCCGTGGCCCGCAACGCCGGCGTGCCGCTGATCGTCGACAATACGCTGGCAACGCCTTACCTGATCCGCCCCATCGACCACGGCGCCGACATCGTCGTGCATTCGCTGACCAAGTTC
The DNA here is from genome assembly GCA_035547995.1 of Bradyrhizobium sp. Classification (GTDB taxonomy): domain Bacteria; phylum Pseudomonadota; class Alphaproteobacteria; order Rhizobiales; family Xanthobacteraceae; genus Bradyrhizobium. Next base: position 30,539 of record DASZTN010000039.1, on the reverse strand, counting down.
CTTGCCGGCCATGGCAACTCGCTCGGCGGCATCATCGTCGATGCCGGCACCTTCGACTGGTCAAAGGACAACAAATATCCTGTTCTCAGCGAGCCGCGCCCGGAATATCATGGGATCAGGATTCAGGAGACCTTCGGCAATTTTGCCTTCGCCATCGCTTGCCGCGTGCTCGGCCTGCGCGACCTTGGTCCGGCGCTGTCGCCGTTCAACGCATTTCTGATCCTGACCGGCATCGAGACGCTGCCGCTACGGATGCAGAAGCATTGCGAAAACGCCAAGGCGATTGCGGAATTTCTCGCCGGCCATCCGGCGGTGGCTTCGGTCAGCTATGCCGGCCTGCCGGACGACAAATACAACAGGCTGGCGCGCAAATATGCGCCGAAGGGTGCGGGCGCAGTATTCACCTTCAGCCTCAAGGGCGGCTACGATGCCGGCGTCAACCTGGTGTCGAAGCTGACGCTGTTCTCACACCTTGCCAATGTCGGCGATACCCGCTCGCTGGTGATCCATCCGGCGTCGACGACGCATAGCCAGCTCGACGATGCCGCCAAGATCAAGTCCGGCGCCGGCCCCGACGTGGTTCGGCTTTCGATCGGGATCGAGGATAAGGAAGACCTGATCGCGGATCTTGAGCAGGCGCTGAGCGCATGACCTGGCGCGACCCAAAACAAAAGGAGCGACGCAAGCGCCGCTCCTTTGCATGTGAGAGAGCTGTCGCTCGATAGAGCCTGATCTAGCCGCCGTCGATCTCCTTGAAGGTTTCACGTGCGACACGGAAGCTGTCGATGCCGGCCGGGATGCCGCAATAGCAGGCGATCTGGAGAAAGATCTCCTTCAGTTCGTCGCGGGTGAGACCGTTCTGCAGCGCGCCGCGGATATGGATCTTCATTTCGTGCGGCCGGTTCAGTGCGGCGAGCATTCCCAGGTTCAGAATGCTGCGGCTGCGCCGATCAAGACCCGGCCGATTCCAGATCTCGTCCCAGCAATATTCCGTGCTGAGCTGCTGGATCGCCCAGCCGAAATCATCGGCGTTCGCGAGCGAGCGCTCGACATATTCCTGCCCGAGCACGGCGGTGCGGGTCTTCAGGCCCCTTTCGAACTTTTCCGAGCGAGGACGTTTGCTTGTCATGATCAAAACTCCCATTCCGATAATTGTTCAATGTCGGCCCGGATCCACCATCCGCGTGGCAGTGGAGGTCGCGCCGTATTGCGGCTTCGTTGCTAGGATTGCTGCCGGCGTTGCGCGGTCGCCTGTTTGTCGAGCTTGCCGTCGCTTGTCAGACAGACACCGTAGTCCTGACGCGCGCGCTCCGCACTGACGTAACCAAGCTCGACGTCGCGCACGACGTCTTCAACCGGCCGTTCCAGCGGATTCCCGCAGCCTCCGCCGCCGGCGGTCAGGAACGTGACCTTCGTGCCGCCCTTGATCGGCATCTGCGTGATCTTGGTGATCGATTGCGAAGATGCGTCGGGCGGCGCGACGGTGACCGACCCCACCTCGGCAGGCTTGCCGCCGAACAGGCCCCACGGCGGACAGGTCGTCCGCTCCCATGCCACCGTCAGCCTGGCATCGTCGAGCGCAGTGTAGCGGCGGACCGTCCCAAGACCGCCGCGGTGCTTGCCGGCTCCGCCGGAATCCTCGCGCAGCGACACCTCATCGACCCGGATCGGGTAAAGCGCCTCGACGATCTCGACCGGAATGTCCTTGCAGTCGCCATGCGACATGGTCTTGAACGGGCCGCTGCCGTCCGATCCGAGCGAGGCGCCCCAGCCGCCATGCGCCGTGTCGTTGTAATTCCACAGCTTGCCGTTGTCGCGCCGGCCGGTGAACTGGATCGAGTTCTGCGCCGCGTGATGGGCGGCGGCGACATTTGCGGGGACCGCTTCACCAAAGGCCTTGATCAAGCCGTCGATCACGGTCGCCATGATGACGTTGAACCGCGCCATCGGAGCGCCCTCGCCGGCGCTCAGGATCTTGCCTGGCGGCAGCACGACCTTGAGCGGCCGGAAGCAGCCTTCATCCGAATGCAGATCGGGGATCAGCGCGTATTTATAGGCGACCTTTGCCGCGGTGATGCCGCCGCCGATCATGCCGGCGTTATAGGGCCCTTTGACCTGGTTCACGATATCGGTGAAATCGACCGTGACTTCGTCGCCCTTGATGTGAACCTTGAAATTGAACGGCAGCCGCCGATCCATCTCGATGCCGTCATTGTCGAGCCAGCAGGATGCCTCATAGGTGCCGTCGGGCACTTCCGCAATGCGCTTGCGTGCCAGCATCTCCGAGCGCATCCAGCGCTCGTCGATGGTCGCGCGGATGGTGTCCCAGCCGTAGCGGGCCATCATTTCCTTGAGCCGCTGCTCGCCAAGCCGGCACGCCGCAAGCTGCGCCTGCAGGTCGCCGATGGTGATTTCGGGAATGCGGCTGTTCTTGGCGATCAGCCGCAGGATCTGGTCATCATCGCGTCCGGCATTGCAGAATTTGAGCGCCGGAAACTGGATGCCTTCCTGGAAGATTTCGGTGCTGCTGCTCGTCATCATCGAGCCGAACACCGCACCGCCGATATCTGTCCAATGCGCGCGCACCGTGATGAACGCAATCAGGTCCCGGCCGTCGTCGGTGAAGACCGGCGTATACATGGTGACGTTGTTGAGGTGCTGGCCGCTGGCCTCCGGATCGTTGGTGACGAACGCATCGCCCGGACGGATCGTCTCGATCGGATGCGCCTCGAGCACTGACTTCAGCGGTGCGCCGATATCGGCCAGGAAGATCGGCAATCCGCCGGTACCCTGGCAGATCAGCTGACCATCGGCCGCGACGATGCCGACCGCGAAGTCCTTGTACTCATAGATCATGAGGCTGTAGGACGTCCGGGTCAGATTGGTTTCGAGCTCGCTTGCGATCGCGCGCAAGAGGAAATCGATCACCTCGAACGTGATCGGATCGGTGCGCAGTTTGGTTTGCTTGTTCATAGCGCTTCCGCTTTCTCCTGCTGCCGTTCGGAGACGACATGTCTGGACGCCACATGGATAATGATGTTTCCGAGATCGTCGATCTCGCCGCGGTCACCGGGCGCGACCACAATGGTTGAGCCGGTTTCCATGACGATGGCCGGCCCTGCGAATTTCTGGCCTGCGGCAAGCGCATCGCGCTGATAGACCGGGCAATCGACCCAGCCGGTCTCGTCGAAATAGGCCTGCCGGGTCGCAATAGGCTTTGCCGGGGCTGACGCCTTCGGCCGGAAGCTCTCAAGACGGGGCTTTTCGACCAGACCGTCCAGCACCACGCGCAACGTCACCAGTTGCAGTTTGCCGCGCGGATCGGCGTGGCCGTAGCGCTTGGCATACATTTCCATGAAGGTGGCGCGCAGCGTCTCCTTGTCGGCATCGGAGGCAAATTCCTGCGGCGCCGGAACCCGCACCGTATGCTCCTGCCCCGAGTACCGGACGTCGATGAACCGGGAGATCTCGACAGTGTCCAGACGCGGCGCAGCATCCCGCAGCCTTTGCCTTGCCGCCTCCTCCATCGCCCGAAACTGCTTTTCGAGGTCGGAGACGTCAGCGGTTTCGAGATCGGCGATGTAGGTCTGCGCGTTGTCGAAACGGATGTCGGCGAGCAGCATGCCCCAGGCGGAGAAATGGCCGGGCAGCGGCGGCACCAGCACGGTCGGGATCGACAGCTCGCGCGCGATGGCGCTGGCATGAAGCGGGCCGGCACCACCGCTGACGATCAGCACGAAATCGCGCGGATCGTGACCACGCTCGATGCTGATGCGCCGGACCGCGGCCGACATCGTCACCACCGCAAGACGGATGATGCCGCTGGCGATCTGAACCTCGGGCAGCCCGAGCGGCGTCGCGATCCGGTCGCGGATGGCGCGCTTGGCGCCTTCGGTGTCGAGCGCCATCTCGCCGCCGAGCAGCCCGCTCGGCGCAAGCCGGCCGAGCGCGGCGTTGGCATCGGTGATCGTCGGCTCGGTGCCGCCGCGCCCATAGCAGACCGGACCCGGCTCGGCGCCAGCGCTGCGCGGCCCGACCTTCAGCGAACCGGCATCGTCGAGATAGGCGATGCTGCCGCCGCCCGCGCCGACCTCGATGATGTCGACCACCGGCACCTGCACCGGATGGCCGTGCTCATAGCCGCCGACATAGTAGATGTCGGCAACCTCGATCCGTCCCTTGTTGATCAGCGTGCACTTGGCGGTGGTGCCGCCCATGTCGAAGGAGATCGCGTTGTCGTAGCCGAGCTTGCGGGCCAGCGTCGCGGCGGCAACGGCGCCGGCGACCGGACCCGACTCCAGCAGATAGACCGGATGCTGCGAAGCCAGCTTGCCGGTCATCACGCCGCCGTTCGATTCCATCAGCAGCAACGTGCCGGCCAGACCCGCTTCCGTAAGCCGCACCTGCAGCGAGTCGAGATAACGCACCATGCGCGGGCCGACATAGGCGTTGGCGACGGCCGTGGAGGTGCGCTCATGCTCGCGCCATTCGCGCGACAATTCATGCGACAGCGAGATGAAATTCGACGAGCGCGCGCGCAAGTAACTACCAATCGCGAGCTCATGCTGCGGATTGCGGTACGCATGCAGCAGGCAGACCGCGATGGCCTCGACCCCGAGCTCGGCGCATTTGCGCAGGATGTCGTCGAGCTCTTCCGACAGGACCGGCGATATCTCGTTGCCCTGTCCGTCCATCCGCGCAGTGATCTCGAAGCGGAGATCGCGCGGAACGAAGGGCGGCAGCCGCTTGTAGAACAGGTTGAACGAATCCGGCCGGTTGCCGCGGCCGAGTTCGAGGATGTCACGGAATCCCTTGGTGGTGATCAGCGCCGTCCTGGCGCCGCTGCGTTCCAGCGCGGTGTTGATTGCCGTCGTCGTGCCGTGCTTGACGTAGCCGGTCTCGGACAGCTTCGCCGAAGCCTGATCGAACGACTGGAAGATGCCGGACGGAATATCGCGCGGCGTGGTCAGCACCTTCGCGGTGCGGACCTCGCTGGTCCTTGCGTCATACACCACCAGATCCGTGAACGTACCGCCGACATCGACGCCCACGGAAATCGATTGCTCGTCGCCCCTTGTCGGTCTTCCCTTCGGTGACATTGTTTTGTCCTTTTATTGATAAATCAGGCCGCAAAGCTCCGCTCCGGCAGCAGCTTGCTGCCGGACATCACCAAGACGGAAACTCAAGACGACGAAGCCGAGGCGAATTAAATCCGCTCGTCCTCGATCACGTTGTGCAGCGTACCGATGCCTTCGATGATGATCTCGGCAACGTCGCCGGGCTTCATGAACACCTGCGGATCGCGGGCAAAACCCACGCCGCCCATGGTGCCGCTCGCGATCAGGTCGCCGGCGCGGAACGGCATCCACTCGGTGACGTATTCGATCACCTGCGCCACCGAATGGATCATGTCCTTGGTGTTCGCCTTCTGCATGGTCTTGCCGTTGAGGCGCATCTCGATATCGAGATTGGTCGGATCCTTGATTTCATCGGCCGTGACGATCCACGGTCCGGTCGCGCCGGTCTTCTCGAAATTCTTGCCCGGATTGATCTGACGGCTGTGCTTCTGATAATCGCGCAGGCAGGCTTCGTTCAGACAGGAATAGCCGAACACATAATCCAGGGCCTTGTCGGCCGGCACGTAACGTCCGGTGTCCTTGCCGATCACGACCAGGAGCTCGGCCTCATAGTCGAGCTGCTGCGAGACCTTCGGACGGAAGATCGGCTGACGATGGGCGGTCAGCGACTCCGGCCATCGCGCGAAGATCATCGGCCGATCGAATCCCTTGTCCGTGCGGTTGAGCTGCCGGTTCGCCTCGGCGATGTGATCATGATAGTTGAGGCCGACGCAGATGATGCGGCTCGGATTGGGAACGACGGGAAGCAGGGTCAGGCTTTCATAATCGAGGTCGCCCTTCTCCTCTGCGACGATCGACTCCGCGATCGGCAGCGCATTGCCGGCGATGAAATCCACGATCGTCGGATATTTGCCCCCGAGGCGCGCGCTCAAATCGATGACCTTGCCGCCCTTGACCGCACCGTAATGGGTCGAGCCACTGTATTCGTAACAAACAAGCTTCATTCTGGCATTCCCTCGGGTTCTGCGCCGGTCATTCGACGCGTAAGATGGACCGAAAGCTGGTTCAGCTATCGGCCTTCTGGATAGCTCTTTTGCGTGACGATTCTGCCCGGTCAGCAATCCTCGCTTCCGAAGCGCGCTTGCGGCGTAACGGCATAAGATTCATTTCGTTCTGGCGCATGACCTTGAGCGCTGCACGCTTGGCCTGGTTGATGTGGTGAACCGAAATCGACCAGGCGGCCTTCGCGTCATGTGCGGCAAAGGCGTCGAGCAGCGTCGAAATTTCGTGAAGCATTTCCTGCAGCCGCGTCGGCTCGGACAGCGACGTTCTGCGCAGCAGCATCGCGCGGTTATGCAGTTGCGACAGAAGCTGTCCGATCAGACGGTTGCCGCATCCTTCCAGAATGATGTTGTAAAGCTTGCTCTTCAGCTCGAGCGTCCTGCGGACATCGTCCGCCTCACCCGCGACCGTCATCTCGGCGAAGATTTCCCGGAGCTGCTTCATCTGTATGCTCGATCCGCGCTCGGCGAATCCGCTACAGGCCTGCGCTTCCAGCACGCTGCGGACTTCGTAGATCTCCTCGACTTCCTCATAGGTGACCGTCGTCACCACCGGGCCGCGGTTCGGCTCCAGCGCGACCAGACCCTCGGCCTCGATCTGGCGCAGCGCTTCGCGCAGCGAGGTCCGGCTCACCTTCAGCATTTCCATCAAGTCGCGTTCGCGCAAGCGGTCACCCGGCGCAAACCGGCCGGAAATGATGGCTTGCCGCAAGGCATCCTCGACGCGGCGGCGAAGGGGCGCGGCGCCCGCTCCAATTGCAGAACCGGTTTGGTCGTCCATGTCCCCTCTCCTCAATCCCCGACGGATTCCCCTTTGTCCGTCCCGATGGCGGATGAAGATGACTCGAAGCCTTGCACACTCTCAATGCCGCGAGTGACGCATTTTCCTTTATCGTACGAAACTTCCGCACTCAACCTAATTGTAGTACGGGAAATGGATGACATGCATTTTTGTATGATTGTCATGCCAATTCCATCCCCGCCGTCCAACACCCGCGCCGGCGCAGCGAGCCGATGTGGCGAAATAGGCGGGCGACGCCCGCACTATCCGCCATTTCCTATTGCGGCTTGACGCCGGCGCTCTTCAACACCGCGCCGTATTTGGCGACCTCCGAGACCATGAAGTCGTGCAGTTCTTCGGGTGAACTCGGGGTCGGCTCGAATCCCTGGGCCTCGAACGACTGCTTCACTTCCGGGGTCTGCAGCGCCTGGGCAATCGACTTGTTGATGAACTGAACGATTTCAGGCGGCGTGTTCGCCGGCGCCAGGATCGAGCTCCAGTTCGTCACGTCAAAACCCTTGGCCACGGTTTCATCGAAGGTCGGAACGCCGGGAAGCGCCGCAGCTCTGTGGATGCTGGTGACGGCAAGCGCCTTGAGCAGACCCGACTTTATCGTCGGCAGCGCGGACATGTCGCCGAAAGAGAAATCGACGAAGTTTCCAAGCAGCGCCGTCATCGCCGGCGCAGAACCCTTGAATGGAACGTGGTGAACCTTGATCTTGGTGTCGGCGATCAGAAGCTCGGCTGACAGATAGGGACCTGCGCCAATTCCCGACGTGCTGAAATTCAGCTTGTCCGGCTCCTTGCGGGCGAGGTCGAGAAACTCGGAGACGGAATTGATCTTGAGCGAAGGATTGACCAGCAGGATGAACGGCGACGTCGCAACCCGGGAGATCGGCGCGAAGCTCTTGACCGGGTCATAACGAAGATTGCTGTACAGACTCGGAGAGACCGTGTGCGAGGTTCCTGCCAGGTAGAGCGTGTAGCCATCAGGCGGGGCGCTTGCCACATAGGCTGCCCCGATCGTGGTCCCCGCGCCGGCTTTGTCTTCGACGATGACCTGCTGTTTCCAGATCCGGCTGAGCGCTTCCGCCAGCGTGCGCGCCTGGGCTTCGGCCGATCCGCCGGGTGCATAGGGCACGATGATGCGAACGAATTTATTGGGATAATCCAGCGCGTAACATGAAGACCCCATGCTGCACAGCGACAGCGCCAGCAGCACCACCCACCCAAGTTTCCTCATCCGCCGTTTCCTCTTTTCACGTCTGTGCGTGACTGACTTGTTGTCATCCTGAACGCCAAACCAATCCATCGGCTGGCGATATCGGACCCTGGCTGCCTCCTCCCAAGGGAAGACGACAGAACCTTATGTTCGGCGGGGTACATTACGACAAAAACGGCGTCAACCTTATTTTTGTATGATCGAATTGATGATCATGATACTTTTGCCATACGACTTTTGGGCGTACGCGGGCTCCCGGGTTGAAGTCCAGGTCGTAATGCCCCCGGCCGGCTTTCAAATGCACGGCCAACGATCGTCGGAGGCTTCGTTAACGATCGCCCGACACACTGCTTCGGTAATTCTGATGATTCGGAGCCGAGCCATGCTGCACTGGACGATGCCGTTACTCGCTGCGATGTTCGCCGCGGCGCCGGCGCTCGCCGCTGACTTATCCGGCCCGGCCTATCCTGCACCGGTCTATCGCAAGACGCCGCCGCCTTACGGCCATGGAGTCGTTGTCCAGGAAGAGTCGGATGTCTTGTTTACGCCGTCGGATGGAAGCGTGCCCTATGTGCATTTTCCGCCGCTCACGCCGCTGCTTCCGGGAAAGGCGACGCTGCCCGGCTACTATGGATCGATCCATTCCTACGAATATGATGGGCCCTATTATGGTGGCCCCTATACCAGCTATTGGAATCGCCTGCCCTACGCCTGTGGCGTTTACGGCTACTGCTAGCGCTTAAGGACGTCTCGACTTGGCAAGATCGCCGCAGCAGAAAGCGAGCCCATCGCGTTCGGCAGATGCGATCACGGCCGACCTGGTCGCCGTCCTGGTCGCCGTGACCGATGGCGCCCCCAAGGTCATGACCATTCTCCATGGCACCGCGCTGCCCAGCGGACCGTTCCAGTTTGCTCACCGCTCGCTGCAAACCGGCTTGCGGGCATGGGTCGAAACCCAAACCGGCCACCCGCTCGGCTACCTTGAGCAGCTCTACACATTCGCCGATCAGGGGCGCACCGGAGACGCCAAGGCGCCGCACACGATCTCGATCAGTTATCTCGGCCTGACCCGAGAGGATCAGGTCAACGACGGCTTTGAGGCGCACTGGTCCGACTGGTACGACTACTTTCCCTGGGAGGATCACCGTCATGGCGTCCCTGCTCTGATCACGAAGACACTGGCACCGCGGCTGAAAGCCTGGGCGAGATCCGCCGATACGGCAACGCTGCAGCGCCAGCGCTGGCAGCGCTGCGCCATCACTTTCGGCCTCGAGGGCCGCGACTGGAACGAAGAACTGATCCTGCAGCGCTACGAGCTGATGTACGAGGCATCCCTGATCCCGGAAGCCATGCGTGACAATGGCCAGCAAACAAACGTCGTGCCCGGCAAGCCGATGATTGCAGATCATCGCCGCATTCTTGCCACCGGCATCGCCCGCCTGCGCGCCAAAATTAAATATCGTCCGGTCGTATTCGAACTGATGCCGCCCGAATTCACCCTGCTGCAGTTGCAACGCAGTGTTGAGGCCCTCGCAGGCCGCCTGGTCCACAAGCAGAATTTTCGCCGGCTGATCGAGCAGCAGGAACTCGTTGAAGAAACAGGCGCTATCGCCTCCGACACGGTCGGCAGGCCGGCCAAGCTGTTCCGCTTCCGCCACGCCGTATTGGCCGAACGGGCCATCGCCGGCACCAAGCTGCCGATTTCGCGGACTTGACTCGCCTTATGCTCAGGATAAGTATAAGCCAGATTATGCTCAAGGAGAGTATAAATGGCCGAACTCGACACCGGGCTTCTACTTCGCACCGCACCGCTCTATGAACGGGTCAAGCGGATCATTCCGCCGTTCGAATGGGCGACGTTTGCCGAGGACGTCGACGCCATTCTCGCGCTCAAGCGGCAGCGCAATGCCGTCGTGCTGGCGCACAATTATCAGACGCCCGAAATCTTCCATGGCGTCGCCGATATCGTCGGCGACAGCCTTCAGCTCGCCCGCGAAGCCACCAAGGTCGATGCCGACATCATCGTGCTTGCCGGCGTGCATTTCATGGCCGAGACCGCCAAGCTGCTGAACCCGGAGAAGACCGTGCTGATTCCGGATCGCACGGCCGGCTGCTCGCTGGCCGACTCCATCACGCCTGATGACGTGCGGCTGATGCGCGAGCGCTATCCTGGTGCACCGGTCATCGCCTATGTGAACACCTCGACGGCAGTAAAGGCGGAGGCCGATATCTGCTGCACGTCGGGCAATGCGCTGAAGGTCGTCGAAGCGCTTGGCGCGGAGCAGGTCATCATGCTGCCGGACGAGTATCTGGCGCGGAACATCGCCGCACAGACCAAAACCAGGGTCATCGCCTGGCAGGGACATTGCGAGGTGCACGAGCTGTTCACCGCATCCGACGTCAGGCAGCTTCGTGAAGACCACCCCGGCGTCACCATTCTGGCGCATCCGGAGTGTCCGCCCGATGTGATCACCGAAGCGGATTTCTCCGGCTCGACGGCTGCGATGTCGAGCTTCGTCGAGGAGCAGCGGCCGCCGCGGGTCGTGCTGCTGACGGAATGCTCGATGAGCGACAACGTCGCGGCCCTTCATCCGGATATCGAATTCGTCCGCCCCTGCAATCTGTGCCCGCACATGAAGCGGATCACTTTGAAGAACATTCGTCACGCGCTGGAGACCAATCAGCACCAGGTCACGATTGATCCCGCCATTGCTGGCCGCGCGCGGCGCAGCGTGGAGAGGATGCTTGCGTTATGAAAACGAATGTCTCTGATCTCAACGGCCAACCCGTGGTCATCGGTGGCGGTGCCGCCGGCCTCATGACCGCGCTCTATCTCGCACCCACGCCGGTACTGCTGCTGTCGAAGTCGCCGCTCGGCGCGGAGGCGTCCAGCATGTGGGCGCAGGGCGGGATAGCGGCTGCGATCGGCGAAGAAGACAGCCCTGCCCTGCATTTGGCCGACACGATCGCGGCCGGTGCAGGCCTCTGCGACGAAGCCGGCGCGAGCCGCATCGTGCAGGCAGCACCGGCGGCCGTAGAACGACTTGCAGAACTCGGCGTCGCCTTCGACCGGCGGCCGGATGGCCTCTGCCGATTGGGCCTCGAAGCCGCGCACAGCCGCCATCGCATCGTGCATGCGACCGGCGATGGCACGGGACGCGAGATCATGCGTGTCCTGATCACCGCAGCCCGCCGTACGCCGTCGATCACGCTGCTGGAAGGGGTCGAGGCACGGCGGCTGATTGTCGAGGACAACGAGGTCAGAGGCGTGCTCGCCGCCAGCCCTGGCGGACCGCTGATCATCAGCACCAATCGCGTCGTCATTGCAACGGGCGGCATCGGCGGGTTGTTCGCCGAGAGCACCAATCCCGCAGGATGTTTTGGGCAAGGACTCGCTCTTGCCGCGCGTGCCGGGGCAACGCTCTCCGATCTCGAATTCGTGCAGTTTCACCCCACGGCCTTCGACGGGCCGGCGCGGCCGATGCCGCTCTTGACCGAGGCGATCCGTGGCGACGGCGCGGTGCTGATCGATGAGACCGGCGAACGCTTCATGGCGGGCGAACCGGGCGCCGAGCTCGCACCGCGTGATATCGTCGCTCGCGCGGTCTGGCGCCACCGCGCCAAAGGACATCGCACGTTCCTTGACGCACGCAAGCACCCGGGCCCGGATTTTGCGCGGCGCTACCCCGTGATCAGTGCATTCTGCAGGATGGCCGGCATCGACCCTGCCGAAGCCCCCATTCCGATCCGCCCCGCCGTGCACTACCACATGGGCGGGATCGCCGTGGATGGCGAAGGACGCAGCACCACGCGCGGTCTCTGGGCCTGCGGTGAAGTCGCGCGTACCGGACTGCATGGAGCCAATCGCCTGGCGAGTAATTCGTTGATGGAAGCGATCGTCTGCGCACGCTACGTTGCGGAGAGCGTGGGCGGTACTGACGCAGGTCTCCCGGCGTCAAAAGATACCGACGCGCTGCCGGCGGCGCCCGATCCATCGATCGTGCGTCCGATCCTGTCGCAAGGGCTCGGCGTACTGCGCGATCGCGATGGAATCGAAGATGCGATCCATCTGCTCTACCCGTTCGCGTGCGGCCGTGGCGCGGCGTCCGATCCGGCCACGGTCGCATTGATGATCTCGGTCGCGGCTCTCGAGCGCGCGGAAAGCCGCGGCGGGCACCATCGCACTGACCATCCGAAGATGCTGCCGTCAGCTGTGCCATCGTCCCTATCGCTCTCGGCGGCGCTCGAAGCTGCCCGCGCGATCGCTGAAACCAAGGCTCCCCAGAGGCTCGTCCGCTCATGATGCTCAATCCGCTCCTTCCGCTGATCTACGAACCCCTGGTCCGGGCTGCGCTGCTGGAAGATCTCGGCCGCGCCGGCGATATCACCGCGGATGCCATCGTACCTGCCGATCAGCAGGCCAAACTGGTCATGCGGGCACGCCAGCCTGGCGTCATAGCCGGCCTCGATGTCGCACGCTGCGTCTTTCAGACGGTCTCGCCGGCTATCGGCCTCCGCGCCGAGCGGCCCGACGGCAGCGCCGTTGAGCCCGGACAGATCATTGCGATCATCGACGGGCCGGCCCGCAGCCTGCTGACCGGCGAACGGACTGCGCTCAACTTTCTCTGCCATCTGAGCGGAGTCGCGAGTGCGACCGCCTCGCTCGTGACCGCCGTCAATGGCACGCGCGCCCAGATCGTCTGCACCCGCAAGACCATGCCCGGGCTGCGGGCGCTGGAGAAATATGCGGTCCGCGCCGGCGGCGGCGCCAATCATCGCTTCGGGCTCGACGATGCGGTGCTGATCAAGGACAACCACATCGCGCTGGCCGGAAGTCTCCGCACTGCCGTCGAGCGGGTGAAGGCCAATGTCGGGCATATGGTGAAGATCGAAGCCGAGGTCGACACCTTGTCCCAGCTCGAGGAGGCCCTGGCGACCGGCGTCGATGCTGTCCTGCTCGATAATATGACAACCGAACAGCTGGCGCAGGCCGTTTCGATGGCAGGTGGCAAGGTGATTACCGAGGCTTCGGGGCGCATCACCGCGGCAACCGCGCCGGCGATAGCGGCAACCGGCGTCGATCTGATCTCGGTCGGCTGGCTGACCCACAGCGCCGCGTCGCTCGATATCGGGCTGGACTATCCCTCGTGACCAACGATCGGATCAGCTAGCCGGGCTGCCCCATCGGCATGGCCAGCTTTGCCGGATGCCGTTCCGCCCGCCGCGACGCCAACCGCTCGGCCTGAAGCGTCGCAAATGTCAGCACCGCGATCGCGACGGCCTGATGCGTCAGGGCAAGATCGATCGGCGCCTGATTGAGCAGCGTGAGGATGCCGAGCGTCGCCTGCAGCGTGATGACGGCCACGAGCCACAAGGCGCCGCGGATCACGGCAGCATCGGCGCGCGAACCGATCGCATCAATGGCGTGCAGGATCGCCAGCGCAAACAACGCATAGGCGGTCATGCGATGTTCGAACTGCACGGTGAGCGTATTGTCGAACAGGTTGCGCCACCACGGCTGTTCGAAGAACAGGCGTGCCGACGAAGGGATGAAACTGCCATCGATGGCGGGCCAGGTATTGTAGATCCTGCCGGCGCGCAGTCCCGCGACCAGCGCACCCAAATAGATCTGCACGAATGTCAGCACCAGCAGCACGACACTGGTTGCCTTCAGACGCGTCGTTGCCAAAAGCGATGGCCGGTCGGACAGCTTGCGCACGGTCCAGACGATCGCGGCATAGATCAACAGCGCCAGTACCAGGTGAGTGGCGAGGCGATATTGCGAGACCTCGACGCGCTTGGTGAGGCCGGAGGCCACCATCCACCAGCCGACCACGCCCTGCAGCGCGCCGAGCGCAAAAATTCCCCACAGCCGGCGCTTCAATTCGCCGCCGACCGCACCGCGCCACAGGAACCAGAGGAACGGCAAGAGATAGGCTACACCGATAAATCGTCCGAGCAGCCGGTGACTCCATTCCCACCAGAAGATCGACTTGAACTGGGAAAGGCTCATGCCCGCATTCAGCTCGCGATATTGCGGGATCGCCTTGTAGCCGTCAAAGGCCTGGGTCCATTCCTTTTGATTGAGCGGCGGCAACACGCCCGTAACCGGCTTCCACTCCGTGATCGAAAGCCCGGATTCGGTGAGGCGGGTGGCGCCGCCGACCAGCACCATGATGGCGATCAACGCGGCGACCGAAAGCAGCCACCAGCGGACAGCATGATCGGTCGAGGCTTGCTGGACGGAAATACCGGTCATCGGGGGCCGCTTGAATGAATTTTCGCGCCCCTTATAGTCCGGCCCTCCTTCCGCGCAAGCTGGGCCCCGGCCAGGAAACGCACATTTCTGTCATGACGATACGGACCCGCAAGTTCTTTGGAACCATCTTCCTGCTGATCCTGGTGGTGGTGTGGTCATTGCTCGGAATGACCGTGGCGCAGTTGCCGTGGCTGGAGAATTCCGGGCTGGCGCAGGCGATCTTCTACGTGGTGGCCGGCATCGGCTGGGTACTGCCGGCGATGCCGATCGTGAGCTGGATGGCGCGCCCGGACGCTTAGCCGCACGAAAAGGCCGGTTCCGGGCTTGCGGCTAATGTCCCCGTCTTCGAGCCACGGGATTCTAAGCTTCCACCTCAGGCGGAACGTCCGATCGCGCTTCGCCTGCGATATCCTTTTTATCGATTGGTCGCGCCGAAGGCGGATGTGCAAACAGGCTGCCTGACAGCATCACCCGCAGGGCGCGCAGCGATTGCAGCCGCCCGTCCCAGGCGACGCGTGGCAGTGCATACAGTTCGCTACGGCCGGCGTTCTGCACCACACCTGATATCGACGAGACCGCGCTGGCGAAACCTGCCTCGATGGCCATCACGGCATGCTTGCGCTGCCAGGATCCCTCGCCTCCGAACGGATAGGCAAAATGCCTGACCTTTCGATTCAACGCGGCTTCTATCACGGTCGCGCCCATCGTGATCTCGTGGAGCGCAGATGCGTCTTTCAGGTTCGACAGGATCGGGTAGTTCACGGTCGCCGCACCGATCGTGACGCGAGGATCGCCGGCGAGCGTCGCAAGATCGCTCCAGCCGATGGCGGATTCGCGCGAAAGCGCTGCAAGGTCCACCGAATACCGCCTGCAGAGATCATTGATCGCCAACGACAGGTCGGATGGCGGCAGCGATCGCATCCATCGCTCCAGGAAGTCATAAAGCTCGGATTTTTCGGCGACGCTGGCGATATGGAAATGCCGCTCCTCGCGATCCATGATGAGGCTGAGACGATCTTCGCGCGCAATGATCGCCTCCAGCGCAAGCCACCACGCCATGCCGACGCCATCCGGAAAAGCGGTTGGCACATAAACGGTGAAGGGCGCGTCGTGCTGCGACAAGACCGGATAGGCGGACGTGATCAGGTCCTTGTAGCCGCCGTCGAACGTCAGGCACACAAAGCGGCGTGGCGCTGCAAGCGTCACCGCCCTCCTGCATACCTCGTCCATCGAGACGATATCCAGCTTCCAGCGCTTCAATGCGCTGATGGCCCGATCGAGAAATTCCGGCGTGACTTCGTCGCGCTTAAGCGGCTGAAAACGCGTTGCACGGCGGGGCCGCACGCGTATGAATCGCAAGATGACGCCAGCGCCGCCACGCGGTC
The DNA here is from genome assembly GCA_035547995.1 of Bradyrhizobium sp. GTDB lineage: Bacteria > Pseudomonadota > Alphaproteobacteria > Rhizobiales > Xanthobacteraceae > Bradyrhizobium. Next base: position 14,753 of record DASZTN010000039.1, on the reverse strand, counting down.
GCATCGCCATGGCGTAACCGCTGAAATAGGCGAATTCCAGCCTGGCGCGCCTCACTAACCCGATGTCGGACGGCAATTTTCGCCTCTCATGCGTCGAAATGGCCTCGCCAGCTGCGGTATTGTCATTACTTTTTCTTGACATTTGTTTGCAATGGTCCGAGTCAGCCGAGAAACATTCGTACATATTCAACAGGTTTTCGATGATCATGGCGGCTGCGATCGAAAGCCGGACGGCAGAAGCGACGGCGCGATCGAAAACAAGCCACATCGTTTCCATCGATGTGTTCCACGATCTCGGCGAGGTTGAACCGATCTGGCGCGCGCTCGAAGACCAGCAGCATCTCTCGACGCCGTATCAGCGCTTCGACTTTCTCGCGGCATGGCAGCGAAATGTCGGCAAATGCGAGCGATGCCTGCCCTTCATTGTCATTGGCCGCGACACGGAGCGTCAGCCGCTTCTGCTGCTGCCTCTGGCGCTGAAACAGAAGCACGGGATCCGCACGGCAAGATTCATGGGCGGGAAACACGCCACCTTCAATATGGCGCTGTGGAATCGGGAATTCGCCAAAGTCGCGACCACCCTCGATCTCGACGCGCTGATCACGGGCATCAGAAACCGGTCTGGAATTGACGTTCTCTCACTGCATCAGCAGCCCTTGCGATGGGGCGAGCTGGCGAATCCGATGGCGATGCTGCCGCATCAGGCCTCGGTCAATGACTGCCCGATGGCGATGCTGGAACCCGGCGCCGCGCCGACGGCACGGATCAGCAGTTCGTTGCGCCGACGGCTCAAGAGCAAGGAGCGCAAGCTGCAGGCTCTGCGCGGCTATCGTTATCACGTCGTCGCCGATGACACCGACATCGAGCGGGTGCTCGATTGGTTCCTGCGCGTCAAGCCGTTGCGGATGGCGGAGCAGAAGCTGCCCAACGTGTTCGCCGAACCGGGCGCGGAGGATTTCATCCGTGACGCCTGCATGACACGGGTCAGCGGTGGCGGCCGTGCGATCGATATCCACGTTCTCGAATGCGACGAAGAAATCATCGCTCTTTTTGCCGGTGTGGCCGATGGCTACCGCTTCTCGATGATGTTCAACACCTACACGATGTCTGAGCATTCGCGCCATAGTCCCGGGCTGATCCTGCTGCGCTACATCGTCGATCACTATGCCGAGCAGGGCTTTTCCTCGATCGATCTCGGAATCGGATCGGACGATTACAAACGCATGTTCTGCAAGAACGAAGAGCCGATCTTCGACTGCTTCATTCCGCTCAGCGCGCGCGGCAAATTCGCCACCGCCACGATGTCGCGCATCAATCGCGCCAAATATCTGGTGAAGCACTCGCCGGCGCTGCTCTCGCTGGCGCAAAAGCTGCGAGGCAGCTTCCGTTGATCCGGCCTGAGCGGTGTTCAGGCCGCAGCGCGCGGGCCTGAACCGGCGGCATCCGCAACCGCGGCCGGTTCGCGCAGCAACTTCACATCCGAGAAGCCGACCGCCTTCAGATGACCGCACATCACGTCGCGCGCGTCGGAGGGCATTGACGCATCCGGAACGAATACCGCTTTTGCCTGCGACGTCAGCATCTCGGCCGACAGGTCCGAGCCGGTACCGACATCCAGCAGCACATGGTCGTATACCCGCAACAGCGCATCGATTGCGATCGAAAGCCGCGGCGATTGCAGCAAGCTTTGATCGGAGCCCGGGCGGCCCGAATTCACCAACTGAACGCGCGACAACCGGTCCCTGGTGATGACTTCCGAAAACGAAACTTCGCCCAGCATCAATTCGGCAAGACCGGGTGCACCCGGATCGACCGAGGCCTCCGATATAGCTCGCGACGCTGCGGACAGATCGACCAGCACGACCTTCGCCTTTCGCGCCATCAGGCGCGCAAGAGTGAGCGCGGTCGATGCAATGCTTTCTCCCGGTGCGGTGCCCAGGATCGTGACCTTGCGCGCCGCCTCTCCTGCCGCGCACAGTTCATCGGCCAATCGTTCCAGCTCGGAAGGTTCAGCCGGATCGGCGGATTCAATCCCGGCATGCTCTCGAGCTGGCTCCGGGTTGGCCTCGGGCGGATCGAAGCTGGATGCGCTGACCGGCGGGACCGGGGGAGCATCTTCTGCCGCGACCGGCACGAACGTCGCTTCCATGCGCTCGGTCGCGGGACGCGGCGCCGTCATGCGCAGCAATTCGCCGGTCGCGATCGTGCCGCCGGTGAGCATCAGGGTCGCCAGCGTCGCGATCAGCACGATCGGCAATTTCTTCGGATAGGCCGGCGAGTTGGAGACGATGGCGCGGGAAATGATCCGGCCATCGCCGGGCGCGGCATCGATATTCTCGCGCGTGTTGGCTTCGCGATATTTTGCGAGATACGCTTCCAGAAGATCGCGCTGGGCCTTGGCCTCCCGCTCAAGGGCACGAAGCTTGACATCGTCGTCGTTGGTCGAGGTCGCCTGCCTCTTCAACTGGTCAAGGCTGGCGCTCAAGGCATCGACGCGCCCGCTGGCGATCTGCGCGTCATTCTCCAGCGAACGGGCGATCTTGCCGGCTTCCTCGCGGATCTGGCCGTCGAGATCGGCAAGCTGGGCCTTCAATTCCTTGATCCGCGGATGACCGGGAAGCAGCGTCGACGACTGTTCCGCCAGCTGCGCACGCAATGTGACGCGCTGCTCGGACAACCTTCGGATCAGTTCGGAATTGAGCACTTCGGAGGCCTCGATCGGCCGCCCGCTTTGCAGCATTTGCCGGATCAGCCGGGCTTTGGCTTCCGCATCCGACTTCAGCGCCCGCGCATTGTTCAACTGCGTATTCAATTCGCCGAGCTGCTGGTTGGACAGCGTCGTATTGTTGGTGCCGACGAAGAGACTCGACTTGGATCGGAAATCCTCGACCTTGGCTTCGTCATCGGCGACCCTCTTGCGCAAATTGTCGATTTCCCCTGACAGCCATTGGCTCGCTGCCCTCGCCTGCTGCTGCCGCGCATCCTGCTGCAGGGTGAGATAACTATCCGCGATCGAATTGGCGACGCGCGCCGCCAGGTCCGGATCCTGCGACTGGAACTCGACGACAACCACGCGCGACTTGTCGACCGCGTAGGCGGTATATCGATCGAAAAAGGAATCCAGCACGCGCTCTTCCGGTGTCAGCGAGAACGGATCGCGTCCGATTCCGAACAGGGACAATACCCATTTGATCGGCGACACGCCGCGCAGGACCGGATCGAATTCCGGCAGTTGCGCCAGCTTGTTCTTCTTGATCACCATGCGCGCAAGATCGCGCGACAGGAGCAGCTGAACCTGGCTCGTGACGGCTTCGGGATCGAGCGCTGCACGTTCGTCGTTGCGCTCGCCATTCGGCCGAAGGAACACGTTCTCGCGTCCATCGATCAGGATACGCGCTTCGGATTTGTATCGCGGCGTGATCAGATTGACGGTGATCACCGAGAGTACGGCCACCAGCAATGTCGGAATGATGATCCAGCGCTTCTTTCGCGCCAGCGCCCGACCGATCGCGCCCAGATCGAGATCGCCTGCAATCGATGGGGCAGCGGACCTGACGACAGGCTTATCGGCGACCGGCATGGGTTTCGGAATAACCCGCTCGACCAAATCCCGCAACTTGTCGGCAACAGGCCCGAACGCAAAACGCATTGCAAACTCCCGTGGAACGCCACGACTCCACTCGACTGCGGTCGATTACACTCCATTAAGGTTGCCGCCCAGTTAATCCGGCCGTGTCACTCCGCGCGTGATATTGTCACGATAACAGCAGTGATGCTTTGTTAACCATGAAGACCCCTAATCGGAATCAGCAACTTTTGCAGACTATTTCCAATGCAAAGCACGCGCGTCGCCAAGTTTCGTCGAAGGCGCCTCTTTTGCCGGTTTTGTGCAAGGTGATACACGCCTCTCACGACGATGCGCGCCGCGGTGAATGCCGATCCTGACGATGCCTGAGACTTCCGACCAGCCGCTCCGCATCCTGCACGCCGTGCGCGCCCCGGTAGGCGGAATCATCAGGCACATTCTTGATCTCGCCAATGGTCAGGCCGAACGCGGCCATCAGGTTGGCCTGATCACCGACAGCCTGACCGGCGGCGAGCGCGCCAGCGCCGCGCTGGCCGAGATTGCGCCGCGCATGAAGCTCGGCGTCTATCGCCTCGCCATCCACCGCGAACCGCACCCGGGCGATGCCGTGGTCTGGGCGCGTCTCCGACGCCTGATCGAGCGCCTAAGGCCCGATGTCCTGCACGGCCACGGCGCCAAGGCCGGCGTGTTCCTCCGCCTGGAAGGCGCTTCGAAAACCGCCATCCGGGTCTACACCCCGCATGGCGGCTCCCTGCACTACCCGCTGACGACGTTGAAAGGCGCGCTCTACAGCCGCATCGAACGCGCGCTGATGAACCGGACCGATCTGTTCCTGTTCGAAAGCGCGTTTGCGCGCGATACCTATCAGCGTACCATCGGCAAACCGACGGGCCTCGTGCGCTGCGTCTTCAACGGGGTGGCTTCGGGTGAATTCGATCCCGTCGCCAAAGCGGATGACGCCACCGATCTGGTCTATGTCGGCGAATTCAGGACCATCAAGGGAGCAGACCTTCTGATCGACGCGGTGGCGAAGCTCCGCAGCGTGGGCAAAGCGGTGACGCTGACGCTCGCCGGCGACGGCGAGGAAACCGAGGCGTTGAAAGCGCAAGTCCAGCGGCTTGGCCTTGGCGAGGCCGTGCGCTTCATCGGCCACGTCAAGGCCCGCTACGGCTTTTCGAAAGGTTCGCTGCTGGTGGTTCCTTCGCGCGGCGATTCAATGCCCTATGTGGTGATCGAGGCCGCCGCTGCCGGAGTTCCGATGATCGCCGCCAATGTCGGCGGCATCCCCGAGATCTTCGGCCCCTATTCCGACGCGCTGTTCACGCCCAATCAGCCCGCAGCCATGGCGGACGCCATCAAGGCAGCCCTGGCAAATCCGGCTGCCGCGCAGGACCGCGCCAAAGCGTTGCGGGAGAGAACCTCCACACACTTCTCGCAGAACGCGATGGTCGATGGCGTCTTGGCAGGCTATCGCGACGCTTTCGCTGCAGTACGCGTGAGTTGACGTCGCGAGCGAGGCAGACGGCGCAGCTCTCGGCGCATCAGGGCAAACAGATTATTAACCCTTCTTTATCGACGTAACTGTTTCTTCCGATTTTTCCTCTAAGCCGAGCCGCGGGGGCAGCACGCTCTCCCCATGTGCGTCATGCGCATGCAAGAATCGGCTGAAACGACAATGGAACCAATCAACGCACGCTCGATGTTAGACGCCGCCAGCGCGGCAGCTGCCACGGCGGCAGGACAGCCTCGAGTCGAACGGCGCCGGCGGCTGTCTCAGGCGGCGCTTGCGGTCGCCAACGAGAAGGTGCGTCCGGCCTATTCCCCAATCGTGATCGCAGGCGCGGTCCGGCTCGCCGATTTCGTGCTGCTGACCTTGATCGGCATTGCGCTTTATCTCGGCTATGTGGTGCCGGTGACAGGATTTTATTGGTCCTATGTCGCCGCCATCTTCGGCATGAGCATCGCCGCGGTGATCTGCTTCCAGGCCGCTGATATGTACCAGGTGCAGGTATTTCGCGGCCAGCTTCGGCAGATGACGCGAATGGTCTCGTCCTGGACCTTCGTGTTCCTGCTCTTCATCGGAGCATCCTTTTTCGCAAAGCTCGGCGGCGAAGTGTCGCGGCTTTGGCTTGCCGCCTATTTCGTCATTGGCCTCGCGGCCCTCATCGGCGACCGCCTGTTCCTGCGAGCCTTGGTCCGCCGCTGGGCCCGTCAGGGACGGCTCGACCGCCGCACCGTGATCGTCGGTTCCGACCAGAACGGCGAAAGACTGATCGAAGCGCTCAAACTCGAGGACGATTCGGATATCGCCATCCTCGGCGTGTTCGACGATCGCAACGACAGCCGCGCACTCGACAGCTGCGCCGGCGTCCCGAAGCTCGGCAAGGTCGACGATATCCTCGAATTCGCCCGCCGTACCCGCATCGATCTCGTGCTGTTCGCGCTGCCGATTTCGGCAGAGACGCGAATCCTCGACATGCTCAAGAAGCTGTGGGTGCTGCCGGTCGACATCCGGCTTTCCGCCCATACCAACCGCCTGCGCTTCCGTCCCCGCGCCTATTCCTATCTCGGCAAGGTGCCGACCCTCGATGTGTTCGAGGCGCCGATCACCGACTGGGATCTGGTGATGAAATGGCTATTCGACCACATCGTCGGCAGCCTCGCGCTGCTGCTCGCCGCACCGGTGATGGCGCTGGTTGCGCTCGCCGTCAAACTCGACAGCCCCGGCCCGGTGCTGTTCCGCCAGAAGCGGTTCGGCTTCAACAACGAGCGGATCGACGTCTATAAATTCCGCTCGCTCTATCACGACCAGGCCGATCCGATGGCCTCCAAGGTGGTGACCAAGAACGACAGCCGCGTCACCCGCGTCGGACGCTTTATCCGCAAGACCAGCCTCGACGAACTGCCGCAGCTTTTCAACGTTGTGTTCAAGCACAATCTTTCGCTGGTCGGACCGCGGCCACACGCCGTGCAAGGCAAGGTGCAGAGCCAGCTGTTCGACGAGGCGGTCGACGGCTATTTCGCCCGTCATCGCGTCAAGCCCGGGATCACCGGCTGGGCCCAGATCAATGGCTGGCGCGGCGAGATCGACAATGAAGAGAAGATCCAGAAACGCGTCCAGTTCGATCTCTACTACATCGAGAACTGGTCGGTGCTGTTCGATCTCTACATTCTGCTGAAGACGCCGCTGGCGCTTCTCACCAGGAACGAGAACGCCTATTAGAGCATGACCGGGCTTCAATCGGATCGTGCTCCAGTGTCCCGAATCCGAAGTTCGCCGCCTTCGCGGCGGCCACCGGAGCGAACTTTGGATTCGAAAGGACACTGAAAACTATGATCCTAGTGTGCTCTGGTTCAGAGGTTCTCTTGAAGGTCTCACGGCAAAAGTGAAGAGAACTTCTGAACCACCCCACTGGCGCTGCTAGCCAGTTGTATTGCGTATTTAAGAGTGTGTGATGGCGTATGCGGCCGTAGCCGAGAGTTCATTCCCGTCGGTGACGGTTCCACCGGGCGTGCTCGCGTTGCAACGCGCGCTGGTGTGGCTGGTCGGCGCATCCGGTTCCATCGTCTTCATCGAACCAAGTCCATATGAATTCACGACGCTGATCGGAATCGTGGTCTTCGCCGCGACCGGGATGCGGCTGCGGCTGGCTTTCATCCCGCTGCTGCTGCTGCTGTTCCTGGTCAACATCGGATACATGATGGGCGCCGTACCGTTCCTCGGAGAATCCGTCGTCACCGACTGGATCGTCACCTCCTGGTACATGGCGATTACCGTGCTGTTCATCGCGATGGTGGTGGCCGACGACACGATGGCCCGGCTCGACATGCTTCGCCGTGGCCTGGTCGCAGGCGGCGTGATCGCCTCACTGGCGGCAATCGCCGGTTATTTCCACCTCGTACCGGGCGGACATGACCTGCTGACGCTCTACGATCGGGCGCGCGGCACATTCAAGGATCCGAACGTGCTCGGAGCGTTTCTGATCCTGCCCGCGCTGTTCACGCTGCAAAGCGTCGTTTCCGACCGCTTCGGAAAAGCATTCCGCAACACCATCGCGCTCGGCATCATCGCGCTCGCCATCCTGCTGGCGTTCTCGCGCGCGGCATGGGGCGGCCTGATCCTGACCTCGGCCTTCACGCTGATGCTGATGATCTTGACCAGCCGATCGCCGGCACAACGTTCGCGCATCATCCTCATGGCGCTTGCCGCCATCGTCGTCGTGGCGGTTCTGCTCGTCGTGCTGCTGTCATTCAATTCGATCGACGAAATGTTCAAGCAGCGTGCGAGCTTCGAGCAGAGTTATGACGAAGGCCGGTTCGGCCGGTTCGGCCGTCACATCCTCGGCGCGCAAATGGCGCTCGGTCTGCCGTTCGGCATCGGGCCGCTGCAGTTCCACAATTTCTTTCCCGAGGACACCCACAACTCCTACCTGAACGCCTTCATGTCCGGCGGCTGGCTCTCCGGTGTCTGCTATCCGGCGCTGGTATTTACGACGGTCATCATGGGCTTCCGGCATCTGTTCGTGCGGGTGCCCTGGCAACGCACCTATATTGCGATCTTCGCGGCGTTCCTCGGCACTGTCGGCGAGGCCTTCATCATCGATACCGACCACTGGCGACATTTCTGGCTGATGATGGGATCGATGTGGGGCATGTTCGTTGCCGCGCAGCCCTACAAGGCGCGGGCCGAGCCCGTCAGCGCGGAGCCTTCGCGGGCTTCTTGAGTGCCGCTCCCCTGCTTTTCTGCTTCTCGATCTGCGCCTTGAGCTGTTCGGTCGCGGCCAGCATGGCCTTGTAGCCTTCATCGGCGAAACGCAGCAGCAATCGCAGTTCCGGTTCGGAATAGGCGCTCCACAGTTCCAGCATCATCCGCTGCACCGGCTCGTAGCATCTGCCGACCCTGGCGATGCTCTCCGGAACCGGTACGACAAACACCTTGCGGCGGTCTTCACCGTCGCGTTCGCGGCGCACGAAGCCGGCCTTCTCCAGCCGATCCACCACGCCGGTGATCGCGCCCGTCGTCAGCCCCGTGACCTCGGCCAGTCTTCCCGCGGTGACGCGCCCTTCGAGATTGAGGAAATCCAGACAGTCGAGGTCGGAACTCGAAACGCCGACATAGTTGGCGACGGTCTGGCTGAAAATCGCGCCCACTCCGGTCGATCGGCGGATTGCGCGCTCCAGTTCCTGCATCAGCACGGCACGCGTCTTTGCACTTGACGAGCTTCGGCCCATATCTTATTCCTATTATATCTTAGTATCTAAGATAATTAGCGACTGTACATTCCTGACAGCTAACACCGCCGCGCCATCAGGAGCAAGGCATGACTCAACGATCCCGCAACGCCATCATCATTGGTGCCGGCATTGCCGGCCCAGCCACAGCCATCCTCTTGAGAAGGGCCGGCATCGAGGTGCGGCTGTTCGAGGCCTGGCCGCGTTCCGCAGGGATTGGCGGCGGTCTGCAGATCGCGCCGAACGGCATGCACGTGCTGGCCGAGATCGGCCTCAAGGATGACATGATCAGCCGCGGCTCGATCGCGGAATCCTTCAATTTCCGTTCGCAATCCGGCGCCAGGCTCGGCTCGATCAACCGGAATATGGAGCAACGCTTTGGTCAGCCTGCGGTGAATATCGCCCGTTCGACGCTCAATGAAATGCTGCTTGCGAAGGCTGAGGCCGAAGGCGTTTCGCTTACCTTCGAACAGCGCCTGGTCCGCATCGACGATCGCGCCGATCAACCCCTCGTCGCGCATTTTGCCGACGGCTCCAGCGCTGAGGCCGATTTCCTGATCGGCGCCGATGGCGTGCATTCGGCCGTGCGGGCGCATGTCATCCCCGATGGCGCCAAACCGTTCGATACCGGGCTGATCGGCTTCGGCGGTTTCGTCGCGCGATCGGTGATTGAAAAAGCTGGCATCGGACAGCGTGTCGAAACCACCTTCGGGCAGAGCGGATTTTTCGGCTGCGGCCTCTGCAGCCCCGATCCTCGCCAGGGCGCGATGTGGTGGAGCACCCAGCCGGCGCCGGTCGGCTTCGATGCGGCCACTTTCCGTGCCATGAGCCAGGACGCGCTCAAGCGGCATCTGCAGCACTTCCATGCCGGCTGGCACGATCCGATTCCGCAGATCCTGGAAATGGCGGAGGACATCCGCGTTGTCGCAACACTCGACGTGGCGACGCTGCCGACCTGGTCGCGCCGGCGCACGCTTCTGATCGGCGATGCTGCCCATGCCACCAGCCCGCATGCGGGCCAAGGCGCGTCGATCGCGCTTGAGGACGCGATGCGGCTCGGCCGGCTGATGCTGGAAGGCCGGGAGCTAGGTCTGACCTTCCAGGATTTCGAAACCGAGCGGCGCTCACGTGCGGAGCGCATCGTTGCGCTCGCCCGCCGCAACGGCAACAACAAGCGCGAGTTCAGCGCCACCGGGGCCTGGATTCGCGATCGGATGCTGAAATGGCTGATCCCGATCACCTCGCGCGGCATGGATTGGATTTACGCTTATAATCCCTGCTCGCTCACGCCTCCACCTGAAACGTCATCCCGGCATGATCGACGAGCCGCCTGATCAGGCTGTGCTGCATGGCCGCTCCCGGCGTCCAGATTCCGCCAGGCACGTCAGGCTTGTCGCGCAACAGGCAGATCGCGCATTCGGCGATCATCTTCGAGGTCGAGCCATAACCGGGATCGCGATCGCCCTTGACGCAGGCACGGACCTGGCGACCGTCCGGCGCGATTGCGACGAACAGCAGATCGTAGCTGCCATTCTCGCGTTCTTCCTTTGAAGGTCCCTCGCCCGGTTTTGGGCCCGCCGATGCGGCCATCCGGTTATTGGCCGCCACTATGCGCTTGGCGAGCGCCTCGCCCTCTTCGCCGGGACCGGTCATCTGCATCTCGTCGTAAACGAAATCTCGGCCGTACGGGAAACCCAGCAGCATGTTGGAGCGATGCACATTACGCGTGTTGATGTTCGACATGAAAAACGGCGTCAGCCACGTCTGCAAATCGTCATCGAAGATGGGCTTGTTGCCAGGCGGCTGCTTCGGTCCTTCGAAATCCGGCGTTAGCGCGAACGGATCGCGCAGCAGCTTCAGGAGGCTCGGATCTTTTGCGGCGGCTTCGAAAATAGCCTTGCCGCTCGCCGCGGTGCCGCCGGAAAACGTGCCGCGCATCTCCCGCACCCGGCCCTTGACGCGGGAAGCCGGCGCGCCGAACACGCGCTTGGCCTCTTCCTGGACGAAGAAGGTACCGAGTTCGAACGGCACCGAATCGTAGCCGCAGGAGAACATGATCCGGGCTCCCGAGCGTTGCGCGGTGGCAAGATGCGCATCGATCATCCGACGCATCCACGGCACCTCCCCGCACAGGTCGAAATAGTCGGTGCCCGAAGCCGCACAGGCTGCAAGCAGTTCATTACCGTACAGCAGATAGGGACCGACGGTCGTCACCACCGAATTGGTTTGATCGATCATTGCCTGCAGCGAGGCCGCATCGGCTGCATCCGCCACGATCAACGGCGTATCCGCTGGGGCGCCGATCACATCGCGCACCGTTGCAAGCTTCTCCAGGCTGCGGCCCGCCATCGCCCATTTCAGGTTACGATCGCCACGATAATGCTGGGCGAGATATTCTGCGACGAGCTGGCCGGTGAAACCGGTAGCGCCATAGACGATGATGTCGAATTTCGCCGAAGACTTCATTTTGCTTCCTTACTCCGTCATTACGGGCCAACGGGTCGGCGCGATGCGACCCGCGCATCTCTTGTTCGATCCTAGACCGATTGCGCGGGCCTTGCGACAGCCGCACTAATTGCTGGGCCCGGGGAATGGGCTATCGATCCTGCCGGTGATCCAGTACGCCAAAAGTCCCAGCCATTCGCGGAAACCCAGATCGGTGCGGCCGAGTCCATCGTCCTCTATGTTTGTGAATTCAAACAGCGCCCGGCGGCCGCCCACGCGCCAATCAACCGGATATGGCTCGACCGGAAAGCCGGCCTTGCGAAACAGACCGACCGATCGCGGCATGTGATAGGCCGAGGTCACCAGCAGCCACCGCTCGCCGCTCTTCGGTTGAACCAATGCCTTGGAGAATTCGGCATTCTCCTGGGTGTTGCGCGACTGCCGCTCCATGATCAGCCTCGACTTGGGAATACCAAGGCTTTCGAGCAGCCTGCCAGCGTAGTCGGACTCCCTGGCGTCGGTCGAGATCAAATTGCCACTGCCGCCGGAATAGACGATGCGCGCATTGGGATATCGGCGGGCGAGCTCGGCGGTCGCGAAGATGCGATCGGCAGCGGTTCTGATCACGGTTGCATCATGTGCCGCCGATAGGTCGGCATCGATCGGGCCGCCGAGGACGATGATTCCGTCCGGTGCGCCTTGCGCCGGATTCCACGGCGGAAACCGCGACTCCAGCGGATAGAGCAACCAGTTTCCCATCGGTGAAAGCCCGCCGATCGCCAGCAGCACGATCGACGCAATCATGAGCTTGCGGCCCAAGGAGGCAAATCGGGTCGCGCACAACACTACGCCCAACAGCCCGATCCCGATCAGGAAATTGGACGGCAGCATCATGATGCCGATGGTCTTGGAAAGTATGAAAAACAAACAGGGCCTCTTCAGACATTCAGCGCCAGATGCGCGGCCAGCAGGCGGGCGGCGCCGTCTTAGCCGGTAACGACCGCCATATCCATCTCCTGTCCATCTCCTGCGGCAAGCTTTTCGAGGAAGCCGTACGGGTCAAGCCTTGCGAAATTGAACCGGTCTTAGCGTGATCCCGGCACACACAATCGACATTGCGCTCATTCACAGGCAAACTCGCCGCTCCAATTACCTCTCCATCACCATGGCGGCGGCTGTCATGACGCATCATCATCTGCATTCGAGCCCCGAAACCTGTCATTGGGGTTTCTTCGAAGCGAGACTGAAGCCGGTCATGACCATCGCGAGCGGTGACGAAGTAACCGTCGATACCGTCAGCGGCGGTCCCGACGTCCTGCCCGATCCCGCGCGCTTTCATGTGCCGCCCGAGCTGGCCCAGATTCATGCCAGAAGCGAACGGATGCTGCCCGGTCACATCCTGACCGGCCCGATCGCAATCGAGGGAGCCGAGCCCGGAAACGTGCTGGAGATCGACATTCTCGACATCGAACTCCGGCAGGACTGGGGCTGGAATATCATCCGCCCGCTGTCGGGCACGCTGCCGGAGGATTTCCATGAGAGCCGGCTGCTCAATATTCCGCTCGATCAAAAAAGGATGGTCGGCCGGCTGCCCTGGGGACTTGATCTGCCACTGGCGCCGTTCTTCGGCGTGATGGGCGTAGCGCCGCCGCCGGCCTGGGGCCGGATCACCTCGCTGATCCCGCGCGCCATGGGCGGCAATCTCGACAACAAGGAATTACGGCCGGGCGCCAAGCTTTATCTGCCGGTGTTCGTGCCGGGCGCGTTGTTTTCCTGCGGCGACGGTCATGGTGTGCAGGGCGATGGCGAAGTCTGCGTCACCGCGATCGAGACGGCGCTGCGCGGCCGCTTCAAATTCACGCTACGCAAGGATTTGAAATTGAGCTATCCGCGCGCCGAAACGCCGACGCATTACATGACGATGGCGATGGACCCCGATCTCGATCAATGCGTGGTGCGCGCGCTGCGCGACATGATCGTGTTGCTCGGCGAAAAACGCAATCTGTCGCGGGAAGATGCTTACACCCTTTGCAGCCTCGCCGCCGATCTGCGCGTCACCCAGACTGTCAACGGCTCCAAGGGCATTCATTGCATGATCGCCAAATCGGTCGTGCATGGATAGCTGGCGTCTTTAAAAAGACCGATCGGTTCTACTGAAGCAGCACCGGACTTTCGGACTGCTGTTTTGACGCGTGTTCTTCACGCGAACCGGCTGCCCGGCCCGTCGTCATATCGCTTCCAAAAAACCGCGAATCACCTCGCCGAAATGGCCTCGGCCAGCAGTCTCCGGCCGGCCTGTGACCTGCCTCTGGAACCGGCAAGTCCGCGCCTGCGCCGACGCCTCGCTGGTCTCCAGCGGTTCCCCTGCGACAATTTTTCAAATGATTTCAACGGTCGGATGGATCCACCGGCCGATACCATTGACTCATCCCCGGATCGGAATAGACTCTAAATAGTTACTTTTAAGTATCGTTATTAACGTTTAGCGTTTGTGACATGGCCACGGAAAAAGCCGAAACCGACCGAATTCCAGTGACCTTGGCGCTCTCGACCATCGGCTATCTCGAAAAGCTGGTGCGACAGGGTACCCACGGCACCAGCGTTCCCGGTGTCGCAAGGACGCTGATCGAGGAAGGTATTCGGCTGGCGATCAAGGACGGGCTGCTCTCGATCCGCGACAACGGCAAGACGCCGTAGCAAACGCGGGTCGCCGGAAGGCTCGGCCGGCGCCGTGGTCACAGGATTTGAAGATCACGCCAACCCTGGGGGCCACCATGCGCGCCAACGAGCCGACCTGGACTGATGAACGCATTGCACTTTTGAGAAGCCATTTCGAGGCCGGACTGTCCTGCCGGCAAATTGCCGCCGATATCGGCGTCAGCCGCAACGCCGTCATCGGCAAGCTTTCCCGTCTCAACCTGACGCGGGGAAGAATGATCGGCGAACGGCAAGCTTCAGCAAAGGGAGCCGCGAAGGCCCGACGGCAGAAGGCCTCGCCGCGACTGCAGTATCAAATCCTGAAAGCGGTATTCGCCGGGCAGCAGCCGGCGGTTGAGGAAGCGCCGATCAACGCCGAGCATCACTGCTCGCTGTTCGAACTGAGCAAGCATCGCTGCCGCTGGCCGATCAATACGCCGGGTCATGAGGATTTTTGTTTCTGCGGCAACCAGCCCATCGACGGCATGCCCTATTGCGCCGGCCACACCCGGCTTGCCTATCAACGCGTGGCGCGGAGATGACCTGCCTCACGGTCCCGAAGGCACCGATGCCGTTTGACAAAGCTTGCGCCCCATCGAGAATACCCTCCTCAATGCAAAAAGCCGAGGGAGGAACGCGATGGCTCATCTGCTGGTGATGTACAAGACGCCGAAAGACGCGGCAGCTTTCGACAAGCACTATTTCGAAACCCACGTTCCGCTTGCGAAGAAAATCCCCGGCCTTCGGAAATATGAAGTCAGCCAGGGAGTGGTCGCAACGCCGGCCGGTCCAT
>DASZTN010000038.1:0-23406 GCA_035547995.1 Bradyrhizobium sp. | reverse complement strand
CATCGCCAGGAGCAATCCGACCTCTCCCCATGGGAGAGGTGAACAAAACCTCGAACAGATCGATTCAACAAAACTGCTTTTGAGGTAGAATTACGGCCGCGCGATCACGCCGCCGGTCATCGGCATCGGCACGCCCGTGGTGGCGGGATAGCTCAGCGGCAGGCCCTTGAGGCCGCGAGCGGCGAGAAAGCCGAACGCCTGTGCCTCGATCGCGTCCGCTGACCAGCCGAGCCCGTTGGCGGCCTCGACCGGAGCCGGCGCCAGAAGCGCGCGCAGCATCCGCATCATGGTGAGGTTGCGCGCCCCGCCGCCGGCTACGATCCAGCTCTTCGGTGTTTTTGGCAGCAGCGGCACGATCCGGGCGATCGCGGCGGCGGTAAACGCGGTCAGCGTCGCCGCGCCGTCGGCGGGCTGCATCGGGCCGAGTTGCAGCGCGGTGAAGTCGTTGCGGTCGAGCGATTTGGGCGGCGGCAACGTGAAGAACGGCAGCTTAAGCGCGTTCGCGATCCAGGCCTCGTCGGCCATCCCCTGCGCGGCAAAGCGGCCCTCGCAGTCGAACCGCTGCTTGGTGGTGCGGAACATGAAATCGTCGAGCAGAGCGTTACCGGGGCCGGTGTCGCAAGCGATCAGGACGTCGGAACCGTCGATATAGGTGATGTTGGAAACGCCGCCGATATTAACCACGACAATCGGCCCCTCGCGCTCCAGCGACTGCGCCAGGGCGCGGTGATAAACCGGTACGAACGGCGCGCCCTGGCCGCCGGCTGCGACGTCGGCGGCGCGGAAATCGTGCATGACCGGAATATGGATGGCCTTGGCGAGCGCCGCCGCATCGCCGATCTGGACGGTCAGCCCCCGCTCGGGCCGGTGCAGCACGGTCTGGCCGTGAAAGCCGACGATGTCGATATCCTCGGGCGTGATCCGGTTCTGCGCGGTAAAGATCGCCATCGCTTCGGCGTGGGCAATCGTCACCGCACGCTCGGCTTCGCGCAGGATCCCGGGCCTGGCATCGCGCTGGGTCAGCTCGGTCGCCTCGGTCAGGGCCTGCAGCAGCAGGCTGCGCTCCCGGTCGGTATAGGGGCGGTAACCGGAGGGGCCGAACGACTTGATCTGCCTGCCGTCGGTCTCGATTAACGCCACGTCAACCCCGTCGAGCGAGGTGCCGCTCATGAGACCGACTGCCGTCATCATCATCGCACTATTGCCTTCGCGACGCGCTAGCCTGATTTCGGGATTGCGCCAGCTTGTGCCAAACCAGCACATCTTATAATGCCACAGCGCGCCCCCACGCGGCAGCCCGTCCAGCTATGGTTTCCGCAATTAGCTGAAAACAACGTAAAACAAGAATGATCAGAGAAGCCGACAGATGACTGCCTTTAAGTCAGATTTTCTCAATGTGTTGCAAAGCCGCGGCTTCATCCACCAGATTTCGGACCCGGAATCGCTCGATGCGCTGGCGGCCAAGCGCGAGCTTGTCGCCTATATCGGCTTCGACTGCACCGCGCCTTCCCTGCATGTCGGCTCGATGGTGCAGATCATGTGCCTGTACTGGCTGCAGCAGACCGGCAACAAGCCGATCGCGCTGATGGGCGGCGGCACCACCCGGGTCGGCGATCCCTCCGGCAAGGACGAAACCCGCAAGATCCTGTCGATCGAGGACATCGAGCGCAACAAGGACGGCATCAAGCAGGTGTTCTCGCACTTCCTGCAATTCGGCGAAGGCAAGAGCGATGCTGTCATGCCGGACAATGCCGAGTGGCTGACCAGGCTGAACTGGATCGAGATGCTGCGCGACATCGGCCGCCACTTCTCGGTCAACCGCATGCTGGCGATGGACTCGGTCAAGCTTCGCCTCGAACGCGATCAGGAGATGAGCTTCATCGAGTTCAACTACATGATCCTGCAGGCCTACGACTACACCGTGCTGAACAAGCGCTACGACTGCCGGCTGCAGATGGGCGGCTCGGACCAGTGGGGAAACATCGTCAACGGCATCGATCTCGGCCGTCGGCTCGGCACCCCGCAGCTGCACGCACTGACGACGCCGCTGATCACGACGTCTTCCGGCGAGAAGATGGGCAAGACCGCCAGCGGCGCGGTCTGGCTCAACGCCGACATGAAGAGCCCGTACGAATATTGGCAGTTCTGGCGCAACACCGAAGACGCCGACGTGCCGCGCTTTCTGAAATTGTTCACGACGCTGCCGCTCGACGAGATCGAGAAGCTCTCCGCACTGCAGGGCGCCGAGATCAACGAAGCCAAGAAGGCGCTGGCGGATGCCGCGACCACGCTGCTCCATGGCGAGCATGCCGCCCGCGCGGCGGCCGAGACCGCGCGGCAGACCTTTGAGGAAGGCGCGATTGCGCAAAACCTGCCGACGGTGGAAATTCCGCGCAGCGAACTGGAAGCCGGCGCCGGCGTGCTGGCGATGTTCGTCAAGGCGGGCCTCGTCGCCTCCAATGGCGAGGCGCGGCGCCAGATCAAGGGCGGCGGTCTCCGCGTCAACGATGTTGCGGTGTCGGATGAGAGGATGACACTGGACGGCTCGAACCTGACGGCGGAGGGCGTGATCAAATTGTCGCTCGGCAAGAAGCGCCACGTCCTGCTCAAGCCTGCATAGGTGCATTCGCTTTAGACCCCTGCTCCTCGCCGCGAAAACGCGCATCCATCGGCGCATGAATCAGAATGCGCCGAGGAAGCCAGGACCGAGGGAGGATGTCGCGGTCACCCCGTTCAAGCCGGTGCGGGTTGCGCTTGGCGTGCTCGCCGTCTGCTTTGCGCTGTCGGTGCTCGGCCGCGGCCTGAACGAAAGCTTCACGGTATTCCTGAAGCCGATCTCGTCGAGCTTCGGCTGGGATCGCGCCGACGTCGTTTCGGTCTATTCGCTGGCGGCGCTGGCCGGCGGACTGGCCTCGCCGCTGATCGGCCGGCTGTTCGATCAATATGGCCCGCGCGCGGTCTATGCGCTCGGCCTGCTGCTACTCGGCGGCGCGTTCGTGATCGCGGCCTTCGCGCAGCATCTCTGGCAGTTTCAGTTCGCACTCGGTCTTTGCGTCGGCATCGGCGTTGCCTTCATCGGCCCGGTGCCGAACTCGATCCTGCTCGGCCGCTGGTTCGGGCCGCGGCTGCCGACTGCGATGTCGGTGGTGTATTCGGCAACCGGCGCCGGCGTCCTGATCCTGCTGCCGGCCTCACAACTGCTGATCGATCATTTCGGCTGGCGCGGCGCCTACGAGATCCTGGGCGGCGGCACGCTGATCGTGCTGGTGCCGCTGCTCGCCCTGCCGTGGCGGCTGTTCGCCGGCGGCTCGCCGCAGGTCGTGAAGAAGGTGCAGCTGGACCTGCCCGACAAGGCCTGGACGCTGCTCAGCGCGATGCGGCACCACGCCTTCTGGGCGCTGTTTGCCACCTTCTTCTTCACCGCGATCGGCATGTATGCCATTTCGCCACAGGTCGTCGCCTATCTGATCGACGCCGGATTCCCGCCCCTGCAGGCGGCGACCGCCTGGGGATTCAGCGGCGTGGTGCTGCTATTCGGCATGCTCGGCGTGAGCTGGCTCGACGGCATCATCGGCCGGCGGCCCTCGGTATTGATCAGCTACGCGATCTCGATCGCAGGAATTATCCTGCTCTGGCTGCTGCAATGGTATCCGAATTTCTGGATGCTGACCGGCTTTGTGGTGTGTTTCGGCAGCATGATCGGCTCCCGCGGCCCGCTGCTGGCGGCGACCGCGATGAAGATCTTCCGCGGCGAGCGGCTCGGGACGATCTACGGCACCATCACCATCGGCAGCGGCCTCGGATCGGCGTTCGGCTCCTGGGGCGGCGGCCTGATCCATGACTGGAGCCAGAGCTATAATCCCCTGCTGGCGTTCGCGCTGGTCAGCGTCATCCTCGGCATGATCCCGTTCCTGGTAGTGCCCGCGCTGCGCGACTAACGGTCGCAGGTCAGCCATGCTTACCCATATTCACGATTGGTAAGCAGGTTCCTGCTATCGCCTTAAGGGTAATTAGGTAAGCCTGGCTCCCCGAGGTAGAAATGAACCTGCTCAGCCGACTGAAAATCCGCACCAAGCTGGCAAGCATCGTCGTGCTGGCCGCGCTCACGATCTGCGCGATCATCGCGCTGGCCGCTCACCTCAGCGAAAGCCGGATGATGGCGGATCGCGTAGCCCAGATGCGCACCGCCGTCGACCTGCTTTATGGGATGGCCCAAACGCTGCAGGACGAGGTCGCAGCCGGGAAAATGACGCTTGAGCAGGCCAAGGAGGAGTTCCGGCGCCGCGGCCGGAAAATGACGTTCAATGACGGGCAAGGCTATCCCAACGTCTACAACGCCGACAAATCGCTGCTGCTGAACAGCGCTTTCCCGCAGATTGAAGGCAAGATCACCGGCGCCAAGGATGCCAACGGCGTCTCGCTCGTCGACACCCAGATGAGCGCTGCCGGGCGGGGTCCGGAAGGAGGCACCGCCTCCTTCCTCTATCCGCGCCCTGGCGAAAAAATTCCCGTCCGGAAAATGGTCTATGCCCGCAGCTTCGAGCCCTGGCATGTGGTGATGAGCTATGGGCTCTATGTCGACGACATCGATGCGGATGTGAACGCGCTGCTGTGGCGGCTCGGCACCATCGGCGGCGGCCTGATGCTGCTGATGGGACTGTTGTCCTGGCTGATCGCCGGCGACGTGCTTGGGGCGCTGACCCGGCTCAGAGGCCGGATGCAGCGCATCGCAGATGGTTCACTCGACGAAGGTGTCGAAGATACCGGCCGCGGCGATGAAATCGGACAAATGGCGGAAACGCTCGAAGTGTTGCGGCAGACGGCAATCACCGCCCGCAACCTCGAAGCCGAGCAGGTCGCGACCAAGCAGCGCGCCGAACAGGAAAAGCGGCAGGCGCTGATCGGGCTTGCCGACCAATTCGATGCCTCGGTCGGCAGCCTGGTCGGGTTGATGGCGTCCGGATCAACCGAATTGGAAAAGACCGCGCAATCCATGACCAGCACCGCCGACCACACCAACCAGCGTGCGGTGGCCGTCAGTTCGGCAGCGACCGAAGCCAGCACACGGGTGCAGACCGTGGCTTCGGCGGCCGAGGAATTGTCCTCCTCGATCACCGAAATCAGCCGCCAGGTGGCGCAGTCTGCCGCCATCACCAGCCGTGCCGTCGAGGCCGCACGTCAGACCGATACCACCGTGCGCGCGCTCGCCGACGGCGCCAAGCAGATCGAACATGTCGCCGAGCTGATTTCGAGCATCGCAGCACAGACCAACCTGCTTGCACTCAACGCCACCATCGAGGCAGCGCGCGCCGGCGATGCCGGCCGCGGATTTGCAGTGGTCGCAGCCGAAGTCAAAACGCTGGCCAGCCAGACCGCCGATGCGACCAAGGAGATTGGCGAGCGCATCACCCAGATCCAGGGCGCCACCAACGAAGCGGTCGAGGCGATCCAGGCCATCACCGCCACGATCGAGGAAGTCAGCGTGATCGCGACCACGATCGGCTCGGCGATCGAGGAACAGGGTGCGGCAACCGCGGAGATCGCGCGCAACGTCACGCAGACCGCGCAGGCAACGCGCGATGTGACGACCAATATCGGCGGCGTCAGCGCGGCAGCCAATGAA
Organism: Bradyrhizobium sp.; assembly: GCA_035547995.1. Lineage (GTDB taxonomy): Bacteria > Pseudomonadota > Alphaproteobacteria > Rhizobiales > Xanthobacteraceae > Bradyrhizobium. Next base: position 17,783 of record DASZTN010000038.1, on the reverse strand, counting down.
ACCGGCGGCGCCGCCGGCATGGTGTTGAGCGCCGCGTCCGATCTCTCCAAGCAGGCCGAGCAATTGTCCAGCGAGGTGAACACATTCCTCGCCAGCGTGCGCGCGGCGTAAAACCCGGCGTTATGCGCAAGGTAAAACAAGTATCATTCCGGGCTGGCGCCGGTTCTGGCGTCACCCGGAATTTGTGATTCGGAAGAACGCGGCAGATCGATTCCGGCTTCACACGGAGCCTGTCGCCGCGCCCGTGCTTTGCACGGACCCGTCTCGGCGCGCCCTGGCCATGACAGCGCGGCTTGATGCCGCGCGCATCAATTATTGCCGCCGGGAAAATCGACCGAGCCGCTCTGCTTGCCGGTGGGGAATTCCATGATCTTCCGCGTCACCCCAGGCAATATGGCGGAGATCGGATTGACGCGTAACACCGGCTGGCCTGGCGTGCCGACGACCTCATAGGTGACGCCGATCAGGCCCTCATTGCTGCCGCCGCCGAGGAACAAGCCGACGATCGGAATCTGGCCGAACATGTTGTTCAGCGCGTACATCGGAACGAAGGTGCCGCTCATGCGCACCTGATTGGCGGGATAGTCGATACTGCCTTCGATGGTGCCGCCGATCAGCGGCCCCTTCAGCACGCCCTCGTGGACGGTGAGCGTTCCGTTCTGCCGGATGAAGTCGGCGCGCATGCCGGTAAAGGCAATGCCGTTCTGCACGCCAGCCGGACCGCCGGCGGCCACACGGTCGAGCGCGGCCTCCCCCTTGACGGAAAAGTCGCGCAGCAGGATCCGGCCTTCCTTCGCGCTCGGCTCGACGGTCGGTGGATCCATCGCCAGCGAAAGCTGGCCGCCGATCACTTTGGAATAGATATCGGTAAAGCGAAGCAACGCCCCGGCATCATTGGTCTCGAGATAAATCATCTCGTGTCCGCTGGGACGGCCGCGCAGCTCCGCCGTCAACGGCGTGTCCCGGCCAAGCTTGCCGCCAAGCGCAAAGCTCTTGAAGAGCCCATTCCGCCGCGACATTTTGATGTCGACGCCGCGCAGCGCTTCCCCGTCATAGCCGATGACCGCGCCCAGCTTCACATCGGCATCGAAATCGAGACTGTTCTTCGCCTTGGTCCTGGGGTCGGCCTCCTTGCCCGATATGGCGGATTTGATGAAACCACGGCCGTCGAACAGGTCGCCGCGCATGGTCACCCTCACCGTACCGTCAGGACCACGATCGGCCTTCAGCGAGGTCTTGTCGCCATCGGATGGCGCGTAAGTCGGCAAGTTGAGATTCATCAGGTCGCCATTCTGGTCGACCTCGAGCGTTCCCTTGATCGATACCCCGCTGCCATCGACGGAGATATCCTCGAAACGCAGCGATTGCGGCTTCGGCACCAGGTTGAAGGCCAGATGGGCCGCCTTGCCGGATGCCTTGACCCAGCCCGGCAATACATTATCGAGCTTCACGCCGGTCAGATCGGCATCGATGCCGATATGGCTGTCATGATCGGCTGCAGCGATCTTGCCCGTCACCTTGATCGGAATCGACCCGCTCACGGCAGGGCCGAAATCCATGCCGAGCCGTGCACGGCCCGCATCGTCGAGCGTGGCCTGCAATTTGAGATCGGCGTCGCCATCGCTCGGCTTGCGATAATCGAGGGATGCCGGCAGCCCGTTGATCTTGACGTCGCCTTTGACCTGATAGCCCTGGTTGTTGGCGACCACCTTCAATGCGCTGGCCTCGAGCTTCTGGTTCATCACCAGCTTGTCGGCGGAGAAACCGCTGAGATCAGCGGTGACCGCGTAAGTGGTGTCGGCCTCGGTGATCGAACGCTGCACCGGCAAGCCCAGCGCTATCTGAGCGGAAACCGTTCCCTTGCTGGTATTGGGATCAAGCGGAATGCCGGAAAGTTCGCTGAGCCGGTCAGAGCTGAGAATTTCGGCCGCGGCCGGCACCGGCCCGTCGACCTTGAATCTCACCTTGGACGGCGACGGCTTGGGCGCCATATCCGGCACTTCGAACGCGAAATCCGAGATGTTGAGTTTGCGGCCTTGTGGCGTGTCCACCACCGCCTGCCCGACCGTCACCGTCGCGGTGCGGCCGGTCACATGGGCCTTCAGGTCCGCATCATGCACCGGCGGCAATCCGTCCACCGGCAGGATGGTGGCGCCGTTGGCGACGATGTTGACGGAAAGGCCGTCATCCGGAATCGGCGGTCCCCGCCGCGAAAGATTGTGAATCGGCGAATTGATGCCAATCTCGATGCGCTGGATCGAACCGCTCTGGACTCGCTCGGTCACCCACTCCCGCACCTCGGGGACGATCAGCGCCGGCCAGATCAGCTTGAGCTGCTCTGCCGACATCGGCGTTCCGGCAACGCCGAGCTGCAGCCGCGGCTCGCCGGCATAATCGATGCTGCCGCTGCCGGCGACGCCGACCTCGCCATTGCTGATGTCGGCCTGGCTCAGCACCATGCGGTGCTTCTCGGTGTCGAACTGCACCGCGACCGAGATACGGTTGAAAATCAGCGGCTGATCGCTGTCATTGGCGGCGAGCACGATGGTGCCGCCGCTCAGGCCCAACCGCCAATCCATATCATTGCCATTGGGGGGCTCGAGACGCGCGAGCAGCGTGATCCGGTTCGCGCCCGAAACGATCTTGAAGGGAGCGAGCAGCACATGCCGGTTGGCGTCCCATTGGACGTCGATCTCGGCTGAATCGATCCCCATCGGGTAATCGGGCGTATCGCTATCGATGATCTGGCCCTCGCCGGCGCTGATCTTGCCGCTGAAATAGGTCGGCATACCGTCGCGGCCGATCTCACCCTTCAATTCCCCCGACAGCAGCAAATCGGCGCTGTAGGTCAGGTCCTTGAGCCGCAGCGCCAGCAGGATGTTCTTGGTCGAAACCTTGTCGGCGCGGATATCGACCGATCGCACACCGTTTGCCGGCGCACCGATCGCCACCCGCAATGACCAGGGATTGCTGCCTTCTTCCCCGAGGCTCAATGCCACGCCGCCGCCGCTCGGCCGGCGCAGGCTGAGGCTGATGTTCTGGAAGTTCCACTTATTGCCGCGTTGCTCATCATCGACAATCAGGTTGCCGTTCTTCAGACCGATCTCATTCAGGTTCTGTCCGTCGAGTCCGGTCAGGCTCAGACTGTCGAGCCAATCGAGGCCGGCGAGCAACCCACTCGGGGTGCCGCTTCTGTTGGAAGACGCCGAAGTCGCGGCTTGGGCGGAAGGCTGCGGCCCAGAAACGGCGCCCGGCGGCAGCGATGCCGGAGGCTGGCCTGGTTTCGACGCAGCGGGAGTGCCGAGCTGGCGATTGGAGGTGACACCGGTGGCGAGCGGCCGCGCATTGTCGCCGGCAGAAACCGTCACATAGCCGTCAGGGGTGATGCGCACTGCGAGGGTGGCGTCCACCAGATTGAGGCTTTCGGCGCGGAGCTGGCCCATCAGCAGCGCGGCACCGGAGAGCTTCACCTCGGCTTTGGGCGCGCTTGCGACAACGGCATGGTCGCGGTCTCTGACGATGATGTCGCGGATCCGCACCGCGATGCGGATCCGGCCGGCCCGTTCGATCTGGGTACCGCCGACCTCGACGGTGTTGTCGTGACCGATATTTTCCTCGATGGCGGCCGCGAGCCATGGTGTTGCCATGTCGAGATTGATCGGGCCCGCACCAAGCCGCCACCACAACGCAAAGAAGCTGGCACCGAAGATCACCATCAGCGCGGCGAGCGTGATCGCAAGGCGCCTGATCCAGCGTTCCCTGGCAAGCCACCGCCCGATCGCCGCAAGGCCGTCGCTGCACCTGTGATAGCTCGAATTCGACTGCGCCAGCAGCCGCCGTGCGTCGCGCCCGGCCGCCTCTTCGTGATGAATATCCCAACCGGCCTCATCCAACGGCGAGGGTTGGACGTCAGCACGCGGAGCGGGCCCTTTAGGCCCCTGGGGCGACGTGTTCCTTGCCATTACCTCTCGATGGGGGCGCTGGTTGTGAGATTGATCGCCGCCAAAGGCGCACCCGTCGACGCGGAACGGGTGGTCTTGTGCAGGCATTGCGGCCAACCTCGATTGTTATCGCTGCCCACCATCCTGCCCGAAAGTCATATGCCAAGTGAAAGCTGCCAAGTGACAGCACCAGGAAAACCTCCCCGGAAGGCACATGCAATGGGCGGACGAATGGTACCTCGAATTCTGTCTAACGTTACTCTGCGGCCGTCTGATCTGCCCAGCGGGCTACTTGATTCGAGCTTGCCAGAATACCGCCAGCCATAGACTAATGGTTGACCCGTCGAAAGCGACGAAAGGAAGGCGTATGTCCAGGAAGATCCGCAAGAAATCCCCTAAAACATCCGCCCACAAGACGGCGCCCGCCAAATCGATCCGAACCACAGCGGCAAAGAAGCGCGCTGCGGCAGCGACCAAACCGGCCAAGAAGGTCGGCAAGCCATCCGGAACTGCCGCCGCGAAAGCGTCGCACCGATCCGCCTCCAAACCGTTAAAGCCGCCGCGACCAAAAGCCGCCGCCAAGACCGGTGCGGCAACAGCGGACCGTCATGCCCTGACCGAGGGTGCGAAGGCTCCGGCGTTTCGCTTGCCGCGTGATGGCGGCGAGACAGTTTCGCTGGCCGATTTTGCCGGCAGGAAACTGGTGCTGTTTTTCTACCCCCGGGCCGACACGCCCGGCTGCACCAGGGAGGCGATCGACTTCACGCGATTGGCCAAGGCGTTCGCCGACAGCGGCACCGCGGTGCTCGGCGTCTCGGCCGATCCGCTCAAAGCCCAGGAAGCATTTCGCAACAAGCATGAGCTGACGATTCCGCTTGTTTCGGACGAAAAGCACGAGATGCTCGAGGCCTATGGCGCCTGGGGCGAGAAATCCATGTATGGCAGGACCTTCCTCGGCATCATCAGAACCACGGTGCTGATCGGCCGGGATGGCCGGGTGGCAAGAATCTGGCGTCATGTGAAGGTCGATGGCCATGCCGACGAAGTGCTGGCCGCAGCCCGGGCGATCTGATCGGGCACTTTTCAGTCTGATTGCCAGAGCAGCGAGGCGTAATCCGCCGCCGCCTGTTCACGAAGCGTAGGACTGACGCCCTGCGATCCATGATCGCCTTCAATCCTGAATGCGGCCGTCCGTTTTCCGAAAATTAACCATGACAAGGTCAAATCGGCTCCATCGATGAAGCCGTAAGGAATTGATGTCCGGTCGGCAGGAGTGCCGATGTCTTACCGTAGCGGTCATCATTCCGAGTATCCGCAACATCGTCAGCATGATCACGGCCGGCCTCTGGCGCGCCGGCCGGCTGCGAGTCCCCCACAGGCCCCCGCTCCTCGCCCCCAGAACGGTTACACGCTCGTTCACGCTGGTAAGCAGGTCCGGTTTGGCCCGGTGGTGTTCTGGATCGTGGTCGGCACCGTGGTCATGCTTGGCGTGTGGTCGGCGGCGACGGCGACCTATTTCACCTTCCGCGATGACGTGCTGACACGGCTGATCGCACGTCAGTCGGAGATGCAATATGCCTATGAGGATCGCATCGCCGATCTCAGGGCCAAGATCGACCGCACCACCAGCCGCCAGATGCTCGACCAGGAGCAGTTCGACAAGAAACTCGACCAGATCATGCGCCGTCAAAGCGCGCTGGAGGCGAGAGCCAATGCGCTGAGCGCGCTGCCGGATACGCAGATCACCGGATCGATCAAGCCGCAGTCGCGCGGCAACGACGCCGGCTTCACCGCCCAGCCGAAGCCGTCGCCGATCAGCGATACCGTCATCTTCACGGCACCACCCGACCGCGAGGCGCGCCTGGAATCGCGGGCGCCGCTCGCCACCGATTCCGCGCCGAGCCAGCTCGCCAGGGCGGACGGCGTCGATGACATCCTCACCCGCCTCGAGACCTCGCTTGACCGGGTGGAAAGCAAACAGATGGCGGCACTCAATTCGGCCGAAGACGGAATGGAATCGCGCGTGCGCCGGATGCGCGGCCTCGTTTCCGACCTCGGCCTGAACGTGGCGCAACTGGAGGCGGCAGCGCCGCGCCCGAGAGGCATGGGCGGCCCGTTTATTCCCGTGAAGCTGTCACGCGATACAGGCCCGTTCGAACGGGAGCTGTACCGGATCAACGTCACCCGCGGCGAGATGGATCGTCTGCATTTGGCGCTGGCGCAGGTGCCTTACCGCAAGCCGGTGGTCGGCGAGATCGAATTCACTTCGGGATTTGGCGTGCGTCCCGATCCGTTCCTTGGCCGGCCGGCCATGCACACCGGGGTCGATTTCCGCGCGTCGATGGGCGATCCGGTGCGCGCCACCGCAAACGGCAAAGTCGTAACCGCGGGCTGGACCGGCGGTTACGGCCAGATGGTCGAGATCAACCACGGCAACGGCCTGTCGACCCGCTACGGCCATTTGTCGCGAATCGACGTCAGGGTCGGCCAAGTCGTGAAGATCGGAGAGGTGATCGGCGAAGTCGGCTCGACCGGCCGCTCGACCGGTCCGCATCTGCATTATGAAACCCGCATCGACGGCGAAGCGGTCGATCCGCAGAAATTCCTGCGCGCCGGCCTGCGCTACGCCGCCGGCTGACGGGCCGCATCGCCGCCGTCACAAATTACTTCGCCGCGTCTTTTGCCCGCGACACGATCTCGATCATTCTGCCTTCGTCATCGTCGGGCGCATGCGCCTTGGCGCGCTGGTACGCCTCGACCGCGGCACGCCCAAGCAGCGGCGCGTCGGCCAGCAGGCTTTCGGCCAGGGTCACCGCATAGGCTGCATCCTTGTGCCGGAGCGCGGCCGTGAAGGTCGCGCCAGCGAAATTCCGCTCCACCATCCGCTTGGAATGCCTGACCACCTGGGGGCTCGCGGCAACGCCGGTCTCGATCGCTTCCAGCACCAGCTTCATGTCGAGCCCGGCCTGTTCGGCAATCGCAAGACCTTCGGCAATGCCCGCGATCTGGATCGCGCCCATCAGATTGTTGATGAGCTTGAAGACCGTGCCGCTGCCCACGGCGCCAAAATGCCGGATGGTGCTGGAAAGCGGCGTCAGATAGGGCCGCGCGCGTTCGAGGTCGGCGGGCTCGGCGCCGACCAGCAGCGTCAGCCTGCCGCTGGCAGCCGCATCGGGCAGTCCGGTGACGGGACTATCGATATAGATCAGCCCGCGGCTGCGCAGCTCGCGGGCAAGCTCCAGCGCATGAGAAAAGGAAACGGTCGAGCATTCGATCGCCAGCGTGCCCGCCTTCATGGTCGCGGCGGCGCCATCCTTGGTGAGCCACACTTCGCGCGAGGCATCGTCGTCGGCGACCATGGTGACGACGGCATCGGCATCGATCGCGGCGTCTTCCGGCGAGGTCGCCCACCTGGCGCCGCGCGCGATCAGATCTTCCGCTTTCGCCCTGCTGCGGTTCCAGACCGATACCGTGAAGCCGGCCTCCAGATAGCGGCCGGCCATGCCGTGACCCATGCGGCCGAGGCCGATGAATGCGACCCTGGCCATGCCCTACTCGACATCCTCGACTGCGCCCGGGGCGGTGCCGAAGGCGCGCTGCGCCAGCGTTGCCGCCATGAACTCGTCGAGATCGCCGTCGAGCACGCCGGCGGTGTCCGAGGTCTGCACCCCGGTGCGCAGGTCCTTCACCATCTGATAGGGCTGCAGCACATAGGAGCGGATCTGATGGCCCCAGCCGATCTCGGTCTTGGCGGCCTGGTCGGCGGCGGCCTGCTCTTCTCGCTTCTTCAGCTCGATCTCATAGAGTCGCGCCCGCAGCATGTCCCAGGCCTGCGCCCGGTTCTTGTGCTGCGAGCGACCCGCCTGGCAGACCACGGCAACGCCGGTCGGAATATGGGTAAGCCGCACCGCCGATTCAGTCTTGTTGACGTGCTGGCCGCCGGCACCGCCGGAACGCATGGTGTCGACCCGGACGTCGGATTCCTTGATGTCGATCTTGATGCTGTCGTCGATGACCGGAAAGATCTGGACGCTCGAGAACGAGGTGTGCCGGCGCGCGTTCGAATCGAACGGCGAGATCCGCACCAATCGGTGGACACCGGCCTCGGTTTTCAGCCAGCCATAGGCATTGTGGCCGCTGATCTGGACAGTGGCGGATTTGATACCGGCCTCTTCACCCGGGGATTCCTCGAGATATTCGACCTTGAAGCCGTGCTTCTCCGCCCAGCGCGTGTACATGCGCAGCAGCATCTGGGCCCAGTCCTGGCTCTCGGTGCCGCCGGCGCCGGCGTGAACCTCGAGGTAGGAATCGAACTTGTCGGCCTCGCCGCTCAGCAGCGCTTCGAGCTCGCGGCGAGCGACCTCTTTCTTGAGCGCCTTCAGCGCCGCCTCGGCGTCCGTGACCACCGCTTCATCGTTCTCGGCCTCGCCGAGCTCGATCATGCCGATATTGTCCTCGAGCTCGCGCTCGACCTTGCCGATGCCCTGAAGCGAATCCTCCAGCGAGGTCCGCTCCTGCATCAGCTTTTGTGCCTTTTGGGGATCGTTCCAGAGATCGGGGTCTTCGGCGAGCTTGTTCAGCTCGGCAAGCCGGATGGTTGAGGCATCGACGTCAAAGATGCCTCCTCAGCAGCCCGACCGACTGCTTGATCTCTTCAACTAAACGTTCGGTTTCAGCCCGCATGGTCTCTCGAATCCGCGGCGGATGCCGCCTCTGCAATTCATCAGGATGTAACGACGCCCGGCGCAAAGCGCAATCGGCTTCGCGCCGGCGCAAAGCCTGATCAGAATCGTCCGATCAGAATGGCGCGATCAGAACCGTCTGGATTCGGGATCCGCTAATAAAGGCCGCCGGTGCCGGAACGCATGATGGTGCGATCTGCGTCAGGCGATACCGTGAGCGATCGCCCATCGGCGTCGGCCACACCGATGGCCGAGTAATTATCCGGCGGCGCCGTACCCGGCTTGAATGGTTCAATGATCACACCCGAGGTCTGGCCCGGGGCCACGCGCATGCCGGTAGTGGCGTCGACGCGGATCAGCTTGATGCCGGCCGGAATCTTGAACGGCGTCGGCGGCTTGTCGGCGAGCGCAAGCTTGAGGAAGTCGCGCGCGATCGGCGCCGCCAGATGCCCGCCAGTGCCGGCATTACCGCGGCCGAGCGTGCGCGGCTTGTCGTAGCCCATATAGATGCCGACCACGAGATCAGGCGAGAAGCCGACGAACCAGGCGTCCTTCGCCTCGTTGGTGGTACCGGTCTTGCCAGCGATCGGCTTGCCGACCTCCCTGACCACGGTCGCGGTACCCGCCTGCACCACGTCCTCCATCATCGCAGTGATCTGGTAGGCCGTCATCGGATCAAGCACCTGCTCCTGATGGTCGATCAATTGCGGTTCGGGTTGATTGTGCCAGCCTTCCGGCGCGTCGCAACCCCGGCATTCGCGCTGGTCCTGCTTGAAGATGGTGTGGCCGTAACGGTCCTGGATGCGGTCGATCAACGTCGCCTTCACCCGCTTGCCGCCATTGTCCAGCATCGAATAGGCGGTGACCATGCGCAGCACCGTGGTTTCGCCGGCGCCCAGTGCATAGGACAGATAGTTCGGCAATTCGTCATAGACGCCGAAACGCCTGGCGTATTCGCTGATCAAGGGCATGCCGATGTCCTGCGCCAGGCGCACCGTCACGGTGTTCAGCGACAGCCGCAGCGCGTTGCGCAGCGTCGTCGGTCCACGATACTTGCCGTTGGAGAAATTATCCGGGCGCCAGACGCCGCCGCCCTGCCCCTGATCGATCTCGATCGGGGCATCCATCAGCACCGTCGACGGCGTATAGCCATTGTCGAGCGCCGACGAATATACGATCGGCTTGAAGGACGAGCCGGGCTGTCGATAGGCCTGCGTGGCGCGGTTGAACTGGCTCTGGTCGAAGGAGAAGCCGCCGACCATCGCCAGCACGCGGCCGGTGTGCGGATCCATCGCCACCATCGCACCGGAGACCTCCGGCAGCTGGCGCAATCGGTATTGCCCCTCGACCGGCTTGCCATCCTTGAACAGCGGATCGGCGTAGATCACCTCGCCCGGCTGCAGCACCTGCGACACCGCCGTCGGCGGCCGGCCTCGCGTCGCGGCGGATTTCGCCCATCTGAGGCCTTCGAGCGTGATGATCCCGGTCTCGCGATCCTTGGATACCGCGCCGCCCAATTCGCGCCCGGGCTGGAAGCCGATCCGCGCCGACTGCTCGCTGGTGTCCAGCACCACCGCCATCCGCCATGGTGCGATGTCGTTCAGCGACTTGATATCGGCAAGTTTCGGGCCCCAGTCGCCGGAGATGTCGATCTTGGTGATCGGGCCGCGCCAGCCCTGGGCTTCATCGTAATTGACGAGGCCCGCGGCCATGGTCTTGCGCGCCTCCATCTGGATCTTCGGATCAAGCGTGGTGCGGACCGAAAGGCCGCCCTCATACAGCTTCTTTTCGCCGTAGCGTTCCAGGATCTCGCGGCGAACCTCCTCGGCAAAATATTCGCCGGCGAAGATATGCGCGGAGTTCGGATGATTGGTGACGATCAGCGGATCCTTGCGCGCGGTATCGGCGTCAGCCTTGCTGATCCAGCCGTTTTCCAGGAGGCGGTCGATCACGTAATTGCGGCGCTCGATCGCACGGGCATGGTTGCGCACCGGATGCAATGCGGCTGGCGCTTTCGGCAGCGAGGCGAGGTAAGCCGCTTCGGCAATGGTCAGTTCGTTCACCGATTTGTCGAAATAGACCAGCGACGCCGCGGCAATGCCATAGGCGCCGAGACCGAGATAGATTTCGTTGAGATACAGTTCGAGGATCTTGTCCTTCGAATAGGTGCGCTCGATCCGCATCGCGAGCAGCGCTTCCTTGATCTTGCGGCTGAAGGAGACCTCGTTGTTGAGCAGGAAGTTCTTGGCGACCTGCTGGGTGATCGTGGAGGCGCCCTGCGGACGGCGGTTCGAACCGTAGTTCTCCGCATAAAAGATCGCAGCGCGCAGCATGCCGGAATAGTCGATGCCGCCATGCTCGTAGAAATTCTTGTCCTCGGCGGCGAGGAAGCAGTTGATGACGAGTTTCGGCACCGCCTGGATCGGCAGGTAGAGCCGGCGTTCCCTGGCGTATTCGGCGAGCAGCGAACCGTCCGCGGCATGGACGCGCGTCATCACCGGAGGCTCATAATCCTGAAGCTGCGAATAGTCCGGCAAGTCCTTGGAAAAATGCCAGATCACGCCTGCAACGACAGCTACGCCCACCAGAAACACCACGGTTCCGGCGGCGAACAGGAAACCCAAGAACCGCACCAGCAAGCGCATTATCGATTGTCCGTTTTCAACTCGTGCACCGCCCAGAGCTTGTACTGCCAAGGCGGCGTCTGTTGGAGTGCGACCACTGCTGCGGGATCATCTGCCCTGCCCCGCTGGCAAAAGCCTGATCGGTTCCGATTTGAATCAGAGCCGGGCTTGAGATTCTTGTTCTGACGCGTTTTCTTCACGCGAACCGTCTCCACTTCGCTCGAAAACGCTATAACGATGTTATCGTCACATTATACCGCCATACCACCGACGCCGGAATCCTCGGCGATTCCAAACGCCTTGCGGGCGGGTTTATAGAGCCGCCGCTGTGGCCAAACTAGGGCTTCCTTCAATTGGGGGGGCCGGCCGTCGCCATCCGCTTCGCCAGGAATTCGTCAATCGCCTGGGTCATGGCCTCGACATTCCTGGCCCGCCAGTTGTCCGAAATCAGGTGTTCGCGATCGCTCTTGTTCGAGACATAGCCGAGTTCGACCAGCACCGACGGCACATCGGGCGCTTTCAGCACCCGGAAGCCGGCCGACTTCAGCGGGTGCTTGTACATCCGGGTGGTGTTTTTCATATCGCTTGCGAGCAGATGCGCGAAGCGATTTGAAAATGTGCGGGTTTCACGCTGCGCAAGATCAATCAGGATGTCGGCGACGTCGGTCGGCTCCTCCTTCAGATTGACCCCTCCGATGGCGTCGGCCTTGTTCTCCATCTCCGCCAGCCGCGCCGCTTCGGCGTCGGACGCCTTGTCGGACAGGGTGTAGATGGTCGCGCCCTGGGCGTCGCCTTCCTTGCGCGGCAGCGAATCGGCATGGATCGAGACGAACAGCGCGGCCGACTGGTCGCGGGCGATCTTCACCCGGTCGTCCAGCGGGATGAAGGTGTCATCGGAACGCGTCATAACGACGCGGTACTTTCCACCCTTTTCGATGCGATCGCGCAACGCCAGCCCGAACGCCAGCACCAGATTCTTTTCGCTCTGGCCGTCGGCCTGGGTACCGTTGTCGATGCCGCCATGGCCGGGATCGATCACAATCACCGGGCGCCGGTCGGCCGGAGGCGTCTCGGCGGGTTTGACATTATTATCCTGATTGTTCTGGGCGGCCGCAGCGGCGCTGGCAGTATCGACGGCATCGGCGATCGCCGGCCGCAATTGCGGCTGGCTGGCGGATTGCAGCGACTGTTCAAAGGTCGTGCGATCGATCTGGCTGAATTCAAGCACCAGCCGTGCCGGCTGGCCATTATCGGGATCCAGCACGTAGGAATTGGAGATCTTGGCGGGCCCGGTCAGGTCGAACACGATCCGCGAACCGCCGGGCATGACCAAACCGTACCGGAACGCTTTCACCAGCCCGCGCCCGGTACTGCCGACACCATTGGCGAGCTGAAAATTGACTTGTGGAACATCGACCACGACCCGGTAGGGGTCGCCCAGGGTGAAAGCACGAAACGGGATGGATTTATCGAGATCGAGGACAAACCGGGTCTGCTTGTCGTCGCCGGCAAGCCTCGCATCCATGGCGACCGGAAAGCTTTCCGCCGGGGCGGGTGCTGTTGCGGCAGGAATCGACGACGGGGGTCCGTCGGCAGCGCTGGCAGGAGCCAGGCCTGCATATGCCAGCCCCGCGCACGCCAATGCTGCGGCGCACAACCGCACAAAACCCGGTAAAACGTGATGATTTGCGCGGCCCGCCAAACGATTCAGTGCCTCCGAGCAGCCTCATACCGCAATAGAACGACACGGTTAATCGTACCTTAAGGAGCCCCCCGTGAATAACACGGAGTGTTGCAGGGGTGCGACGCTTCCCTTGCACGTGGTCGCCAATCCACGTATGTACGGGGTGCTGACGGCCAATATTCCCAGTTGCGTCGTGTTCAGCCTCCCGGTGCAGCGCCGGAACCCTCGATGTTGAGGATTCCAGCGTCTTTTTCCGATCCCTCCCCGGCCAGCGCAGCGCGCGGTTGACACGGAGTGGCGGTTCGAGCCCGAGCGGCGCCCGTCCCAGGGTTTCTTTACGTCCAGGGACAGTTCCTGACACGACAAAACCGATTACCGGGCCGAGAGGTTCCGATAAGGCCAGCGGGTTTCGTCGCCACGCCGGCGCCTTCAGCGACAGATAAAGCGGCGCCTTCGCCGCCAAAGTGTTCAGACGGGCCGACGCTTGATGCGCCAGACTGTATTGCCAACCCCGACCCAAAGCAGAACCGCATCGCTGCGGAGCGACAGCTTCGCACGTCACCTGGCTCTGCGCGGATCTTGTTCGGCACGGCGCGCCGCGTTGCGTTTTGGCCTTCCCTTCACCCCCGAATCAGGCGGACCGTCGCGTCATCCGGCCACGCACCATCCGCGTGCCGTACTGCGCGCCCGCCGCCGTCAAGAGTTCCCAAATGCCCAACAAAATGTTGATCGACGCCACCCACCCGGAAGAGACCCGGGTAGTCGTGGTCCGCGGCAATCGCGTTGAAGAGTTTGATTTCGAGACCGCCCAGCGCAAGCAGTTACGTGGCAATATCTATCTCGCCAAGGTCACGCGGGTAGAACCGTCCCTCCAGGCTGCCTTCATTGAATATGGCGGCAACCGTCACGGCTTCCTCGCCTTCAGCGAAATTCATCCGGACTATTACCAGATTCCGGTCGCCGACCGTCAGGCGCTGATCGAAGCGGACGAACGCGCCCATCGCGAGGCCGAAGAGGAAAGCGAGAACCGCTCAAGCCACCGCCGGCGATCCCGCCACCGCAACGCGCGGCGTCGCGGCAGCGGCGAGCGCGTCCAGAGCGCGATCATCGAAGATACCCCCGACGCCTCGCAGGCGCCGCAGCCCTATGAGGACCATGAGCACGCCGAGGCCGGCCATGGCTACGCGCATGACGGTGAACATCACGACCACGAGACGGCCGGTCATGAAACCCATGATCATGAGGGCCACGAGCACGAAGCCTTCGGCTATCATGCGGATGACGAGCATCCGGATGATCACGACCATCCCCATGACGATCATGAACATGACGATCATGGACACGATGATCACGAAACTCATGATGAATCGCCCCGTCACGAAGAAGCGGTAGCCGCTCCGCCGGCAGCCGAAGCCACGGCCGAAACCGCGCATGCGGAAACCCCGGTCGGCGCCGTGGTCGAAGCCTCGGTAGCCGCCGCCTCCGAGCCGCCGCTCGCTGAGGCCGCCGACGATCAGGCCCATGACGACCGGGTGCAGCACGAGCAGGCCAGCGAAAATGCCGCCCATGCCGGCGACGCCGTGCCGGCGCCCGCTGTCGTCGAGCCCGAAGTGGCTGATTACGCCGGCCAGGATCAGGTCGAACATGCCCTGGTGCCGCAAGGCGACGAGCATCACGACGACGAGGATGAAGACGACGGCGAAGAGGCCGAGGAAGAGATCGTCGAATCGGTCGGCGGTGATGATGTGCTGGAAGAGGTGCCGGAGCGCCCGTTCCGGCCGCGCCGCCAGTACAAGATCCAGGAAGTCATCAAGCGCCGCCAGGTGATGCTGGTCCAGGTCGTCAAGGAAGAGCGCGGCAACAAGGGCGCGGCGCTGACCACCTATCTGTCGCTCGCCGGCCGCTATGCCGTCCTGATGCCGAACACCGCACGCGGCGGCGGCATCAGCCGCAAGATCACCTCGGCGCAGGACCGTTCGCGGCTGAAGGAAGTGGTGCAGGATCTCGACGTCCCGGAAGGCATGGGCATCATCCTGCGCACTGCCGGCGCCTCGCGCACCAAGCAGGAGATCAAGCGCGATTTCGAATATCTGATCCGGATGTGGGAAACGGTGCGCGACCTGACGCTGCGCTCGCAGGCGCCGACCCTCGTCTATGAAGAAGGCTCGCTGATCAAGCGATCGCTGCGCGACCTCTACAACAAGGAAATCGACGAAATCCAGGTCGCCGGCGAGGCGGGCTATCGCGAAGCGCGCGATTTCATGAAGATGCTGATGCCGTCGAATGTCGGCGCGGTGAAGCTGTATCGCGACGGCCAGCCGCTGTTCTCGCGGATGGGCGTCGAAAGCCAGCTCGACGCCATGTTCTCGCCGACCGTGCAATTGCGCTCCGGCGGCTACATCGTCATCAACCAGACCGAGGCCCTGGTCTCGATCGACGTCAATTCCGGCCGCTCGACGCGCGAGCATCACATCGAGGACACCGCGCTCAAGACCAATCTCGAGGCCGCTGAGGAAGTCGCGCGCCAGCTCCGCTTGCGCGATCTCGCCGGCCTGATCGTCATCGACTTCATCGACATGGACGAGAAGCGCAACAATCGCGCCGTCGAACGCAAGCTTTCCGATTGCCTGCGGCAGGATCGCGCACGCATCCAGGTCGGGCGCATCTCGCATTTCGGCCTGTTGGAGATGTCGCGCCAGCGCATCCGCGCCAGCGTATTGGAGAGTTCGACCGAACCCTGCCCGCAATGCGGCGGCAGTGGCCATGTGCGCTCGGTTTCCTCGGTGGCGCTGCAGCTGCTGCGCGGTATCGAGGAAGTGCTGATGAAGGGCGCCACCCATAATCTCGTGGTGCGCACCCGCACCGACGTCGCGCTTTACGTCCTCAACCACAAGCGCGGCCACCTGCGCGATCTCGAAGACAGCTTCAAGGTCACGATTTCGATCATCGCCGACCAGACCGTGAGCGGCCAGCAGTCCTTCATCATCGATCGCGGCGAACAGGTGCATACGCTCGAAGCCGCCAAGGCACTGATCGCGGCGCAGGCCGCCGCCCTGCCCTCGCCATCGGAAGAAGCATTCGACGAGGAAGAATCCTTCGATATCGAATCCGAGATCGAGACCGACGAAACCGAAGGACTGGCCGAGGAACAGGCTGGTGGCGAGGAAGGCGCTGGTGAAGCGGATGGCGGTCATCGTCGCCGGCGGCGTCGGCGACGCCGCGGCCGTGCCGGTGAAGGACGCGATGGCGGCTTTGCCCGGACCGATCAGGACAACGCGCAGCCGACCGCGGAATTTGCCACCGGTGCGGCGAGCGAAGATGGCGAATCCGACGAAGAAGACAGTGACGAGCAGCAGGGTTTTGCTGCCCGCTCCGATCAGGCCGCAGGCGGCGAACGAAGGCCGCGCCGCCGCGGGCGCCGTGGTGGCCGCCGCCGCCGCGGTGGCCAGGATGAAGGCCTGGTAGCCTCGATCTCCGATGAGCTCGGGCCGACCTCGACGCCGGAAGTGAGCGAAGCCGTTGCCGATTTCGACGGCGGCTCGCCGGTCGAGCCGGCATCGCTGCCGGACGTTGAGGCGGAGCCCACCGCGCCCGCAGCCGAACCGCAGCCTGCCGTCCAGGCCGAAGCTGAACCGGCCCCCGTGGCGCATCATGACGCTGCGACCGAGGAATCCCAACACGAAGCTGAGAAAGCGGCGCGGCGGCGTTCGACCGTGCGCGAAAAGGTGAGCTTCCCGACCAGCGCTCCGGCGGCGGCGCCGGCCGAACCGGAACCGGCCGAAGCCCAGCCGCCGGTCGAGGCTTCAACCGAGACGCCATCGGCTCCCGAGGAGACGACGGAGACCCAGGCCCCGCGCAAGATCGGCTGGTGGTCGCGACGCTTCGGCGGCGGCTAGATCTGAGCTTTTCCGGTTCTGATGAAATCAGAACCGGGCTCTGGGTTTTCGTTTGACGCGTTTTCCTTCAGGCGGACCGGTGTCCATGCCGGGTCAAGTCCGGGACAGGCTTTCGCTCGAAAACACCCTTACCGCGCAATAGCCCTCACATGAAAAGCCGCCCGGTTTCGCCGGGCGGCTTTTTTGATCCAGCCTTTTTTTGATGCAGCCCAAGATTTGCGAAAATCAGCTTCGCTGCGGCCTTCAATCGCGGCGGACCGTCTGACGCACTTCGAAACCCTCGAATTGCGGATGTTCGAGATAGAGAGGCTTGTTGTCCCCTGCCCGGCTATGCGCCATGCGGAAGGCATCCGATCTGGTCCAGGCCTCGAAGGCTGCGCGGCTTTCCCAGATCGTATGAGACGCGAACAGGGTGTGGTCCTCGGCTTCCGGGCCTTTGAGCAGATGAAATTCCACAAAGCCCGGCACCTTGCCAAGATGGCTGTCGCGCGACATCCAGACCTGCTCGAACGCGTCCTCGGACCCCTTGGCGACGCGGAAACGGTTCATAGCGATAAACATCAAACGGCCTCCTCTCGATGGCGCTGCTGCAATTCAGCCTGCCAGGCGATCATCCTCACACAAGAATCCGGCGCGCGATAGCGATACAACCTGACCGCATCGCGCTCAGACCTGGCCCAGCCATTTCGCAATGCGCGCCACCGCCTCGTGTATCTCTTCGGCGGAGCGTGCGTAGGAGAACCGCATGAAGGCACGGCCGTGGATCGGATCGAAGTCGATGCCCGGAGTTGCGGCAACACCGGCCTTTTCCAGCATCTTGCCGGCAAAGGCGAAGCTGTCGGAAGTAAACTTCGAAACATCCGCATAAAGGTAGAAGGCGCCGTCCGCGGGAAGGAAATCGGTCAGCCCGGCCCGCGGCAGGCCCTCGATCAGGATGCGGCGGTTTTCCTGATAGC
>DASZTN010000037.1:0-37910 GCA_035547995.1 Bradyrhizobium sp. | reverse complement strand
ATCAAGCACTCAGCTAGTTCGTGGTCTGCCCCAAATACCGAAACAGCAGGTTCTTCCACCAATCCGACTGCACCGTTTCGAGCAGTGTAATATTGATCGGCCGGCGCAACGTGCTCTGGCTCTGCAGCGCGATCGCATAGCTCTGCGGTTGAAACGTCACGTCGGTGAGTTCAGCCGCGGACAGGCCGCCCTGGCGGATCATCCAGGCCAGGATCGGACGATCATAGGCGAGTGCGTCGATCTTTCCCTTCTGCAACGCCTGGAAGCCGTCCTGCAGCGACCCAACCATTTTGTATTTGATGCGCATTTGCGACAGGGTGTCTTCCGTGGCGGTTCCCTGCACGGTCGCGACCTTCACCGAGGAAAGATCGGCCACGGTGTTGACCGCGCCGCGCAGCCGCCTCGTGGTCAATGCGGATGTGATCCCCGCCGTAAACACGGCGATGGCGATGACCGAGGCGATCATCCACACGGTGGCGATGATCCGGCCCGGCACGGTCATTGGATCCGAGCCTCCCGCCCGCTGCGCCATCGTATTGGCCGACCACCACACGCCGGTTCCGATGCCTCGCGCCAGGCCGCCGCTGAAACCTTCGTTGGCGCGATGTTCAAACAGCCAGATCAATGCACCGGACAAGACCGCAAGGCCCAGCAGCGCCGCCAGCGCCTGCAGGAATCCGTATGACGTCAGCGAACGGATCACCGGTATCCAGCTTGCAAAGCGGTCGACCGGCACGGCAACGCCGGTGCCGGCATTGAAGTAGGGCATGGTGAAGTCCACCTGCCGCTCCCGTTCCGGCGTCACCGTGATCGCCGCCACCGCCATATCGAGATCACCTTTGGCCACGCCGTCGAGCAGCGCCGGCACCGAAGGCATCTCGACAAAATGATATTGTAACTTCAGCTTGTCGGCGACCCGACGCCAGAGATCGATGCTGATCCCGCTCCATTTGCCCTGGGCGTCCTTGATCGCGAACGGAGGCGCTTCCTTGGTGCCGATGGCCAGCTCGTGAACGCCGGTCCCGCTCTCCTGGGCGGCGGCCTGTGCAGCCGGCAACAACAGCAAGGCAGCCGCCAGCAGGACCGGCGCCAAGGCCCGCACCATCCCCGCCGGCACCAAACGAAACTCCCGGTTCATGGGCAAGCTGTCCGTCCGAGGTTGAGTTACACCCCGCTTAACATCAGCTGCGCCTTGATCCAACTCCTCACCTCCACCTCCGCGCATTCGAGCCTCGATCATCACCTTCAGCGCTCCGGTCTCCGCGGCGCGGGAGAAAGTGTCGTAAGCGTCGATGATCTGGTCGAACTGGAAGTGATGAGTGGTCAGCCGTTTCGGCTCGATGCGCTTCGATGCGGCGGTGTCGAGCAGCATCGGAGTAGAAACCGAATCGACCAGGCGCGTCGTGATCGGGATGTTCTGCGACCAGAGGCCGCTGCAGATGGAGATCGGCCCTGACACCATGAACGCCGGCATTGGCGACGACCCCTCCCGGCGACATCCTTTCAGTTCGAACGTCGAGCGCAATCCAGCTTAGCCCGATCGGTCCGCACCGGCGAGCCCGTCACTTCGCTCGAAACGCTTTCGGGGGGAGGTTCGGCAGCAAAAAGGCGGCCGAGGCCGCCTTTCTGCCTGCGCCTTCCTTGCTGCGGAAAGCTCAGATCGTTTGCTTACTGGCAGATGTGGCGCCGGCCGTCATCGCCCTTGAACCAGGTGCCGGGCTGACAGACAAAGCCGTTGCGCTGCGCATAGGTCCGGCGATCCCAATTATTATCCCAGCCATTATTGTAGTAGCCGCCATTGTAATAGGCATAGCTGTCATAATTGCGGAACGGCGCCGTGGCGATCGCGCCGGCCGTATTGACGGCGGCTCCGGCGGTGGCGACCGCACCGCCCACAACGCCGGCGGCGACATCGCCGGGCCAGAAGAATGGATCGTTGTCACGGCGAGTCCAATAGCCGTCTGTCGAGGCGGCGTGCCAGCCTGGATTGTGCCAGCCATTTCGCATGTCCTCGTTCCGCATGTCCTGGTTCCGCCATGCCTCGCGATTCCGCAAATGGCCGCGCGGCGTCCGATAGGCGACGCGACGTTGATAATTGTGGTTGTAGGGCGCGGCGGCCCCCACATTCTGGCAATTTGGATCGAATTGCGAGCAGCGGCCGGGCTTGGCGGCCATCTGCTGCGCCATCGCCGGGCCTGCCAGAGCTGATGACACGACCAAAGCGGCTGCGCCGAGAAGTTTGAGCTTTGTCATAGGCTTTCTCCATTGTGCTGAAGCACGGGCTGAGCGCGGTCCGGAGCGCCGGTCTTTTTCGGGAAGCCCGCGATGGGTCCGCGCATATTCATTCAAGCCGACGTGATGCCGTGCAGACGTCGCCGCCTGGAAACAGCCGGTCGTGACATAGGTTCCGGTCGGGCTGCATTCGCCGTTCAAACCGGTGTGAGGTCGAAGCCGCGGTGATTGGCCCTGTGGGGGGCGCATACCGGCGCGAGCCGGCATGTCGTTAACATTTCGATATCCGGATCAGCTGCAATTAGGAGGCCGCGCGAGCTTGCGCGTTAGGCTTACCGCCCGTTTGGACGGCGGCCTTAACCCTTCGGTTCGAGGCTTGAGCTAGGCTTACGCCGATATCGGGAGTTGCAATGCGCACTGGACTCGTACTGGCCATTTTGATCGGAACGGCGGTGCCAGCCTGTGCCGGCGATGGCTTCAATATCGTCATTCCGGGCCGGCCCGGCGTTCCCGTCATCATCAACGGCATCGACGCGTCCTACGCGGTGGTCGAGGGTGATTGGGGGCTCGCCAAGGGCATCCATGTCCAGCCGACGGTCTATGGCGGCCGCCCGATCGCCCCCAAACCGCCGGTCGGTCATTATTACCCGACCCTTGGCAAGAAGCCCGGCTATGGGCGTCTCGAAATCGAGCCGCCGCCGAACCGGCCGCTGCCGAAACCAGCTCCAGCCTATCACCAATCATGGTCGGCGCAGTCGGCTCCGCCGCAGCCGCAGCCGCAATATCAGGTGCCGCTCTATCCGCCGCCGGTAGTCGTGGCGCCGCAAGGCGGCGAGGGCAGGCGCGGCGGGCAAGGCAGGCGAAGCGAAGGCATCGGCGGATCGCCTTCGGTCGCGCAGGGCGCTGCGATGTCACGGCCGCCGGCAGCCGGCGGCGCCGGACCCACCGGAAGAAGATAATTCAACAGGAGTGAGTAATGCGTCGAATGATTTCAGGATTGATTGCAGCGGTTGCGGTGCTGGCCGCGAGCGCAGCGCCGGCAATGGCCTGCGGCTGGGGTTATCCCTGCGGCCCGGCCTATGTTCCGGCCGTCCCGGTCTATACGGGCTGCGGTATATGCGGCTGGGGCTATGAGCGGCTGCCCGATCCGATCGAGCAGTATCATCGCTATTCGCCGGTGCTGCCGCAGTATTATTACGTCGACCAGGGTCCGACCTATACCGGTCCCGGCGACTTCGCGCCGTATCCGGTCTACCGGGAGGGCGCGGTGTCGGGTCCCGTGATCTACCGCTATCGCGGCCATGCCTGGCATGCCCATCGCGGCTATTACTGGCATCACCACCGCCTCGGCTATCGCCACACGCTTCACAGCCGTTACTGACCGTAGGGGTCCAGGCTCCCGCCTCGGTTCATCCCGATCATCGAACCCGTGCGCGGCGGAAGCTGCGGACGGGTTTTCAATTTGGCCAGCGGCGCTCAGCGCATCAGGCCGAGCCGGCTGGCGCCGATATAGAGCGCGAGCACGGCGGCGTTCGAGACGTTCAGGCTCTTGATCCCGCCGGGCATGTCGAGCCGCGCCACCGTGCTGCAGGTCTCGCGCGTCAATTGCCGCAGGCCTTTGCCTTCCGCGCCCAGCACCAGCGCCAGGGGCTGGCGCAACTCGACCGCGGCGAGGTTTTCGCTGCCCTGGCTGTCGAGCCCGACCGTCATGAAGCCGCGCTCATTCATCGCATGAAGCGCGCGGGCCAGGTTCTGCACCGTGACCAGCGGCACCAGTTCGAGCGCGCCCGAGGCGGATTTGGCCAGCACGCCGGTGGCCTCCGGGCTGTGCCGCGCCGTGGTGACGATGGCCTTGACCGCAAAGGCCGCGGCCGAACGCAGGATGGCGCCGACATTGTGCGGATCGGTGATCTGGTCGAGCACCAGCACGATGCCCTCGGACGGCAGCGTCTCGATGTCCGGCGAGGGCAGGGGATCGGCCTCGGCCAGCATGCCCTGATGCACCGCGTCGGGGCCGAGGCGCTGGTCGATCTGCGCGGGACGGACGATTTCCGGCGCGACCCGGGTCTCGATATGCTCCTCGGCAAGGCGCCGGGCGGCATTCTCGGTCAGCCACAGCTTGCGGATCCGGCGTTCGGGATTGCCGAGCGCTGCCGTCACCGTGTGCCAGCCATAGAGAATCACCGGCTCGTCGCCCGAATCCCGGCGCTCGCGCCAGGCCGGCCGGCCGGATTCGCGGCGTTTTTGCCCTGGATTGCCGCTGCCGCGGCGGAATTGCTGCTTTCGATCACGATCACCCATGACAGGGCTTGTGTCACGGGTTCCGGAGAATCGCAATTTGGTCCCTCGGCGGGCCATTTTAACGCATGCCGTTGGTTGACTTTGCCATGCTGCTTCCCCCATAAACGCGCCCGACCGCGAGCCCCGTGATCGGGTCTTCGCGGTCTTCACCTCTCCATGGCTCGTCCGTTGCCGCTTCCGGCGGGACGGATTGCGACGCCATCGAGCGGGGGAGTGTCCCGAGTGGCAAAGGGAGCTGACTGTAAATCAGCCGCCTCATGGCTTCGAAGGTTCGAGTCCTTCCTCCCCCACCAATAATATCAATCACTTATGACGTTTTCGAGCGAAGCCTGTCCCCGACTTTGATCCGGATGGAGATCGGTCAGCGTCAGGAGAACGTGTCGAACGAAAGTTCAGGCGGTTTGATTCCATCAGGGACCGGGCTCCGGGAATAGATCGGGCGGTCTCTCGGCGGCCATACACGACGCTGGGGATGGCCGGTCCGGACCCATTGTCCGGGCGATGATTCTACGACAAGGATACGACATGGTGGTGCGGGGACTCCTGGCTTTGACACTTTTGGTTGGCGTGACGCCGAGCGCGGACGCGCGCGGCCCATCCGGCCTGCTGCGTCGGGTGTCCTGCACGATGGTCCGGTTCTATGTCGCCAGATATTCGGAAGCCGCCGCCGAAATGTGGGCGCGCAGCCACGGCGCCAGCGATGCTGACATCGCCGCCGCCCGGCGATGCCTTGCCGAAGGCCCGATCCGGACCGCCCAGGCGGGGCACTAGAATCATGGACTTCCAGTGTCCTGAAGAGGGCTGGCTTTGGCTCGCTACACGCTAGGCCCCATCAGCCGCGGTATGCATCCACCGCGTGTGCGACAAAGATGGCGGCACTAAAAAACCCGAGAAACGCTGTCAGCTCTAACATTTGACGTCCCTACGCAGTTACACTTTGTTATAGAACGTTTCTAGCCGGCCGCAGGTTTCACGATGACTTCGTGCCGCGACAAAATGGTTTCATCCGCAACGTCATCTATCCGCAATTCAGGGGCGGACGCCGAAAGCGCGGTCCATGGAACCGAAAGCGGCTCTCGAAACCTTTTTGGGGCCGGCGCGAAATCATCCTGAAACAGCGGAAATTCACTCTGACGCCCGTCCAGTCAGGAGGACGGATCATGTGGTGGGTATTATTGATCGGCGTCTTTTTTCTCAGCGGTCCGCTGGTCGATACCCTCGAGGAATGGCGAACAAGCCGGTCAGCGCGCCAGGACCTGCTTCGGATGCGCCAGCACGAAGCCGTGGGGCATCGCTGGGATTGCATCCGGGGCCAGTGGCAGGTCTGAACATCCGCGTTATCCGCGGTTCACCCCTGGATGTGCGGCTCTCGCCTGCCAGATGTCCATGTCGAACGCGTGATCGCCGAGCAATTCGGCCGATCTGCCGAACCCGACCGAAATTCCTTCAGCTTCGGCAACCCGTCTTCATCGGCAAACCGTCTCCTCTCAATCGAGGTGTATGGCGGGTTTGGGCGGCAGGCTTAAGATGGCCGCCGCGAAAACGTCGATCAGCGGAGTCCGTCATGAGTCATGAAGAGATCAGGAACGACGTGAAGGTCTGCATGTTCGACCAGTACGGCACGGTGGTCGACATGCAGGGCGGCTTGACCGAGGTCGCAGCCCCCTTCCTGAAGAGCAAGGGCTGGAAAGGCGATCCCAACGCATTCGTCACCTGGTGGCGACGCACCCATTTCGAAAACTCGATGATCGACGCCTTGCTCCATCGCGACCATACGCCGTATCGCGAGATCGGCCACCGCGCCGTCGCCCACGTCATGGACCGCGCCAACATCGAATACACGATGGACGAGGTCCGCTACCTCGTTGGCGCGATCGAAAAGCTAAAGCCGTTTCCGGAGGTGCCTGCGGCGCTCGCCCGCCTCCACACCAGGTACAAGCTCGTCGTGTTGTCGAACGGCGATCCCGATATGCTCGAGGCCGCCAGGCAATATCACAAGATCCCGTTTGACCGGGTGATCTCGGTGGCGGAGGCGGGTTCTTTCAAGCCGCATGTCGCCACCTACACCAAGGCGGCTGAGCTGATTGGCCTGCCGCTTGATCAGATCCTGTTCGTGGCCAACCACGCGTTCGATTGCATCGGCGCCAAATCGGCCGGCATGCGCACCGCCTTCATCGACCGGCGCAGCCGGCCGTTCGGCATTACGCCGTATCAGCCCGATATTCTGGTGCCGACGATGAAAGACCTTGCGGACGCGATCGTCTGACCAGGTCTATTCCTTGATCAATTCGCCCGATCCGCCGAACTCGGCCGGAAAGTCCTTCAGCTTCGGCAGTCCGTCCTTGATCGGCAAAACCGTCTCCGCATAGTTGACGTGCAAAGCGGGCTGGAACGACAGGCCCGGAATGGTCGCAGCGAAAACGTCGACCAGCGATAATGTCGGATGGCGTGTCATCAGGTGCCCGCCGCAGGTGCTGCAATATTGGCGGGCGCTCAATTCGGTCTTCTGAAAGGTCGCGATCTTGTCCTCTCCCGACGTCACCCGGACCGCTTCCGGCTTCCACAGCGTGAAGGCGTTGACGGGGCCACCGGACCAGGAACGGCAGGACGCGCAGTGGCAGTATCCCATCGCTTCCGGTTCGCCGGCGACTTCCAGCGTCACGGCTCCACAAAAGCATTGCCCGGAATGACTCATCGGTTTCTCTCCCTTTGTTTTTTTAATGGGCCTTGATTGCGCAGCTTTGTGGCGGCCGATTGTCAAAAGCAAACGTCGTCCGAAGGACAGGCGCCCGCCATCCCCACCGCGACCGTCGTTACGTCGTAGACGCCTCGGTGGGCATTGTTACGCCGGGAAGGTAAACGGTGATCGGCCGTATCTCGTACACCGCGCTGGGATTGACCCGGCGAAGATCGCGGGCCGCCTCGATCGCCTCCGCCTCGCTCTCGCAGTTGACGACGTAAAAGCCGAGCAGCTGCTCCTTGGTCTCGGCGAACGGGCCGTCGATCACCATGCCGGAGCCGGCGCCGCGCAAGGTGAGCGCCTTCTCGGTCTCGCCGAGCCGCGCGGCCGGGCCCAATTGCCCGGCCTGTTTCAGCCGGTCGTGAACCCGGTGCAGCTCGGTCATCAGCGCGGCATCGGCCTCCGGTGTCCAGGACAACACTTCGGCTTCGACATGATAGGCCAGGATCGCATAAAGCATGGCTACCCCTTTCGCGTGGATATCGTTTCCCCTTTAAGGACGATCAGCGAAGGCCGATCCCGACCAGGTGGCAAACAAAAAGAGCGCGGCGGTTTCCCGTCGCGCTCCGGTCTTGGCACTCGCTGGCCCAGGGCTGAGAACGCCCTTGCCAAGCTCGAACGAGCTCAGCGGGCGATCCCAGCGAGGTGACAGCGCTTGGTAAGAGACACTGGATCACCTCCTTTCGTTGTTGATGGAAAGCACAGTATAGGTATCGACATGGCCGGTGTTAAGGCCCCGGGGTGCCGGTAAGTAGCTGGAACGGCGGTCTTTTCGAGCCGGAAATGAGGTGAGGGTGGGTTGCAGCGATCGCATCGCAATGGTTGAGGCCGCCCGCCCGGCATGATAGGTGATGCGGCAAGATGCGGGTGTAGCTCAATGGTAGAGCAGCAGCCTTCCAAGCTGAATACGAGGGTTCGATTCCCTTCACCCGCTCCAGTGATGTTCGATCAGACAGGTTGGACTGGATTTATCCCAACGGTCGTCGTGATGACCGTTGGGCGCTGTCGTCGGGTAAGGTCCCGGTTCACTCCGCCGCCATCAGACCGGCTCTGATCGGTTCGTCCATTTCAAGCCCGGCTCCCTCCATGTCCTTTGTGAAGACGATCGGATCGGACTGAACGAACGCCCGCGGATCAAAGCTGTCATCGAGCATGACGCCCCAGATCTTGCGCATCTGCATCCCCATGTTGCCGGCGTCGTAAAGCGGAAACACCATGGATTCCCGCATATAGCGTTCGATCGGATGCTTCCGGTCCAGCGAGTTGACGCCCATGACCTGCATGGCCTTGAACACCGAACTGGTCATGAGTTCCCCGCAAAGCACCTTGGACATGGCGCCGATCGCATGGCCTTCGGAATCATGCTGATCAAGATAATGAGCCGCCTTCCACGAGAAGGCGCGGCAGGCCTCGATCTTCATTGCGACGTCGGCCAGCGCGTAGCCCACCGCCTGATGATTCAGGATCGGCTTGCCGCCGCCGGCGGTGTAGGTTTTCGACCATTTCAGGACATACTCATAGGCCGAGCGGGCGACGCCGACGGCTGCGATTGCCGCGACCGGGCCGGACCAGGTGAAAGCCTTGCTGATGATGAGATCGCCGTCGCCCACGGCGAAGACGTTTTCCTCGGGCACGCGGCAATTCTCGAAGATCATGGAATTGTTCTGGCAGGTGCGATGGCCCAGTTTGGAGATCGGCTGTTCGAACGACAATCCGGGGGCGCCGCGCGGCACCAGCATGCCGCTTAGTCCCGATTTTCCGCCCTTGCTGCTGTCAGTGCGAACGATGCAAACATTGACGTTGGCGCCCTTGAGGTCCCATCCGCCTGCATTGCAAGGCCAATGTTTGCGGCCATTCAGGATATATTCCCCGCGTCCCTTGTCATGCGTCGCTGTAAGGCCGATGCCCACCGGCCCAATGCCGGGAGAATCGAAATTGGCGGTGCCGCCCGGTTTTCCCGCCGGCTCGCTCACGGTCCAGCCGGCCAGATATTCGGCCGTCGGATCGCTGGTCGCCTCACCGATCCATTTGCGTTTCTGTTCTTCGGTGCCGAACCAGGCGACCGGCATCAGTCCCAGGCCGTTGACCAGCGCGATGGTCGCGAAACCCGGATCAACGGCACAGATCTCTTCCGCAACGATCTGGAGATCGACATTGCTGACGCTGCCGCCGCCATATTCCTTGGGCAAGAACCCCATTGCGAGACCGAGCTTGTAGGCTTCCTTGTAGGGGCCCTTCATCATCTGAAAGGCCTTCTGCGTGTCGGGCTCTTCGTCGGCCTTTTGCACCGCTGGCGCGAGTATTTCCGTCGCGAACTCGCGTGTGATGCTCTGTAGTTTCTTCTGGCTCTGAGTGAGGGTGAAATCGATCGCCATCGTGGGCCTCCGTACTGGATTGGATGAAACCGAGTCTGAGTTTGCTGGCGCGCCGACGTCACTAACGTTATTTTTGGTGTATTTAACTGTCAAAACTATATTATGGGCAAAGCGCCTATAATGAGGTCAGCTTTCATGGGCAATCTGTTTGCCTTTTGACAGCCGCGACCTATAGAAGATCAGAGAAATCAGCGAGGATGTCGAATTGTTTGCCGGTGGCGATACGCAGCAGCGCTTACTTTCGCAACTTCTGGATTGCAAATCTGGTCTCACGATCGATGAGATTGCGGCCCGCCTCGAAATCAGCCGCAGCGCCGTGAAGCAGCATCTGACGGGACTCGAGCGCAACGGCTTCGTCGCGCGGAATTCGTCGCGCAAGACAGGCGGCCGTCCCGGCAATCTTTACGTGCTGACGGATGCCGGCATCGACAGCTTTCCGAAAAAATATTCGTGGTTTTCCCGCATCCTTTTTGAAAGGTTGCGGTCGAAGATCGGGCCGGGCGAGTTCGGACGCTACATGTTCGACCTTGGCGTCGACATGTCTGCCGCGGCGATTCCGCGTCTCGTCGGCAAGACCCGCATCGAGCGTATCGTCGAGATCGTCAAGATCATGAACGAGACAGGGTTTGCAGCTCGGGTCATCGATGCCGAAGAAGGCGATAAGCTTCCTCGCATCGAGTGCAAGAACTGCGTCTATCATGACCTTTCGAAGGACTACATCGAGGTCTGTCAATTCGACATCGGCTTCATCAGCGGATTGATGGGAGCCGACATCGATCATCAGGAATGCATGCAGCGCGGCGGTCAGGCCTGCCGTTTCCGATTCAAGCCGCTGGCCTGACCTGCTCTCGATCGCGTTTGCGAAATTCGGCAACTTTCAAGGCGAATATGAGGGTTTCGATTCTCCTCACCCGCTTCGGTTCGTCTGGCAAGTAGGTGATCAAGCCGTGCAGCCTATCCGACGCCGCCCTTGTTTTCCGGGAGCTTCGCCATGAGTGTAAAATCCCTCGACACCATCCAGAGCTATCACGCCCATATCTATTTCGACGGCCCGGAGCAGCGCCGCGTCGCCGAAATCCTGCGCGAGGAGATCGCCGAGCGCTTTTCGGTCCTGATCGGCCGCTGGCACGACCGGCCGATCGGGCCGCATGTGAGAGCGATGTATCAGGTGGCCTTCGCGACCGCTGAATTCGCCAGGCTGGTGCCGTGGCTCATGATCAACCGGCGCGGCCTGGCCGTGCTTGTCCATCCCAATACCGGCCATCCCAGACGCAACCACCTCGATGAGGCGATCTGGATGGGCGAGATCCTCGACATCAACGCCGCGCCCCTGGTGGACCACGAGGGGCCGGAGCCCGAGATCCACCCCAACACCCATCCGACCGTGAAGCCGTGATCGCTGCGGTCGTTATGAGATTGGCACATCAGCGCCAGCATGCCGGCCGCCGAGGCCGCTGCAGCGCTGCTAGGCTCGAGCACCAACTCGCTCTCGCCCCGCTCCACCAGACCGAGCCATCCGGGGTGCGCCCCCGGATCGAATGTGAGGACCAGGGCTTCCCAGCCTTTACTCACGTTCAGAAAATAGTTGGAGGATGAGCGCGTCAGGAAAATCTCGCCGGGATCGATCGAGAATGCCCTTTCTTCGTCCTCATAGCTCATCGCATCGGCATGGCCGACAGTGGCTTCCGCGGTCCATGACGCAGTGCGCAGATGCGCGATCGCATGCGCACCGATCTTCCGCGCGCTGATGTCGCCATCCGAGTCCGGGGGAACATCGAAGAGCACGTAAGGGAAGCCTTGCGTCAGCGTGTTGCGAAGCCGCCGCGCCAGCGTTGCCAGACCGCTGGTGTGGCCGTCCGATGCAGGACGCGATATCCGCAGTGGCGCACCAACGTCATCGCGCATGCCGGACGTATCATGGCGCTGGTCGAAACCGCATTGCCGATGCTGATGAGCCGTGAACTCGATACCATGGGCTTCCACGACTATGGCGGCAGGCTCCGGACCGGCTTCACGGCGCACCCGAAAATCTGCCCGCTCACCGGCGAGCTTTTTTTCGGTTATGACCGTCAGCCGCCGTTTCTGACCTATCACGCCATCGATGCCTCCGGCAGGCTGATGCGCAGCATCCCGATTCCGGTCAAGGGGCCGACGATGGTTCATGATTTTGCGCTCACTGCGAGCCACATCGTGCTGATGGACTTGCCGGTGGTGTTCGACATGGCGAGCGCGCAGCGCGGCACCATGCCGTTTGCCTGGAGCGACGATTACGGCGCAAGGCTCGGCATCCTGCCGCGCGGCGCAGATCTCGAAGCGCTGCGCTGGGTCGAGGTCGAGCCGTGCTACGTCTACCATGCGGCCAATGCCTCAGGCGCCAGCAGGGCGGAAGAACGATGTTTCGATGATCTGTCGATCGAGTTTCCCCGCATCAACGATCGCCGCGCAGGTTTGCCGCATACGATCGTCTACGCGGTCGAGACCGCCAATGACATCGCCGCGGCGCGATGCAGCAGCGTGGTCAAATACGACCTGCGATCCGGCAAAACGACGAGGCACGATTTCGGCAGCGGCCTTCCGAGCGAGTTACCGCAGCGCTCAAGGAGCTTTCCTTCTGACGGGCGTTGCGGCGGGTGAGCGGCTCTTCACATGGTCGATGAAGGCCCGCAGCTTCGGCATCATCTGGTGGCGGCCGGGATAGTACAGAAACACGCCGGGTACGATCGGCGCGAACCGTTCCAGCACCGGCACGAGCTTTCCCGCTTTGATCCGTTCGGTGGCGATTGGTTCGGGCACCTGCGCAAGACCCATGCCGTCGGCGGCTGCGCCAAGCAGGGCGGGGAAGTCGTTGGCGATGAGGGGGCCGGATACGGCGATCTCGATGGCGCGGCCGTTGTCGTTGAGGGACCATAGCGCAATTGCGCCGCTCGAGCGGCGAAGCCTCAGGCAGGCGTGGCGGCGCAAATCCTCCGGCCGCTCGGGCCGGCCGCTGCGGGCGAGATAGGCGGGAGTGCCGACGATGACGAAGGGAAACGGCGGCGTCAGCCGTAGCGCGATCATATCGGCGGCGATGAACTGGCCCAGCCGGATGCCGGCATCGAATCCCTCGGCGGCAAGGTCGATCAATTCCGCGCTCGCGGCGATCTCCACTTCGACCTCCGGATAGGCCTGGCAGAACGATGAGATCAGCGGCTGCAGCAGGACCGGCATCACCGCGCGTGGCACCGCGAGGCGCAACAGCCCGGCCGGCCGCTGTCCGAGTTCACGCGCGACCTCGCTTGCCGCGACCAGCTCCTCGAAGGCGGGCCGTGCGCGCGAAAGGAAGCGCTCGCCGGCTTCGGTCAAGCCGACGCTGCGGGTGGTGCGGATGAACAGCGCCGCACTGATACGCGCCTCGAGCGCGCGTACCGCCTGGCTGATCGCCGATGGCGTCACCCCGAGCTCCGCGGCGGCTTTGCGGAAACTGCGGTGCCGGGCAACGCTCAGGAACGCCTCGACTCCGTCGAGCGCGCCTTGCCGGACCGTGAAGTTCTGCTTCATAGTGTATCGACATTATCGCCAATAGTCGCCCGCGGGAAGCGGTCATAGATCTCACCTCGATCGGCCGGTCCGGGTCCGAAAGGAGAGGCCCAATGTCAGCGGAAACCCTGTTCCGAATCCATCTCGTCCTGGGCTACGTCGCCTGGCTGCTGTGCTTCGGCGTCTATGTCTGGCCGCGACTTCAGTCGGCGGACCGGCTCGAAGCGCAGCGTGCGATCGCCACGCTGCACAGCTTCCGCTTCTTCGGGCTGGTCTTCATCCTGCCTGGCGTCGTCGGGCCGCGCCTGCCGGCCGACTTCGCCGTCTTCGCCGCCTATGGCGATTTCGCAACGGGGCTGCTGGCGATGCTGGCGCTGGTCAGCATCCGGATCCGCCCGCTGTTCTGGGCTTTCGTCATCGCCTTCAATGTCGTGGGATCAACCGACATCGCCGTCGACTATTACCATGCCATCCAGGCCGGCCTTCCGGCGCTGGCCGGCGAATTGGGCGCGGCTTACGTAATACCGATCATCTACGTGCCGCTACTGGTGATCACGCATGTCACGGCCTTCTACCTGCTGCTGCGCCCGCAGCACGGCGCAGCCGAGCCGCTCGGCCGCAAGGCGTCGGCATATTAGATCGAAGCCGGGAGCGGCACGGCCGGGGATCGCACTTTCGAGCGAAAGCCTGTCCCGGACTTTGATCCGGGATGGAGACCGGCTCGCACGAAGAAAACGCGTCAAAATGAGAATTTGAAGCCCGGTTCTGATGCAATCAGAACCGAAAGGGTTTTGGCAAATTTGATTGATGCACGGAGCCAGTGTATCAGAACCGCGCATGTCAAATCGCGGGAAGTAAAGCATGGCCGAAGCAGACCTCGACATTGTCATTCGGTCGTTTGCCAGGAAACAGATCAAGACCCTGACGGATGCCGCCAAGAAGCGGCATGGCCGGCTGATGGGCATGGCTGCCAAGGCGAAGGATAAGGATGCCAGGGCGCGCTACAAGCACATCGCCAAGAACACGCTGCTCCTGGCCGGCGCCGCGGCGCGGCGGCTGCAGGTGACGGCGGAGAATGCCGCCGACAGCTACGCCCGTTCGATCAGGAAGGCGGTTGAGGAAATGCCGGCCGCAAAGCCGGTCAAAAAGCAGGCGGTCAAGAAGCCGCCGGCTGAAAAGAAAACCGCCAAAGCGAAAAAAGCCTGACGCAGGCCGCAGGCGGCGCTGCTTCGCTAATCGCCGAGGCGAGGGGTGAATTCAAATCGCCAGTTCACGCCTTCAGGCGCAAAATCCAGCGTGCCGCTGCCATTGAGGGCGCGCGGCACGATCTGCTGGATCACGACATGGCCGAACCCCCGACGCTTCGGCGGTGTGACGGCAGGCCCTCCGCTTTCGCGCCAACCGATCGAGATCCGGTTGTCGGTTTCGCCGAGCCGCCAACAGATCGAAACCTTGCCCTGTGGTCCCGACAGCGCGCCGTGCTTGGAGGCATTGGTCGCAAGCTCGTGCAGGGCAAGGCCGAGATGCTGGACGGCATCGGGCTTCAGGATGATGAGCGGACCCTCCGCCTCGACCCTGCCGGCGCTGTTTTCGCTGAACGGGCGCATCTGCGCCGCGATCAGATCGTGCAGCGAGGCGCCCTGCCAATTATCCTTGACCAGGAGATCGTGGCAATGCGCCAGCGCCTCCAGCCGTTCCGAAAACCGCGTCTTGTACTGCGTCACGTCGGTGGCGTGACGCGCGGTCTGGTTGGCAACCGCCATCACCACCGCAATCAGGTTCTTGGTGCGGTGAGACAGTTCGTCGATGACGAAGCGGATATGGGCTTCGCGGCGCTTCTGGTCGCTGATGTCGACATGGGTGCCGATCCAGCGGTAGATCGCCGAGGTCGCATCGCGCAGCGGGATCACCCGGGTCAGGAACGGGCGATATTGCCCGTCCTTGCCGCGCAGCGACAATTCCATCTCCAGCGCCGTGCCGGACTTCAATGATTGCACCCAGCGACGGCGGGCCTTCGGCAGCGAAGCCGGGGCGAGGATCGCCTGCCAGTCATGCGCGCCCCAGTCATGCGTCCTGGAATCGTCCGATGTCGCGCCCGTGTATTCGTACCAATGGCTGTTGAACCAGAAGATCTGGCCATCGGCCTCCGCCATCCAGACCAGCTGCGGAATACAATCCGCCAGGGTGTGAAATTGCCGTTCGCTGGCGCGAAGCGCCGCCTCCGCGCGCTTGCGTTCGGTGATCTCCTCGGCCGCGACATTGATGCCGACGATCTTGCCGTCGGCATTGCGCAGCGGGTGCCAATACGTGATCCAGGAGCGGTCCTCGTTCTGATTGGGACGCTGGCCTGCGACTTCGACCCCGGTCACCGGTTCGCCGGTGGCCATGATCGAGCGGACGATGGCTTCGACGGAGTCGGCAAGACCAGGCACGCATTCGCGCACCGTCCGTCCGAGATGGCCTTCGATCGAGATGCCGCAGATCTCGGTGAGACGCTGGTTGATATGCACATAGCGGCAATCGGGCGACAGGAATGCAAGACCGATCGGCGCGGTGTCGTAGATCAATTGCAATGCTGGCTGCTCGGCAAACAACGGGCCGGGCAGGGAGGCTGGCTGGGCCGGCCTCACATCACGGTCTGCCTGCTTCATCAACAGACGCTTCCCTGGCGATTCTCGGTCTGCGATCTGCAACCTACAACCCACCCACTGACGCGACGCTTCACTCTACACCTGGTTTTCGGTCGAGCGCCAACGACTTTTGCTGCGTGAAATGATCGGGCCGATCTTAAGTTGCTATTTTAATTGATTGCCTGCAAATCCGCTCCATGCGGCGCAGCACTGCCGTTTTGCGTCAGCACCTCGTGGGACACCAGCAGATGCCCGGAGGACGCAACAAAGAGGACGCAATAACAGGCGCCAAAAAACAGCAGAGCGCCAATAGCATTCTCTGCAACATATCACGGGCGGCATCAGGAAGTGTGGCAGATCGATAAAATTGATCCGAGCTCGCGGAGGCGCCGCTGAGGCGAAGTGTCCCGAAAGTTGCAGGTCGCGAGATCTTCAACGCAGCTTCCCGCTCATGCCCCGGGAAACGAGCCGCTACAGCAGTAAATTCGCCGTTACTCGGCCGCTTCCGGCGATGCCGCAGGCAGGCCCGCCACATGACTTGCGACCAGTTCGGTTTCCGCTTCCGCCGATGAAGACCGGCGCGACAACCAGAGATAAAGCCCGCTGGCGAGCACGACGATGGTCACGAGATCGAACAGGGCCCAGAGGATTTTCAGTGGCATGCCGCCATAGTCGCCGAAATGCAGCGGCCGCGATACTTCGAGCGCGCGCAGATACCAGGG
The DNA here is from genome assembly GCA_035547995.1 of Bradyrhizobium sp. GTDB lineage: Bacteria > Pseudomonadota > Alphaproteobacteria > Rhizobiales > Xanthobacteraceae > Bradyrhizobium. The sequence continues at coordinate 21,394 of DASZTN010000037.1, read as the reverse complement.
CATCTCGATCACTGCGGCCAGCTTGCCGCTGCGGGCGTCGACCAGCACCGGGCTGAACAGGCGCGAGGTCAGCGCCTCGCTCCCCTTGGTCCAGATCAGGTAATGATAGGGCGAGCCGAACGGCGAGCCGGGGAAGGTCACGCTGCTCGCGATCATGCCGGGCAGCGCGGCTTTCGCCGTGTCCAATGCCGCTTGCGGCGAGCTCAGTTCGGATTGCGCCGGCACGGGTTTGCCGTGATAGGGCGCCAGGATCGCCTTTACGTCGGTGAGTTGCCACAGCCCGAACAGCGGCGTCGAGAGTTCATTGATCACACCGGTTGCGCCGACCACGACCATCCAGGCGAGCAGGACGATGCCGGTCAGATTGTGCAGGTCGAGCCATTTCAGGCGCCGCGAGCGCGTCGTGCGCACGGTGCCGAAATCGAGCCGCCGCATGAACGGCGCATAGACCACCACCCCCGAGATAAGCGCAACCACGAACAGCAGCGCCATCAGTCCCATGAACAGTTCGCCGGGAAGGCCGGCGAACAGGTTTCGGTGCAGGCTAAGCATGGTACCGAGAAAGCTGCCGCCGGCGCCATTGAAGGTTTTCGATTGCCGCAAAACCTTGCCGGTATGGGCATCGAATTTGATCCAATGGGCCGATGTCGGGTCAGCGTTGTAGACAGCCCAGGAGGGCGCCATGGCGACCATGATCTTCGGCTCGTCGTCGTCGATGAACATCGAGCCGATGGTCTGACCGGGATAAAGCTTTTGGGCGGTCGCCGCGACCTGGTCGAGGCTGACCTGGGGCGCGTCCGCAGGCACCGACGCATAGGGAGGATCGTTGCTCAGCCAATCCGCGATCTCGTCCTGGAAGACCAGCGGCAGCCCGGTGACGCAGATCAGCAGCAGGAAAGCCGTGCAGATCAGGCTGGTCCATTTGTGCAGCCAGAACCAGCGTCGAAATGCATTCCGTGTCACAGCGCGATTCCATCCACCACGAAAGATTGAATGCTCTTAGCCGCCATCGGGCACGACTTCGACTAGAAGCATTCAAAACTCTCGCCGATTTCAGGGGATCACCACCGGTAGCGCAGGGTCGCGATCACCTGGCGCCGCAGGCCATAATAGCAGCCGGAATCCTGACACAGCGAAACATAGGTCTTGTCGAACAGGTTGGTGGCGTTGACCTGCAGGAAATAGCCCTTGAATTGCGGGCCTAGCGCGGAAAAATCATAATGCACGGCCGCGTCGAACAGCGTCACCGCCGGCACGTCCAGCACCGTCGGCCCGGTAAGGTTGCCGGGCGTATCGCCGACATAACGCACGCCGCCCGCCACGCCGAAGCCGTCCAGCCGGCCGCCGTGGAACGTATAATCCGCCCACAGCGATGCCGAATTCATCGGAATGCCGTATGCACGCCGGCCGGCCTCATAGGCCACGTTGCTTCGGGTGACGACGTCATCGATGTAAGTGTAGGACGCCAACAGCGACAGGCTGCGGTCGATCTCGGTCTTGCCTTCCAGCTCCAGTCCGCGCGAGCGGATTTCGCCGGTCTGGACATTGAAACCGGTATGCGCGGGGCTGGAATCCGGAGTCAGCACATTCTGCTGCAGCAGATTGAACACCGCCATCGTATACAGCGACTTCTCGTTCGGCTGATATTTGATGCCGGCCTCTTCCTGCTGACCGGTCGTCGGCACGAACGGACTGCCGCCAAAGGCAGTGCCGACCTGCGGCTGGAAGGACTCCGTGTACTGGATATAGGGCGCGATGCCGTTGTCGAACTTGTACATCAGCGCGCCGCGCTTGGTGACGGCATCGTTCGACAGTTGCGTGTTCGTCGCGGTTCCCGTCGTAAAGGACAGACCGTGCGTGCTGGAATCCGCCTGGTCCCAGCGTACCCCGAGCAGCGCGATCCAGTGGTCGAGCTTGATCTGGTCCTGCGCATACAGCCCAACCTGATTGAACGACTGGTTGCTCGTTGAGGCCGTCACCATCGGGATCGGCGTATTGTAGTTGGGATTGACAACGCTGATGGAGGGAACCGTGAAACCCGCAGGAGGAGCGCCCGCGGTGTAGTCGAACGTGCCGGTCTGGTAATCGACGCCGAACAGCGCGGTATGCGTGAAGGGACCGGTTGCGAATTTTGCCTCGGCCTGATTGTCGAGGGTGAAGGTTCGCAGCCTGTCATTCTCGAAGATCGCCGACCTCGCCAGGCTGTTGGGGTCGGTCGCCGACACGCCGGTCGGATAAACCGTCGTGATGTTGCTGGTGACGTCGCTGTAGCGGAGATTTTGCCTGACCGTCCAGACGTTGTCGAAGCGGTGCTCCGCCAAATAGCCGACTTGGCCTAGCTCGCGGTTCATCTGGTTGACGCTGGGCACGCCGGAATTGAAGCCTGTCGATATGAACTGCCCGTTGGCCAAGGGAAACAGCGTTCCGTATCCCTTGGCCGGCAATTGATTGTAGAAGCCGGCCTGCGGATCGTTCTGATAGGTGCCGAGGAAGGTGACCGTCGTATCGGTATCGGGCCGCCAGGTCAGGGACGGTGCGATCGAGACGCGCTGATAGCGGGTGAAGTCGACCTGACTGCCGACATCGAAGCCGGAGGCGGTGAGGCGATAGAGCCACTCCTTGTGCTCATCGATCGGCCCGCTCAGGTCGACGCCGCCCTGGATGCGGCCATAGCTGCCGGTCGAGATAAATGCCTCGTGGTAGGGATCTTCGGTCGGGCGCTTGCTGACCATGTCAAGAAGGCCGCCAGGCGAGGCTTGTCCGTAGAGTACCGATGCCGGACCATGCAGCACCTCGATCCGCTCAAGATTGTACGGCTCCATGATCGTCGATGAGAAACCGGTCGTGAACAGCTTCATGCCATCCAGATAAAGGTCTGCCTGAAAGCCGCGCACATAGACAGTGTCGAAGCGTGCGTCCGCGCCGGCGAATTCTGCTCTGGTGCCCGACGTGTAGCGCACGGCCTGCGAAACGCTTTGGGCGGCCTGCGCCTGGATCTGATCCTGCGTTATCACGGAAATCGAGGCCGGCGTCTCGATCAGGGGCGTGTCGGTCTTGGTGCCGGTTCCGCTGTGGGTGGCGACGTAACCGTCGACATGGCCCCAGGCGGATTCAACGCGCTGCGTTCCGGCGCCGGCTCCGGCAGCCGCTGATGCGGCGTTGCCATGGCCGGCGTTACGCGAATGAGCGGCGATCACGCGCGATCGGCCGGCTCTGGCGGAGCCATTGGGTTTTGCCCGCTTCACTTTCGGGCCTTGCACCTCCACTGGCGGCAGCGCTGTTGCCGCTGCAGGGCCTTGCGATGCAGTAGCGCCTTGTGCAAGCGCGCCGTGAGCGAAGCATATGCCGAATGCGAGACAGCCCGTCGCATGAAGAAAGCGAGTCTTGTTATTCTTTACATTCAATCGCACGTCGAACACCCCCACAAAATTCTTAGCAAGCCGGAACTTGCGAGGGTGCTCTAACGCAACTTCAATCGTCGACACATCGAAGTGCAGTTAGAAGAAATCAAAACGAAGCAGAATCGAAGTGAGTGTTGCTCTAAAGTTTTTTCATTGGAAAAATTCGAAAGTGAAGCGAGTCTAAGAAATCTCTGTCGGGCGCGGACGCCATGCTTTGCCGCTGAACAGACCGGGTTGATCAAACCGGTCCACGGAAGACGGGGTCAGCCGGTACTGATCCGAATCATCTCGCAGCGAGCAGACCCGGACGATGAAGGTTCTTTGTGCTACCGGACCTCAGCTTGGCGCAGGCGTCCGCTATGGCAGGGAAAGCTGGAGGTAACGGAGGCGCGACGCCATTAACGCCGAAAACGCGCCAGGCGGCTGCTGCGCGGCGGATCCGATACAGCACATGAAGCGTCTGCAAATGACGGTAGACCCGCCATTTTGGCATTTCGGACAAGTGCTCCGATACAAACGCTGTTCCAGCGAATCCGGTTTTCGGTTTTGCGAGTTGGGTCCGCATTGCTGACGATTTCTATCAAATGGACTGCTCAAATAGGTCTCCGCCGGGCTGCGTTTCCGGCATGTCGCTGGAGCTCCGGGCTTGCTATGGTCTTGGGCAGCGGCGCAGCATTCTTCTGAAAGTTTTCGATAATGTCGGCCGGCTCTTCACCTAAATCCGCCGTCGTGATTATCGCAACGGTGCTGGCTATCGCTGCCGCCTCACAGGCGCGCGTGGTATTCGAGCCGCTCGCGCTGGCAGTCTTCATCATTGCGGTCGTCTGGCCCCTGCAGCACAGGCTGCAGAAGCGGATGCCGAGACTATTGGCCCTGGCGATCACGATCGTCATTACAGTCGCGGTGTGCGTCGCCTTTGCTTCGCTGGCGGTGTGGGGCTTCAATCGGGTGGGAAGATCGCTTGTCGCCGACGCCGCGCGTTACCAGGCGCTCTTTGACACGACGGTGACATGGATGGACGGTCACGGCGTGTCAGTTGCCGGATTGTGGGCCGAACATTTCAACGTCGCATGGCTGTTGCGGGCGACGCAGTACATTGCAGGGCGTGTCAACACCACGCTGAGCTTTTGGCTGATTGCGCTGATCTACGTCATCCTGGGCCTGCTGGAAGTCGACGACATCAGGCAGAAGGTCGAAGGGCTCGACAACCGTGAAGCTGCGCGGGTGATTCTTGATGGCAGCACAGCGACCGCGAAGAAATTCAGGAGATATCTCGTGGTGCGGACGCAGATGAGCGCCATGACCGGTCTGCTCGTCGGGGTCTTCGCTGCAATCGCAGGCCTGCCATTCGCGATGGAATGGGGCGTTATCGCATTCGTGCTGAACTATATCCCGTTTATTGGCCCTTTCATCGCCACGCTGTTTCCGACGCTGCTGGCGATGACGCAATTCGATAGCTGGCAGGCCGTTATTGGCGTTTTTATCTGCCTCAACGTTATCCAGTTCGTGGTCGGCAGCTATATCGAACCCCGCGTATCCGGCGATATTCTCTCGATCTCTCCCCTGGCCGTGCTGTTCTCGATCCTGTTCTGGACCTTTCTGTGGGGGCTGTTCGGCACCTTCATCGGCGTGCCGATCGCGCTTGCTCTTGTCAGCTTTTGCGGTCAGCACCCGTCGAGCCGCTGGCTCGCCGTTCTGCTCGGCGGACCGGCACCGACAAAGCCCCGAAATACCTGAATTAGCCTGAAGAAGACTCGACGCCGGGAATGTCGATGCGCTCGGGCTGAAGCAAATCGAGGCGGCCGTCGAAGCCGGCAGCGAGGGTATGGATATGGAAGTGTGTGCAGGCGTCATCTGTCGCGCCCATCACCGGCGACGGGGCTGAAAGGATTTTTATTGCGCCACACGCGCCGATCCAGTCGATATGGCGGTGGCCGTGCATGATGACGATACGGGGCGCGAACGGCATGAGCTCGCGCATGAACCAGCTGCCGTTGATCAGCGCGGTGCCGACGCGTTCGGTAAAGGTGGTGACCGGCATTGGGTATTCCAGCAAATGATGATGAAGCGCGATGATCCAGCGGGCCTTCGAAGACGCCTCGAGCGCTGCCACGAGGCGGCGCGTTTGTTCGACGGAGACAAATCCGAGCGCGTTGGTGAAGGAGAAATGGGTTTCGGCGTTGGAGTTGAGGATGGCAACACCGAGGCCATCTTCGGGCTCGGGCGGCAGGATCATGGGAAACTGATCATCGAACAGGCGACCTAGTCCGGCAGTGCGGCGCAGTCCGCCGCGATCGAGTAAGGCTGCGATCCGCCGGCGGTGCGGCATCAGCGCCTCGTTGAGCGTCGGTCCGTGTTGTTTGGCCGCCTGCACGACTCGCACCCGGTCACCTTGCACGGCCGCGATCGCCGATAGCGTCCGCATCTGCCGCAGCCGCTTGCCCGGGCTGAACGGCAGGTCGAGCCGTGCCGGATTGGCACGATCGACGATGTTCACATCGTGGTTGCCGGGCAGCACGATCATGCGCGCGGCGAGAGCCGGATGCCGGGTGATCGCGTCGAAGAATTCGGCCCACTCCGTCGCCCGGCCGGCATCGGTCATATCGCCACTGACCAGCACGAGATCGAGCGGATGCGCAGCGTGGATGGCGGCAAGGCGAGCCATCAGGCGATCGAGGCGTTCGTTGCCGCGAGGTCCTCCGCGTCCGCTCTCGATGCGAAAACCGTACCGCTCACCAACGACGTGAAGGTCCGACAGATGCGCTACGCGCCAGGTGCGGACGCCGGACGTGGCGGCGTCGAATGCGGCGAGATCAAGCGGCTGATCCATGCTGGCATCGGCAAAGCCCCAGATCAGCGCCGCGACCGCGAGATAACCCGACACCAGCAGGATGGCGTTGGCAATTACGGGCATGACAAGATGAGGCAGTGTCACGAGCTCGGTCACGGTGCCGATCCATCGCGTGGCGGGCCAGACAAGAACGGCGATTGCGCCGGCGCATCCGCAGACGATGATGCCGGCGCCGGCCGAACTCGCCGCACGCAGCCGCGCCCGCGCAGCGGGGCTGGACTTGCGGGCGAATATCCGCTCCATCAGATGGCGCAGCGCCTCGCGGCAAAATACATAGCCAGGCTGGACGGCGAGCGCGTTGAGCGACCAGAAGTTGACCTCGGCGATCCGAAACAGCGGCCGCCAGCCGATCCATCCCAGTGCGGCAAGAACGGCCAGCACCAGTGCGGCGCCTAATTCCGTCAGTGCAAGGATATGCTCCGAAACCGAGGCGAGCCATGCGGTCGCCGCGAGCGGCGTGAGGCCGAGCAGGATGGCCGGCAGCACCAGCGAGATCGTCCAGGCGAACAGCAGTTTCGGCAGGCTGACTTCGACCAGCAGACTGCCGGCGATGGCGAGCAGGGACCTTTGCCCGGGACTCGCCGCGTCGTCCTCGACATCGCCCCGACGCGGATCCGCAAGAGGAAATGGATCGCCTTTTATGTTTGTTGAATCACGGCCGGCAACAGACTGCGTCATGAGCCCATATTTATATCGGCAGCGGGATTGATCCCGCGGAACCGATATTATCAGCCTCCAGCCGCAATATCAGCGGAAGAGTCCGACGAAAGGGTCGCTATCGCAGTTGTTCGCGGCGGCTTTTGAGAACGAAATAGACGGTTGCGACGATCGGGCAGGCCAGCGTGACCCAGGACAGTGCGTCCCACGCGCCGTCGCCGAACAGGGCTGATAGCAGACCGATGACCGTGACCGCAGCAAAGGCGGCGGGCAGGTAGAAAATTTGCGCCACTGTCCGCGGCCGGAGATTTTTGCTCATCGATCCGGCTTCCCGGCGCAATACGTTTCGACTCTCATATCGACACGGCTTGTACCGGCATGGTCGCGGCGGGAGAAGCGTGGCTGCGGTTCGCGATAATAGAATCGTTCGAAGAATGGCCCGGAGGATTCAAAGCCTTGGAGGCACGGACCTGCTCACACCCGGTCCGAGGTATCCGGCACCGAGGCACTTGCGTCGTACTCGGAGCCAGTCGCGACAATGCCGGCGCCGGCTTTCGGCAGCTCGGTCCGCAGATAGTCGACGAAGGCGCTGATGCGGACGGGACGGTAGCGCGACGGCGGATAGGCGACCGACAGCATCAGGAATGGCGGATGCCATTGCGGACAGAGCTCGATCAGCCGGCCGGAATTCAGATCGTCCTGGATCGCCCAGTAGGGCAGCACCGCATAGCCGACGCCTTGGCGCGTCGCCTCGATGGCCGCGTAGATGTTGTCGGTGTTGAAGGCGGTGCGGATCTTCAGCATCGTCCTGCGCTGGCGCGGGCCCGTCAATGCCACTTCCTCCGGCACGAAGGTGAACAGCACCACCGATGGCAACGGCTCGAGCGTCTTCGGATTGGTAACGGTTCGAAAGCCCGGCGCAGCGACGATGGTGCGGTCGATGCGCCAGAGATGGCGCACGATCAGGCCGAGCTGGCGCACCGGCCCGGCCCGGATCCACAGGTCATAGCCGCCGGCGGCAAGATCGCCGGGCTGATCGATCAGCCGCCAGTCCAGCGTCACCGCCGGATGCCGCACCAGGAAGCGGGCGGCGATGGTTGCCAGAATGGTCTGGCCCAGCGCCACCGGCACCGCGACCCGGATCAGCCCGCTCAGTTCCTCGCGTTCGTTGCGCAGCGTATCGGTCGAGGTCTCCCAGTCGGCCAGCATGGCGCGGGCATCCTCGAGGAAGCGGCTGCCGGCATCGGTCAGGGCGAGGTCATGGGTCGATCGCTGAATCAGCTGGACCCCGAGCAGCGCTTCCAGCTGCTTGAGCTGGCGGCTTGCGCTCGGCTGCGAGATTCCGACCGACTGCGCGGCGGCGGAAAGCGAGCCGGTCTCGGCGATCCGCACGAACAGCCGCATGAAATCAAACCGGTCCAGGGTCTTCATGAAACGCCACCGCTTATTCGTAATACGAATAAGCGCATTTCGCCTGGGACGTCTACCGTTTCGGCAAAACCTCTGCGCAGATTGCAGCCAAGGGAGTTTGCCCGGACGACCGGAATACCGGCCGCAGGGTGAATGGAAACAGGGGGCAGGAAACGATGTCGACTTCAGTTGCGGGTACCAGTGAGCTGCGTTGGTATCAGGGCATCGACCGCCGTCTCTGGATCATCCTCGCCGTCACCTATGTCGGGTGGCTGCTGGATTCGATGGATCTCAATCTCTTCACCGTCGTGCTGGTGCCGAGCCTGCGCGAACTCCTGGGCCCGCAGGCGACGCCGCAAACCATCGGCTATTTCGGCGGCGTCATTGCCGCGGTGCAATTGCTGGGCTGGGGCGTCGGCGGCCTGATCTTCGGTATCCTCGGCGACTATTGGGGCCGGTCGCGCACGCTGTGCATTTCGATCGTGGTCTATGCGGTGTTCACGGCGATGTCGGGCTTTGCCGCAAGCTGGTGGCAACTTGCGATCTTCCGCTTCCTGATGGCAGCCGGCGTCGGCGCCGAATGGTCGATCGGCACCGCGCTGATCAACGAAACCTGGCCGCAGCGTTCGCGGGTGGCGGCGAGCGGTATCATGATGTCGGCGTTCGGCTTCGGCTATCTCCTGGCCGGCCTCATCAATCTCTTTGTCGGCGCTTACGGTTGGCGCTGGGTGTTCTTCACGGGCGTGATCCCGGCGGTGCTGATCGCCTTCATCTGGCGCGAGGTGCCGGAATCCGAGCGCTGGCAGCATGCATCGCGCCGGCGTGACGATGCGCGGCAGCGGATCAGGTCGAACCAGGCTGCGGCCTCGCAGGAGGACAGGAAGCTCACCGCCTTCACCTTCGTCGGCCTGTTCCAGGCGCCCTGGCGGCGCAACACCATCGTGGCGACCATCATGTCGTTCGCGGCAACGGTCGGGTTCTGGGGCACGCAGACCTGGATTCCGGCACGCGCTTCGGAACTCGCGGTGGCCGGCCATGCCAGTCCGGTGCAGGTCATCAGCATCGCCATTATCATCCTCAACTGCGCCGCGGTGGTCGGTCTTCTGATGTTCGCCTGGCTGACCGAATTGATCGGCCGCCGGCCGGCCTTCGCCGTCGCCTGCATCGGCAACATGATCGTGCTGCCGATCGTGTTCCTGACCCCGAAGGATTATCAGACGCTGTTCATGCTGCTGCCGCTGATGGGGCTGTTCACCAACGGCATTCTCGGCGTCTTCACGCCGTATTTCCCGGAGCTGTTCCCGACCCGGCTGCGCGCTACCGGTGTCGGCTTCTGTTTCAACATCGCCCGCATCTTCGCCGCGATCGGGCCGTTCATCGCCGGCTCGCTGGTGGTTTTCTTCGGCGGCATCCCGAAGTCGGGTGCGATCATGGCGTTGAGCTATGCGATCGGCCTGATCGCGGTGTGCTTTGCGCCGGAGACGCGTGGCAAGCCGCTCCCGGAATAGCAATCCAGTCCCGGAATAGAATGTAGAATGATGCGCGTTGACCTCCTGATCCCGGGCCTGCCGGCCAAGGCCGATCATTTCCTGTTCGGCATCTGCTCGCTGCTGCTGCTGCGCGACGGCAAGCGCAACATCCTGTTCGATACCGGGCCGTTCCGGGTGCGGCCGACCCTGATTGCGGCGCTCGCTGCGCACGGCCTGACGCCGGATCAGATCGACACCGTGTTCGTCTCGCACCTGCACTGGGACCACATCGAGAATATCGACCTGTTCCGCTGCGCCGAGATCCTGGTGCCGCGGCTGGAGTTCGACTATGCCGCCAACCTCCGGCCGGACGATTGGGGCACGCCGCCTTATGCACGCGAGATGCTGCAGGACATGCGGCTCGAACTGCTCGACGATCGCGCCCAGGAAATCTTTCCCGGGGTGAGAACGCTGCCTTTGCCCGGACATTCGATCGGCCTGCAGGGGCTGGTGGTGAAGGCGGATGGCGGCGATCTGGTGCTCGCCAGCGATGCGCTGTGGTCGGCGCGCGACGCGGTGCGCGGCCATCCCGATGTCGCCTTCTTCGATCCGGACAAGGGACAGAACAGCCTCGACCGCGCGCTCACGGCCGGCACGGTCTTCTATCCCGGTCATGACCGTCCCTTCACCTTCGAGAATGGCCGCGTGAATTACCTGACCCAATACAGCTACCGGCTGCGCTTCTCGTTCCAGCCGGGCGGGCGCGACATCACGACGATGATTTCGACCGAGGACCGGCCGCTGACGACCGCAAGGGCAGGAGGCGTCTGAGCCAGCCATGTCTTCTGAAATCGTGTCTTCTGAAACCATGTCTTCTGAAACCAAGCCTTCTGGAACAAGATCTTCTGAAACGAAGACATCCTCTGAAACGGGATCACCCGAGATCGAGCTGTTGTTCACCGGCCTTGCCGCCGAGGCCGACAAGTTCCTGGTCGGCGCCTCGACGGTGGCGCTGGTGCGCGCCGGCGGCGAATTGATCCTGTTCGACACCGGGCCTTACGCCTATCGTCCGATCCTGCAGGGGCGCCTGCGCCGCGCCGGCATCGATCCGGCCAGCATCAGCAAGGTGGTGCTGTCGCATCTGCACTGGGACAACGCGGCCAATGCCGACCTGTTCGCCAATGCCGAAATCCTCGTCCACGAGCGTGAGCTGAAGGCGGCCGGCAGGGTGAGCGGGCGTGACCCGGCGATTCCCGAATATACGGTTCGCGCCATGCGGAAACTGCGCCTGCGACCCGTCGCGGCCGAGATCGAGCTTGCAGCGGACCTGCGCATCGTCGAACTGCCCGGCCATACGCCGGGGTCGATCGGCCTGTTGGCGGGCCGGCAATTATTGGCCGGCGATGCGGTCGGCAACGCGAAAGAGGCGGTCGCCGGGCAGATCGGCTCGCATGTGAGCGGCGCGCAGCGAGCTTCCGACAGCCTGAAAAAGGCGATGGAAATCGCCGAGATCATCTATCCGGGCCATGATCGCCCGTTCCGGGTCGGGCCGCCGGTCGCCTATCTGTCCGACTATGAGCTTCGCATCCGCCTGTTCGTCGACCCCGCGGGCCAGGACGAGGAACTGCATTTCGGCGCTGCGGCGGCGAAATCCTTTGCGACCTGGCCCGGCAATCAGGAATGATCGACCGCAAGGACTTGCGCTCGCGCCGGCGTTTCCATTGCGGTATGGCAGGCGCAATCATCCGACCCGAAGGCAGAAGGCATCCCTGATGGCATCCACTCCGCAGCAAAAGGTCATCATCACCTGCGCGATAACCGGCAACCTCACCAGGCCGGAGCAGTCGCCTTATCTGCCGATCACCCCGCAGCAGATCGCCGACAGCGCGCTGGAAGCCGCCGAGGCGGGCGCGGCGATCGCCCATATCCATGTGCGCGATCCCGAGACCGGCCGTCCGTCGATGTCGATCGACCTCTATCGCGACGTGGTGGACCGCATCCGTAGCAGCAATAAGAGCCTGGTCATCAACCTGACGACCGGGCCGGGCGGCCGCTTCGTGCCATCCGAAGAGGACCCCAAGATCGCGGGGCCGGGCACGACATTGATGCTGCCGGAGAAGCGGGTCGAGCATGTCGAACTGCTGAAGCCCGACATCTGCACGCTCGATCTCAACACCATGAATTCCGGCGGCGAGGTCGTGATCAACACGCCGCGCAATGTCCGCAGGATGGCGGAACGCATCAGGGCGGCGGGGGTGCTGCCGGAGATCGAACTGTTCGACAGCGGCGATTGCCATCTGGCGCGCGACATGTTCGCCGACGGCTCCTTGAAGGGGCCGGGGTTGTTCTCGCTGGTGCTCGGCGTCAAATACGGTTTCAACGCCTCGCCGGAAACCATGATGTATGGCCGCGACCTGTTGCCGCCGGGCGCGATCTGGACCGGTTTCGGCATCGGCCGCGCCGAATTCCCGATGGTGGCGCAGGCCTATCTGCTCGGCGGCCACGTCCGCGTCGGCATGGAAGACAATCTCTATATGTCGAAGGGCGTGCTCGCCAGGACCAATGCCGAACTGGTGGCGCATGCCGCGAGCATCCTGCGCAGCCTCGGCGCCGCCATCGCTGCGCCGGCGGATGCCCGCGCGATGCTGGGGCTCGTTTGAGGCTACCCCCGCCGCCGCGCGCCCCGTGAATTTTCCATCGCGCGGGTTTTTCGCGCGGGATGGGCGCATGCCATAGACGCAGTGCTGCGCGAGGCAAAATGGTGTATCCGCTATGGTCCTGTCGGACCGGCTTTGTTCCGGCCCCAAGATCATAACGCTTGAGGAAACATCATGTCGGCTTTGCCACTTTCGGGCATCAGGATCCTTGATTTGACGCGCGTGCTTGCCGGTCCCCTGTCGGCGCAGATGCTGGCCGATCTCGGTGCCGAGGTGATCAAGATCGAACGTCCCGGCACCGGCGACGACGCGCGCGCCTTCGGGCCGCCTTACCTGGTCGATCCCGAAGGCAAGGAGAACAACAACAACTCGTTCTATCTCTGCGCCAACCGCGGCAAGAAATCTGTCACCGTCAACATCGCCAAGCCGGAAGGGCAGGAGATCATCCGCGCGCTGGCGAAGGATGTCGACGTGTTCATGGAGAATTACAAGGTCGGCGATCTCAAGCGCTACGGGCTCGATTATGAAACGCTCAAGGCGATCAACCCCGGCATCATCTATTGCTCGGTGACCGGTTTCGGCCAGACCGGGCCTTACGCGCCGCGCGCCGGCTATGACGCCATTCTCCAGGCGATGGGCGGGCTGATGAGCGTCACCGGCCATATGGACGGCGAGCCGGGCGCCGGGCCGATGAAGGTCGGTCCCTCGATCGTCGACTACATGACCGGCATGAACACCTCGATCGGCATCCTGGCCGCACTTTACAACCGCGACGCCAATGGCGGCGAGGGGCAGCATATCGATGTCTGCCTGTTCGATACCGTGATCGCCTCGCTGTCGCATTGGGCCCAGATCTATCTCGTCAACGGCAAGGCTCCGCCCCGGCGCGGCACCTGGGGCAATGGCGGCATGCCGGCCGGCGTATTCCGCTGCACCGACGGCGAATTGATGCTGGTGGTCGGCAATGACGGCCAGTTCGCGCGCACCTGTGCGGTGCTCGGCGAGCCGGACCTTGCGAACGATCCGAAATTCATCAAGAACAACGACCGCGTCCGCCACGGCAAGGAGATCATGGCGATCTTCGCCGGCCTGTTCCTGAAGAAGCCCGTGGCCTATTGGCTGGAGGAATTGGAGAAGGCCGGCGTGCCTTCCGGTCCAATCAACGATTTCGAACAGGTGTTCACCGATCCGCACGTCCGTTCGCGCGGCATGGAGGTCAAGGTCAACCATCCCTTCGAGCCGCAACTGTCGCTGATCCGCAATCCCATCACCTTCCGCGGCACGCCGGTGAAGGACTATCGCGCGCCGCCGCTGCTCGGTGCCAATACCAGGGAAATCCTGACGGAAAAGCTCGGCTATGATGCTGCCAGGCTGGACGCGCTGAAGGAACAGGGGATTATCTAGATCGGTGATATCGGCGTCATCGTAAATCGTAACGTCATCGTAAATCGTAAAGAGCGTGAGCGACGAAGCGATCCGGTACGGCGCATCTGGTTCTGGATTGCTTCCCTTCGCTCGCACAGCAATGACGGCGTCTTTTGAATCATCCTATCTCTGATCATGGGTACTCATCCGACAAATTATCAGGCGAGGCGGACCAACGGCGGCGTCACGTGGCCTTTGCCCAAAAATGGTAATAAACAAAGACATGATCGCAGGAGGATTTCGATGCGCCTGTCAATTGCCCGGATCGCCGCTCCGCTTGTGCTGGCATTATTGCTGATCGCTCCGGTCCAGGCGCAGTCGCCGGACGCCGAGTCCGAAGCTGCCGCGAAAGAACTGGTGTCCATCATCAAGGTCGGCGACCAGTTCAAGGCGCTGCTGCCGCTGATTTTACAGCAGTTGAAGCCGGCGATCGTGCAGAACCGCGCCGATGTCGAACGCGATTACGATGCGCTGGTGCCGATCATCCAGGACAAGATGATGGCGCGCATCACCGACCTCGAGGGCTCGATCGTGGCCGTCTATGCCGGCAACTTCTCGGCCGCGGAATTGCACGACCTGATCGCATTCTACAAGACGCCGACGGGGCAGAAGCTGCTGGAGAAAACCCCGCTGATCGCCCAGCAGACGATGGCAGCCGGCAGGAAGTTCGGCGAAGTGGCAGGCCGTGAGGCGCACCAGGAGATGGTGGACGAGCTGCGCAAGAAGGGACATTCGATCTGAAGCGCTGTCTGTCCCTGGACCGGTGCAGGCGCATCGCCGTAACGGCTACCGCGCCAGCGATCGCGCCGCCATCTTCCCGGGCGCATTCGCGGTCAGCGCCATCACCGCCACCGATACGACGCGCTCGATGACATCCTCGACATCATCGACGTCGCATTGTCCTTCCGACAATTTCGCAAGCCGCTCGCTGTCGCGGACGGTCTGGTGCGCCATGGCGAGCGCGAAGTGCAGCCCCCAGTAGAGATCGACGTCGCTGACGCCGGGCAGCGAACGCCGCATCGCGGCGACGAATTTGCGCAAATGATCGATCTCGCGGTTGCGGATGCGGCGGATCGGCGGCACGGATTCGATCGAGACGCGGATCATGAAGCGCGCCGCGGTCGAGCGCGCATTGTCGGGGCCGAGGCCGCCGCGCAAGGTCGGGCCGACCAGCGCGCGCAGCACGGCGTCGATCGGCGCCCGTCCGTCGCCGGCCTCTTCAGCCGCCTTCAATTCCCTTAGGCGCTCGCGGTTGAGCGCAAGGCTGCGGGTGACGAACAGCTCCGCGATCAACTCGTCCTTGGAGCCGAAATGGTAGTTGACCGCCGCGAGATTGACGTCGGCGGCCGCAACGATGTCGCGCAGCGTCACGTCGGCGAAGCCGCGCTCGGCATAAAGCCGCTCGGCTGCAACAAGAATAGCCGTTCGCGTCTGGTCCGTCGCCATCGTCGGTGGCCCTTCGCAACTCGAGCAGTTGCAATTCAAACAGATGTATGAAACTATGGTTTGAAGGCTGGAATGTCAATTGCGAGCATCCGCGGCTTTGCGATCCGCTGCCGCCGATCGGCCCGTGAAACCAGAAGGCTTGCGGCAGGGCGGCAGCAGGACGACAGTGCCGCGCAACGGTTTTTTAGAAAACGAAGGTGAGGAGTGACCCATGGACTTCACGATGTCAGACCGCCAGAAGGAATGGCAGAGCCGCGTTCAGGCGTTCATGAAAAATCATGTCCGTCCCGCGGTGCCGATCTATAAGCAGCAGGACGCCGAGGGGCCGCGCTGGAAAGTCATTCCGATCATCGAGGAGTTGAAGAAGAAGGCGAGGGCCGAAGGCCTCTGGAACATGTTCCTGCCGCCGTCCTCGCATGAGGACGACGAATTCCGTGGTGCGGGATTGAGTAATCTCGAATACGCGCCGCTGGCCGAAGAGATGGGTCATATCGGCTGGGCTTCGGAAGTGTTCAACTGCTCGGCGCCCGATACCGGCAACATGGAAGTGTTCATGCGCTACGGCACCAAGGAGCAGAAGCGCAAATGGCTGCGGCCGCTGATGGACGGCGAGATCCGCTCGGCGTTCCTGATGACCGAGCCGGCGGTGGCCTCCTCCGACGCCACCAATATCGAAACCCGCATCGAGCGCGACGGCGATCATTACGTCATCAACGGCCGCAAATGGTGGTCGTCCGGCGTCGGCGATCCCCGCTGCAAGATCGCGATCCTGATGGGCAAGACCGACCCGAACGCGCCGCGCCATCAGCAGCAGTCCCAGATCCTGGTGCCGCTCGACACCCCCGGCATCACCATCGAACGATTGCTGCCGGTGTTCGGCTTCGACGATGCGCCGCACGGCCACGCCCAGGTGCTGCTGGAGAACGTGCGCGTGCCGAAGGAAAACATCCTGCTCGGCGAGGGCAGGGGCTTCGAGATCGCGCAGGGCCGCCTCGGTCCGGGCCGCATCCATCACTGCATGCGCACCATCGGCAAGGCCGAGGAAGCGCTGGAGAAGATGGTCAAGCGGCTCGCCTCACGCACCGCCTTCGGCAAGAAGATCATCGAGCATTCGGTGTGGGAACAGCGCATCGCCGAGGCCCGCATCGATATCGAGATGAACCGCCTGTTGTGCCTGAAGGCCGCCGACATGATGGACAAGGTCGGCAACAAGACCGCGCAGCTCGAGATCGCCATGATCAAGGTCGCCGCGCCGCGAATGGCGCTGAAGATCATCGACGAGGCGATCCAGGCCTTCGGCGGCGCCGGTGTCTCCGACGAGGCCGGGCTGGCGCGCGATTATGCGTCGATGCGCACCATGCGCCTGGCGGATGGCCCGGATGAGGTGCATTGCCGCGCCATTGCCAGACTTGAACTTCGGAAGTATGCAAACGCTCCAGCGAAGTAGAAAGGGGGCGGTCGCACGCCTCCCACGCCGTCATTCCGGGGCATCGCGTAGCGATGAACTATGGTGCGCAATTGCGCACCTGAGAATCTCGAGATTCCGGATTCATCGCTGCGCGATGCTCCGGAATGACGTAGATAAAACTGGCGGTGATAAAAACTGAGGGAGCGCTACATTGGCCGCAGGCGTCAAGAGCGACGAGGAGTTTTCGGGCACCAAGCCGGTCGAGGAGCGGCATCGCATCGACGAGCTGCGCCTCGATGGCTGGATGCGCGATCACGTCGAGGGTTATCAGGGGCCGCTGACCGTCCTGCAGTTCAAGGGCGGCCAGTCGAACCCGACCTACCGGCTCGATACGCCCGGACGATCCTATGTGATGCGGCGCAAGCCGTTCGGCAAATTGCTGCCGTCGGCGCATGCGGTCGACCGCGAATTCCGGGTCATCGCCGCACTCGGCAAGCAGAATTTCCCGGTCGCCAGGGCCTATGCGCTCTGTTCGGATGAGGCCGTGATCGGCGCTGCCTTCTACATCATGTCGATGGAGGAGGGCCGCGTGTTCTGGGATCCGACGCTGCCAACCCTGCCCAGGGAGGAGCGGCGGCCGATCTTCACCAGCAAGATCGAAACATTGGCGAAGCTGCATCTGTTCGATCCCGAGGCGATCGGGCTTGGCGACTTCGGCAAGCCTGGAAATTATTTCGCCCGCCAGGTCGACCGCTGGACCAAGCAGTACCGCGCCTCCGAGACGCAGCACATTCCGGAAATGGAGCGGCTGATCGAATGGCTGCCGAAGACGCTGCCGAAGCAGCAGCGCGTCTCGATCGTGCATGGCGACTATCGCCTCGACAATATGATCTTCGATCCGGTCGAGCCGCGGGTGAAGGCCGTGCTGGATTGGGAGCTGTCGACTACCGGCGATCCCATGGCCGATTTCACCTACCTCTTGATGCAATGGATCATGCCCGGCCTCGAAGGCGCGGACTTCAAGGCGCTCAACATCCCGACCATGGAAGAGGCAGCTGCGATCTATTGTAACGTCACCGGCACCGCGATGCCGGACCTGAACTGGTATTTTTCGTACAACCTGTTCCGCCTCGCCGGCATCACCCAGGGCATCGCGGGACGGATTCGCGACGGCACCGCGGCCAGCGCCAAGGCGATGGAATCGGCCAAGCGCACCGTGCCGCTGTCAAAGGCTGCCTGGGCCTACGCGCAGAAGGCGGGCGCGGTTTAGGCAAGACCAGCCCGTACAAGACCAGCCCGTAGGCTGGGCAACGGGCAGCGTGCCCACCGAGATGGCCGATGCATTGGAAGCAGGCACGGCGCCGGGCGCGCCTTTGCCTAGCCTACTGACTTTATCGATCCTCCTGCCTGCCTCCAGGACGAAAGAATATTATCGCCCGCCACCTTCATGCATGGCGCCAGGTGGCGGGCGCTCTGCTGTTTCAGGGAATGTACGGCGAGGCGGCGACCGGATGCCTGGCCGCGGACAAATCCGAATCGGTGAGCGCGGCGTTTGCGCAGCATGCTGTGATCAATCCAGCCAGTCCGTAAGTCTACGAGTTGAATCCGGTTCCATTTTCCACTCAGGCTGAATTGCGCGTGGCGGTTGATTCGGGGAAGTCTACCGCCTGTCGTGCAGCGTCGATGAAGTCTGTTGCGCGTGCCCGCATGACTTGGACGAAAAACAATTTGGGCGCGCGAGGGGCATTATGGGCAACAGGGGAAGACTTTTGTGGAATGGCGCGCGCGCCATTCTATCCGCAGGCGCGTTTCTGGCCTGGCAGGCCGAACTGGCGCAGGCGCACACAGTCTCGATCGGCTATGTGAGTGACGGACCGGGAGCCATCACCTTCTGGTATGGCACCTATCATACTGGCGTCACCTACACCGAGGGCTCGCTGCAACTGGTCGGCGGCAGCGGTTATTCGGCGACCGTCGCGTTCACGCTGCTGACTCTCGTCAAACCGACCGGCCTGGTCGACGGAACGAACAATTTCTATTCCAACGGCACCACACTGGTCGGTGACTTCGCCTCCTCCGCCTATGCCTATGCGGGCCCGGTGGCGGCATGGCAGGGCGCGGCGTTCACCGGCCTGCGCGCCGGC
The DNA here is from genome assembly GCA_035547995.1 of Bradyrhizobium sp. Lineage (GTDB taxonomy): Bacteria > Pseudomonadota > Alphaproteobacteria > Rhizobiales > Xanthobacteraceae > Bradyrhizobium. The sequence goes on along the minus strand of DASZTN010000037.1, from coordinate 2,526 downwards.
ACCTATACCTTCACCTATATTCCGATCGCGACGCCGACGCAGGTGTGGCAGCCGGAAGATTCCGTGATCCTGTCCTACACCGTCGATCTCAGCGGCGCGCTGCTCGGCGGCACCCAGCTCTCGCCTTTCGCTGTCAACGCCAACCAGCGTTCGGTAGCGGGTGCGCTGGATGGCGCGATTGCAGGCGGCGCCACCAGCACCGGAATCTCGGCCCTGGGATCGATGGGGGCGGATCAGATCTCCAATGCGCTGAGCCAGATCTCGGGCGAAAGCGCAGCCGGCGCACGCCAGGCTGCGATGCAGACGCTCGGTCCGTTTCTCGGCATGATGATCGATCCGTTCGTGACCGGCCGCGACACTCCGTTCGGTACCGCAGCGCTGGGCTTCGCTCCCGAGCATGACGGCGTGCCGCCGGATATCGCACGGGCTTATGCGGCCTTCACCAAGGCTCCGCCGCTTGCCGCAGCGTCAGCTCCGCAATGGAATGTCTGGGGAACGCCGTTCGGCGGCCAGAGCCAGATCAACGGCAATGCCGATGTCGGCAGCCACGACACGACGGTGCGGACCGCCGGCATCGCCGCCGGTTTCGACTACCGCGTCGCGCCGGCCACGGTGGTCGGTTTCGCGCTCGCCGGCGGTAATACGTCGTGGGGGCTGGCCAGCAATCTCGGCGGTGGCCGCGGCGATGTCTTCCAGGCCGGCGCCTATGCCTCGACCAGGTTCGGTTCGGGCTATCTCTCGGCATCGTTGGCGGCCGGGCTGTACTCGATGTCGACCAACCACACCGTCGATGTCACCGGCACCTCGCAGTTGAACGCCAGCTTCGATGCGGTGAACTATGGTGGCCGCATCGAGGGCGGTTATCGCTTCGATACGCCGGTCGTAGGAGTCACGCCCTATGCCGCGGTCCAGGTCCAGGCGTTCCACGCGCCGTCCTATAGCGAAACCTCGGCTACCGGCGCCACCGACTTCGCGCTCACCTATAATTCGCAAAATTCGACCGACACCCGCACCGAACTCGGAAGCTGGGTCGATCGCGCTTTTCTGTTGCAGGGAGACACCACCCTGGTGCTGCGCGCCCGCGCAGCCTGGGCCCATGACTGGGTGAATGGCACCGCGATCAACGCGGTGTTTCAGTCGCTGCCGACCACCGGCTTCACGGTCAACGGCGCGGTGGCGGCGCCGGACAGCGCCCTCGTGACCGCGGGAGCCGAACTCAAATTCCGCAGCGGCTGGGCGCTGGGTGCCAAGTTCGACGGCGAGTTTGCCTCGAACGTCCGAAGCTATGCGGGGACCGGCAGCATCAGTTATCGGTGGTAAGTTCGATCGCCGATTGCAGGCAAAAAGGCGGCATCTCAAGCGATGCCGCCTTTTTCTTTTCTGGGTGCGGGGGACTTGCGCCGTCGGTGCCATTGGTTCTTCAATCAGCTCCGCGAAGTAATCCGGCTCCATGGGCTGTTGATGCAGGTCAATGTAGCCTGCATGCCATCGGTGTTGGATCGATCAAAAATCGAAAAGGGACGAGAGGGAAACGCCATGAGCGAAATCACCCAGTTCATCGCCCTGCCATTCGATCTGACCGATGACGGACTGGTCGCTGGACAGCCTTTCAAGTGTGCCACTCCCGTCTCCGCGATCGAGCGCGCCAAAGGCTATTGGAAGGTATTTGGCCATTCGGGAGCGATCGCGTTTGTTCGGGCTGGCTATCCCGAAGCCCGAACGACGGTGCTTGGAAGATTTGGCAATGTCCCTGAGAACCCGCCAATCTGACCAGCGCTTCACTGCGGAGCGGAGGGGAGCGTCGTGATGCCGATATCCTTGTCGGGTTTGTAGGATGGGCAAAGCGCAGCGTGCCCACCATATGGCCGATAGATTGGAAGGTGGGCACGCTTTGCCTTCCCGGCCTTGATTTGCCCGACGGGCAGCCCAATGCCTTTGCTGTCCAGTCCGCCTGCGAAAAATATTCCACTTCCCAGTTTGCTAAAATCACCTTTATCACTCACGCCGTCCCGCGCTCGTCAGAGGGACGTACGCGTCGTCACGGACGTTGAGCGCGGGATGCGATGGATGCGGCGGCGTCAAGGGACGAATGACGCCGAACGCATACGGCGAAGCCGTGTGGTCCCGATGCCCCGATGCTGGCATCAAGTTGGCGACGATGCCTGCGCATCACACCGTGACGATGCTCCGCATCGCACTGAAGTGATGTCGCGTGCCGCATCGCGCTGATGATGGTGGCAATAAAGCCCGGTCACCAAGGAGAGCGCGGAGTAAGCCGTAGAACCATTGCGCAGGGAAGGCCGGAGCGATCCGACTTCACCTGTGGTGACTACACTCGTGTGCTTTTTTAGTTGCACACGGGGCCGCGGGTGCGGCGGGCACCCGGTCTTCCCTGCGCCCTCCATTTTCGAGGGACGAGGTTCATGCATCACTCGGGCGCAAATGCGTGGCGAGATCGAATGCGTGTATCAATTACCCAATCGCGGTCATCCGTCGAGACGCGGCGAAGATGCCGTTTCTCAGGAT
>DASZTN010000036.1:0-29300 GCA_035547995.1 Bradyrhizobium sp. | reverse complement strand
CCCTGGCGCAGCAAGCCTTTGCCTATCAGTTCGAGCTCAGGCAGGCGCGCGAGGCCGCAGCGAAGGCGGATGCTGCGCCAGCGGCCAAACCATCGCCGGGCCAGCCGATGGCGGATGCCACTTCGCCGCCGCGCAAGCTGGCCCTCAACGACGCCGCGTCTGATCCGTCAGGCAAGGCCTCGGCCATGACTTCGGCAGGGATGCCTCCGGCCGAGATGAGGTCACCGAAAGCACCGAAGCCGCAGCAGCCGCTCAATGTCATTCAGAGAACGTACCGCACTGAAGCGCTGGCGCGATTGCAGCGCGCGTTTCTGGCCGATTGCGGCATCACCGAGCGGCTGGTCGCGTTCTGGTCGAATCATTTCTGCATCTCCGCGACCAAGGGCCCTTTGGCGCGCATCTGGGCCGGATCGTTCGAGCGGGAAGCGATCCGGCCGCACGTGCTCGGCCGTTTCGGCGACATGCTGAAGGCCGTCGAGCAGCATCCTGCCATGCTGTTCTTTCTCGACAACCAGCAATCGATCGGCCCGGATTCGCGCGCCGGGCAGCGGCGCACCCGCGGCCTGAACGAAAATCTCGCGCGCGAGATCATGGAACTGCATACGCTCGGCGTCGGCGGCGGCTATTCGCAAGCCGATGTCACCTCGCTGGCACGAATCCTGACCGGCTGGACCTTCGTCGGGCGGCAGGGGCTGCTCGGTCAGCCCGGCACCTTCGTGTTCAACGCCAATGCCCATGAGCCGGGCATGCAGCAACTGCTCGGCAAGAGCTATGAGGATAACGGCGTCGGCCAGGGCGAGGCGGCGCTGGCCGATATCGCGCGCCATCGGTCGACCGCCAGGTTCATCGCCACCAAATTCGTCCGGCACTTCGTCGCCGACGATCCGCCGCCGGCGCTGGTCGCGCATCTGCAGGATGTCTTCGGCAACACCGGCGGCGACCTCAAGGCGATGACCATGGCGCTGGTGGATTCCGACGAGGCCTGGCAGGCGCCGCTCACCAAGATCCGAAGCCCTTACGAATTCCTGGTCGCCGCCGGCCGGCTGACCGGACAGATGCCGGAGGATCCGGGACGCTATCTTGGTGCGCTCAATCTATTGGGCCAGCCGATGTGGTCGCCGCCCGGCCCGAACGGTTTCCCCGACACCAACGCCGCCTGGGCCGCGCCCGAGGGCATGAAGCTGCGGCTCGATATTGCCTCGCAGATCGGCTCCCATCTCGCCGACAGCATCGATCCGCGCGATCTCGTCGGTGTCGTCGCGGCGGATGACGCGTCGCAGGAGACCAAGCAGGCCGTCGACCGCGCCGAGACCCGGCAGCAGGCGCTGGCCTTGCTGTTGATGTCGCCGGAATTCCAGAGGAGATGACGATGATGGACTGCTGCGAAAGCCGGATCCGATTTGCGCCATCGCGGCGCGCATTGTTGCTGGGCGGCGCATCATTCGCGGCCTGGGCCTATGTGCCGAAATTCGCCCGCGCATCCGATTCTCGCGATCCGCGCTTCGTCGCCATCATCCTGCGCGGCGCGCTCGACGGGCTCGCCACGGTGGCCCCGATCGGCGACCCTGACTATGCCGGCCTGCATGGCGCCATCGCGCTTGCTGCTGACGGGCCGCATCCGGCGACGATGCTCGACTCCTTCTTCGCGCTGCATCCGTCGATGCCGGAGCTGGCGCGGATGTATCGCGACAAGCGCGCCGCCTTCATCCACGCGGTGGCGACGCCTTATCGCGACCGCTCCCATTTCGACGGCCAGGATGTTCTTGAAAGCGGCTTTGCCGGTCCCGGCCGCGTGCAGTCCGGCTGGCTCAACCGCGCGCTGCAGGCGATGCCGCATGGCGAGCGGGTGACCAGCGGGCTTGCGATCGGGCCGACCACGCCGCTGGTGCTGCGCGGTGCGGCGCCGACTGTCGGCTGGGAGCCGGTGGCCTTGCCGCAAGCCGACGACGACACCGCGGCGCGGCTGCTCGAACTCTATCAGCATCGCGATCCCAAATTGGCGTCGGCGCTGACGCAGGGCCTGCTGCTCGAAAAATCGGCGCGTGGCGATGCGATGCGATCGAAGCCCGGCGCATTTGGTGCGGCCGCGATGCGCCTGGCTGCGCGCGGTGCCGCCAAGCTGATGGCGGCGGATGATGGTCCGCGGATCGCAGCGCTCGCCTTCGATGGCTGGGACACCCATGCCAATGAAGGCGGCCCGGTCGGACGGCTGGCGATGCTGCTGTCGGGTCTCGACGGCGCGTTCGCCGAATTTGAAAGCGGGCTTGGCGACCATTGGCGCGACACGGTCATCGTCGCCGCCACCGAATTCGGCCGCACCGCGCACATCAACGGCACCGAAGGAACCGATCACGGTACCGGCACGATCGCTCTGCTCGCGGGCGGCGCGGTGCAGGGCGGCCGGGTGATCGCCGACTGGCCCGGCCTGAAGCCGGCAAATCTCTATCAGAACCGCGATCTCGCGCCGACCACCGACTTGCGTGCAATGGTCAAGGGCGTGCTGCGCGATCATCTCGGCCTTTCCGAGCGGGTGCTGTCGGAAAGCGTTTTCCCCGACAGCGCGACGGCGAAGCCGCTCCAGGGTCTGATCGCCTGAGATCGCCTTGCGAGGACGAATGCCATGAGCACGTGGCGGCAGAGCGCCCGATCATGCGGCAAAGCCGGACAAGCTCGTCATTGCCTGCGACAAACGCGAAGCGTTTGCGCAAGGGAACGAAAGCGACGAAGCAATCCCAGGCTGCATCTGGCGAAGGAAGTCTGGATGCTTCGCTTGCGCTCGCAATGACGCCGTTGCGCGCACATCCCTTCGATTCACTCAGATCGGCGACTGCTCCGGTGACACAGACGGAACGCATCTGTTAACCGGCGTGAATCTTGCTACATTAGCCTCGCAATGTCCGAGGCGGCCAAATTACATCCCCTGAGCACGATCGACGGCAGGCGCATCTGGCTGCGCGCCCAGCGGCTCGACACGGAAGCCCCGTTCGGCGACGGGCCGCCGGCAACTGCAGCGGCGGTCGAGCATCTCGGCTACGTCCAGATCGACACCATCAACGTCATCGAGCGCTCGCACCACCACGTGTTGTGGAGCCGGATTCCGCAATACCGCCGCGCCGACCTGCGCCAGGCCCAAAGCGTCGACAAAAGCGTGTTCGAATACTGGACCCACGCGCTGTCCTATGTGCCGACCCGTGATTTCCGCTTCTTCATCCCGGCGATGCGGCTGCACAGGCGCGAAGGCCATAAATGGTTTTCCTCGGTCACGCCGGCCGACATGCGCAAGGTGATGAACCTGATCCGGCGCGGCGCGCTGACCATCCGCGACATCGATGACGACGTGCTGGTGGAGAAGCAGCATCTTTGGGCAAGCCGCAAGCCCTCGAAACGGGCGCTGCAGCTGGCCTTCTACACCGGTGTGCTCACCATCAGCGAGCGCACCGGCATGCTCAAAACCTATGATTTGATGTCGCGGCATTTCGGCTGGAACAAGCCGCCGGCGCCGGCATCGGTGCGCGAGGTCGCTGTTTATCTGCTCGACCGCGCGCTGCGGGCACAAGGCGTCGTCAGCCTGGATTCGGCCTGCCATCTCGACGCGCCGAGCAAGCCCGCGGTGCGGCGCCTGATCGAGGCGAGGGTGCGCAAGGGCGAACTGGTCCCGGTCGCACTCGAAGGCGCCGGCAAGCAGGAGCACTGGGCTCGTCCAGAGACGCTGGAGGCAGCGAACGGCTGTAGCGAGCAGGTGCATATCCTGTCTCCGTTCGACCCCCTGATCATCCAGCGCAAGCGCACCGAACTGTTCTTCGGCTACGGTCATCGCTTCGAGGCCTATGTGCCAAGGGAGAAGCGGCTGTTCGGCTATTTCGCGCTGCCGGTCCTGGTCGGCGACGACATCGTCGCCGCGATCGATCTCAAGACCGACCGCCAGAACCGCAAACTGCTGATGCAGAAATGGAGCTGGGTCGGCAGCGCCGCAAAGCGGGGCGGGCGCAAGGAGCTCAAACGCCGTATCGAAGAAGAGCTGCACCGCTTCGAGCGCTTCCAGCTTGCCGATTAACGGCGCAGCGAGAAACCGTAGGATACGTTGCCGAAACGTAACTCAACCATTTTTCAGGCAGACGATGACGGCTAATCCATGCCGTGCACCGATTGCCTCTTTATATTTCCCCATCCCCAATGCTAAGAGCCCGGGCATGTCCGTCCATCAGACGGCCAACAAGGTAGAAATCGGGGAGAAATTTGTGAGCCAGTCCGCCACCTTTTCCGCATCATCGAGCGCCAAAAGCGACATCGAAATCTCGACCATCCGCGCGGTCTCGTGGCGCCTGATTCCGTTCCTGGTGCTGGCCTATTTCCTGTCCTATCTCGACCGCGTCAATCTCAGCTTCGCCGGGCTTACCATGAACCGCGATCTGGGGTTTTCGCCGACGGTTTTTGCCTGGGGCGCGGGTATTTTCTTCGTCGGTTATTTCCTGTTCGAGGTGCCGAGCAACCTGGCGCTGGAGAAATTCGGCGCCAGCCGCTGGATCGCGCGCATCATGGTCACCTGGGGCATCGTCTCCGGACTGATGGCGGTCGTCGGCGGCGCGTGGAGCTTCTACGGCGTCCGTTTCCTGCTCGGCGTCGCCGAAGCCGGATTCTTTCCCGGCATCATCCTCTATCTCACCTACTGGTATCCGGCGAAATATCGCGCCCGTTTCATTGCCGCTTTCGCGATCGCCGTGCCGGTCTCGACCGTGATCGGCGCGCCGATCTCGGGCCTGTTGCTCGGGCTTGACGGCGCGTGGGGATTGAAGGGCTGGCAATGGCTCTTCATCATCGAGGGCATTCCCTCGGTGCTGCTCGGCATCGTCACCTGGTTCTACCTCACCGATCGCCCGAACAATGCGAGCTGGCTCACGGCCGAGCAGCGGACGTGGCTGCTGTCGCGGCTGGAGAGCGAGGTTGCAGCCAAACAGGCCGCGCAACACCTGACGCTCGGCGAGGCGCTGGCCTCGCCAAAGGTGCTGATGCTGAGCCTGATCTATTTCAGCTTTGTCGCCGCCCTCTATGGCATGCAGTTCTGGCTGCCGCAGATCGTCAGGTCGTTCGGCTTCTCCAACGCGCAGACCGGGTTCGTGACTGCGGTGCCCTATCTGTTCGGGTCGATCGCGATGGTGCTGTGGGCAAGGCACTCCGATGTGACCCGCGAGCGCGTGATGCATGTCGGTGCGCCGCTGCTGCTCACCGCAGTCTCGCTTGGCATCTGCGGCTATATCAGCGATCCCATGGCGACCATGGTGGTGCTGACGATCGCCTCGATCGGCATTTTCTGCACCTTCGGCATGTTCTGGACCCTGCCGACGGCATGGCTGTCCGGCACCGCGGCCGCCGGCGCGATCGCGCTGATCAACTCGCTCGGCAATCTCGCCGGTTTCGCCGGTCCCTATCTGATCGGCTGGATCAAGGAGACCACCGGCAGCGCGACCACCGGACTGTTCGTGCTTGCCGTCTTGCCGCTGATCGGCGCTATGCTGGTTTTCCTTGGCGGCCACGAAAGCAAGGCTGAATTCGCCGGGGCGGAGAAGTTGAGGTAGATTTCCAGGCGCCTTTTCGGACGGCGACCGAACGGCGGGTTAGCGCAGCGTAACCCATCATTCTCCGTGAGGAAGTGATGGCGGATCACTCCGGTGCTAATCCGCTACGCAGGGCGCGGCACACGTAATCCCTGCGCAGAGCGATCGAGCAACGCGCCGAGCGCAATGCCGACGCCGTAGGCGAGAATGTCCCATGGCGAGAAGATGCGGCCGAGCAGTAATGCGCCGGCAAGGGTGAGGCGGAAGGCATCGAGCCACGGCGTATGAACCAGCCGGAACAGCTCGACCGCTACCGCGATAGCGGCCGCAATCGCTGTGATCCGCACGCGTGACAAGGCCGGTCCTGCGAGCGCGATGATAAAAAACAGCATCGCCGCCCACAGGATCGAGCCGCCATATTTGACGACGACAGCCGGCAGGCTGAGGCCAAAGCCGTAACGCCGCAGTCCGAGCCCGAGCGCGATGATGGCGAGACACAGGACTATCCGGATGACGGCCGGCGACCGTTCACGCGCATTTTGTGCAAGGCCGCCCGTCAGGCCGCGGCCTCGGCGAGCGGCAGCGTCAGTTCGAAGGCGGTGCCTTTATCGGTGTCCAGCAGCCGGATCGCGCCGCCATGGGCATCGAGCATGGCGCGGACGATCGCAAGCCCCATGCCGGTGCCCCCGCTCTCGCGGCGCGTCGTGAAGAAGCTGTCGAAGATCCTGGCGCGGTTGTTCGGCGACACGCCTTCGCCATTGTCGGCGACCTTGATCTTCAGCAGGCCCTCATGACGCTCGGCCGTTATGTCGAGCCTGGAGCTGCCATGGCGTGCGGCATTGTCGGCAAGGTTGGAGAAGATGATCGCGGCGTTTTCATCCGATATGCGCATCGGCGTATCGAGCTCGCCGCCGGCGTGAATATCGAGGCTTGTGAAGTTCGTGCGCAGCGCGTTGATCGCCGCGGACAGTTTTGCCGCACCAAGCGCGACCGGATTTTCGGCACGGGCGAAATCGCGCAGCCGGCCGGAGATCTTTGTCAGCCGTTCGGTATCGGCGATGATGTTGTCGAGGAATTTTCGTTTCTCGGCGTCGGTCATCGACGGTGTCGCGGAATCGAGGTCATCGCGCAACAGCTCGGCCGCGCCCTGGATCGAGGTCAGCGGCGATTTCAATTCGTGCGACACATGGGTGGCGAAAGTCGAGATGAAGCTGGAACGGGTGTTGAGCCGCCGCGCCATGTCGAGAAAGCTCTGCGACAGCCGGGCGAATTCGCTGGTGCCGTGGCGCTTCAACGGCCGCAGCGCGTCACGCTCGCCCCTGCCGACCGATTGGGTGCGCTCGACCAGTTCGCGCATCGGCTCGGTGATGGTGCGGTGGAATACGAAGCCGATCAAGAGCGTCGGTACCGCCATGAACAGCACCGCGAGGATCACCTTGCCGCGCTGCTCATAGAGATATTTGAAGACATTGTTGGGCGTGCGCGAGGCATAGACCACGCCCGCGACCTGGCCGCGCACAATTACCGGCATCGCGGTGAAGACCCGCACGCCGGTGCCGCGGCTGGTGGAATAGAGCGGTGGGGCGTTGTGCCTGGAAATGCGGGCGCGCAGCACCGCGCTGAAATGGCCGTGCAGTGCTTCGCTGACTTCCGGCAGATGCGCCAGCGACAGCCCGACCTCTTCATGGCCGGCGATGACGACGCCGTTCGGATCGAGCAGCCGGAAACCGGCCAGCGTCACGTTTTGCGTCGCGACCAGGTCGGGCGTCATCCGCGCACCGAGCGCGACGAAGGCGGGGTCGGCGGGTTTGGCCGATGGCAGCGCATCGGGCCGCGGCGGCAGCACGCTCTGGTCGGCGAGTTCGAGCTTCGGCCAGATCGGCTGATAGGGATCGTCTTCGGATTGCGGAGGTGGCGGCACATTGGTGCCGAGTGCAAGCCCCTGCGCGGCGGGCGTCGAGATTTCGCGCTCGAACACGGCGGCGAGCGCTGCGCTCTGCGCGATCAACTCGGACTCGGTCTGCTGGATCAGTTCGTTCTGGTAGAGTTTGAGGAAGTACAGGCAGAACAGCGGCAGCGACAGCACCGCCGTGAGCACCAGGAAGACGACGAGGCTGAGCGACGGCCGCCATTTCTGGCGGGTGGCCTTGTATGCCTCGGTCAACGCGACGCCTCGCAGCGCCCCAGCTTGAAGCCGACGCCGTGCACGGTCTCGATCGCGGTGTCGCAGCCGGCCGCCGTCATCTTGGCGCGGATGTTGCGGATGTGGCTGTCGATGGTGCGGTCCGCGACATGGATGTTGCCGGCATAGGCGGCATCGAGGATCAATTCGCGGGTGAACACCGATCCCGGCCGCGCCATCAGCGTGCGCAGGATCGCAAATTCGAGTGCGGTCAGCGTCACCGGCACGCCGCGGAAGCTTGCCGCATGCGCGTCCGGATCGATCGTCAGTTCGCCGTGGCTCATGGTCTTGGCAGCTGTCGCCGGCCCGGGCGCGTGCCGGGCCCGGCGCAGGATCGCATTCACCCGCGCCACCAGTTCGCGCGGGCTGAACGGCTTGGTGACATAATCGTCGCCGCCGATTTCGAGGCCCAGGATGCGGTCGATCTCTTCGTCGCGCGCCGACAGGAACAGGATCGGCGTATCCGCAGCCTTGCGGATCTGACGGCAGACCTCGAGCCCATCCATCTCCGGCATGCCGATGTCGAGCACGACGAGATCATGGACATTGCGGTCGAACTGGCGCAGCGCCTCCCGGCCGTCCTGCGCGGTCGAGATCGTCATGCCGGTTTTTTCGAACGCGAAACGGACAACGTCACGGATATGGGGGTCGTCGTCGACGACCAGGATGGAAGGAGCCACGCTCGCGCTAGCCTCTATCGGTGTCCACATCGAACTGCGTGGTCGGAGTGTTAGCGAAATATCGCTCCAGGCGCCATCGCCGGAACCTGCATCGGGTGGGCAGCGAATTGGTCGGCGCCTTCGAGATCGGCAGTGACGGCGATCGACATGGTTATTTCTCTGGCTTGACGAGGGTGAGGTGCCTGCGGCGGGGCTTTGGATCGGACGGGCGTTTGCGGAGGGCGGCCAGGACGGGCCGGGCCGGCTTCGATTCCAGCCACCAGCCATCGTCGAGCAGGCGTCGCGGCAGGATCGAGCGTCGGAATTGGACGGTGATGACTTTCCCCATGCACCGAGCATGGCTGGCTGATTGGCAGGGCGTTTGTTCCGGCCATTCAGAATTTGCGGATTTTTGTGCAGTTTTCGCGCAGGCCGGACCGGGGAAGCTCGGGCATGGATGCAATGGCGCGGCATTCGGGTTCACGAAGTCATGATTACTGATGAATATTGACATTCGTCAGTGATCACTCAATACTCCTCATCAGGCCATCAGCCGGAGGAGCGGATCGATGTTGGCGCGTTCGATTTTATCGAGCTATTCCAAATTGTTAGCGGGAGCGTCGCTAGCCTTTGTCGCGGTCTTGCTGGCCGGTTGCAACGAGAAGGTCGCCGAGAAACCTGCGCCCACCCGGCCGGTCCTGGTCGCCACGGTGCATTATGAAGCCGACAATCCCGAGCGGAGCTTTGTCGGCACCATCCGGCCGCGGATCGAGGCCGATATGGGCTTCCGTGTCCCCGGCAAGGTGGCCAAGCGCCTCGTCGAGGTCGGCGACACCGTCAAGGTGGGCCAGCCGCTGGCCACGCTGGACGAGGTCGATCTGAAGCTGCAGGCCGAGCAGGCCGATGCCGAGCTGCATGCCGCGACCGGCGTGCTGGCGCAGGCCGCCGCCGCCGAGAAGCGCGCCATCGATCTGCGCGCCAAGGGCTGGGCCACCGACGCCCAGCTCGACCAGGCCAAGGCCGCTGCCGACGAGGCGCGGGCACGCCTCAACCGCGCCGAACGTTCGGTCGATCTCACCAGGAACTCGCTCTCCTATGCGACGCTCGAAGCCGACGCGCGCGGTGTCGTCACCGCGACACTGGTCGAACCCGGCCAGGTGGTGGCCGCAGGCCAGACCGCGATCCGCGTCGCGCGCTTTTCCGAGAAGGAGGCCTGGGTTGCGATTCCCGAAACGCTGCTCGGCCGCGCCAAGGATGGCGTCGCCACGGTGACGCTGTGGTCGGAGCCGGGCCGGAAATATGCCGCCAAGCTGCGCGAGGTCGCGCCGTCGGCCGATCCCGCAACACGCACCTATCTTGCCAAATTCTCGCTGCCGGATGCCGATGACCGGGTCTCGCTCGGCATGACCGCGACCTTGACGCTGTCGGACCCCGAGACCGAGCGCGTCGCGAAGCTGCCGCTGTCGGCGCTGTTCAGCGAAGGCGACGCGTCCTCGCTCTATGTCGTCGATGCCGCGGGCGACATCAAACTGAAGCCGGTCAAGGTGAAATCCTACGGCACCCACAACGTCGTCATCGCCAGCGGCGTCAATGAAGGCGACCAGGTGGTGACGCTCGGCGTGCAGAAGCTCGATCCGAGTCAGAAGGTGCGGGTCGTCTCGTCGCTGTCGTTCTGACCTCAACCATCCCGAAAAGACGGACATATTGGAGAGTTCGATGAAGCGCTTCAATCTTTCGGGCTGGGCCGTCAGCCATCCGACGCTGATCCTGTTTCTGATCATCGCGCTCAGCGCCGCCGGTTTCCTGTCCTATCAGCGGCTCGGCCGCGCCGAGGACCCGTTCTTCACCGTCAAGGTGGTGAACGTCTCGGTGATGTGGCCGGGCGCAACGGCTTACGAAATGCAGATGCAGGTCGCCGACCCGATCGAGAAGAAGCTGCAGGAATTGCCCTATTTCGAGAAGGTGCAGACCTATTCGAAGCCGTCCTTCACCGCGATGCAGGTCACCTTCCGCGATTCGACGCCGCCGAAGCAGGTGCCGTACCTGTTCTATCTGTTGCGCAAGAAACTGGCGGATGTGCAGGGCGATCTGCCCGCCGGCATTCTCGGCCCCGTCGTCAACGACGAATTCAGCGACGTCGATTCCATCCTCTATATGATGACGGGCGACGGCGCCGATTATGCGCAGCTCAAGAAGGCCGCCGAGGGCCTGCGCCAGCGTCTGTTGAAAGTAGATGGCGTCACCAAGGTCGATCTCTACGGCATCCAGGACGAGAAGATCTTCGTCGAGTTCTCGCATGCCAAGCTCGCCACCCTCGGCATCACGCCGCAGGCGCTGTTCGACTCGCTCGCCAAGCAGAACAACGTCGTGCCCGCCGGCACGGTCGAGACGTCGGCGCAGCGCGTGCCGCTGCGCGTCACCGGCGCGCTAGATGGCGCCAAGGCGGTGGCGGAGACGCCGGTCGAGAGCAACGGAAGGGTGTTCCGGCTCGGCGACATCGCCACCGTCACCCACGGCTTCGTCGATCCGCCGAGCTTCCTGGTGCGGCAGAAGGGCAAGCCGGCGCTCGGCATCGGCGTCGTCACCGCCAAGGGTGCCAACATCCTCGAACTCGGCAAGGACGTCAGCGCCGCGACCGCTGAATTCATGGGCGCGGTGCCGCAGGGCATCAATATCGAGCAGATCGCCGACCAGCCGAAGGTGGTCGAGCATGCGGTCGGCGAGTTCGTGCATTCCTTCATCGAGGCGCTGGTGATCGTGCTGTTCGTCTCGTTCCTGGCGCTGGGCTGGCGCACCGGCATCGTGGTGGCATTATCGGTGCCGCTGGTGCTGGCGATCGTCTTCATCGTCATGAATGCGATGTCGCTCGATTTGCACCGCATCACGCTTGGCGCGCTGATCATCGCGCTCGGCCTTCTGGTCGACGATGCCATCATCGCCGTCGAAATGATGGTGGTGAAGATGGAGCAGGGCTGGGACCGGATGCGAGCCGCGTCCTTTGCCTGGGAGTCCACCGCATTTCCGATGCTGACGGGAACGCTGGTCACGGCGGCCGGCTTTTTGCCGATCGGCTTTGCCAATTCGGCGGTCGGCGAATATGCCGGCGGCATCTTCTGGATCGTCGCGATCGCGCTGATCGCGTCCTGGTTCGTGGCGGTGCTGTTCACGCCCTATATCGGCGTCAAGCTGCTGCCCAATATCGCCGTGCATCACAACCACGACCCACATGCGATCTACGAGACCCGGCTCTATCGCGCGCTGCGCGGCGTGATCCAGTGGTGCGTCGAGAACCGCATCAAGGTGGTGGTCGCCACCGTCGGCGTCTTCGCGCTTTCGATCCTGGCCTTCGGTCACGTCCAGCAGCAATTCTTCCCGCTGTCGGAGCGGCCGGAGCTGTTCCTGCAGCTGCGCCTGCCCGAGGGCACCGCCATCGGCGTCACCGAGAAGACGGTCGAAAAGGCCGAAAAGATGCTGAAGGGCGACAAGGATATCTCGACCTATACCGCCTATGTCGGCCAGGGCTCGCCGCGGTTCTGGCTCGGCCTCAATCCGCAATTGCCGGACGAATCCTTTGCCGAAATCGTGATCGTCGCCAAGGACGTCGAGGCGCGCGAACGGATCAAGGCGCGGATCGAGCAGGCGGTCGATCAGGGCGCCCTCACCGAGGCGCGGGTGCGGGTCGACCGCTTCAATTTCGGCCCGCCGGTCGGTTTCCCCGTGCAATTCCGCGTGATCGGTCCCGATACCAAGACCGTGCGCGAGATCGCCTACAAGGTGCGCGACATCGTCCGGCAGAATCCGAATGTGAAGGATCCGCAGCTCGACTGGAACGAGCAGTCGCCTTACCTCAAGCTCGTGGTCGATCAGGATCGCGCCCGCGCGATGGGGCTGACCCCGCAGGACGTCTCGCAGGCGCTTTCGATGCTGATCTCGGGCGTGCCGGTGACCACGGTGCGCGACGGCATCGAGAAGGTCGAGGTGGTGGCGCGCGCCATTCCGTCCGAGCGGCTCGATCTCGCCCATGTCGGCGACCTCACCATCACCTCGCGCAACGGCGTTGCGGTGCCGCTGCAGCAGATTGCCAAGATTGAGTATTCCCACGAGGAGCCGATCCTGTGGCGCCGCAACCGCGACATGGCGATCACGGTGCGCGCCGACGTCGTCGACGGCGTGCAGGCGCCCGACGTGACCAACCAGATCTGGCCGAAATTGCAGGACATCCGCGATCATCTCGAACCGGCCTACCGGATCGAAATGGGCGGCGCGATCGAGGAATCCGCCAAGGGCAACGCCTCGATCTTCGTGCTGTTTCCGCTCATGGTCATCGTCATGCTGACGCTGCTCATGATCCAGTTGCAGAGCTTCTCGCGGCTGTTCCTGGTATTCCTCACCGCGCCGCTCGGCATCATCGGCGCTTCGCTCGGCCTCAACGTCGCCAATCAGCCGTTCGGCTTCGTGGCGCTGCTCGGCCTGATCGCGCTCGCCGGCATGATCATGCGCAACACGGTGATTCTGGTCGACCAGATCGAGACCGATGTCGCGCAGGGACTGACGCGAAAAGAGGCGATCGTCGAGGCCACCGTCCGCCGTGCCCGGCCGGTGGTGCTGACGGCGCTGGCCGCGATCCTGGCGATGATCCCGCTGTCGCGCTCGGCGTTCTGGGGGCCGATGGCGATCACCATCATGGGAGGTTTGTTTGTTGCAACTTTCCTGACCTTGCTATACCTGCCGGGCCTCTATGCCCTCTGGTTCCGCAAGAGCCTCGAAGAGAGCGGCCCAAGTGAGCAGTCTGGCACACGTGAACAGCCTGACCTTGCGCCGCAACATCCACAGCCCGCTTTTCCGCTTGCTGCGGCCGCGGAATAATTGAAAATTGGCAGCCGATATGACGCTTGTTTCCGAAAATGTCGAAACCGACACGCGAGAACGGATTCTCGTGGTGGCGGAGCGTCTCTTCCGTCAGATCGGCTACCAGAAGACCACCGTTGGCGACATCGCCAAAGAACTGCGGATGAGCCCGGCCAACGTCTATCGCTTTTTCGAATCCAAGAAGGCGATTCATGAAGGTGTCGCCCGCAGCCTGATGGGCGAGGTCGAGCAGGCCGCGCAGGCGATCGTCGCGGGGCCCGGACCGGCCACGGCCAAGCTGCGCGAGCTGCTCGCCACCATCCATCGCATGAACTGCGAACGCTATGTCGGCGATGCCAAGTTGCACGAGATGGTCGAGATCGCGATGGAGGAGAGCTGGGAGGTCTGCGTCGCCCATATGGAGCTGATCACGCAGACCGTCGGCGCGGCTATTGCCGAGGGCGCCGCCTCCGGCGAATTCGAGGTTGACGACGTGCCGACAGCCGCGGCATGCGCCTGCTCGGCGATGATGCGGTTCTTTCACCCCCAGATGATCGCGCAATGCGCCAACAAGCCGGGCCCAACGCTCGAGCAGATGATCGACTTCGTGCTCGCCGCGCTTTCGCCGCGCCGTGGAATGAATTAGGTTCGCTCAGTCGTCATGGCGGGCACGGCGCGAGCGCCTTTGCCCACCCTAGGATGTTCGTCATTCCGGACGGACTGCGAAGCAGGCCGATCCGGAATCTCGAGATTCCAGGTCTGGTGCTGACGCACCATCCCGGAATGACGGTGACTCAAACTGCCGCCTTGCGAGCGGAAAGGAAAATCGAGCGTGACCGACAGGGAATTGCACTATTACGAGCCGGCCAGCGGCCACGGCCTCAAGCACGATCCTTTCAACGCCATCATCGCACCGCGCCCGATCGGCTGGATTTCCTCCCGTGACGCCAAGGGCAATATCAACCTTGCGCCCTACAGCTTCTTCAACGGCTTCAATTACGTCCCGCCGATCATCGGCTTTTCCTCGACGTCCTGGAAGGACAGCGTGGTCAATATCCAGGAGACCGGCGAATTCGTCTGGAATCTCGCCACCATGGATCTGGCAAAGCAGATGAATGCGACCGCGGCGCATGTTGCCCATGAGGTCAATGAATTCGAGATTGCGGGGCTGACCATGGCGCCGAGCCGGCTCGTTGGTGTGCCACGGGTGGCGGAAAGCCCTGTCGCCTTCGAGTGCAAGCTGACCCAGATCATCCAGTTGCAGGCGGCCGATGGCCGCAAGGTGCCGGGCTGGCTGACACTGGGCGAGGTCGTCGCCGTCCATATCGACAAGGCGCTGATCAAGGACGGCGTCTATCAGACCGCGCTGGCCCGTCCCATCGTGCGGGCCGGCCGCCGCGGCGACTATTTCGAAATCCGCCCCGACGCCATGTTCGAAATGGTGCGGCCCGACTGAATTGGGGCGTCATCTTTCCGGGCGGTGCTGTAGCGCGAAACGAAGGCCGCATGACCCGTATGTCCGCTCCTCCCTTGTGGGCAGGGCCATCGCATATGGTTCTTTTTGGCCGTGATGGTGTCGGGCCTCATGGTTCGAGACGTGCGGCTTCGCCGCACCCTCACCATGAGGTTCTAAAGATTTTGCCGCGAAAAGACCCTCATCCTGAGGAGCCCGCCGCAGGCGGGCGTCTCGAAGGATGGACGGCAAGGAAGCCGCCGAACAGGTTCTTTTCCCATATGCGATGGCCCTGCCCACAAGGGAGGGGACCAGGATAGCGCTTGCGCGAAACGACTTCACACATCTCGTGCTGCTCTGGGAGACGGGCTCCCTTCCCCGGAACCACCGCTTCGTCCCAGCCGTTATCAGCGCGCCATGCGCCTGGTTCAATTTCGCTTAACTGTCAATGTGAAGCATCACCCCTGTTGCGTAGTTTCCGTTAAAATAGATGACTTAAGGAATAGGGGCGGCTGATGCGCCATGCGGCCGGCTTCAAGGATCCTCGTCGAGGAGATCGCCAAGGAGAGTACTATGAGCTTTCGCCGTGATTTCATCACCAAGCCGATCTTTTCCTGGGCCCGCGGCGTGCTGCCGGCGATGTCGGATACCGAGCGCGAGGCGCTGGAGGCGGGTGACGTCTGGTGGGATGCCGACCTCTTCACCGGCAATCCCGACTGGTCGAAGCTGCTCGCCACAGCGCCAGCGACGCTGACGGCGGAAGAGCAGGCCTTCCTCAACGGACCCGTCGACGAGCTCTGCGCCATGCTCGACGACTGGAAGATCAACTGGGAATGGCGCGACCTGCCGCCGGAAGCCTGGGACTTCATCAAGCGCCACAAATTCTTCGGCATGATCATCCCGAAGGAATTCGGCGGCCTCGGCTTCTCGCCCTATGCGCATTCCGAAGTGGTACGCAAGCTCTCGACCCGCTCGATCACCGCCGCCGTCACCGTGATGGTGCCGAATTCGCTCGGGCCGGGCGAGCTTCTGATGCGCTTCGGCACCAAGGCGCAGCAGCAGCATTGGCTGCCGCGGCTGGCCTCCGGCATCGACATTCCCTGCTTCGGCCTGACCAGCCCCGAGGCAGGCTCCGATGCCGCCTCGATGGTCGATACTGGAGTGATCTGCAAGGGCAATTTCGAGGGCAACGAGGTGCTCGGCCTGCGCCTCAACTGGCACAAGCGCTACATCACGCTTGGCCCGGTTGCGACGCTGCTCGGCCTTGCCTTCAAGGCCTATGATCCGGATCATCTGGTCGGCCCAAGGGAAGAACTCGGCATCACGGTGGCGCTGATCCCGACCCATCTGCCGGGCGTCAGTATCGGCCATCGCCATCTGCCGTCGATGCAGGTGTTTCAGAACGGCCCGAATTGGGGCCGCGATGTCTTCATTCCGCTGGACTACATCATCGGCGGCAGGGAACGGCTCGGCCAGGGCTGGAAGATGCTGATGACCGCGCTCGCTGCCGGGCGCGGCATCTCGCTGCCGTCGTTGTCGGCTGCAGGCGCCGCCTATGCCGCGCGCACCACCGGCGCCTATGCGCGGATTCGCGAGCAGTTCAACATCCCGATCGGCAAATTCGAGGGCATCGAGGAGCCGCTGGCGCGCATTGCCGGCACTGCCTATCTGCTCGATGCGGCGCGGCGGCTGACCTGTGCCGCGCTCAACGCCGGCCATCATCCAGCGGTCATCTCCGGCATCATGAAGCTGCACGCGACCGAACGGATGCGGCTTGCGATCGACGATGCCATGGACATCCATGGCGGCAAGGCCGTGATCGACGGGCCGCAGAACTATATGGGAAGCCTCTATCGTGCGGTGCCGGTCGGCATCACCGTCGAGGGCGCCAACATCCTGACCCGCAATCTGATCGTGTTCGGGCAGGGCGCCATCCGCGCGCATCCTTATCTGCTCCAAGAGATGAATGCGCTCGGCGAGTCCGACAAGGCAAAAGGTCTGGACGCCTTTGACGCCGCGTTCTGGAAACATATCAGCCACAGCATCACCACGCTGCTGCGCGCCTGGGGACGGAGCTGGACCGGCGGCCTGTTTGCGCCGGCGCCCGATGCCGGCGATGCGACCGGCTTCTATCGCCGGCTCTCGCGCTATTCCGCGGCCTTCGCGCTCTGCGCCGACATGGCGCTGCTCACGCTTGGCGGTGCGCTGAAGCGCAAGGAAATGCTCTCGGCACGGTTCGGCGATATCCTCTCCGAACTCTATCTGTTGTCGGCGGCGCTGAAGCGCTGGCAGGACGAGGGGCGGCAGCAGGCGGATTTCGCCGCGCTCGAATGGTGCATGGCGACCGGTTTTCGGACCATCGAAATGCGCTTTGCCGAGATCCTCGCCAATCTGCCGAACCGGTTCGTCGCCCTTCTCTTGAAATTCTTCATCCAGCCGTTCGGCGCGGATGTGCTTGGGCCCTCCGACCGCGTCGTGCATCGTTGCGCGCAGCTCGTGCTGGAGCCTTCGGCGGCGCGCGATCGCCTGACCGCTGACCTGTCGCATGTCGACGATGATGGCGGCCGCGCCCGATTGGAAAAGGCATTCCTGCTCGTCACCGGCGCGGAAGATGCCGCGAAGAGGATGCGCTCGGCCCGCATTCATGACTGGGGCGAAGCGGTGAAGAAGGGCGTCATCACCCAAGGCGAAGGCGAGAAGCTTGCCGCTGCGCGAGAGGCGGTCGCCAAGGTGATCGAAGTCGACGACTTCGCGCCGGAAGCCATTTCGCCAATTTACAAGAAGCCTGCCGATGTGCATCAGTTCTTCCAGGAACTGGGTGAGCAGAGGGCGGCTGGCTGATGGCACGACCGGTCTTCATTATCGATGGCAGCCGGACGCCGTTCCTGAAAGCGCGCTCCGGGCCCGGTCCGTTCACGCCGGTCGATCTTGCCGTGCAATGCGGCCGTCCGCTGCTGGCGCGGCAGCCCTTCGCGCCAGCAGCCTTCGATCAGGTGATCCTTGGCTGCGTCAATGTGATCGCCGATGAGATGAACCCGGCCCGTGTCGCCGCGCTGCGGCTCGGCATGGGCGAATCCATGGTAGCTTTCACGGTGCAGATCAATTGCGGCTCCGGCATGCAATCGATCGATACGGCGTATCGTTATATTCGCGAAGGCCATTCGAACCTGATCCTCGCCGGCGGCGCCGAGGCGCTGAGCTACGCGCCGCTGGTGTGGCCGCAGCAGGGCGTGCGCTGGTTTGCCGGCCTCGCCGGTGCGAAGAACATCGGCGCCAGGATCGCGGCGGCGTTGAAGCTGCGTCCGAGCTATTTCAAGCCGATCATCGGGCTTGAGCGCGGCCTGACCGATCCGATCACCGAACTCAATATGGGCCAGACCGCCGAAGTGGTCGGGCATCTGTTCGGCATTACCCGCGCGCAGTCGGATGCCTATGCCGCCGAGAGCCACAAGCGGCTTGCCAATGCGCAGGCGCAAGGCTGGCTCAAAGGCGAAGTCGAGACCGCGTTCTCGCGAGACGGCAAGTTCTACGACCATGATGACGGCGTGCGGCCGGACTCGACGCCGGAGACGCTGGCGAAGTTGAAGCCGGTGTTCGAGCGTCCGTGGGGCCAGGTCACCGCCGGCAACTCGTCGCAGATCACCGATGGCGCCTCCTGGGTCATCCTTGCCTCCGAGGACGCGGTCGCTCAACACGGGCTTGCACCGAAGGCGGTGATCATCGACAGCCAATGGTCGGCGCTCGATCCGAGCATCATGGGGTTGGGGCCGGTGCTGTCGACAACCGAGCTTCTGAAGCGCAACGGGCTGACGCTGCAGGAGGTTGAGACCTGGGAATTGAACGAGGCGTTCGCGACCCAGGTGCTGGGCTGTCTCGCTGCCTGGAACGATGAAAAGTTCTGCCGCGAGATCCTCGGCCTTAACGGCGCCGCCGGCCAGATCGACCATGCCAAACTCAACGTCGATGGCGGCGCCATCAGCCTCGGCCATCCCGTCGGCACCAGCGGCAACCGCATCGTGCTGCATCTCGTCAACGCCATGAAGCGGCTCGGCACCAAGCGCGGCATCGCCACCGAATGCATCGGCGGCGGCCTGGGCGGCGCCATGCTGATCGAAACCGTATAGGGAACGTCATGGATTCCAGGATCATGGACGTCCTTAAAGATCGCGTGCTCGAACTCGGGCCGAAGCCCGAGGAGAATGGGCCTTATCGCCATTTCAAGCTCAGCCATGACAGCGACGGCATCGCCTGGCTGTTGTTCGACCGGGACGGCGCCAGCGCCAATACGCTGTCGGCCGAAACAATCGAAGAGCTCGACGCGGTGATCGCGGCCCTGGAGAGCCAGCGCCCGGCGGGAATCGTGATCCGCTCGGCCAAGAAATCCGGCTTCATCGCCGGCGCCGATGTCAACGAATTTCGCGGCGCCAGCGATGCGAGCGCGGTGGAGACCGCGATCGGCCGCGCCCATGCCGTGATCGATCGCCTCGAAGGCTTACGCATACCGACCGTCGCGGTAATCCACGGTTTCTGTCTCGGTGGCGGCCTTGAAGTCGCGCTGGCCTGTCAATCGCGGATCGCCATCGACGGCGCGCGCTTCGGTTTTCCCGAGGTGATGCTCGGCCTGCATCCAGGCCTCGGCGGCACCGCGCGGTTCACCCAGCTGGTCAATCCGACGCAGGCGATGACGCTGATGCTGACGGGCCGGACCATCGACGCGCGCCGCGCCAAATCGCTTGGGCTGATCGATGCGGTGACGCAGGAGCGGCATGTCCGTAACGCGGTCAGGGATGCCGTGTTCGGCCGCCTGAAGCGAAGCCGGCCGGGACTATTGAACAAGTTTCTGAATTTCTCGCCGCTCCGCGGCCTGCTTGCCTCGCGCATGCGCAGCGAAGCGGAAAAGGCCGCGCCGCATGAGCATTATCCCGCGCCCTATGCGCTGATCGATCTCTGGGAGAAGCACGGCGGCGACAGAAGCGCGATGCTGACGGCGGAGAAGGCTTCCTTCGCCAGGCTGATGGTGACGCCGACGGCGCAGAACCTGATCCGGGTGTTCTTCCTGCGCGAGCAGATGAAGAAGCTCGCCGGCTACGGCAACAAGGTCGGCCATGTCCATGTCATCGGCGCCGGTGCGATGGGCGGCGACATCGCCGCCTGGTGCGCCAATGCGGGACTGCGCGTCACTCTCGCCGACATGAAGCCGGAGCCGATTGCCGGCGCGATGAAGCGCGCCGCCGGTCTGTTCGGCAAGATCATCCGCAAGCGCACCGAGGTGCGCGATGTGCTCGACCGGCTCATTCCCGACATGGAAGGCGAGGGCGTCCGCAGCGCCGATCTCGTCATCGAGGCCGTGCCGGAAAAACTCGAGCTGAAGCAGAAGGTCTATGCCGGCCTCGAGCCGAAGATGAAGCCGGGCGCGATCCTCGCCACCAACACCTCCAGCATTCCGCTGCAGGACTTGCGCAGCGGCCTCGCGAGGCCGGAGCGGCTGGTCGGGCTGCACTTCTTCAATCCGGTATCGCGCCTGCAACTGGTCGAGGTCGTCAGTCATGACGGCAGCGATCAGGAGATGTTGAAGCAGGCGCTGGCCTTTGTCGGCGCCATCGACCGGCTGCCGCTGCCGGTCAAGAGTTCGCCCGGCTTTCTCGTCAACCGCGCGCTGACGCCCTACATGCTGGAGGCGATGGTGATGCTGGATGAGAAGATCGACAAGCGCACCATCGATGCGGCGGCAAGGAAGTTCGGCATGCCGATGGGACCGATCGAACTCGCCGACCAGGTCGGGCTCGACATCTGCCTCGATGTTGGCGACATGTTGCGCTCGAAATTCGGCGATGCGCTGCCGCCGACGCCGGCCTGGCTGCGCGACAAGGTGACCAAGGGCGAACTCGGACGCAAGACCGGCAAGGGTTTCTATGTCTGGAAGGACGGCAAGGCCGATCGCGGCCCGGCGCCGCCCGATGCGCAGCCGACGCCGGAAATGATCGATCGCCTGGTTTTGCCGATGTCGAATGTCTGCGTCGCCGCCTTGCGCGAGGGCATTGTCGACAATGCCGACGTGGTCGACGGCGCCATGATCTTTGGCACTGGATATGCGCCATTCCGCGGCGGTCCGCTGAACCATGCGCGGACCCGCGGCGTCGAAAACGTGGTCTCCGCGCTGCGCGCGCTGGCGGAAAAGTTCGGCGACCGGTTCACGCCGGATGCCGGCTGGGATAGCTTCAACAAAGCGTTTTCGAGCGAAGTGGATACCGGTTCGCGTGAAGAAAACGCGTCGGAAAAAAGCTGAATCGATTCGACGGGCAACCGACATGACTGAAGACCAGGGCGCCGCGGCGGCGCTCAATACCGAACCGCTTGGCGATCTCTGCATCCGCACGCTGGCGATGCCGGCCGACACCAACGCCAACGGCGATATTTTCGGCGGCTGGCTGCTCAGCCAGATGGATATCGGCGGCGGCGTGTTCGCCTCGAAGGTTGCGAAATCGAGGACCGTGACGGTCGCGATCGAGGCGATGAATTTCCGCAAGCCCGTGTTCGTCGGCGATCTCGTCTCGGTGCACGCCAATCTGGTGCGGATCGGCCGGACCTCGATCACCGTGCATCTCGAGGCCTGGGTGTTGCGGCGGAAGGAGATGCGATCGATTCTGGTGACCGACGGCAATTTCACCTATGTTGCAATCGACGATCATGGCCATCCGCAGGCGGTCAAGCCTGATGATATCCCGGCTGCGACCTGAGGCCGCGGAACCTTTCGTGGGGTGCCTCTGTTATCTGCCCGCACTGAAACAGAGATCGAGGCATATGTCGGAAACCTACATTATTGAAGTCGCTTCACAGCCGGCTGGCATCGTCGTACGCAATGACGAGGGTTATCGCTTCTTCGCCGCTTCCCACCGTTTCAACCGCATGGAAGGACAGGTTTTCCGCAACGCACGGGAAGCCGAGCGCGCGGCTCGCCGCCTCGCTAATGGCGAACTGACGGCTGCAGCTTGAGGCGCGCCAGTAATGTTGACGCATGTTGGCCGTAAATCGGCCGCACATGAAAAGGCCGGGCGAAAGCCCGGCCTTTTTTCTCAGTCATCATCCGATGCCCGCTTTCGCGGATATCGCCACAGTGATCCGCTGGCCTACTGCGCCGGATCCAGCGCGGCATCGAGCGTCGGATAATCCGTATAGCCCTTGGCGCCGCCGCCGTAGAAGGTCGCCTTGTCCGGCTCGTTGAGGGGGGCGCCTTTCTTCAGCCGTTCGACCAGATCGGGGTTGGCGATGTAGAGCTTGCCGAACGCGATCAGGTCGGCCTCACCGGCCGCGAGCACCTTCGTCGCCAGTTCGAAATCGTAGCCGTTGTTGGCCATATAGGCGCCCTTGAAACGCTTGCGCAGCGAGCCGTAATCGAACGGTGCGATATCGCGCGGGCCGCCGGTCGCGCCCTCGATGACGTGGATATAGACCAGCTTCAGCGCGTTGAGCTGATCGACGATATAGTCGAACAGCGGCTGCGGATTGCTGTCGGAGACATCATTGGCCGGCGTCACCGGCGAGATGCGGATGCCGGTGCGCTCCGCGCCGATCTCGGCGGCGACCGCCTTGGCGGCTTCGAGCATCAGCCTGGCGCGGTTCTCGATCGATCCGCCATAGGCATCGGTGCGCTTGTTGGTGCCGTCCTTGGCGAACTGGTCGAGCAGATAGCCATTGGCGCCATGGACCTCGACCCCGTCGAAGCCGGCCTCGATCGCATTCGCGGCACCGCGCTTGTAGCTGTCGATGATTCCCGGAATCTCGGAGAGTTCGAGCGCGCGCGGCTCGGAGACCTCGGTGAAGGCGTTGTTGACGTAAGTCTTGGTCTTGGCGCGGATCGCTGAAGGCGCGACCGGTGCGCCGCCATTCGGCTGCAGCGCGGTGTGCGAGATGCGGCCGACATGCCAGGCCTGCAGGAAGATGCGGCCGCCGCGCTCATGCACGTGATCGGTGACCTTGCGCCAGCCGGCGACCTGCTCCTTGGAGTAGATGCCGGGCGTGTCCTGATAACCCTGGCCCTGCTGCGAGATCTGGCTGGCCTCGCTGATCAGAAGGCCGGCGGAAGCGCGCTGGCCATAATATTCGGCGGCGAGCGGTCCCGGCACCATGCCCGCGACCGCGCGGTTGCGGGTCAGCGGCGCCATCACAATCCGGTTGGGAAGGGTGAGATTGCCAAGCTTGAAGCTGTCGAAAAGTTTGGTGCTCATGTTGTCTGTCCGGGAAGGGGAAAGGAGGAAGTAAAGGGCAGGTGGGCATTGCAGCAAAATCTGACAATAGCGCAACCATTCCGATTATGCAGACGTGAAACGCGCAAGCGGCCTTCTATGTGACCGCCATTTCGCAGAATGATTTATTACAAATGACGCTCATCCAGCAGGCGTGTTCTGTCAGCGCCCCGACTGCCCTGATTTTAGGCAATCTCTTTTGAGATATGTCAATCACCACTGGCCTGGAATCCATCCGCGATTGCACGGATGAATTCCAGGCCGCGATCATGGATTGCGCTGCGTGCGATCAGGCGACGCCGAGGAAATCGCGCTTGCCGATCTCGACGCCATTATGGCGCAAAATGCCGTGCGCGGTGGCGGCGTGGAAATAGAAGTTCGGAAACGCGAAGCGGTTGAGGAATTGCTGGCCGGGCAAGGTCAGGGTCTGGTCGGGACCGATCGGGAAGGTGACCTCTTTGGTATCGCCGCCTTCGAATTGCGCGGGCTTGAAGGTCTTGATGTAATCGATGGTCCTGGCGAGCCGCTGCTGCAGCTCTTCAAAGCTTTTCTCGGTATCGGGCGTGCTCGGCACCTCGCTATGGGCGAGCCGCGCGCAGCCCTTGCCGGAATAATCGCAGGCGAGCTGGATCTGCTTGGTGAAGGGCAGCATGTCCGGATAGAGCCGCGCGCTCAGCAGCACCTCGGGCTGGATGTTCCTGGCTTTGCAGTGCGCCTCGGCCTTGGTGAGGATGCCGGAAAGGCTCCCCAGGATCTGCAGGAAGGCCGGAACGGAAGCGTCGTAAAAGGACATGTGAGGCTCTTTTTTTGGAGTTGAACAGCGACCCGTAGGCGGGCGCGTCCACCGAAATGGGGCGCGGCGAAGAAAATACAACGCTTCGCGAGCTGCGCCGGTGGATGAATATTTTCGAGTTCACGACGGATGTGTGACGACCTCATCGCGAGGAGCCACCGGCCCGGCACCGGGCGCTGCCCGTCGGCTCGCAATGGCGCGCACAGCTAACGCGCCGCCGCGGCGGGCTCGGCGCGCAGGCCGCCGCGCATCCGCGCCAGCAGTTCGGCGGTCGGCCAGGAATCGGCGGGCAGGCCATATTTGATCTGCATCGCCTTGATCGCGCTGCGGCTCTGCTGGCCGAGCACGCCGTCGACCTTGCCGACATCGAAGCCGGCGCGCACCAGGAGCTGCTGCAATTGCTTGATCTCGCTGAACGGCAATTGCGCCACCGGCCCGGTCGGACGGCGCATCGGCGGCGCGCCGGCGATGCGGGTTGCGAGATAACCGGCGGTGGTCGAATAGATCAGCGAATTATTCCACTGCGTATAGGCGTTGAAATTGGCGTAGGCCAGGAATGCCG
Organism: Bradyrhizobium sp.; assembly: GCA_035547995.1. Classification (GTDB taxonomy): domain Bacteria; phylum Pseudomonadota; class Alphaproteobacteria; order Rhizobiales; family Xanthobacteraceae; genus Bradyrhizobium. The sequence continues at coordinate 5,008 of DASZTN010000036.1, read as the reverse complement.
GACCGTTGCGGCCCATCGGCAGCAGCACCGCGGAAGGCAGATTGTCGTTCGGCAGCGCGCGCCCATCCGGATAGGTCACGCCCAGCTGCGCCCATTTCGAGCGCGGCTTCTGGACGGTCAGATCAGCCTGCTCCCAGGGGAAATCCTGCGGCACGCGGATCTCTTCCAGCCACGGCTCGCCGCGCCGCCATTTGAGGCCGTTGGCGATATAGTTCGCGGTCGAGCCGATCACGTCGGGCGCGCTGCGCAACAAGTTGCGGCGGCCGTCGCCATCATAATCGACCGCATAGTTGAAATAGCGTGTGGGCAGGAATTGCGTCTGGCCGAGCTCGCCGGCCCAGGAGCCGATCATCTCGCCGGGCGTCAGATCGCCGCGGTCGATGATCTTCAGCGCCGCAACGGTTTCGTTCTGAAACATCTCGGAGCGGCGGCAATCATAGGCCAGCGAGACCAGCGATTTCAGCGTCGGCAGATTGCCCATATTGGCGCCGAAATCGCTTTCCAGTCCCCAGAACGCCGCAATCACCGCCGGCGGCACGCCATATTCCTTCTCGGCGCGCGCGAACGCGGCGGCATATCTGCGGATATGCTGCTGGCCCTGCTGCATGCGATAGGGCGCGGCCATGCGCCCCGCGAACTCGGTGAAGATCTGCCCGAATACGCGCTGGCCGCGATCGCGGTTGACGATGCCCTGATCGTAGGTGAGATAGGGCGAGGCTTCTGCGATCGCGCGCTGTGACACGCCGGCATCAACCGCCTGCTGCTTCAGGCCGGCGAGGAAGCGCTCGAAATTCTCGCCATGATGGCAGGAAGCCGCGCGCGGCGAAGGCATCGCCGCCGGCCGCGGCGCCATCCGCATCGGTCGTATCGGCTCGGGAAACGGCTGTTGCGCCAACGCCAGCGATGAAAGGGCGAGCGAACCCGCTAGGATCGTGGCTAGCATTCGAAACGAAACGATCGGCATCGGTATCACGAGCTCACAATGAAAAAAGTGGAAGGCTTCAATACACCAGGGCCATAACAGGCAATAAGCATTTTTCCATTGCATTTGACGTATCAAAAATGGTACATTCATTCGGCCGATGAAACGATTGCCCGCTTTCTTTTATGCCTTGCCATCTGGTCGCGAGCCAGTTTGAGAATGGCTTAAAGGGTTGTCCGTTGAGGATCGCAAGGTCGTTGGCGAGGATATCAAGGACGTTGAATTTGCATGGCCGATTGGCATGCCGCTGTGCCGTTCCCTGAGTCAGGGATTGTGGGAAGTACGCAGCACTCTGACGCAAGGTCGTATCGCCCGGGTCATCTTCTGCGAACACAAAGGCAAAATGGTGTTGCTCCACGCTTTCATCAAGAAGACGCAGAAAACGCCCGCGGGCGATCTTGAATTGGCAGCGAAGCGTAGAAAGGAGATCATGTGAGAAAGGCGAGCAAGAAAAAAGCGGGGACGATTGGATCGCCCTTTGACGATTTCCTGAAAGAGGACGATATCTATGAAGAGGTAACCGCGCGGGCGATTAAGCGCGTGCTGGTGCGACAGCTAGGTGAGCTGATGAAGCGCGAGGAGATTTCCAAAACCGAGCTCGCGACCCGCATGAAGACCAGCCGTGCCCAGCTTGACCGCCTGCTTGATCCTGAAAACGAATCTGTAACGCTTGGCACTCTTGCGCGGGCCGCCCAGGCAGTTGGACGGCATCTGCGTATGGAGCTGGTATAACGGGGCCTTGGGCCCGGATCCGGCGATCTATTCACACGCCGATTCCCTTACGGCTGCCCCGCTTCGATATTTTCGATGTCGTGACGAAAGGCGTCGACTTCGTCGTTGTCATCAACGCATTTTTCGGAAAGGAGCTTGTTGATCAGGGCGATATAGTCCGAACGATAGCCGGCATTGCCGCGGTCGAATTCGTATTTCGCGTTCGCCTCCTGCACGTCGTTCCGCAGCCTGCCGCAGCGCAAGCCCGTTGCCCAGGGACTGTCGTCATTATCGACGATGACGAAGTCTTTCGGAAACCAGCGCAGGTAATAGACGGTGAAATGATCGCCGATCCCGGGATAGACCACGCTGTTCTTCGGCGGATAGATGTTGAAGTCGTCGTCCTCGAAGCTGGTCTCGACGACCTTGCCGTCGGCCGTCTTGAGCAGCACGTGATAGCCGACGACGTTATGATTATTGTAGACCGTCGAGGTGTCGTAGCTGCCGGTGATGGTGGCGCTGCCCTTCTCGCCGAATGAATGCATGGCATAGGCGGCGACATCGGTGCCGAAAAACAGGTTCAGGAATGCGAGCACGGGAATGACGGCATAATATTTGGCGAGACGCCCTTTCCAGACCGACAGCCCGATCACGACGGGCAGGGCGAGAAAGGCGATGAAGAGCGTCAGAAATTTCGATGTCGCCAGGAAGTAGATGACATGCCAGAGAATATCCATTGCAAACGCCCGCCCCGTCTTCCATGCCCTTTGCAGGCATCGATAAAGCGGGTGATCGCGTTGGAAATTTGACGGCGCTGCTCCTTCCCTTCTCCCAAAGGGGAGAAGCAAAGAGAGTTCGCTAGCACACCACCTTTGCGGTGGCGATCACGACCTCGCTGAGCATTCCGTCGTGGCTGAACGGCGCAAGCTTCGCCTCGACATCGCGCAGCATCGCATCCACCTTGTCGCCGAGCACGGCCGGCGAAGAGGACGAGTAGGTCAGCACGCGCTGGGCAAGGTCCGCTGCGCTGATCTCGTGGCTGGTCTCGACATTGATCTCGTCGATCTCCTGAAACCGGCTTCCTTCCAGTGCCGCCGCCAGCGCGCCGCGATGGCGGGCGCCGGGCTCGGTCCCGGACCACAGATGTCGCGCTTCGTTGTAGGTGTCGAGCCAGGCGTTGCGGCCGTCGGCGGCCGAGCCGGACGAGCACACCACGATGACGCCGTCCGGGCTCAGCAGGCGGCCGAATATCGTCGCGACCACCCCGCGTTCGATCCAGTGCAGCGCACGGCCGATCGTCACCACGTCGAAGCGGCCGATCTCGGGCGGCAGCGCCTCGGCCTTGCCTTCGATCAGGGTGAAGCGCTGTCCGCGCCGGGCGGCGTTTTCCCGCGCTGCGGCGACCATGGCCGGCTCCGGATCGACGCCGACGATGCGGCCGACATAGGGTCCAAAGCCGAGCGCGAGCAATCCAGGGCCGGTACCGAGGTCGATCAGCCTGTGCTCGTGGGTAAAGCCCAGCCTTTCGGCCACGGTGCGGAAGAATGCAGGCGGATAAGGCGGGCGGAATTCCTGATAGAGCGGTACCGTGGTGGCGAAGCGTCCCATCGGGCTGGCATGCTCCTTTTGCTTCGGCGCGGCCGCAGGGCTGGCGGCACCGCAGAACTCAACCTACGGCGAGATCAAAATCATGGCCAGTTTGCACCGATCACGTTTGTTTCAGTGGGGGATACAGGAGTGTGGGACACCGCCGATCTCCTATATTACAGCTCCGTAAGGCGGATACCTCGTCCGCCGACCCCGTCGTCTGTTGCGACGGCCGCTTCCGCCCCGCCATTCACCCCGAATGGCGAGCCTGTTGCGGGCGTCTGATTTCCTGGAGCGCCGAATGACCGATCAAACCACCTATACGCCTGAAACCAGCTATACGCCGCCCAAGGTCTGGCAATGGGTCAAGGGCAATGGCGGCAAGTTTGCCTCGACCAACCGCCCGATTGCGGGCCCGACCCACGAGCAGGAACTGCCGGTCGGCCGCCATCCGTTCCAGCTCTATTCGCTGGCGACGCCGAACGGCCAGAAGGTCACCATCATGTTCGAGGAGCTGCTGGCGCTCGGCCATCGCGGCGCGGAATATGACGCCTGGCTGATCAGGCTCGACGGCCCGCAATTCGGCTCCGGCTTCGTCAAGGTCAATCCGAATTCCAAGATTCCGGCGCTGGTCGATCGCAGCGGCCCGGAGCCGTTCCGGATATTCGAATCCGGTGCGATCCTGCTGCATCTCGCCGAGAAGTTCGGCGAGTTCCTGCCCAAGGATACGCCGACGCGCGCCGAATGCCTGTCATGGCTGTTCTGGCAGATGGGCAGCGCGCCCTATCTCGGCGGCGGCTTCGGCCACTTCTATGCCTATGCCCCGTTCAAGATCGAATATGCCATCGATCGTTTTGCGATGGAGACCAAGCGCCAGCTCGACGTGCTCGACCGCCGGCTTGCCGACAACGAATATCTTGCCGGCGACCAGTATACGATTGCCGATATTGCGGTGTTTCCCTGGTATGGCGGCCTGGCCCAGGGCCTGCTCTACGGCGCCGGCGAATTCCTCTCGGTGCAGGACTACAAGAACGTGCAGCGCTGGACCGCCGCGATCGCCAGCCGTCCGGCGGTGAAGCGCGGCCGCATGGTCAACCGCGTCTCGGGCGATCCCGCCAAGCAGTTGCATGAGCGCCACGACGCCAGCGACTTCGAAACCAGGACGCAGGACAAGATCGGCGCGTCGGCAAAGGCGTGATGACAGATTGAGTGCAGGGGCGGATTAACGAACCTGATCCGCCCAGCCTCGCAGGCGAAAACAGATTGGTGACCTTGCCGGTATTGATCTGTGCGTTGCGCAAATTGTCAGGCGAGCGAAGATTGTCGATACATACAACTTCTGATCTAACATGCTCGAGGCGGGCAGAGATTACTATTTCAATGTCGGGGTGCCGCCTACAGGCGCTCCGGGGACAGATATCTTGAACCATGGCTTTTCAGACGGCGGCGGGCAACAAATGCGAGCCGAGTCCCCGCTTTCGGCAGGCTTCTCAGGTGCAGCTTTTTTCAGTCTTGATCCCGCGACCGGAGCGGCTGAAATCGCCCGCCTGAAACAGCCTTGAGTCCACAGCCTTGAGTCCAAAGGCTCGCGAGCGTGTCCGGATGAGCGAAACACATCCGGGATCATCTTTTGGTTTAATGGCGGATATCGCGTTGCTCATGCGGACCGCTGGATCCCAAGCATCATCCGCTCGCGATGATCGGCGGTGCGCGCATCCATGACCCGTC
>DASZTN010000035.1:0-10313 GCA_035547995.1 Bradyrhizobium sp. | reverse complement strand
GGCTCGTCCAAGGCGCGTCCGAAGCTTGGACGGAAGTGAAGGGTGCCGTTGCCGGGTATGGTCTTGGAGCTGCTGAGGGTATGCCCGAACGCAGTGCCGCCACCGGCGTGATCGCTCGGGCAGATTTTCCTAGCTGCCGTCTTCGCTTTGACCTTCCGGAAAGAACAGATCTTTCCAATTGTCCGGTTGGCTTTTCAATTGGCCGACGGTGTGCATGAAGTTGACGAACTTCATGAGATTGCGCGGCGCGGTCGCATAGATCATGCGCGGGTCTTCAAGGATTTTCTGGATCGTCTCCGGTGACGTCTTTGTATCATGCGCCTCATCCAGATAGATGCGGGCGGTCTCCTTGGGGTTGCCGTTGATCAACTTCATGGCGCGCTCGATCGCGCAACGTTCCGCCTTGATCGATTGCGGGTTGGCATCGTGGAATCGGGCCGTCGTCGTCACCACCACGACCGTGGCCGGCCCTCCCATGATGTCATAAGAGCTCGCGACGCGATGGACCTTCGGGTCGCTCTGTTCCTGCTCCTGGAACGGCGGCACGCTGAAATGGCTGTTGACGGCGCTGGAGCCCGTCAGCAGCGCCACCGTCGCGTCGGCTGGGCGCATTGCCACCGTGAGCGCATCAAGGTGCTGCGGATCACCGAATGTCTGCTGGGCCGCCATCTGCAGCATGATGGCTTGAGGCGAAACCTTGACGGCGGGCAGCGCGATGCGATCGTCCGGGCCGAAATCCTTCAAAGTCTTGATCTTTGGATTGGTCGTGACGAGGTCGTTCGGCACCGCACTTTCGGCGGATATCGCCTTCACCTTGCCATGGGTGGCGGCCCACAGCGTGGCTAATTCGGTGACGCCACCACTGGTGAAATCGAGATTGCCCGACAGCAGCGCGTCGGTCTGCGCCGAGCCGGTGAGCTCGAACCACTCGACCTTGGTCGATGCCATGCCCTGGTCGGCAAGGCAGGCCTCGAGCAGCTTCTCATGCTTCATTACCAGCGCCGGCAGATGCGGCAGGCCTGCCTGGAAGCCGTGGCGCAGCGTCGCGGGTTCGGCGGCGGCGGGCTGGGCTGCCAGAGAAAGCTGGACCAGCGCCGCCATCGCGGTCAGGCTTGCAATGCGTTTCATGGAAAATCCTTCCCCGCTCTTGGTGGCTGTGTTGCAGTGGTTCCCGGCGTTGAGGGTCATGACTGAAGACCCCAACGCGACACCGTGCGTTTCTCGATGACCTTGAAGATCAAATTCTCCACCAGCAGCCCGATCGCGATGACCGTGAGAAGGCCGGCGAAGACCGCAGGGATATCGAGCGAGTTCTTGCGCTCGTAGATGAACCAGCCAAGGCCGCCATTGCCGGAGCTGACGCCGAACACGAGTTCGGCGGCGATCAGCGTGCGCCAGGCGAAGGCCCAGGCGATCTTCAGTCCGGTCAGGATGTTGGGAAAGGCCGCGGGGATCAGGATCTTGCGGATATAGCGGATACGGCCGAGATTATAGTTCTGGCCAAGCATGCGCAACGTGCGCGAGACCGACAGGAAGCCCGAATGGGTGTTGAGCGCGACCGCCCAGACCACTGAATGCGCGAGCACGAAGACAAGGCTGCCGGTGCCGAGCCCGAACCAGATCATCGCCAGAGGCAACAGCGCGATCGCCGGCAGCGGATTGAACATCGCGGTGAGGATTTCCAGAAGATCGGTGCCGAGACGAAAACCCACCGCCAGGCAGGTCAGCACCGTCGCGATGCCGATGCCGAGCCCGTAGCCCATCAAGAGGATGCGGAGCGAAACCCAGACGCGGTTGAACAGCACGCCATTGGCGATGTTGGTGACCATTGCCTCGACGGTCGAGCTGAAGGTCGGGAACAGCAGCTCGTTATCGACATAGCGGGCGTAAACTTCCCAGATAATCGCGAGCACGATCAGCAGGAAAAGCTTGCGCAAGCCCGATATGTTGTAGAGGCGCTCGGCGATCGGCAGCGAGCGGCGGATCACGACCTTGCCGCCGGCTCCGGTCGGCGTGCGGTAGATGTCCTGACGAGGCGCGAGTTGGGCCATTGATAGGTCAGTCATGAGCGTTCTCATCTGCATGCGAGACGCCGAACAGCATCTGGTTGATCTTGCGTTCCAGCCGTGCCGGCCAGTCCGGCGCCTCGATGTCGGCCGGCGGACAGTTGAGTTCGGCGATGACCTCGCCCGGATGCGGCGAAAGCAGCAGGATGCGGTTGCCGATCTTGATCGCCTCGGAAATGGAATGGGTGACGAACATCAGCGTGAAGCGGGTGTCGGCCCAGAGCTGCAGCAGCTCCTCCTGCATTTGCCGGCGGGTGAGCGCGTCCAGGGCGGCGAACGGTTCATCCATCAACAGAATATCCGGCTCCATTGCCATGCCGCGCGCGATCGCGACACGTTGCTTCATGCCGCCGGACAGCATGTGCGGATAGCTGTCGGCGACACGGGCAAGATGCACCTTCTCGATATATTGCATCGCCTTGTCGCGCGCCGCGGCGCGCCCGAGCTTGCCGGTCTCGATCAGCGGAAACATCACGTTTTCCAGCACACTCATCCACGGCAGCAATTGGTCGAATTCCTGAAACACCATCATGCGGTCGGGACCGGGATGCGTTACCCGCTTGCCGCGCAGGCTGATCTCACCTTCGATCGGCTCGAGATAGCCGCCGACCGCCTTGAGCAGCGTCGACTTGCCGCAGCCGGACGGCCCGAGCAGAATGAAGCGGTCGGAAGATCTGATGCTGAAATCTACCCGATAGGTCGCCGTAATGAGCTGCTGCGCCACCGCGTATTGCAGAGTCACGCCGCGAACTTCGAGCAGGTTTTCCTGAGGCAAATACGCAATGGCGTTCTCGCGGGACGCATCACGCATGCTGACGCTCACCATCGTTTTCATCGCGGTCTGTTCCTTGCAGTGGCGTAGTCCATGATCCGGCGTTTCAGTCCCGGACGCGCTGCGCTGCGTACCAGGTTCGCGAGATCGTTCTGATCCGAGGCGGGCAACGCCAGCTCCAGCATCAGGCCAAACGTTTCCCGCTCGATCGGGCTTTCGTCACGTGCGAGCCGATCGAGGCGTGCCGCACGCTCGTCGATTGCGACAATCTCACTCGCGAGCCCGCTGGCCCTAGCCGCGGTGGCGTCGATCGGTTTGCTCGAGCGCAACAGGGCGAGCGCCGCGTCGATCCCGACGCGCGCGGCCAGCCGTCCGGAGCCAAGCACGAGGCCGAAATTCGAGCCGGGAAAGCGGAAGGTCGTGTCGGGGGCGGCGAAGCGGTGCTGGCAGGCGCAAAACAAGTCCGCGCCGGCGCCGAATGCACGGCCATGGGCCAGCGCCACCGTGTGATAGGGCGCGCGGAAGAGACGCTGCAGCAAGAGCTCGATACGCACGAAGCGCAGCAGCAAGCTGCCGTCTGTTTCGGTCTCGATGTCGGAAAGATCGAAACCGCTGCAGAAGCTTGGCCCGGCTCCTTCCAACACCAGCATCCTGATGCCGGTTCGGTCGATGTCGTCGAGCACCTGATGCAGCGCCTCGATGGTGGTCCCGTCGAGCGCATTATGCCGCTTCGGACGGTGCAGCATCAGGGTGACGCGGTCAGGTGCTCGCGTGACAATCAATTGATCCGACGTGGCGTCGGAATTCACTTCAGCCATTGCAGTCATGTCCGATCCTTCACCGCCTGCAGCCGGCGCGAATGATTGTGGTCCGCATCGCCGGGGGTATGAAGCGTGGTCATAAGCGTCGTGATATCGGCGGCACGATCGAGTTCCCTGCACATTTCGATGGTCCTGGCGATGCTGCTGTCGTCCATCCTCTCGCGCGCGCAAATCGCGAATTTCGCTTCGACACGCCGGGCTTGGCGTGCGAGATCGGTCTCGGCCCGGCTGGCATCGGCGCTGACCGAAAGCGTAGTGCCGTCGGCGAGGTGCGCATCGATGCGGGCGTTGGCGCGCTTGATGCTCGCGTCGCCGGCCACGGTGATGCGCTCGCGCAGGTTCGTCACCTTGGGGTCGGTATTGGTCGCGGCGGCAAAACTTTCGCCATCCGCGAGATCGTAGCCGAGCAGCGCCAGCGCCACGGCGTGGCGGATGCTGAACTTCGCCTCCAGCGGAGTCGATGGCACTGCGATGTTGCAGACCGACATATATTGCGGCTCGACGCTGACATCGAGGTTTTCAGGAAGGCTGCCCTTCAATTGCTCCCTGAGCCGCAGCGCACTTTCGATCGGCGCATGGGTGCCGTAGCAGGAGGCGTGGAATTTGAACATGATCGCGCGGGTGTGGAAGCGGTCGGGATCAAGCGCATCATGCGAATTGAGCGCCACAGCCATTCGCTGCAGCGAGTCGTCGCCGCCCAGCATTGCCGCAAACCCGTCGGCACATTCCAACGCATCGCTCCGGCTGGTGAATCCTTCACGCGCCAGCGCCGCGGCGCTCAAACCCCGGGAGGCGGCGTGGCCTGCATGCAAAGGCTTGCACATGGTGCCGAACGACATCCTGAGTCCGGCCGCCTGCGTCGCCGCGATGCCGAATGCATGTTGCATCTGCTCGATCGTCAGGCCCTCGAGATGTCCCGCAGCGGCGGCGGCACCGAACATCCCCAATGTCGCCGTGTTGTGCCAGCCGCGCTTGTAATGCGCTTCGCCCATCACGGCCGCAATCGCGCTCTGTGCCTCGACGCCCGCGACAAAGGCGGTGATCAGCGCTTTGCCGTCGCGCCTGTCGCGTTCGGCGACAGCAAGCGCGGCTGGTGCCACGGGTACCGACGGATGGACGCGCGAGGACAGGTGCACGTCGTCGAAATCCAACGCGTGCGAGGCGGTGCCGTTGACCAGCGCCGCCTGGCTGGCGCTGACCTTGCGGCCCGATCCCACCAGCGTCGCAACGGGCGCACCGCCTTCGGTTTCGATCACGCGCGTCAGCTTGGCGACCAGCGGATCCCGCCAGCCGGAGAGGGTGACGCCAAGCCAGTCCAGGATCGAATGGCGGGCTCGCGCCACGATGTCCTCGGGCAGATCGCCAAATCGCAAGCCGCAGACACGCGCGGCCAAGGCGCGGGTGAAGGGCGGCGGCTTTGAGATCGTGGCGCCAAGATCCATGGATCCTCCCGAGTCGTTCTAATATAGCGTTCTAATATATAGAACGACGTATTAATTATTATGATACTGAGCTGAAGCAGTAGGCGAGTCAAGCGCAGCAGCATCGGAGAAAAGTCTACCGTTAGTTTGGCTTTGTTGACTCCTAAGAAGCCGTACCGTATCTAATTATGAAACATCGTTCTATTATATAGAACGGATGGACGGTAGGGCGGCTGATGGACAAGACGTTGGTCAAGGGCTTCGCGGTGCTCGAGGCGTTGGTGCGCAGCGATGCGCCGCGCGGCGTCGCCGATCTTGCGCGCGAGATGAATCTGCAGAAGAGCAATGTTCACCGTACCCTGCAGACGCTGCAGAATTGCGGCTACGTCTCCTCGAAGAGCGGCCTCTATTCCCCCGCCATGAAGATCTGGGAGCTTGGCAGCCTTGTCATCGGCCGGCTCGACATCAAGCAGGTGGCGGGCCCGGTGCTGGCGACGCTGACGCGGCAATCCGGCGAATCCGTTCATCTTTCGCTGCTGGATCGCGGCGAGGTCATCTATATCGACAAACTGGAGGGTACCCATCCGGTACGTGCCTATTCGCAGATCGGCGGTCGCGCGCCATGCTTCTGTGTGGCGACCGGCAAGGTGCTGTTGGCCTTTCAGCCCGACGATGTTGTGCATCGTATCGTGGCCGGCGGGCTCACCCGTTACACCAGCAAGACGATCACCGATCGGACTTCGCTTCAGCGTGAGCTTATAAAGGTCCGCGCCAACGGCTACGCGATCAACCGTGGGGAGTGGCGCGAGGGTGTCTGCGGCGTGGCGGCGCCGATCCTGGATGCGTCCGGCGCGGTAACGGCGGCGCTCGGCGTCTCCGGGCCGGCCAATCGCTATCAACCGAAAGCGCTGCGCACGCTGATCCCGCTGGTGTGCGCAGCGGCAAGGGATGTGTCGAGCCGAATGGGAGCGCCAATGCAGCTGGAGGGAATAACGGCATGACAGATCCGCTGCAGGGAGTTCGTGTCATCGAATTCTGCCACGTTGCCGCCGGTCCTTTCTGCGGTATGCTGTTCGCTGACATGGGCGCCGACGTGATCAAGGTCGAAAGCCCTGATGGTGACAGCATGCGGCAATGGCCGCCGTTGCGTAACGGCTTCAGCGAAAATTTTGCCTCCGTCAATCGCAACAAGCGCTCGGTCGTGCTCGACCTCAAGAGCGACGCTGGCAAGCGCGCCGCGCGCGCCTTGATCCTCTCCGCCGATATCGTGATCGAGAACAACCGGCCCGGCGTGATGGACCGGCTGGGCTTGGGATACGCTTCGTTCCGGGAGGAGCGGCCGGACCTGATCTATTGCTCGATCTCCGCGTTCGGGCAAAGCGGGCCGCGCGTTAACGAAGGCGGCTTTGACCTGACCATCCAAGCGCTGTCCGGTATCATGAGCGTCACGGGAGAGCCGGGCAGCGCGCCGGTGAAATGTGGCGTTCCTGTCTCGGACTTCAGCTCGGGGCTGTATGCGGCCTTTGCGGTGATGAGCTTGCTCTATGCCGTTCGGCAGGGGCGCGCGAAGGGCCAGCACATCGACATCGCCATGCTCGGTGCCTCGCTTGGCATCGCCGCACTGCAGACCAGCGAATATTTCGGCAGCGGCCGCGATCCCGCGCGGCTTGGCTCCGCCCATCCGCGCAATGCGCCTTATCAGGCGTTTCGCGCCGCCGACGGTTACTTCGTGATGGCCGCCGGCAATCAAAAACTATGGCGGTCGGTCTGCGAAGTCATCGATCGTCCAAATCTGTTCGACGATCCGCGCTTTGCATCCACCGCGTTGCGCGCGCAGAACCAGGCAGCGCTGTGCGAACTGCTCGAGGAGATCTTTGCCGACCGTTCCGTTGCATCGCTGATCGATGCTTTCACCGCGTTCGGCGTGCCCTGCGGCCCGGTCAATTCCTACGCGAGCGCGCTTGCTGATCCCCAGGTCCGGCACATGGGCTGGGTGCGTGACGTCGATCTGCCGGGTGGCGAGCGCGTCAGGAGTTTTGGTTCGCCGATCATGATGTCGGGGCGAAGCGCGGAAATCAGGCGCGGGCCGCCGGCGCTCGGCGAGCACACCGACGAGGTGCTGCGAGAGATCGGTTGCGCGAAATAACAACAGGGAGAAACACAATGTCTTTGGCCCGGCTGAAAAAATTCGTCACGACCATGACGCGGATCGCCGAAACGGCCTCCGGCGACGAGGCATGGCTGCGCGCGGCGCGCCCGGTGCTGGCCGAGCTCGTCGCGGTGGATGATTGGCTGCCGGACGCCTATGCCGCGCCGGACAAGCAATATTACCGGCAGTACCTCCTGCATTGCGATCCGCTCGAACGCTTCTCGGTCGTGAGCTTCGTGTGGGGACCGGGGCAGCTTACCCCGATCCATGACCACACCGTCTGGGGGCTGATAGGCATGCTGCGCGGCGAGGAGATTTCGACGCCGTATCGTGCCGGCAAGGGCGGGCCCCTGAATATCAGCGGCGAGCCGACGTGGCTGGTGCCAGGGCAGGTCGAGGCGCTGTCGCCGAAAGAAGGCGACATCCATCAGGTCAGAAACGCGTTCGACGATCGCGTATCGATCAGCATTCACGTCTATGGCGGCAATATTGGTGCGGTCCGTCGCCATGTGTTCCAGGCTGACGGCACGACCAAGCAATTCATCTCCGGATATTCCAATCTCGCGGTGCCCAATCTCTGGGACCAATCACTGGCGGCCTGAACAACAAATTAAAAGAGTTGAGGAAAGGGAGAAGGCCTGTGAGCGCGTCCGTCATCGATAGCCGGCTGTTTAGGGATCAATTTGGCACCGAAGCCATGCGTCGCATCTTCAGCGACGAGAACGTGGTGCAGAAATGGCTCGATGTCGAGGCCGCCCTGGCCAAGGTCGAGGCCGAGCTCGGGGTGATACCCGAGAAGGCCGCCGCCGAGATCCGCAAGAAGGCCAGGGTCGAGCTCTACGATCTCGACGCCATGAAGAAGGAGATGGATCGGACCAGCCATCCGATCGTGCCGCTGCTTCGGGCGATCAAGGACGTCTGCGAGGGCGATGCCGGCGAATATGTGCATTGGGGGGCGACCACCCAGGACATCATGGACACCGGTACGGTGCTGCAGATCCGTGAGGCGTTCGATGAGATCGAGCCCAATCTGCGCAAGATGATCAAGCTTGCGGCGGATCTTGCGCGAAAGCACCGCTCGACGGTGATGGCTGGCCGCAGCCATGGCCAGCAGGCACTGCCGGTCACCTTCGGCTTCAAGGTGGCGGGATGGGCGGCGGAGCTCAATCGCAACCTCGACCGCTTCATGGAGATGCGCAAGCGGGTGCTCATCGGACAGTTTTCCGGCGCGGTCGGTACGCTGGCCGCACTCGGTAAGGACGGCGACGCCGTGCAGTCGCGGCTGATGGCCGAGCTCGGGCTGGTCAACCCGGTCATCACCTGGCACACCTCGCGCGACAGCATGGCCGAGATCACTTGCGTGCTTGCGATGTGCGTGGCCTCGATCGGCAAGATCGCGCACGAAATCTACAGCCTGCAGAAGACTGAGATTGCCGAGCTTGAAGAACCGTTTTCGACCGGCAAGGTCGGCAGCAGCACCATGCCGCACAAGCGCAACCCGCCGACGTGCGAGGGCATCGTCGCCATCGCTCGCATCGTTCGTGGCATCGTCCCGCTCGCGATCGAGGGCGTCATGGCCGAGCACGAGCGCGACAAGGTCGTGTTGCAGGTCGAACGTGAATACACCACGAGGCTGTTCAGCCTCACCGATGCCGCGATGAAGAAGATGAACTATGTGCTGGCGGGGCTTACGGTGCGGCCCGCCAATATGCGGCGCAACCTTGATGTCCAGAAGGGACTATTGATGTCGGAGCCCGTGATGTTCGCGCTCGGACACAAACTCGGCCGGCAGGCGGCGCATGAGCTGGTCTACGAGATCTGCATGGAGGTGTTTACGCAGGACGGCTCGCTGCGCGAGGGCTTGTTGAAGAACAAGGAGATCGCCTCGCAGATCAGCGAGGCCGAGCTCGACGCCATGCTCGATCCCTCGAGCTACCTCGGCATGGCGGAGACCTTCGTCGACCGGGTGCTGGCGTCGCTCGACGCCTGAACGCACATCATCAAGAAAGAACAGACGGAAAATTCGAGATCATGACACTGAAACTCTATTTTGCGCCGGGTTCGTGCGCGTTCGCTTCCCTGATCGCTCTGGAAGAAGCAGGTGCGAGTTACGAGGCGCAACCGGTGATGCTGGCCGCTGGCGAACAGAAGCGTCCCGAATTTCTCGCGCTCAACGCGCGCGGACAGGTACCGGTGATGGATGCCGATGGCCAGCTGATCCGCGAAAATCTCGCGGTGCTGAGCTTCATCGCCCATCGCTTCCCCGATGCGAAGCTGTTGCCGTTCGCCGATCCGGTCGCGATCGGCAGGGCTTATGAGATGCTGAGCTGGTTCGCCACCAATCTGCATGTCGCGATCGCGCAAATCTGGCGCACGGAACGGTTTACGGAGGACGACGCCGTCAAGGAATCGCTCAAGGCCAGCGGCACCCGCAATTTCGAGCGCACGCTTGGCGTCTTCAACCAGATGAGCGCGGATGGCGGTCCGTTCCTACTGGGAGAGAGGTTTTCGGTGGTCGATGCGCTCGCGCCGGTCGCCGCACGTTGGATGAAGCGCCTGGCGATCGAGCAGGCCGCGTTTCCGGACTTCAACCGGCTGGTCGAGAATGTCGAGCGCAGGCCGTCTTATGCTCGCGCGCTTCAACGCGAAACAAACGACGTCAGATGACGCAGAACGGCAGGATTTGAACTTGCTCAGCAGCATTCGAAGCGTCGTCGGATGTCGCGCTCCTCCGTTGGCCTGGCAGGCCAATTGAGTCAGGAGCCTTGAGCGCGATGGGATCAGGTTGAATTGCCATCGCCCCGGATTCGGGCTCGAGCGCGATCTTTTTCGAAAAACGGCAGTCAGCAACGATGGAGATCGCTGCTGAAATATCTCATTACAAAATGCAATTCAGGCGCCATGATTCCGGCTCGATCATGAGCGAGTGAGCAACTGGTTGCTTGTCGTTGTAATCCGTGTGCGGCGCTAGGCTTCCAAGAGCTCCAGCGTTGCCCCACAACGCTGGAGCTCGTTCTACGCGCGTCTTGTGCCGTTGATCGTTCCGGAGAAATTCTCATCTCTCGCCGAACCCGCGGTTTGGCC